>DATCFY010000209.1:0-5108 GCA_036509255.1 Streptosporangiaceae bacterium
GGTCTGCTCCCGCTCGTCGTTGGACACATACGCGCCGCCGCTCGCGCGGCGCTGGCCGATCGCGTCGATTTCGTCGATGAAGATGATGCAGGGAGCCCGCTTCCGCGCCTCGGTGAACAGGTCGCGGACCCGGGCCGCGCCCACGCCCACGAACAGCTCCACGAAGCTGGAGCCGGACACGGAGATGAACGGCACCTCGGCCTCGCCGGCCACGGCCCGGGCCATCAGCGTCTTGCCGGTGCCGGGCGGTCCGACCATCAGCACCCCGCGGGGGGCGACGGCGCCGAGCCGCTGGTAGCGCTCCGGGCGTTTCAGGAAGTCGACGACCTCGCTGATTTCCCGTTTCGCGGATTCGTAGCCGGCCACATCGGAGAACTTGGTCTGCGGCCGTTCGGCGTCGAAGACCTTGGCCCGGGCCCGGCCGACCCCCATGAGCCCGCCGAGCGGGCCACCGGCCGCCCCGCCGGCCCGGGCCATCCGCCGGATGAGCCAGAACACGAGGATGAACGGGGCCAGCAGGATGATCCAGTAGAGGACTTCGGTGCCCAGCCCGCTGCCCGGGGCGGCCGCGTTGATCTCGACGCCCGAAGTCTGCAGCGTGGTCTCCAGCGAAGTGCCGGCGAACGGGAGCGGGATGACCGTGGTGTAGTTCTTACCGTTCTTCAGCGTGCCGGTGGCCGGCGCGGTCGATCCGCTGCTGTTGTCCAGCGTGAATGTCTTGACCTCATGGGCCTTGACGTCGCTGATGAAAGAGGAGTAGCTGAGGTTGATCGTGGTCACCCCGCCGAACCGGGGCAGGAACAAGAACAGCACGAAGGCCACCATCAGCGCGGCCGGCCACAGCCAGTGCCGCCACCCAGGCGGCGGCGGGGGCGCCGTCGGGGTCGGCTTATCCCCGCGGGGCGGTGGCTGTGGCTGCTTGCTCATACGCCATTCTTACGCGCTCCTGTCCAGTATGCGTACTCACTCCCCCTCTAGCGCCGCGGCGCCCATCCGGGCCACCGCCCGTTCGCGGCCTTCCGCCGTCTCGGCGGTGACGATCGACGATCGGCTGAGCACGGCGATGCCCGCGACCGCGAGCGCGCCGCCGGCCAGCTGCAGGCCCAGCTGCCAGGTCGAGGAGGCGAGTTTCTCGTCGAACACGGTGGCCGCGATAACCACGGCGACGATCGGGGCCAGGGTGTCCAGCACCGGGAGGCTGAGGGACAGCGCCCCCGAGCTGTAGGCGCTCTGGCCGAGCAGCGCGCCCGCGATCCCGCATAGCAGCAGGGCCCACGGCTCCCAGGTGGCGAGGGCCCCCACCCCGTGGCTGGCCACCACGTCCACGGTGGCCTTGGTCAGCGCGGCCAGCACCCCGTAGACCGAGCCGGCGGCCACGGCCAGCCAGATGACCCGGGCCTTCCCGGTGACCCGCAGCCCGGCCAGGGCGGTCACCGCGCTGAGCGCGCCCGCGGCGACGAACACCGGAGCCCACGCGGCCAGGCTGGGCACCTTCACCCCGCCCGTGGGCGTGGCCACGGTCAGGAAGATCACGATCCCGGCCGCCACCGTCACCGCGCCGACCGCATCCTGCAGGGTGAGCCGGCGACCCTGACGCCGCGCGATCAGCGGCAGCGCGAACAGCACGTCCAGCGAGGCCAGCGGCTGGACCAGCGCCAGCGGCCCGAACGCCAGGGCCAGGGCCAGGATGAAGAACGACAGCGCGTCCAGGGCGATCCCCGCCAGCCAGCGGGGCCTTCGGGCCAGGTCCAGCAGCAGCCTCGGGTGCATGGCCTCATCCGCCCCGGTCGCCCGGGCCACGGTCTGCTGGACGAGAGCCGCGACCGCGAAGCAGAACGCCGCGAGCAAGGCGGCGATCACAGCGATCACCGTTGCCACCAGTCGTCCCCCGTTCAGCTAGCTGCCCGGCTGGGGATTGCGTCACGCGCAGCGCCGCCGCCTCCTGCGACGGGCAGCACCGCCTGTCCCGGTGCCCGGCGATCAGGAGTTCGGGATTCCGCCCAGGCCGTCCTGGGGGCTGGCAGCTTCGCGGCACACCCCTGGGCCGCGGTCAGGTCCCCCGCCGCCAGTTCCTGCGAGCCGGGTACCTCATTTCCCGGCCGCCATATCCCGGTGGCCATATCCCGGTCGCCGGACCAGCCGGACGCAGGCACCGTCCCGGAGAGCAATTCCCGATTTGGGCACGGATATGCACAGGTGGGATGGGATCTCCGCGATGGCTGGCTAAGCAGCCGCGAAGCTGGCCCAGCTAATCCCGGGGACGGAACCAGCGCCCGGCGGCGGGATCGCCAGGCTCTTCACCTGGGCGGGCGGGCCGGTGCGCCCCTACGGGATGTTCCGGCAGCCGGGTGGACAGGTGGGCCATCAGGGCGGCGTCTTCCCGCATTTCCGCTTCCGTCGGCGACAGCGAGATGATCACGATGAGGATGAAGGCGAGGATGCTGATCCCGATGATGAGCGGCAGCAGGAACGTCTGGGCGCTGACCCCGCCGGACATGCTGGCCAGCATCCCGGGATTCTGCGTGCCGTAGACGTGCATTGCGGCGATGCCGGTGTAGTGCATCCCGCTCACCGCCACGCCCATGATCAGCGACGCGATCAGGGTGGCCCCCACGGTGGTCAGCCGGAGAGCGGCCCACAGCGCGGCTGTCCCGGCCACGATCGCGATGGCCACCGAGAGCACGACCACGACGTTGTTGTACCGGACTGTATCGGGCATCTTCATCGCGGCCATGCCGATGTAGTGCATGCTGGCCACGCCGAACCCGATGATCAGGCCGCCCATCAGCAGCGTCCGCCAGCCCGAGCTGCCGAACCCGACGATGAGCAGGCCGATGCCCACCACGATGACCGCGATCAGCATCGACGCCGCCGTGACCGGCACGCTGTAGGTGATCGTCTGGTCGGGAATGGTGAACCCGAGCATGGCCACGAAGTGCATGACCCAGATCCCGGTCGTCGCGATCGACACCGTGGCCAGCAGCAGCCAGCGGGCCCGGGGGCACCGTGCGAGGCGCGGGCCCGCGTCGTGCAGCGCAGGCCCAGGAAGCAGCCGAGGCTCGACATCGCGAAGCCGAACACCGGTGTTAACGGGCCGTAGGTGAAGTTGTTGGCGTGCACCACGGTCTCCGGTCCTCCCCAGCCCGCCATACCGACTTTCACCCTGTCATACCGGCACACGCGTAGTGATGCCATGCTCTCGATTGGTAACCGACACACAGTGTTCCTTGTCTCACACTTTGAGTAACTCCGATACTTAGCAGCACCGTAATCTGCGGATCGGACCGGCGTGCCGTCCAGCGGCTACAGCCGGTACACCCGGCGGGCATTGCCCGCCCCGACCATCTCCGCCACCCGCAGGGCGTCGGCGTGGCTCCAGTCGCCGTCGGCCACCCACTGACCGAGCACCCGGGCGGTAGCGCGGCGCCACAGCAGGGCGCCCAGGTAATGCAGTTCCGGCGGCCCCCAGGCGTCCGAGGAGAACAGCAGCTTGCCGAACGGGGCCAGTTCCAGCGACTCGGCGACCACGGCGGCAGCCCGCGCGCCGGTGTAGTTGATGGCCAGACCGACGTCCAGGTAGACGTGCGGGAACGCCTGGGCCAGGTAGCCCGCCCCCCGGTGGTAGGGGTAGCAGTGCAGCAGCATCACCGGCACGCCGGCAGGCTCGGTCCGCCGCAGGAAGCCGCGCAGCAGCAGCGGGTCACAGCGGCGCAGGTCCGCGTCCGGATCCCCGAACCCGGTGTGCAGCTGCAGCGGGAGCCCCAGCTCCAGCCCGGTCCACAGCAGGTGGCGCAGCAGCACCGGGTCGTCCACCCGGACCTGGCCGGTGGCCTCGATCTGCCGCAGCCAACCACCCGCCGCCGCGGTCACCTCGGCCGCCGCGGGCGGGCCAGGGTCGAAATCGAGGCCGAACCGGTAGCCGACGATGCTCTTCAGCCCGACCGCGGCCCTGGTCCGGCGGGCCAGGGC
Organism: Streptosporangiaceae bacterium; assembly: GCA_036509255.1. Taxonomy (GTDB): domain Bacteria; phylum Actinomycetota; class Actinomycetes; order Streptosporangiales; family Streptosporangiaceae; genus RYN-230. Next base: position 3,970 of record DATCFY010000209.1, read on the forward strand.
CGATGCGAACCGGGCCGCAAACCCGGCCGCGCTGCGGTCGCCCTCCAGCACGGCCTGCTCGGCCACGCTCTCCAGCCGGACGACCTCATCCGCCCGGGCGCTGGCTGCCTCCCGCATCCCGGGCAGGTCGAGCAGGCCCGGCCGCACGTAGCCGGTGTCGAGCAGGAAATGTGCGGTCCCGGTGGCCCGCAGCAGCCGCCGGGTGACCTCAGCCGGGCCCAGGGCGGACCGCCGGGCCAGGTAGTCGGCGGGCGGGGTGAACGGCTCGAGGTCCAGGACCGGCGCGCACCAGCGGCGGATCGCCACGCCCAGCTGGGAGTCGAACTGGGTCAGCCCGGGTGGCAGCGGCCGGTCCGACTCGGTGATCAGCCGCTCGAACTCGGCCGGGCCCGTCTCGGCCGCGAGCGCCGGGTGGACGTGGTGGTCGACCAGGGCGAGGGCGCCGACCCAGGGCTCCACCAGGCCGGCCGGGGCAGGTCCCTGGTCAGCCACCTCCACCACCTCCTCCCCCTCCAGCCCACTTTTCCCGCGGACCGTGCGTCCCGGCAGGTGTTTTGCCCGTTTTGGGCGCACGTTCCGCGGGAAATGTCGGCGCTGGCCATGATCGAAGGCCAGATCACGCTCAGATCTTGGTGAAGTGCTGGAAGCACTCCCAGGCCGCGTCGCGGTCGGCGAAATCGGTAACTTCGGAGTGCTTCACCGCCAGGTAGGCCTGGCGGCGCAGCGGCCCCATCGCCTCCATCAGCAAGTCGTCCGCGGCCAGCGCGTCCAGCGCCGCCCTGAGGGAGTCCGGCAGCCGGTGCGCCCCCCTGGCCTCCCGCTCGGCGTCGCTGAGGGTGGCCGGATCCACGTTCACGGCCTCGCCGGGGTCCAGCTTGCGCCGGATGCCGTCCAGGCCGGCGTGGATCACGGCCCCGAGGGCCAGGTAGGGGTTGGCGCTCGAATCCGACGGCTTGAGCTCCACGTTCACCGTCCCGGCCGCGTCGCCGAGCATGGGTGAGCAGATGCGCACCGCGGCCTCGCGGTTGTCCATGCCGTACACGGTGAAGGCGCTGCTCCACATCTGCGGGGCCAGGCGGCGGTAGGAGTTGACGCTGGCGCAGGTCAGCGCGACCAGGGCGGGCAGGTGGGCGAGCAGG
>DATCFY010000210.1:0-10278 GCA_036509255.1 Streptosporangiaceae bacterium
GGGCTCCCCGGTGCGCCTGCTGGGCGGCGTGTTCGGCCTGGCCTCGGTCACCACGGCGGCCCTCAGCCTGGACACCACGGTGGTGCTGCTGACCCCGGTGGTGCACGACACCGCGACCCGGCTCCGGGTCCGGCCCAAGCCCTGCGTGTACGCGTGCACCCACCTGGCCAACTCGGCATCGCTGCTGCTGCCGGTATCCAACCTGACCAACCTGCTGGCGTTCTCGGTGGCCGGCCTGACCCTGATTCACTTCGGCGCGCTGATGGCGGTGCCGTGGCTGGTGGCGATCGCCGTGGAGTATGCGGCCTTCCGGTTGTTCTTCGCCCGGGACCTGGCCGCAGGCGCGCCGGGCGCAGCGCGCGCGGCGGAGGCACCTCTCCCCCGGATCCCGCGTTTCGCGCTGGTCACGGTGGTGGCCACGCTGGCCGGGTTCGTGCTCACCTCGCTGGCCGGCGTGAACCCGGCCTGGGCGGCCGCGGCGGGAGCGGTGGTCCTGGCCGCTAAGAGCCTGATCCGGGGGGAGGCCGGCCCGGCGGAGCTGGCGCGCGCGGTGAGCATCCCGTTCCTGCTGTTCGTCCTGGGCCTGGGGGTCGTGGTCGAGGCGGTGGTGCAGAACGGGCTGGGCGCCGCGCTGGCCCGGCTCATCCCGGCCGGATCGTCGCTGCCCTCCTTGCTGGCCCTGGCCGGGCTGGCCGCCCTGCTCGCGAACGTGGTGAACAACCTGCCCGCCGTGCTGGTGCTGCTGTCCGTGCTGGCGGGGCGGGGACTGCTGGGCGGCCCGGGACCGGTGCTCGCCGTGCTGATCGGGGTGGACGTCGGCCCGAACCTGAGCTACGCCGGCTCGCTGGCCACGCTGCTGTGGCGGCGCCTACTGGCGGACCGTGACCACCCTACGGACCTGGGTGAGTTCACCCGGCTCGGGCTCCTCACCGTGCCCGCGGGGCTGGTCCTGATCACCGTGGCACTGTGGGCGGTGCTGCAGATCTGACCGGCCGGGCGAGTTCCTCCTCCTCCAGCGCGGTGGCCCCGTCCCGGGGGTAGACCTGCCGACGGCCCGTGGGGGTGAAGCCCATCCGCTGGTAGAACGCACGGGCGCGGGCGTTGCCCAGGGCCACCCACAAGGTCACCCGGGGCGCGCCGGCCAGCTCAGCATGATCCATGACCGCCCCGACCAGCAGGTCTCCCGCGCCCATTCCCCGGGCCTGCGGGCTGACCCACATCGAGACGAGATGCCAGCCGCGCCGGCCCGCGCGGGCCGGCCCGCTGGCGGGCTGATCGGGGACGGAGGCAACCAGCCCGTCCGGCACCCCGGAGCGCCAGGCCAGGAACCAGGGCCACGCCCCGATCCGCGACCGCCACTGCGGCTCACCCCGGCCCAGCTCGCGGCTCAGGGTCGAGGCGAACGCGTCCGGGGCGTCGGCCAGGGCCGCCAGCCGCACACGGCGGACCGTGGCCCACTCGTCCGGATGCGCCCGCCGGACCTGGACGCCGATCGTTTCCATCAGGCCAGCGTGTCCGTTCCCGGTTGCGTCGCGCAACTCTATATCCGGCGGGAAACTGGACCCATGACCGTGCTCGTGTGGGTGACCGAGGAAAGCTGGATGGCGTGTGTGGACGCGGCGCTGACCCGGGCGCCCGGCGATGACGTGACCTTGCTGCACGTCACCGACACCGGGGCGGTGGACGCGGCTCAGGGCGCGTTCACCGCGCTGCTGGGCCGGGCCGGGACCGGGCCGGGTGCGCAGCTAGAAGCCATGGCCGAGGCCGCCGCCACCGAGGTGCTGGAGGCCGCGGCCGCCCGGCTGGGCCGCCCGGCCCGCCAGCTGCGCCGCCGCGGCCGTCCCGAGCAGGAGGTGGTGCAGGCGGCCCGCGGCACGGACCTGCTCATCCTGGGCCGCCAGGGAGCCCAGGCGGGGCCCAGGAGCCTGGGCAAGGCGGCCCGCTTCGTGGTGGACCACGCGGCCTGCCCGGTCCTGCTGGTCTGGCCCGGGGCCGCCCCGGACGGCCCTCCGCCACCCCCGCCGCCGCGGGGCCGGCGTCGGCCACACCGGCCGGACCACGGGCCGGAGCACGGGCCGGAGCACGGGCTCAGGCCAGACGAGCCCCGCTAGACCCACTGGCGGGCAGTTACGGATGGCGGCTGGCCTGCGCTTCGGGCTACGGCGTCATCGTTACCTGCTGCTCAGATCTCCTGGTTGACCGGCAGGACGACGAGGTCTCGGATGTTGACGTGACTGGGCCGGGTCAGCATGTACAGCACGGCGTCGGCCACGTCCTCGGACTGCAGCCCGGTTCCCGCCGCGACGCCGGCCGCCACCGCGGCCGCGTCCGTCACCTTCCACAGGTCGTTCAGGACGACACCGGGTGCGACGGATCCGATTCGCACTCCCGTCCCGATCAACTGGCGCCGGATACCGTGAGTCAGCGCATGAACGGCGTGCTTCGACGCCGAATACACCGGCTCCCAGTAGGTCACCTGGTGCCCGGCCACCGAACTGGTGATCACGATGTTTCCGCTCCCGGCCGGGATCATGTGCGTGAGTGCGGCGTGCACCGTTCGGACGATGCCGCCCACGTTGGTATCGATCAGGCCGAGCAGTTCGGCCTGATCGGCGTCCGCGAAGTCGCCGCCCGTGTAGACGCCGGCATTGGCGATCAGGATGTCGATCCGGCCGTGCCGCCCGATCGCCGTCCCCATCAGGGCCTCGACGTCCGCGGCGCTGGTCACGTCGGTGCGAACAGCAATGGCCGCCTCGCCGAGGGTGGCGGCCGCTTGGTCGAGCTTCGACTGCGAGCGGGCGCCGAGCACCAGCTGCGCGCCCTCCGCGGCCAGGGCCTGGGCGATGGCCAGGCCGATCCCGCTCGAGGCGCCGGTGATCACAGCGACCTGGTCCTGCAGGGACTTAGACATGGGAGCCACCCGCCTGGCAGCCGGCGTTCTGCCCGGTATCGGCCAGCACCTGGCGCCGGTAAATCTCGTCCGGTCGCCCGTCGATCCGGGCGACGTCGTGCTCCGAAAGGGCGCGCACCCCGCCGATGGTGAGGGCCCCGCCGAGAATCCGGCTCACCTTCACCGCCATGGCCGTGATCTGCAGCACCTCCGCGGCGGACCCGCCGAGGGCGAAGATGCCATGGTTGCCGAGGTAGACCACCTTCGGCGGGGTCCCGTCGCGTTCGATCTGCCGCAGCATTTCCTGCTGCACGGCCCGGGCCAGGGTCAGGCCCGGATCCATATAGGGCACGAAGACCGGTTTCCGGCCGAGGATCACGACCTGCTCCGGGAACAGCACGTCGGACGACATCCGTTCGGCGTGCGGGGAGCAGAGGACGATGTTCACCGGGACCGGATGGGTGTGTCCGACGACGCTGGCACCGCCGACACTCAGGCAGATCGCGTGCAACATGGCCTCAACGGAAGGCCGCTTACCCCCGCGGCCAAGTTCACCGAACACCCGCTGTGCGTCGTCCTCCCCGGCCGTCTCGTCGTTGACCAGGTCGAGCATGATCCGGGTGTCCACCTCGACGAAGTCCTCGTCGGCAGCGGCGCCCAGCTGAGAACCGCTGGCTTTCACCAGCATCCGGTCCGGGTCGGTACGGATCGAGGTGTTGCCCTCGGCCAGGATGACCAGATCCCGGCCCGGTTCACCCAGGGTGCGCGACAACTCCACCAGGATGCGTAGTTCAGATGCCATGTCGGACTCCGGAGTTCCGCGGGTCTAAGCCCAGGCGGGTGCCACGACCGATCAGGTCGCTCACCGTGCGGGAATCGGCCATAGCGTCGGCACCTCACCGAGACGAGCATCTGTTATATATTGTTAACTTAGCTCAGAGTGACAGCCGACACAATAGCTCGGCCTACCTCTGGGTCCCGGTACATTGAGGGCCAGATAACGTGCCGCCGACCTGGTGGAGGATCGGGGACCGATGAGCCTGGGCGGATCGCTCGCAGCCGAGGAACGGCGGCGGGTCCTGCTGGATCTGCTTCGTGAATCCGGACGGGTGGACATCACCGGCGCCGCCGGTCAGCTCGGGGTTCACCACATGACCATCCGGCGCGACCTCAAGGGCCTGGAACGCGAGGGCAGCGCCCGCCTGGTGCGGGGCGGCGCGATCTTCGTGGGTACCGAGGAATTCGAGATCCGCCAGTCCAGGGCGCTGAGCGCCAAGCGGCGGATCGCCGGGAAACTCGGGCCGCTCGCGCTCGAGCACGACTCTGTGGGGATCGACGCCTCTACGACACTGTTCCAGTTCGCCGAGGGTTTGCCCGCCGTCGATCATCTGGTGGTCGTCACCTACGGCATCCCGGCGTTCCAGACCCTGCAGTCGCGCGCCGACGTCCGCGCCTTCCTGTCAGGCGGCGAGGTCGACCGGCGGACCGGCAGCCTGGTCGGGCCGGTGGCCCAGCGGACCCTCGCAGGCTTTTCCCTCTCCTGCTGTTTCCTGTCCGCGACCGCGCTCGACCCGGAGCTGGGCACGATGGAGCCGACCGTCGAGGAGGTCGAGATGAAGCAGGCACTGGCCCGCGCCTCGCAGTCCGTGGTGCTGGCGGTGGACTCCACGAAGCTGGGCCAGCGCTCGGCGGTCCGCGCGCTGAGCCTCGATCAGATCCAGACCGTGGTGACCGAACTCGACCCCGCCGACGTGCGGCTGGACCCTTACCGGGACCGCGTTCTGCTGGTGTGACCGGCCGACGGGCGGGCATTGCCGCCCTTAGATCGCGCTGTAGCCACCGTCGATCACGACCGACTGTCCCGTCAGGTAACTGGAGGCCGACGAGCAGAGCAGGGTGACCAGGCCGTCGAGATCCGCAGGCACACCCATCCGGCCGGCCGGGATCAGCCCGCGCCACTGCTCGGCAAGTTCCGGGTTCGCCGCGGTGAACTGCCGGGTCATGTCCGAGAGGATGTAGCCGGGCGCCACTGCGTTCACCCGGATCCCGAGCGGCGCCCACTCCACGGCCAGCGCTTTCGTCACCATGTCCACGCCAGCCTTGGAGGCGTGATAGCTGACCTGGTGCTGCGGGATGTTGACCACCGTCGAGGACATCGACGAGACGTTCACGATCGCGCCGCCGTGACCGGCGTCCCGGCAGGCGCGCCCGAAGGCTTGGCAGGCCAGGTACGTCCCGGTCAGGTTCACCTCGATCACCTTCGACCAGGAGGCCTTGGTGCCCTCAAGGCTGTCCTCCCAGACGGTGATCCCGGCGGCGTTGACCAGGATGGCGGGCGAGCCCAGCTCCCGGCTGACTTCGGCGAAGGTGGCGGCCAGGGCGTCCTCGCTGGTCACGTCCACTCTGAGCCCGAGGGTCTGCGCCCCGGTGCCCGCCAGAGCCTTGGCGCTGCCCGTGACGTCGGCCAGCATGTCGAGCAGCGCGACGTGGACGCCCAGCCGGGCCAGCGCACCGGCCATCGAGAATCCGAGCCCCCTGGCCCCACCGGTGACCACAGCGACCTGGCCGTTGAGATCCTCAAGCATGCGAGGGGCTCCTTAGAAGGAGAAGACGGGATGTTATATTCTGCGATTTTCACACAATCATGGCACCCAAGGCTAGGGGACGGCGAAGTCTGCCCACCGCTGCGAACTACTCGCGGACATCTGGGTCATCGCGCACGGGCCGGGCAGGTCCGTAACTACCCGGCCAAGCCGCTCGCCCCGGTCCAGGGGCGGCGGCCGCCACCTCAGCGGTTGGAGTAGACCCGCTCCGGGGTGATCAGGACCACCGCACGCCGTTCCTCGGCCATCACCCGGTCGTAGGTGGCCCAGTCGTCATGGCTGCCGCCCGCTGCGGTGAACACCGCGCGCAGCAGCAGCCGCACACCGTCCGGGCCGAGGCCGTCCAGCGGGTCATCCGGCCCGGCCAGCTCGGCGTGGCCCTCGGCGGTGACCCACTCCCAGCCCGACCGGGCGGTCACGGCCGGCCGCGGGCGGGCCCTCAGGTTGACGAGCTTGCGGGAGTTCCCGCGGGTGGTGAAGCCGATCACCGGGACCCCGCGGACCGGATGATCCAGTACCCCGCAGTTCACCACGGTCGCCTGGATCGTCTGGTCCGCGCGCAGGGTCGCCACCACGCTCAGCCCGTGCTCCCGGCCTGCCAGCCGGGCAAAGTCCGCGACGTCAGCCATACCCGGAGCCTACTGGGCTTGATGAGCCGCAGCTGGCCAGGCCCGGCCGGGCCTGGCCAGGCGAAAACCAGGGGATGCCAGCAGGCCCGATCCCCTACCCTCGGGATGTGGCGCGCGATGAACACGGAGTAACCCCGCAGAGCGAGGACTTCTCCGCCTGGTACAACGAAATAGTCTTCAAGGCCGAGCTGGTGGACCGCGGCCCGGTCCGGGGCACGATGGTGATCCGCCCCTACGGATACCGGATGTGGGAGCTGCTGCAGGCCGACATCGACCGGCGGATCAAGCAAACCGGTCATGTCAACGCCTACTTCCCGCTGCTGATCCCGGAGAGCTACCTGCAGCGCGAGGCCGAGCACGTCGAGGGTTTCGCGCCGGAGCTGGCGGTGGTCACCCACGCGGGCGGCAAGGAGCTTGAGGAGCCGCTGATCGTCCGGCCGACCTCGGAGACGATCATCGGCGAGATGATGGCCAGGTGGATCAGCTCCCACCGGGATCTCCCGCTGCTGCTCAACCAGTGGGCGAACGTGGTCCGCTGGGAGATGCGGCCGCGGATGTTCCTGCGCACCACCGAGTTCCTGTGGCAGGAGGGTCACACCGCGCATGCCGATGAGGCGGACGCCATGCGGGAAACCCTGCTCGCGCTCGACCTCTACGAGCAGGTGTCCAGGAACGTGGCCGCCATGCCGGTAATAGCGGGCGAGAAGACGGCAGGCGAGCGGTTCCCCGGTGCCAGGCGGACCTACACGGTCGAGGCGATGATGCGCGACGGGCGGGCACTGCAGTCTGGCACGTCGCACTACATGGGCACGAACTTCGCCAGGGTCTTCAACGTGCAGTACGCCGCGGAGAGCGGCGAGCTGGAGCTGTGCCACACCACCTCGTGGGGCATGAGCACCCGCATGATCGGCGGAGTGATCATGACGCACGGGGACGACAAGGGTCTCATCCTGCCGCCGCTGCTCGCCCCCTACCAGGTGGTGATCGTCCCGATCGGCCGCGGCGAGCAGGCCGGCCAGGTGCTGCGGCCCGCCCGGGAGCTGGCGGCCCGGCTGCAGGACGGCGGCATCCGCACGCACGTGGATGACCGGCCGCAGCTCTCCCCAGGGTTCAAGTTCAACGACTGGGAGATGCGCGGCGTCCCGATCCGGCTGGAGCTCGGGCCGCGGGACCTGGCGGCGGGCACGGCGCTGATGGCCACCAGGCTCGGCAACGAGAAAACGCCGGTCCCGCTGGACTCTGCCCCGGCCCGGCTCAGCGCCGAGCTGGCCGCGTTCCAGGACCTGCTGCTCCAGCGGGCTACTGAGCTACGCGATCAGCGGACCGTCACGGTGGACACCTGGGATGAGTTCGTGGCGGCGGTCGCGGCCGGCTGGGCCCGGGCATTGCACTGCGGCCAGCCCGACTGCGAGGACGACATCAAGGCCGCCACTTCCGCCACGCCGCGGGTCATCCCCACCGACGGCGAGCCGGAGCCGGGGACCTGTATCCGGTGCGGGCAGCCGTCCGGCTACGGCAAACGCGTCATCTTCGGCCGCGCCTACTAGCTCACCGAGGTGTAGGCGACCACGCCGTGGCGCAGCGCGGCGACCGCGGCGCGGGCCGTGGCGGCCAGCTCGGAGCCAGGTCCGGCGGCGACCGCGATCTGGCCGAGCAGATCCATCAGCTGCTTGACCGCACGGACGAAATCGCCGGGGGTCAGCTCCGAGCGGAGCACCGTTTCCAGGGGCTTGCCCTGTGCCCAGGCGTGAGCGCCCCACGCGAAGCCCAGCTCGGGCTGGCGGAGGAAGGACACCTGGTTGTCCTTCTCCACCTCGTCCAGCTCCCCCCACACCGAGAGCATCGAGGCGACCACGTCACGGACCGGGCCGCCCGGCATCCGGGGTGCGGTGTCGTCGTCCGACTGCCGGGACTCGAAGGTCAGCACGGACACGCAGGCAGCCAGCTCCGCCGGGTCCAGCCCCTCCCACAGCCCGCGCCGCAGGCACTCGGCGGCGAGCAGGTCCAGCTCGGTGTAGAGGTCGCCGAGCCGGCTGCCGTCCGGGGTGACCCTGCCATCCTCGAGGTAGCCCAGGTGATCCAGGACGGAGCAGACCCGGTCGAATGTGCGGGCGATCACGTGGGAGCGGGCCGCCACCCGGCCTTCCAGGCTGGCCACCTCCCGCTCCAGCCTGGTCCGCTGCTCCGCCTGCCGGGCGTGCATATCGCGGTCCGGGCAGCGGTGGCAGGGATGCTGGCGCAGCTCACGCCGCAGCCGGGTGATCTCATCTGCCCCGCCGCGCGGCGGCCCCCCCGCCTCCGGGCGTGACCCGGACTGCCGGGGATGGCGGCCCAGGTCCCGGCCGGCCACCTTGTTGCGGAGGGTGGACGCCAGATCCCGGCGGTGCTGCGGCGAGCGGGCGCTGAAACTGTTCGGGATGCGCAGCCGGTCGATAGGGGTGACGGGCACCGGGAAGTCGGCCTGGGAGAGCCGCTTCACCTGCCGGTTGGCCGTGAGGACCAGGGGCAGCGGGTCGTTGGCGCCCGGTGGCGCGGCCATCCGGCCGTGGCTGGTCCCGCGCGGGCCTGTCCCCCGCTGGCCGGCCGCCCGGCCGCCGGTGCCGCCCCGATCCGGGTTCCGGCGGTCTGAACTCCGGCGCTCCGGGCCACGCCGGTCGCCCTGGTGCCGGGGATGGGTACTGGACAGGCCGGGGTCCAGGACGACGGCGAGGCCTGCCCGGCGGCCACCGGGGACCAGGATGATGTCCCCGCGCCGCAGTTGCTCCAGCGACTGCCGGGACTGCTCCCAGCGGTCCGCCGAACGCTCCCGGGACGCGTCCGCCTCCCGGTCGGCCAGTTCCTCGCGCAGCGCGTGGTACTCGGAGTAGTCCCCCAGGTCACAGGACGGGCCGAGTTCGGCCAGTGCCGTCCGGCTGCGGCGGGCCTGCCGCGCGATGCCGACCACCGCACGGTCCGCCTGGAACTGGGCGAACGACGATTCGAGCAGCGCGGCCGCCTTATCCAGACCGGCCTGGCCGACCAGGTTGATCGCCATGTTGTAGGAGGGCCGGAAGCTGGAGTTGAGCGGGTAGGTCCGGGTGCCGGCCAGCCCGGCCACCGCCAGCGGGTCCACGCCCGGCTGCCAGAGCACCACGGCGTGCCCCTCCACGTCGATGCCCCGGCGCCCGGCCCGGCCGGTGAGCTGCGTGTACTCCCCCGGGGTCAGGTCCGCGTGGGTCTCCCCGTTCCACTTGTCCAACCGTTCCACGACCACGGTCCGGGCGGGCATGTTGATGCCCAGGGCCAGCGTCTCGGTGGCGAAGACCGCGCGGACCAGGCCCGCCTCGAAGAGTTCCTCGACCACTTCCTTGAAGGTGGGCAGCATCCCCGCGTGGTGGGCGGCGATGCCGCGCTGCAGGCCGGTGAGCCACTCTCCGTAGCCGAGCACGGGCAGGTCTGTCTCGGGGATATCCCTGGTCCGCCGCTCGGCGATCTCGGTGATGACGGCGGCCTCGTCCGGCGTGGTGAGCCGGACCCCGGCGTCCAGGCACTGGCGGACCGCGGCCTCGCAGCCCGCCCGGCTGAAGATGAAGGTGATCGCCGGGAGCAGCCCCGCGCGGTCCAGCCGGTCGATGACCTCCGGCCGCCGCGGCGAGCGGAAGGGCACCGGCCGCCGGGCGCCCCGGGCCGGCCGGGACGGTGCCTTCCGCACCGCCCAGTCGTTCCGCCTCGCCAGCCGCAGCAGCTCCGGGTTCACCTGGGCCCGGCGCTGATCGCCCGAGGAGCCGGGCGGGGCACCGGGATCCCTGGCCGCACCGTCGCGGGCCCCCCGGGACGAGTGGCCGGGACCCGACTCGAGGAACAGGTCGTAGAGCCGGCCGCCGGCCAGCATGTGCTGCCACAACGGAACTGGCCGGTGCTCGTCCACGATCACCGTGGTGCCGCCGCGGACCTGCGCCAGCCAGTCACCGAATTCTTCGGCGTTGCTCACCGTCGCGGACAGCGCCACCACCCGGACCGAATCCGGCAGGTGGATGATCACTTCTTCCCAGACCGCGCCGCGGAACCGGTCCGCCAGGTAGTGCACCTCGTCCAGCACCACGTAGGCCAGGCCGGACAGGGTGGGTGAGCCGGCGTACAGCATGTTGCGCAGCACCTCGGTGGTCATCACGACCAC
>DATCFY010000211.1:0-37841 GCA_036509255.1 Streptosporangiaceae bacterium
CTTGGCGTCCACGTTGCGGATGCCGGAGAACGTGTTCAGGTAGAGCGGGATCGCGGCGCCCAGCGCGATCAGCAGGATCTTGGGCAGCTGGCCGATGCCGAACCAGACGATGAACACCGGGATCAGGCCGAACAGCGGCAGCGTCCGGAGCATCTGCATCAGCGGGTCCACCGAGTTCTCGCCGAGCCTGCTCAGCCCGGCGACCACGCCGAGCACCAGGCCGGCCGCCCCGCCGACCGCGAAGCCGATCGCCACCCGCTCCAGCGACACGAGCATGGCGCCCTGCAGCGTGCCGTACGCGGCGTTGCTCGTGGTGATCAGGGTGATCGCGGTGTGGAACACCGTGCTGGGCGGGGGGAGCTTCTGCTGGGAGATCAGTCCCGACATGCTCACCAGCTGCCAGCCGACGAGGACTGCCAGCGGGCTGATGATCCGGAACCAGGTCCGGTTGCGGCGCCGGGCGGCAGGTTTACCGCGCTGCGCACCGGATGCGGTGCCCCGGGTGCCCGGTGCCGATTCCGCCAGGCCGGCGGGGACCACGCTCAGGTGCGGCGCGGTCGCCGTGCCGTTCTGGCCACCCGGGCCAGGGGCGGTGCGCGCCGCCTCCGGCCCGGGGGCGTCGGTGGCGTTCCCCCCGGCGGCGGGGGTGCCCCGGGCCAGGCCGGTGGGGAGCAGTCCGGTGGGTGTGTTTCCAGGCATAGACAGAACCTCGCTCGTGACGGCAGGAGTGCCGTCGGCCGCACGCCGGGGCGGCTGGCCCCGCGGGCGGCCGACTGATCCGGACGGGTTACGCCTGCTCAGCCGGGAGCAGGCCGGGCGCACCGCCCGGGCGAGCCTGCGCAGAGTGGCAGAGCGGCGCGAGACCAGTGGTGGGTTGCAGCCATGTCCCCATGGTGGAAGCCGGATCCCTACAATGTCAATAGGGAAAATCGAGATGAACGCGAACGCTGGTGGGGACGGCGTTTCCTGAGTGGCTACGGGCGGTGGCCGGATTGACGCCGCGGGCCGCGCAGCATCCGCTTTTTCCGCAACGAGGACCGTCCCGCCCAGTGCCTCCAGCCCCAGGCCGGCGGGGCCTGGGGCCAGTGCCGGGGCGGGGGGTGCCGGGTGCCGCCGGCCGGGCCGGCGGGACGGGGGCCAGCGTCAGGCGGAGTAAGCGTCAGGCGGGGTAGAGGCCGGCTACGCGCCCGGGCGGCCCGGGGCGGGACCGCTCACGGTGTCGAGCACCCGGCTGAGCCAGTGCCGGAGCCCGCGCGGGGTCAGCTCTCCCGCCTCACCCGCCGCCGAGCTGACCAGATGCTGCGCCCCGTCGAAGGACACCGGGGCAGTCCCGGGCTCGACCGTGAGCGCCTCGTGGGCCAGCAGTTCCAGCTCCGGGTCACCCTGGTCGAGGGCCAGCACCGTGGCGCGTTTGCGGGCGTCGCTGACCCGCTCGAGCAGCGGGGCGGGGGCCAGCCCGGTGCCCACCACCAGCACCGTCTCGCCGCGCTCCGCCTGCTCCAGCCGGCGCATGGTGACCCGCAGGTGCGGCGGGGCGTCCGCCGGCGGCGCCCAGCGGACCAGGGTGGGGGAGAGCCCGGGCGCGTCCGACAGCCGGCTCTCCTCCGCCAGGTGCGCGGTCAGGTGCCACGGCTCGTCCCCGGGCGTCCCGACCACCAGCAGCCCGCCGGGGGTCCGGGACCGGCGCAGGGCCCGGGCGAGCACGGCGGTGCGTTCCAGCCAGCCGCTCGGCGCTAGCACGGCCCGTAGCTCAGCCACCTGGTCCGCGTCCACCGGCCCATCGTGCCACGCTGCTACGGGGTCTGGCAGGATCAGGCCATGGCCGCGGAGCAAGGATCTTCTACTTTGGACAAACATGTCGACCACATAATCGTGGGAGTCCTGGGGGGCACCGGCGATCAGGGTCGCGGTCTCGCGCACCGGCTGGGCGCCGCGGGCAACCCAGTGATTATCGGCTCGCGGAGCGCGGAGCGCGCCCAGGCGGCCGCGGCGGAATTGGGTGGCGGCGGGATCCGCGGGATGGCCAACGCCGATGTGGCCCGCGAAGCCGACGTCGTGATCGTGGCCGTGCCCTGGGAAGGCCACCGGGACCTGCTGGCTTCGCTCGCCGGGCCGCTGGCCGGCAAGATAGTGATCGACTGCGTCAACCCGCTCGCGTTCGACCACCGGGGGGCTTACCCCATCCCGGTTCCGGAGGGCAGCGCCGCGCAGCAGGCAGCCGAGGTGCTCCCGGACAGCCGCGTGGTGGGGGCGTTTCACCACGTGTCGGCGGTCGTGCTGCTGGACCCGGAGATCGAGACGGTTGATCTCGACGTCATGGTGCTGGGCGACGACCGCCACGCCACCGACCTCGTGCAGTCGCTCGCCGCGCGCATCCCCGGGGTCCGCGGCGTGTACGCCGGGCGGCTGCGCAACTGCGGCCAGGTCGAGGCGCTGACTTGCAACCTGGTCTCCATCAACCGCCGCTACAAGGCCCACGCGGGCCTGCGCGTCACCGACATCTAGCCCGGTCTGTCCCCGGGCCTGATCCCGCCGGCTGACCGGCGGCACCGGGCGGGACGGTCTTCGTTGCGGAGAAAAGAGATGCTGCGCGGCCCGCAGCGTCAATATGACGTTGACGATCGCGGTGGCGTCAATCTAGTCTTGACGGATGACATCCTCGCCTGTTTCCCTCGACACGCTGATCACCTACGTCAAGGTGCAGCGGCCCGGCGGCTCGCCGCTGGACAACCTCTCCGACGCGGTAACGGTGTCGGCCCAGCTCACTGACCAGGCCGACTCGCTCATCGGTCATTTCGTGGACCAGGCCCGGCGCTCCGGCGCGTCCTGGAGCCAGATCGGCGCCAGCATGGGCGTCACCAAGCAGGCCGCCCAGCAGCGGTTCGTGCCGCGCGGCCCGGTCAAGATGCCGGAAGTCCCGGGCGACTTCTCCCGGTTCACCCTGCGCGCCCGCAACGTGCTCGCCGCGGCCGAGGACCTGGCGCAGGCCGCGGACGTGGCCGTGATCGGCCCTGAGCACCTCGCGGTCGGGCTGCTGGCGGAACCGGAAGGGATCGCCGCCAAGGCCATAGCCGCCCTCGGCGTCAGCGACGGGCAGCTGCGCTCCGCGTTCGGCGTGCCGGACCGGGCGGGGGCGGAGAACGCGTCAGCCGGGGAGCCGGCCGGGGGCGACCCGGCCGCCACGCGGGTGCCGCTCGGGCCCGGTGCGATCGCGACGTTGAAGGGCGCCCTGCGGTCGGCGCTGCACCTGGGGCACAACTACATCGGCACCGAGCACATCCTGCTCGGCCTGGTGGACGAGGAGGACGCCACCGCAGCCACGCTGGAGCGCCTCGGCGTCACCAAGGCCGGGGCGCACCAGCAGATCAGGGTGATGTTCGCGGAGATCGCGGCCAGCCGGTCCGGCTCAGGTGGGGCCTAGCACCTGGATCCCGGGCCGCAGCCGGGAGAAGACCGGCTCGTAGGGCACCTGCTTCTCGGTGGCCAGCGTGACGTAGCAGGTCCGGCCGGCCGGTGCCGCGATCTCGTACTGCAGCGCGGTGACCGAGGCCGTGCCCACGCTCATCTGGTTGTAGACGAGCACCGCGGTGCGGCCGTCCACGGTGGTCTGGCCGAGCTGGGCGTTGCTGGAGTTGATGGCCGTGAACTCCTGTTCGGCCAGCGTGTTCAGGCCGGTCAGCGCGTTGGTGCCGGCGGGGAGGCCGGCCGCCGCGCAGCTCAGCGACATGACGGCCTGGTAGCCGGAGTTCCCTCCGGAGGATCCGGGGTCGGCCAGGGTCACCGAGCCGGGGCGGCCCCAGCCCGGCATGACCGCGTTCAGGACCGACGGCCTGAGCCGGCCGAGCCCGACCGCGTGCAGCGCGCCAGGACGGGCCGCGGCGGGCACCGTGACCCAGCGCTCCGGGACCGCCATCCGCACGCCCACGCCCGGGCCGCCGGCCCACTTCTGCCCGGCCGGGAGCGAGGGGGCGGCAGCGAGAGGCTTGCTGACCGAGGCGTACATGGCCTGCTCCGCCTGGGTGGACCGGCTTCCCCCGCTGGAGCAACCGGTGATGGCCAGGACGAGGGCCACCGGGAACGCCGATACCGGGAGCAGGGCCGGTATGCGCCTCATCAGTGATCCTCCGGGGGGATGCCGCGCAGACCCCCAGGGAATTCCGCGCACCAAGCTGGCGCCAGAAGTCTAAGTCGCCGGAAAGGATATATGTGCCCGAATGGGTCATTCAGGGCCGTGCTGTTACCGGCCGGGCGCTGGGGGGTTCGGGCGCTGGGGGTTCGGGCGCTGGGTCCGGGCGCGCCGAGGCCCCGGCGGCCAGGGCCGGCCGGGGCCTCAGCGGGCGAGCAGGCGGTTCAGCGGCGGCGGATCAGCGGTATGAGTACTCCTCGGTCGGGAACTGCCCGCCGGTGACCTCCTCGGCGAAGGACTGGGCGGCCCGGCCGAGCACGCCGGCCACGTCCGCGTAGCGCTTGACGAACTTCGGGGTCCGCGGGGACAGCCCGGCCATGTCCTGCCAGACCAGTACCTGCGCGTCGCAGTCCGGCCCGGCGCCGATGCCGATGGTCGGGATCGACACCGCCTTGGTGACCCGGGCGGCGAGCTCCGCGGGCACGCATTTCAGCACGACCGCGAACGCGCCCGCCGCCTCCAGCGCCTTCGCGTCCTGCAGCAGCTGCTCGGCGTCCTCGCCCCGGCCCTGCACCCGGTAGCCGCCGAGCACGTTGACCGACTGCGGGGTGAGCCCCAGGTGCCCCATGACCGGGATGCCGGCCGCGACCAGCTCCTCGGCCTGCGGGAGGACCCGGCGGCCGCCTTCCAGCTTGACCGCGTGCGCGCCGGCTTCCTTCAGGAACCTGATCCCGGACGCGAGCGCCGCGGCGGGCGACGCCTGGTAGGAGCCGAATGGGAGGTCGGCGACGATGAGGGCCCGGCTGGTGCCGCGGACCACCGCCGCGGTCAGCGGGATGAGCTCGTCCAGGGTGACCGGGATCGTCGAGTCGTGACCGAAGACGACCATGCTGGCCGAGTCACCGACCAGGAGCACGGGGATGCCCGCCTCGTCGAAGACGTGTGCGGTCAGCGCGTCGTACGCGGTGAGCATGGGCCACTTCTCGCCGCGGGCCTTGGCCTTGGCCAGATCGCTGACGGTCACCCGGCGGGTGGTGCGGCCGCCGTAGAGGGGCTCTGGGGTTCTGGCGGCCGCCGCGGCAGTGCTGGCGGGGACTGGGCCGGCCGGAACTGGGCTGGCGGGCATGGGGGCGGCGGGGATGGGGGCGGCGGGAGCTGGTGCACTGGTCCGCGTCTCGGTAGCGGCCGTGCCCGTGCCCCCAGGGAAATCATTCATCCTGGGTTCCTCCAGTCTCGTGGCGCCGTTGCGGCGTCCCCGGACGGTTCGATCATGACATGTGCGGGGCGCTGGAGATAGCCCCCGTTACGCCGGTGTTTCGTGGCCGGGCCGGCGGACGGCCGGACGGGCTGGGCGGCGGGAACGCCCGGGAATATTCTTCTGGGGGCGGGGAATCTTTTTCGATACGGACTAGTTCCGTATCGATAGCTTCCCCGGTGCGCTGCTGCGCCGCCAGGACTGGTTCCCGCCAGGGACAAGCTCCCGGCGGGGCAGCCGCCCGGACCCTACGCAACATGGGTAACGCCGCCACCTGCGACGGCCTTCCCCTGACCAGAAGGACGTTATGGATCACCGCAACGCAAGACCTGCTGCGGGCCAGCCTGCGGCAGGTCAGTCCGGAGCCTCGGCTGCTCTCAGCCGGGCCGCCGACACCGCCGCTGACCGGATCTACCGCCGCCGCTGGGCCATTCTCGGCGTGCTGGTCATCAGCCTCATCGCCATCGTGCTCGACAACACGGTGCTGAACGTCGCGCTCAAGACGATCGCCGAGCCCAAGCCCGCGGGCCTGGGCGCCAGCCAGAGCCAGCTCGAGTGGGGCATCAACTCCTACACGCTGGTGTTCGCCGGCCTGCTGTTCACCTTCGGGGTGATCGGCGACCGGATCGGCCGCAAGAAGATGCTGATGTTCGGCATGGCGGCGTTCGGCGTGTTCTCGCTGATCACCGCTTATTCACGCAATCCGGATCAGCTGATCTTCGCGCGGGCCGCCATGGGCCTCGGCGCGGCGGCCGTCATGCCGCAGACCCTGTCCATCATCTCCAACGTCTTCGACCCGGGTGAGCGGGCCAAGGCCATCGGCATCTGGGCCACCGCGGTCGGCATCGGCGTGGCCATCGGCCCGATCGTGGGCGGACTGCTGCTGGCCCACTTCTGGTGGGGCAGCGTCTTCCTGATCAACGTCCCGCTCACCGCGGCCGGCGTGCTGGCCATCCTGCTGCTCGTGCCGGAGTCGCGGAACCCCAATCCGGGCCGGATCGACTACGCGGGCGTCGTGATGTCCGTTGTCGGCCTGGTCCTCGTGGTGTACGGCATCATCCAGGGCGGCGAGAAGGGTTCCTGGATCCACTGGGACGTGCTCGGCATCACTGTCGCGGGACTCGCGGTGCTGGCCTTGTTCGGCTGGTACGAGACCCGGCTGTCGCACCCGTCGCTGGACGTCAAGCTGTTCCGCGACCCCCGGCTGTCCTCCGCGGTCGGCGCGCTCGGGCTGGTCTTCTTCGGCATGATGGGCGCGCTGTTCTTCCTCAGCTTCTACCTGCAGAGCGTGCGCGGCTACAGCCCGCTGTACGCGGGCGTGCTGACGCTGCCGTTCGCGGCGGGCCAGATGCTGATGGCTCCGCGCAGCTCCCGGCTGGTCAGGCGGTACGGCACCAAGGCCGTCGCCGCGACCGGCCTGATCACCGTCGCGATCGCGCTGGGCGGCTACCTGCTGCTCGGGGTGACCACGCCGATCTGGGTGCTGGGCGTCATCTTCTTCGTGCAGGGCGCGGGCATGGGCAGTGTGATGCCCCCGGCCACCGAGGCCGTCATGTCCGTGGTGCCGCGGGAACGGGCCGGCTCCGGCTCGGCGCTGACGAACACCGCCCGCCAGGTTGCAGGGGCACTTGGCGTCGCGGTGCTTGGCTCCATCCTGGCCCAGGTCTACCGTGGCCAGCTCAGCCCGCATCTGACCGCCCTGCCCGCCTCCGCCCAGACCGCCGCAACGGGCTCTATCACGGCTACTGACACCGTGGCCGCGAAGCTGGGTCACGCGGGACTGCGCCTCGACCAGTTCGGTGACGCGGCCTTCGTGCACGCGATGCATGTCACCACGGCTATCTCCGCGGTGATCACGCTGGCCGGCGCGCTGGTCGTGCTGATCTGGATGCCAGGCCGCTCGGCGGTCCAGTCCGGGGCGGCCCAGCCTGAGCCGGCCGCTGAGCCGACTGTGCTGGCTGAGCGGGACGCAGTGCTGGCTGAGCGGGGCACTGTGCTGGCTGAGCCGGCCCGGCCGGGCCTGGCCACCGAGGAGGTCCCGGCGGGTATCGCCGCCGAGGCCCGGATGGAAAGCTAAGGCCATGTCCGCAGTGAAGGCCAGCACCGTCGTTGCGCAGGCTGAGGCCGAGCAGACCGCGGGGACCGGGCCCGACAGCCCGGCCCCCGCGGCCCGGCCCCGCCGACCCGGCCGCCCGCGCAGCGAGCAGGCCGACCGCGCGATCATCGACGCCGCGCTCTGCGTGTTCGCGGAGCACGGCGTCGAGGGCCTGTGCATCGAGAAGGTGGCGGCCAAGGCCGGCGTCGGCAAAGCGACCATCTACCGTCGCTGGCCCGGCAAGGAAGACCTGCTGCTCGACGCGCTGGCCGCGCTGAAGACCCCGCTGCCCGAGCCGCACGGCGAGTCGGTACGGGACGACCTGGTCGCGCTCATGGAGGCTATGGCCTCCGATTACGCCGACCCCCGCCGGGCCAGGGAGTTCGCCCTGCTGCTCGGCGAGGGCGCGAAGTTCCCCCGGCTCATGGCCAAGTACACCGAGACCGTGATGGAGCCGCGCCGGGAGGTCATCCGGTCCGTGCTGCGCCGCGGGGTCTCGTCCGGGGAGCTGCGGCCGGACATCGACGTCGAGGTGGCGCTGTTCATGCTGACCGGCGCGGTACTGGCCCGGGGCAAGCACCAGCCCGAGGGGATCTCCGCCGGGTACGCCAGGCGTGTGGTGGACGAGCTGCTCGCAGGCCTCACCCCTCGCTGACCTCTCTCGTCGCGGCGGCTTGCCCTGGGCCTCCGCCGACTCGCCCCTGGCCGCCTACCCCTGGCCGCCTACCCCTGGCCCTCCAGCCCTCTCCGGCCCCACCCGCCCCACGGTTCCCTCGGCCCGTTCGTGATCTAACGATCGGTGTTGCTATCACGACACCGATCGTTAGATCACGAATCTTTCGGGCTCGGGAGAGGCTCTGGGGCGGGGATGTGCGGGGCGGGGCGGAGCTGTGCGGGGCGGGGTCGGGCCGGGCGTCGGCGGAATGGGGTTGCGCGGCGGTGGGAGACTCGGGGTATGCAACGCCGGTTCCGCCAGGTCGACGTGTTCAGCGAAACGCTCTTCAGGGGCAATCCCGTCGCGGTCGTGCTCGACTCCGGGGGGCTGAGCACCAGCGATATGCAGCGCTTCGCCAACTGGACCAATCTGGCGGAGACCACGTTCGTGCTCCCGCCGTCCACTGAGCGGGCCGACTACCAGGTCCGGATCTTCACCCCCAGCCGGGAGCTGCCCTTCGCGGGCCACCCGACCCTGGGCACCTGCCACGCGTGGCTGGAAGCCGGCGGGAAACCGGCCCTCCCCGAGGTGTTCGTCCAGGAATGCGGAGCGGGCCTGGTCGAGATCCGCCAGGTCCCGGCCGGGCTGGCCTTCGCCGCGCCGCCGCTGATCCGGTCCGGGCCGGTCGAGGAGCCGCTCGCCGCGCACATCGCGGCGGGCCTGGGCATCAGCCGCGACGACATCACCGACCTCGCCTGGGCTGACAACGGGCCGGGCTGGGTGGCGGTGCTGCTATCCAGCGCGGACGATGTGCTCGAGCTGCGTCCGGGGACCGTGGACCTGGACATCGGGGTGGCGGGCTGCTACCCGGCCGGCTCGCCCGAGGCGATCGAGGTCCGCGCCTTCACCCCCGCCGGGAACGCGACGATCGAGGACCCGGTGACCGGCAGCCTGAACGCCTCGATGGCGCAGTGGCTGCTGGACAGCGGGCGGGTCAGCGCGCCGTATGTGGCGAGCCAGGGCACAGTGCTGGGCCGGTCCGGGCGCGTGCACATCTTCCGCGAGGCCGACGGCCAGATCTGGGTGGGCGGCGGCACGCTTACCTGCGTGTCGGGACACGCAGAACTGTAGGGGTAGGACAGCCTGGTCCCGGGAATCCATCTCGTGGCACGCCAGACGTCGTGGCTGGCTACCTCTCGGCAGGAGGATTTGCAGACCGTGGACCTATCGCAGGAGTCGGCCGAACTGCTGCGTACCGAGGCGGCCGGGTACGTGGCGGCGGCGCTGGCCAACATCAGGCACGAGTTCCCGGCGGCGATGCAGCACACGATGACGGCGCCGGGTGACTTCCCTTACCGGCCCCGGGCGCGCACGCCGGTTTTCTACGGCAGCTTCGACTGGCATTCCTCGGTACAGATGCACTGGGCTCTGCTGCGGCTGCTGCACACCGTGCCCGGCGCGGTACCGGGGGCCGAGATCCGGTCCGCGCTCGGCGCCCAGTTCACCCCGGTGGCACTGGCGGCTGAGGCCGAGTTCGTGGGCAGTGCGGACGCGCAGGCGGAGCGCCCGCAGGGCTGGGGGTGGGCGCTAGCCCTCATCCACGAGGCGCAGAGCTGGGACAACCCGGACGCCCGCAAGTGGGCTGAGGCCATGGCCCCGCTGGCTGAGGCCCTGGCCGGCGGCTTCCTCCGCTGGCTGCCCGGGCAGTCCTACCCGGTGCGCTACGGCACGGAGCAGGGCAGCGCCTTCGGGCTGTCGCTGGCGTGGCCCTTCGCCGAGGCGAGGGCCCGCGCCGGCGACCCGGCGCTGCGCGACGCGATCGCGGCCCGGGCCCTGGCGTGGTTCAGCGCGGACAGCATGTACCCGGCCGACTGGGAGCCTTCGGGCGACGACTGTGTCTCACCAGCCCTGACCGAGGCGGAGCTGATGGCCCGGGTCATGCCGCCGGCCGAGTTCGCCGACTGGCTGGCCATGTTCCTGCCCGGGCTCGAGTGGGGCCGCCCGGCCACCTTGTTCACCCCGGCCGTGGCCGGCGATCCCGCCGGGGACCAGGAGCAGGGCAGCCGGCTGCACGGGCTGAACGCGACCAGGGCCTGGTGCTGGAGGCAGATCGCCGGCGCCCTGCCGCCCGGCGACCCCCGGGCGGAGCCTGCAGTGGCAGCGGCCCGCCAGCACGCCAAGGCGGTGCTGCCCTACGTAGTCGGCGGCGACTACCAGCTGGAGCACTGGCTGGCTGGCTACGCGGTGCTCATGCTGAGCTGACCGGCGCACGCCAGCGGTTGGTGATCGGCAGCCGCCGGTCGCGGCCGAAGTTGCGGGGCGTGATCTTCGGGCCCGGCGGGTACTGGCGCCGCTTGTACTCCGCCCGGTCCACCAGCTGGATCACCCGGTCCACCAGGGCCGTATCGTGTCCCGCCGCGATCAGCTCGGCGGCGCCCATGTCTTTCTCCACGTAGTCGTCCAGCAGCGCGTCGAGCACGGCGTAGTCAGGCAGCGAATCGGTGTCGAGCTGCCCGGGCGCCAGCTCCGCGCTCGGCGGCTTGGTGATCGAGTTCTCCGGGATGGGCGGGGTCTCGCCGTGCTCCACCGCCCGCGCGTTGCGCCAGCGGGCCAGCTCCCAGACGAGCGTTTTGAGAACGTCCTTGATCGGGCCGAAGCCGCCCGCCGAGTCGCCGTACAGCGTCGAGTAGCCGGTGGCGATCTCGCTCTTGTTGCCGGTAGTCAGGACCAGGTGCCCGTCGGCGTTGCTCAGGCCCATCAGGATCACGCCGCGGATCCGTGACTGGAGATTTTCCGCGGCCAGCCCGTGCAGGTTCAGCTCCGCCTGGAACGCGTCCACCATCGGGGCGATCGGGACCGTCCGGGCCTGCAGGCCCTGGCGCTTGGCCAGGTCCTCCGCGTCGCTCACCGAGTGCCCGGATGAGTAGGCGCTGGGCATCAGCACCACGTGCACCCGGTCCGGCCCGAGCGCATCGGCCGCGATCGTGGCGACCAGCGCGGAATCGATCCCCCCGGACAGGCCCAGGATGACCGAGCGGAAGCCGTTCTTGCTGACGTAGTCGCGCACGCCGGTGACCAGCGCGGAGTAGACCTCCGCCAGCGGTGCCAGCCGTGGGCTGATCATGGGCTCCGTGAGCGGAGGGAGCGGGGCGGACGGTGCGGGCCGCGCGGGCAGCGCCACCCGGTGGATGCTCATCACCGTGCCGTCGCTGGGCTCGGCGGGGGTGTCGGGAGACGGCGCGGTGTCCGGGAGCGGCCGGGCCGGGGGCAGGTCAAGGTCCGCGACCAGCAGCGCCTCCTCGAACTGCGGTCCCCGGGAGATCAGGCCGCCCTCGGCGTCGAGGATGATCGAATCCCCGTCGAAGACCAGCTCGTCCTGGCCGCCCATCATGTTCACGTACGCCAGGGCCGCGCCGGCTTCGCGGGCCCGCCGGACGACCAGTTCCAGCCGGGACTGGTCCTTGCCCCGCTCGTACGGGGATGCGTTCGGCACCACCAGCAGGCCCGCGCCCGCCTGCCGCGTCACCGCGACCGGGCCACCGTCCTGCCACAGGTCCTCGCAGATGGCGATGGCTACGTCCACCGCGTCCTCGGCGCCCCCATCCGCACCCGCCGCGCCCGCCGCACCGGGCGGGCCCGCCGCACCGGGCGGGCCCGCCGCACCGCCGCGCACCGGGACCCGGACCACCGGCAGCCGGTTCCCGGGCACAAAGTAGCGGTACTCGTCGAACACCCCGTAATTCGGCAGGTGATGCTTGGCCGTGGTGACCGCGACCGTCCCGCCGTGCAGCAGCGCGGCCGCGTTCTGGGCCGAGCTGACCGGCTCGCCGACCCGGGGCGTCCCGCCGGCCCGCCGGCCCAGGTAGCCGGTGACCACGGCGATGCCGCCGAGCCCGTCCGCAGCCAGCTGCTGCGCCGTCGCCTCCAAGGTGGCGATCGAGGCGTCCACGAACGAGTCCCGCAGCGCCAGGTCCTCCACCGGGTAGCCGGTCAGCATCATCTCCGGGAACACGACCACGTCCGCGCCGGCGTCCGCGGCGCGGCGGGTCCAGTCCGCCACCGTCGCGGCGTTTCCCGCCAGGTCGCCGACGGTCGAGTTCACCTGGGCAAGGGCGATTCGCAGCCTGGTCACCCATTTACTCTATTCGGGCACCCGGCCTGCCCCCCGGGCACGGCCAGCCTGCCCCGCCCGGTTCGTCCCGGAGGCGGCCACGCAACCGGCCGCAGGCGGCGAGGCGCCCGGGGACTACGGACGCGCGGTAGGTTCCAGCTTGGTACGGCAGGCTTGTCCGCGCTCAGCGGGTAGACTCGCCGCAGGCTTGTAACGTCCTGGTAACACGCTCGCGAGACACTGTCGGCCAGGGCAGGCTCGGTCAGCCGATATGCTGTGCTGCCCGCCATTTATGCAGGTGAACGCCGCTGACCAGCAAGGACAGGCCGTCATGGACAGGCAGGAAGAATTCGTCCTCCGTACCCTGGAGGAGCGGGACATCCGTTTTGTCCGACTGTGGTTCACCGACGTTCTCGGCTACCTGAAGTCGGTCGCGGTGGCCCCCGCCGAGCTCGAGGGGGCGTTCGCCGAGGGCATCGGGTTCGACGGCTCGGCGGTCGAGGGGTTCGCCCGGGTCTACGAGGCGGACATGATCGCCAAGCCCGACGCGTCCACGTTCCAGCTGCTGCCCTGGCGTGGCGAGGCCTCCGGGGTGGGCCGGATGTTCTGCGACATCCGGATGCCCGACGGCTCGCCCTCCTACGCCGATCCCCGCTACGTGCTGAAGCGGGCGCTTGGCCACGCCGCCGACCTCGGCTTCACCTTCTACACCCATCCCGAGGTGGAGTTCTTCCTGCTCAAGGAGAGGCCCATGCCGGGCCTCAAGCCGGAGCCCATCGACACCGGCGGCTACTTCGACCACACTCCGCACAGCATCGCGCACGACTTCCGGCATGAGTCGATCCAGATGCTGGAAAGCATGGGCATCTCCGTCGAGTTCAGCCACCACGAGGGCGCGCCCGGCCAGCAGGAGATCGACCTGCGCTATGCGGACGCCCTGACCACCGCGGACAACATCATGTCCTTCCGGCTGGTGATGAAGGAAGTCGCGCTCCAGCAGGGCGTTTATGCGTCTTTTATGCCTAAGCCATTTACCGAGTACCCGGGCTCTGGCATGCACACCCACATGTCGCTGTTCGAGGGCGACCGTAACGTCTTCTACGAGCCGGGCGCGGAATTCCAGCTGTCCAAGCTGGGCCGGATGTTCATCGCCGGCCTGCTCCGGCACGCCGCGGAGATCACCGCGGTCTGCAACCAGTGGGTCAACTCCTACAAGCGGCTGTGGGGGGCGGCGGAAAGCGCGGCAGGCGCAGGCGGCGAGGCCCCCGCCTACGTTTGCTGGGGTCACAACAACAGGTCGGCCCTGGTGCGGATTCCTATGTACAAGCCGCACAAGGGAAATGCCACCCGAGTTGAGTTCCGCTCGGTAGACTCAGCGTGTAATCCTTATCTTGCGTTTGCGGTGATCCTGGAAGCCGGCCTGAAGGGTATTGAGGCCGGTTACGAGCTGCCGCCCGGTGCGGAGGATGACGTATGGGCGCTCACCTCAGCCGAGCGGCGTGCGCTGGGCATCTCACCGCTACCGCAGAGCCTGGATGAGGCGATCACGGTGATGCAGGACAGCGAGCTGGTGGCACGGGCCCTCGGCGAGCACGTGTTTGACTTTTTCCTGCGCAACAAGCGCGAGGAGTGGCGCGAGTACCGGCACCAGGTCACCCAGTTTGAGCTGGATCGTTACCTGCCCGTGCTATGACTGTGTGAGCCAAGGCCGTGGCATCGGGCAGCGCTGAGGCATCGGGCGGGGCTGGGGTGGGCAGCGGGACCAGGGATCGGGGTCAGGGCGCAGTGTTCTGGGTGGGCGTACTCGGACCATTACTGGTCCGTAGCGGCGATGAGCCGGTGCCTGTTCCCGCCCCGAAACAGCGCGTGATCCTGGCCGCCCTGGCGCTCCGGGCGGGGCAGGTCGCCTCGTATGACGAGCTGGCCGAGATCGTCTGGGATGGCGTGCCGCCGGCCGGGGCCCGGGTGGCCATCCGCAACTACGTGAAGCGCCTGCGGCAGATCCTCGGCCCGGTCGCCGGCCGCCGGATTATCACCCGTGATCCGGGCTACGCCCTTGAGGCGGAACCCGACGAGGTGGACGCGCTCCGCTTTACCGCGCTGTGCAGCAAGGGCGGCGAGGCCATCCGCCGCGACACGCCCTCCGGCAGCGAGCCCGGAGCGTGGGAACTGCTAGGCGAGGCGATCGGCCTGTGGCGCGGGAACCCGCTCGTGGACGTGCCGTCCAACGCGCTCATCACGGCCGAGGTACCCCGGCTGGACGCCCTGCGGATGCAGGCCCAGGAATGGCGGATGGACGCCGGGCTCGCCCGGGGACTGCACGCGGAGCTGGTCGGCGAGCTGACCCAGCTTGCCCATGATCACCCCTGGCGTGAGCGCTTCCACGCCCAGCTGATGCTGGCGCTGTACCGCTGCGGCCGGCAGGCCGAGGCGCTGGCCGCCTACCAGCGCACGCGGCGCATGCTCGTGGATGAACTCGGCGTGGAACCAGGCCGGGAACTGCGCGACCTCCAGGCTGGCATCCTCGACGCCGACCCTGACCTGGCTGCGCCGGGTCCCGCGCTGGCCAGGTTCCTGGCCGCCCCGCCCGCGGTGGGGTCCGCCGCACAGAAGCGCGACGCGGGCCGTGCACCGGCCGGCCTGCCTGGCCGCGCACCCGAGGGCCGCGCACCGGCCAGCCGTGCCCGGGCTGGCCAGGCCGTCCAGGGACCGGGCCGTCCCCTGGCGCGCGGCGCCGTCACCGGCAGTGGAACCACCAGCGGAACCACCGGTAGCCCAGCCACCGGCAGCCCAGCCTCGGGCGGCCCAGCCACGGGCAGCCCAGCCACCGGCAGCGGAGCCACCGCCCGGGCGGGTCCCGGCCGCGGCCACCAGACCAGCCGGGCGGGCGCGGGCGCGGCGAAGGCCAGCCCCGCGGTGGGCGCCGGTCCGTCCCGTCCCGGACGGTCCAGAACTGCCCCCGCCAGTCAGGCCACCGTGGTGCCCCGGCAGCTGCCCGCCGGGGTGGCGCACTTCGCGGGGCGCACCGCCGAGCTGGCTGAGCTGCAGGCCTGGCAGCACGAGGCGGCCTCCGCCGACGGGGTGGCCAAGGTCCTGGTCATCGGCGGAACAGCCGGGGCGGGCAAGACCGCACTGGCGGTGCACTGGGCGCACCAGAGCGCGGCGGAGTTCCCCGACGGCCAGCTGTACGTGAACCTCCGCGGGTTTGACCCGTCCGGCACGCCGGTGGCGCCCGGGGATGCGCTGCGCTGGTTCCTGGGGGCGTACGGGGTGTCCGAGGAGCAGATTCCGGACAGCGTCGACGCCCAGTCCGCCCTGTACCGCAGTGTGCTGGCCGGCAAGCGGGTGCTGGTCATCCTGGACAATGCCCGCGACGCCGCCCAGGTGCGGCCGCTGCTGCCAGGCAGCCGATCCTGCCTCGCGCTGGTGACCAGCCGGGCGCGGCTGCCCGGGCTGGCCGCGACGGAAGGGGCCCGGCTCGTCCCGCTCGACGTGCTGACCGCCGGTGAAGCCCACGAGCTGCTGGCCAGCCGGCTGGGGGAGCGTGCCCGCGCGGAAGCGGATGCTGCCCACCAGCTGACCGAGGCGTGTTCCCGGCTGCCGCTGGCGCTGAGCATCGTCGCCGCCCGGGTGGCGGCCCGGCCTTACCTGCCGCTGGCGGACCTGGCCCGTGAGCTGGCCGACGCGCAGGGCCGGCTGGAAGCCCTGGACGCCGGGGATCCGGTGGCCAGCATCCGGGCGGTGTTCTCCTGGTCGTGCGAGCAGCTGAGCGGGCCGGCGGCGCGGATGTTCCGGCTGCTCGGGTTGCACGCGGGGCCGGACGTGACGATCGCGGCGGCCGCGAGCCTGGCCGGAGTGGACCGCGGGCAGGCGGCGGCGGCGGTCGCCGAGCTGGCCGACACCCACCTGATCGCCGAGCACGCGCCGGGCCGGTACGCGTTCCACGACCTGCTCCGCGCCTACGCGGCGTACCTGGCCCGGGCCACCGACAGTGACGCGGAGTGCCATGACGCCGTGCTCCGGGTGCTGGACCACTACCTGCACACCGCCTCGGCTGGCAGCCGGGTCCTCAACCCGGTCCGTCCGCATATCACCCTGGAACCAGCGCAGCGCGGGGTCGTCCCGGAGCTCCTCAGCTACGCCAGTGAGACGCTGGCCTGGTACGAAGCCGAGCGCCAGGTGCTGATCGCAGCGATCGCCCAGGCCAGTGACGGCGGCTTTGACCAGCACGCCTGGCAGCTGCCGTGGGCGGTGCACCTGTTCTTCGACCGCGCGGGTTACTGGCACGACCAGGTCGCCATCCAGCGCACCGCGATCGACGCCGCCAGGCGTCTGGATGACCGGGCGGCGGAGGCGCACGCGTACCGCGATCTGGCGGCCGCCGTGGGCCGTCTCGGGCAGCTCGCCGAGGCACGCGACTACTGCCGGCAGGCGCTCGATCTGCACCGGCAGGTCGGCGACCGGCTCGGCGAGGCCCGCGCGCACAACGAGATCGCGATCCTGGCCGAGCAGCAGGGCCGGCTCGCCGAAGCGCTCGGTCATGCCCAGCTGGCCCTTACCCTGTACCGCCAGGAAGGGCACGAGCAGGGCCTGGCCAAGATGCTCAACGGCGTCGGCTGGATCCACGCACAGCTGGGGGACTACGAGCAGACGCTGGCGTTCTGCGAGCAGGCGCTGGGCATGTACCGGGGTGCGGGCGACCCGCTCAACGAGGCAGCGACCTGGGACAGCATGGGGTTTGCCCTGCTGCACCTGGGCCGGCTGGACGAAGCCATCAGCTGCTTGCGCACCGCGCTGAGCATCATCCACGGACTCCGGATGGGGTACTACGAGACGACCATGCTGGTCCACCTCGGCGACGCCTACCACGCCGCCGGTGAGGCAGACCTGGCCCGGCAGACGTGGCAGGAAGCCCTGGACATCCTGGAAGGCCTGAATCATTCCGACGCCAGCCAGGTCCGGGCCAGGCTGCAGGGCGACCTGCCGCCGGGCATCGCCGCAGCTCAGGCCGAGTCTGCCCTGGGCGGCCGGCTGCGTGAAGACCACGCCGTCGGCGCCTGACATACCTGCCGGTAAACCGCGCTACCGGGACGTTACCGGCCTGGCACACACTTTAGATGTGCACCTACCCCCCCCCGGTGCACCCCCCTGCCGGGGCCGTCTACGGACGGCCCCGGCGCCGGACCTCCGGCTTCCGTTTCGGAAGCCGGGGGGTCCCCGGCCCTCCCTCCCGGCTCCCCGTTCACGGGCTCTGATCGCCGGATCCTTTCTCTCCAGGCGTCCCGGTCCGGGTGCCCGCCAGCCGCAGTGACCCGACCGGGGGAAGCCAACTCTGCCCCCGGCCGTTACGGTGCAGGAGTGAGCGTGCGCCGAAGGACGACACCGGCCGGAGAGCTGGCCCGGATGGGATTCGCTGACGCCGTCCGGGCGGAGCGGCTGCTCAGCGAGGACCTGGCCCTCGATGCCGAGGGTGCGGACGCTGACCTGCTGGCCTCGCTGGCCGCGGCGGCTGACCCTGATCTGGCCCTGGTCATGCTGTCCCGGATGCCGCTCGGCGGTGACCTGCTCGCCGCGCTGCGCGCCGACGCGGGGCTGCGGAGCCGGCTCACCGCGGTCCTCGGCGCGAGCGCCGCGCTCGGTGATCACCTGGTCCGCCACCCGGAAGACTGGCAGGTACTGAGCGGCCCGGATGCGCTGCGCAGCCCGGGTACGGCCGAACTGCGGGCGGAACTGCTGATGGCGGTGGGAGCCAAGCCGGACGACCCGGAGCCGGCCGCCAACCCGGCCGGGGCGCAGGACAGGGATCCGGCCACCGCCCTGCCTGCCGCCTACCGGAGGCGGCTGCTGCACCTGGCCGCCCGGGACCTGACGGGCACCGTCACCGTGGACGAGACCGCGGCCGAGCTGGCCGACCTGGCCGCCGCGGCGCTCGAGGCGGCGCTGGCCATCGCCCGGTCCCAGCTGCCTCCTGACTCGGCCCCGGCCCGGCTGGCCGTCATCGCCATGGGCAAGTGCGGCGGGCGTGAGCTCAACTACGCCAGCGACGTAGACGTGATCTTCGTCGCCGGGCCGGCCGAGATCGCCGGGCCGGCCGAGGCCAGCGGGCCCGCACAGCCCGGGCCCGCACAGCCCGGGCCGGACACGGCGGACGCCGAGGCGGCCGCACTGCGCACCGCGACCCAGCTGGCCGCCGGCCTGGTGCGGACCTGCTCGCAAAGCACCGCCGAGGGTGCCCTGTTCCCCGTGGACCCCAACCTCCGGCCCGAAGGCCGCGACGGCCCGCTGGTCCGGACCCTGGCCAGCCACGTGGCGTACTACCAGCGCTGGGCCAAGACGTGGGAGTTCCAGGCGCTGCTGAAGGCCCGCCCGGTGGCCGGCGACCGTGAGCTGGGCCAGGCTTACATCGACGCGCTCAGCCCGATGGTCTGGCAGGCGTCCCAGCGCCCCAACTTCGTCGCGGACGTGCAGGCCATGCGGCGCCGCGTGATCGGCAACCTGGCCCCCGGCGAGGCCGCGCGCCAGCTCAAGCTCGGCCCGGGCGGGTTGCGCGACATCGAGTTCGCGGTGCAGTTGCTCCAGCTGGTACACGGGCGCACCGACGAGTCACTCCGCGAGACGGGCACCCTGCCGGCGCTGGCCGCGCTGGCCCGCGGCGGCTACGTGGGCCGGGAGGACGCGGCCAGCATGGGCGCCGCCTACCGGTTCCTGCGCATCGTGGAGCATCTGCTGCAGCTCCGCCAGCTGCGCCGCACCCACACCCTGCCTGAGGACCCGGCCGCGCTGCGGCGGCTGGGCCGGGCGCTGCGCCGGGCCCGGACTCGCAGCGGTGCGGCGGCGCCGGCCCCGCCGTCCCGGGCCGACCCGGCCGCGGAGCTGATGGCCCAGTGGCGGCAGCACGCCCGCGAGGCGCGCCGCCTGCACGAGAAGCTGTTCTACCGGCCGCTGCTGGATGCGGTGGCGCGGCTGCCGGCCGACGCGGTACGCCTCAGCCGCGGGGAGGCCCGGGCCCGGCTGGAAGCGCTTGGCTACACCGACCCGGCCGGCGCGCTGCGCCACATCGAGGCGCTGACCTCGGGGGTGTCCCGCCGGGCCGCCATCCAGCGCACCCTGCTGCCGGTGATGCTGGAATGGTTCGCCGACGCCGCGCAGCCGGACGCCGGGCTGCTGGCCTTCCGGCAGGTCAGCGACGCGCTCGGGGACTCGCCCTGGTACCTGCGGCTGCTGCGGGACGACACCAACGTGGCGCGCCGGATGGCCCGGCTGCTGGCCTCCAGCCGGTACGCGACGGACCTGCTCATGCGCGCGCCCGAGACCGTGGCCCTGCTCGGCTCGGACGAGCAGCTCGTGCCGCGCCCCGCGGCTGCCCTGCACACTGAGGCCAGCGCGGTGGTGAGCAGGCACGCCAGTGCCGAGGAGGCCGCGCAGGTGGTCCGGGCGCTGCGCCGCCGGGAGCTGCTCCGCACCGCCGCCGCCGACCTGCTCGGGATCACCACCGTGGAGGAGACCGAAGAGGCGCTGACCGTGATCACGGCGGTCACCATCGGCGGCGCGCTGGAGGCCGCGATCAGCCAGTTCGAGCGGGACAACGGCCCGCTGCCCACCCGGCTCACCGTGGTGGGCATGGGGCGGTTCGGCGGCCGTGAGACGGGTTACGGCAGCGACGCCGACGTGATGTTCGTGCACGATCCGCTGCCCGGTGCCGGCGACCAGGTCGCGTCCCGCGCCGCGCACACGGTCGCCGAGGAGCTGCGCCGCCTCCTCGCCCAGTCTGCGCCCGACCCTCCGCTGGTGGTCGACCCCGGGCTCCGCCCCGAGGGCCGCCAGGGGCCGCTGGTGCGCACCCTCGCCTCCTACCGTGCGTACTACGAGCGGTGGTCGCTGGCCTGGGAGGCGCAGGCGCTGCTGCGCGCGGACCCGGCGGCCGGCGACCGGGAGCTGGGCGAGCGGTTCAAGGCCCTGGCCGACGAGTTCCGGTACCCGGCCGGCGGGATCAGCCCGGCGGCGGTCCTGGACATCAGGCGGCTCAAGGCGCGGATGGAGGCCGAACGGATGCCCCGCGGTACCGACCCGGCCATGCACCTGAAGCTGGGCCCGGGCGGGCTGTCGGACGTGGAGTGGGTAGTCCAGCTGCTCCAGCTCACGCACGCGTACGAGGTGACCGCACTGCGCACCACACGGACCCTGACCGCGCTGCGGGCGGCCGAGCAAGCAGGCCTGATCGGCCGGGACGACGCGGCCGCGCTGGCCGCGTCGTGGCGGCTCGCGACCCGGATCCGCAACGCGGTGGTGCTGCTGCGCGGGCGGTCCTCCGACGTCCTCCCCGCCAAGCAGGCCGAGCTCGCGGCGGTGTCCCGGATCCTCGGCTACCCCCCCGACGCCAGCCAGACCCTGGTCGAGGATTACCGGCGCACCGCGCGCCAGGCCCGCGCCGTCATGGAGCGCCTCTTCTACGGCTGACCCGCCGCTCGCGGCCTGATACCCGGGTACCAGGCCGCGGCGCTCCTCGTCCTCTGGTACCAGAAGCGGGATCGGATCACGGGCCGATGCCCGGCCGGGTGCCGCCGGGCCATAGTGGGGGCGTGAACCTCGCGAGCACGGCCCGCAGACGCCGTCCGCTCTGGCGCTGGGCCGTGGATCTGGTGCTGCTCATGGCGGCCGTGGTCTCGCTGCTGACCGAGCCGATGTCGATCGCCGTGCACAGCGTCCTCGGGCTGGTCTTCGCCGGGTTGGTCGGCCCGCACCTGTGGAACCGGCGGGCCTGGATCCGCGGCACGCTGCGCCGCCTGTGGCGGCGCCGTTCACTGCCGCGGGCGCTCCGGTGGAGCCTGTCCCAGGCCAGCCTGCTGCTCGTGCTCACGGTGATCGTGACCGCATCGGGGCTGTGGGACTGGCTGGACGGGCGCACGACGATCCGCTGGCACGCGATCTCCAGCATCATCCTGCTGGCGGTGATCATCCGGCATACCTGGACCCGGCGCGGCTGGCTGCTGCGCCGCCGTGCCGCGCGTACCAGCGCGGCGAAACCTGCTGAGTAGCGATCCGGCGAACCAGCTCAGCGGCCGTTGGCGCGCAGCCGGGCCAGCGCGCTCACGGTCATCGCGCCGCGCCACTCGGCGGCGGCCACCGGGGACCAGGCCAGCCAGTTGACCGTCCAGCCGCCGTCGTCGCGCTGTGCGCCGGCCAGGTGGTCCAGGCAGGCCTCGATCACCGCCGGCTTGAACAGGCTGCGCGCCAGTGACCCGGGCCGCGGTGCGAAGTCCAGCGCGGTGTGGATCTCCCCGGGCGCCGCGGGATCCAGCGCCACCACATCCGGGCTGGTGATCAGCGGCTCGATCTGGTCGATCGTGGCGACGGCCCGGGCCCGGTCAGGCACGTTATCGAGGAAATGCGCCACGGCGCGCAGGTCATAGGGGCCGGCCGGGCCGAGTTCGGCGATCCTGGCCCACATCAGCTCGGTGGCGCGGTCCAGCCAGGAATGCCGGACCCCGCGCCCGTGCAGCGTGCCGGCCAGCAGCCCGGTGGTAATGAGCGACGCCCGGCCGTCTTCTTCCGGCACCCACCAGGGCGCGTGCGGCCATCCGGAAATATTTTCCGCAACGAAAACCGCTCCCCCCTCCCCGGGTGCGCTGGCCTCGAGCCATTCGAGGGCCCCGCCGACCAGGCCGTCGTCCCAGGCATCCGCCTCGTCCAGGGCTTCCAGGGCGAACTCGACGGCCAGCGGCTGGCTGCCCGGGCACCGGCCGTCCGGCTCGAGGGCGTGGCCGAACCCGCCGTCCGGGTTGCGGTAGGCGGCGACCGCGTCCCGGACGTACTCGGCCCGCCCGCCGGTGAAGAGCCGCTGGAACCGGCGCTGGTCCAGGATCCGGCCGCTGCCCGCCAGGAACTGCGCGGCGGCGGCGATGTCAGGTGAGGTCATGGCGCCCATCCTGACGCCTGGGACCGGTCCCGTCTTGAATGAATCGGTCACGCCGCGAACGGGCGGACCAGGGCGAAGCCGGGGAGATGGCCGGCGGGACCGGGCGGAGGGGCCGCAGCGCGTGCCAGACTCGTCCCGTGGACTGGTCAACGGGGTATCGGGAGTACGCGCCCCCGGCCGCCCTGGCTCACGCCCTGGCCTGCGTGTGGGTATCGGTGATCCCGGCCGCGGGCACCCCGCCCACCCGGGTGCTCCCGGACGCCTGCACCGATCTCATCTGGCGCGGTGGCGACGGGGTGTCCCTGGCCGGCCCGGACACCGGGCCGGTGCTGGCCCCGTCTCCGCCCGGGTCGGTGATCGCCGGGGTCCGGTTCCGCCCGGGGGCCGGCGGACCGGCCCTGGGCCTGCCGCTCAGCGCCTTGCGCGATCAGCATCTGGACCCCGCCGGCCTGCGCACCGGGCTGCCCGGTGGCCGCGGCGCCGACCTGAGTCGCCGCGTGCACGGCGGGCTCCCGCCCGGCGAGGCCGTGCACCGCCTGGTCCGCCTGGCGGGGGAGATGGTGGCCGCCGGGCCGCCGGACCCGCTCGTGACGGCGGCCGCCCGGCAGCTGGGCCGGTCCGGTGCCCGGGAGGGGACGGCGTTCCAGGGCAGCACGGGGGTCCAGGGCAGCACGGGAGTCCAGATCAGCACGGGAGTCCAGATCAGCAGCGTGGCCCGGGACCTGGGCATCAGCGAGCGGCAGCTGCACCGGCGGTGCGTGGCCGCGGTCGGTTACGGCCCGGTGCTGCTGCGCCGGGTGCTCCGCTTCCGCCGCGTGGTGTCCCGCATCGACGCGGACGGGGCCCTGGACGATCTGGCCAGCCTGGCCGCGGCGGCCGGCTACGCCGACCAGGCGCACCTGACCCGGGAGAGCCGGGAGCTGGCCGGCCTGCCACCGGCCGCCCTGGCCCGGGAGCGCCGCGGCCGCATCCCTGCCGTGCCCCCGCCCCCAACCAGCGAGGAGAGCAGATGGAGCTGAAGCCAGCGGCGTCCCGGATGAGTGCCACCGGTCCGGCGGACTGGTTCACCGGGCAGGTCTGGATGGACGAGCTCGGGGCCCTGCCCTCGGCGGGTATCCGCGCGCTGCGGGTGACGTTCTCGCCCGGGGCCCGGACGGCCTGGCACGCTCACCCGGGCGGGCAGGTCCTGCACGTCATGGACGGGGCAGGCCTGGTGCAGGCGGCCGGCGGCCCGGTCCGGCAGCTGCGGCCGGGCGACACGGTGGTGGCCGCACCGGGGGAACGCCACTGGCACGGCGCCGCACCGGACCAGCTGATGTCCCACGTCGCGATCTCGGTCAGCGATCCCGCTACCGGCCAGCAGACCATGTGGGCGGAGCAGGTCAGCGACGAGGACTACCTGGCGGGCCCGGAGCCCGCGTAAGGCTGAGCGGGGCCGGAGCCGGTGGCCCGCAGGACGGTGGTGATGCGGCCGGCGGCCTGGGCGGGGTCGCGGGCCGGGGCGATCCGGGTGGCCCAGGGCCACCAGTACCAGCAGGTGCCGTCGCCGTCCCGGCGACCAGGACGTGGTCGCTGAGGGCGGCCGCCCCCGGATCCGGGTTCTGCACGAACAGGCTGGGCGGCCGGCCGGGTGGTTCGAGCAGGCTGGTGATCCAGCCCTGGCCGGACAGTTCCTGGCGGAGGGCTTTCAGATGCGCGGCGGGGCCGCCGGCGTGGTCGCAGGACATGGGGACGCTCCGGGGTTTCGTTGCGGGAATTTGAGGTTTCAAGAGTCCCGCGGGAGGCCTACGCTCTGGAAGCACGGCAGCACGCACCGCCGTTTTGTCAGCAGGCGGCGGGACGCTGTGCGGGACGCGGGGGCTGTGTCAGGAAGGCCGGGACCAGGTAAGGACGAGTCATGGGCCGTGACGGTCAGGTCAGCGCGCTGGCCTTATTCTCCGAGGAGCTGCGGCGGGCGCGGGCGGCGGCGGGGCTGACCCAGGACCAGCTGGCCGAGCGGGTCGGGTACAGCCCGTCGCTGGTCGCGCACGTGGAGACGGGCAGCCGGGCGCCGAGCCTGGACTTCGCCCGCCGTGGTGACGAGGCGCTCGGCACCGGCGGGCTACTGGCCCGGCTTCAGCCGTTCGTGCGCAGCGAGGCCTACCCGGCGTGGTTCCGGGACTGGGTGGAGATCGAGCGCGAGGCTATCTCGCTGCGGTGGTTCGAGCCGTTGCTGATCCCGGGGCTGCTGCAGACCAAGGAGTATGCCCGGGCGGTGCTCGCCGCGGCTCACCCGGCCTCCCCGGAGGCCGAGGTGGAGCGGCTGGCCAGTGCCCGGATGGACCGGCAGGCCATCCTGGATCAGGGAGAACCGCCGCTGCTGTGGGTGATCCTGGACGAGGGCGTGCTGACCCGGCCGGTGGGCGGGCCGGCCGGCCGTGATGCGGGACCAGATCGAGCGGCTGATCAAGGCGGCGCGGCAGCCCCGGATCGTGCTCCAGGTCGTGCCGTCCGCTGTCGGTGCCCACGCGGGGCTGGCGGGCCAGTTCGCCATCGCCGGTTTTGACGGTCCACCCGACGTGGTGTACCTCGATAATGCGCTGGCTGGGCAGGTCGTGGAGCGTCCCGGAGACGTCGCCCGGGTGGCGTTGCTGTACGACATACTGAAGGCCGAGGCGCTGTCCCCGCGCGCTTCGATAGACCTGGCGAGGAAGGCGATCGAACAATGGACATGACCGGGGTCCCGTGGCGCAAATCCTCCTACAGCAGCGGTAACGGCGGTGCATGTGTGGAGGTTGCGGTCGTGCCCGGCTCCAAGGAGGGCAGCGACTACGTGATCACCATGCGCGACTCCAAGGATCCCGACGGGCCGGTGCTGACCTTCACCCCGGACGAATGGCACGCCTTCACCCTCGGCGTCCAGGACGGCGAGTTCGACCTCGACGAGGACAGTGCCGAGAACGACGGGGCCGAGAGCCACGCCGGGGGCTGACGGTCCCAGGGCGCGCAGATGTGCCCGGCTAGCCTCACCGAGCATGCGCTCGATATCCTGACCAGTGATGGCAGTTCCCGATCCGCCGTGATCCGGCAGGCGGTGCTGGAAGCGGCGGCCCGGCGTGAGTGAGTGATCAGCTGACGTCGTTCGTGACCTACGACAGGCGGCTCGCCGGCGCGGCTGCCGCTGCCGGGCTGACCGTCGACATGCCTGCCGCCGGGGAGCGCTAACTATCGCCCGGGACGCTGCCGCCGGGTGCGAGGGCCCGGCCCTCGCCGGGGGCTGCTACGCCGGGTGGGCGGCCTGGCTGGGCGACGGGGGAGTGGACGCTTTCGGCTCCCCCGCGGGCGGGGGGCCCGCATCGTCCGGCGCGGGTTTCGGGGTCAGCCGCGCGGAGAGCACGTACGCCACCACCACGGCCACGATCACCAGCGGCATGACGGCCAGCCCGTCCGCGCCCAGCAGCAGGGACGCGAGCAGGACGGAGGTCAGCGGCAGCCGGAGCATCACCACGGACATCGCGCCGATGCCGATGGCCACCCCGTCGACCAGCGGGAGCCCGGGCAGGTGCGACAGCGCGACACCGCCCGCCGCGCCGAGGAACAGGGCCGGGAACGTCGGGCCGCCGCGGAAACTGCTCAGCGAGATCCCGTAGGCGAGCCCCTTGCAGGCCAGGAGCAGCAGCAGCGCCCCGACCGTGTAGCTGGCGCTGTGCGAGATGAACGGGCCCAGCTGGGACTGCCCGGAGAACAGCACCTCCTCCGAGCCCTTCCCGGTCGCGGCCGCGAACGCGATGGCCAGGCCTGCGACTCCGAGGCCGATCAGCGGGGTGATCAGCAGGATCCGCCGCTCGGAGTAAGGCCGGAGGAACAGGCCCAGCCAGCGGATCGCGCTGCCAAGCGGAACCGCGAGCACGCCAACGGCCAGCGCCCAGCCGAACTCGGCCGCCGTGGGCGAACCGACGTGCGGAAGGCCCGGGATAGCCAGCGAGAACGTGCCCAGCCCGGTCCACGCATCGAGGCCGATGAACACCAGGGAACCCACGCCCGCGGCGAGCAGGCCGGGGATCAGCACGAGTTCCATCATCGATCCGCCCAGCCCGGAGGCCTCCATCAGCAGGAACGCCCCGGTCAGGGGGGAGCCGAGCAGGGTGGCGATGGCGGCGAAGCTGCCGGCCGCCGCGACCACGGTTTGGGTGCGGGCCGGGGCGTCCCGCTTGGCCAGCCGGACGGCGATGACAGCGAGCCCCCCGCCCAGGGCAATCAGGGGGCCCTCGGGGCCGAGGACCACCCCCAGGCTCAGGGTGGCGAAGGCGGCGAGCACGATGCCCGGAAGATCGATGGGCGCGGGCGGCCCTCCGCCCATCTTGAACCCGTCGGCGGGGGAGTGCCCGCCGGTGCCGGGCAGGTACCGGAGGGTGAGGGCGACCAGTACCCCCGCCACCACCAGCGGCAGGACCGGCCACCAGAGCGGCTCGCCGTGGAAGCCCAGCCCTTTGGGCAGGTCGGTGAAGATCCAGCCTTGCATCTTGCTGACCAGCGCGAGGAAGAAGTAGGCCGCGGCCGAGATGGGTGCCCCGATGATCGCGGCGAGCACGAGCAAGGCGATATAGCTCCGGGACCGCAGCAGCGCCAGCGGATCGGATGGCATCGTCACGGCACGTCCTCCTCAACGGCTTGTTCGCTGGTCATGTGACGAGCAGATAGATGCTCTTGCCGGCCAGCCAGAACCCCAGCAGCAGCGAAATCACGACGATCACCTGGTCCTGATGGGTGTCCAGCCAGGTCCGCAGCTTCCTGATCAGGGCCTCTGCGGAGGCCGGCCGGAAGGCCGCGGACAGCTCCAGGTACAGGAAGCTCGAGGTGGCCAGCAGGCAGAACAGCACCAGGACCAGGTATTCCCCGACGCTCGAGAGCTTGGCCTGGCTGACCGTCGCCGCACCCGCCGCGACGAGGGTCCACGGCTGGAGGAAGGCAGCCAGCCCGGCCGCGGTCCATGCCGAGAGCTGGTCCAGCCGGCCCATCCAGGCCGGGGTCTTGCGGGGGCGGCCCATGCGGCGCCACTGCCGGACGGCGTACAGGATCAGCACCACGCCCAGGGCGAGCTTGATGGCGAGGACGGCGGTCGACGGAGCGGTGGCAGGCGCGGGCGGCTGGCCCCCGGTGAGCAGGACCACGGCGGCGATCACCACGATCAGGCAGGCCAGCCAGCCCAGGACGAAGGCCAGGCCTTTCCTGGTGCCCTTCTCGGAGCTCAGGATCAGCAGGAACGCGATGAGCGGGAAGGGTTCAAGGGTGATGCCCAGCCCGATGAGGAGCAGGTCAACTACCACGTGGCCCGGCTCTCATCATCGACTGCACCCCTGGCCTGACGATGCCTGGCCGACGGGGCATCTGCCTCACCCGCACGGGGTGACGCGCGCTGCTACGCGGCCCCTGTCGTCCCGGCAGGCCCGCGCGCCTGGTTGGGAGCCTTGCTGCTGGTATGTGCCTCTGCCAGGCCGGGCTATCTCGGTAGAGTGGCATACAGTCCGTAGAACTTCGGCGCCATAAGCGGTCACCCGATGTGATCGCGTGTCGCCGTGGAGCGCAGGGATGGACGGTGGCGCGGACCGGCCGGCCGGGGTGCGAGGCATTCCAGCCGCCCCGGGATCCCCGCACGGCGCTGCCCCGTTAGTCGGGCGGCAGGACGTGCTGCGCGCGTTCGGGGCGGCGCTCGACGCGACGAGCAGCGGTTCCCCCTTCTTCCTCGGCCTCGTCGGTGATCCGGGCGCGGGCAAGACGCGGCTGCTCGGCGAGCTGGCCGCGGACGCGGCCCGCCGGGCCTGGTGACCCTGGCTGGCGGTCGCGCTGATCAACGCGGGACGGCGCGAGGCCGGCCGGGACACCATGGTGCAGGCTTGTAACAACCTCAAGCGGCCCATGCTGGATCAGCGCAGCCTGCTGGCGGCCTGCGAGGTGATGGCCGGCGTGGAGGCTGAAGGCGGCAATCAGGGTGAGGCGAGCCGGTGGGCCGATCACGCGGCCAAGGTCGCGCGGCACGGCCAGGAGGTCAGGGCCGCACTGGCCCTCGCGCACGCGCTGCGGGACACGCAGCCCCGCGCTGAACTGGCCGCCGCGGCGCAGGCGTTCACCCAGTGCGGCGCGCGGACCCTGCACGCGGCCGCCGTGCGGGCGCAGCGCAGGCTCGGCGTCCGCGTCGCCGGGCCGGCCACCTATCGCCCGGCCATGAGCCTGAGCTAACCCATCGCGGGTGATGCCACCGCCCACGTGTACCGGTGGACTGCTGCCTATCCGGTGAAGCCGGCCGCCGCACGTTCGCGATATCCGGGGGAGGGCGCCATTACTGCCGACCCACCCTTCTCTGACATCCTGGCCCGCCTGATGGCCGCGCCCGGCTCCGAAG
Source organism: Streptosporangiaceae bacterium (assembly GCA_036509255.1). Classification (GTDB taxonomy): domain Bacteria; phylum Actinomycetota; class Actinomycetes; order Streptosporangiales; family Streptosporangiaceae; genus RYN-230. The sequence continues at coordinate 28,538 of DATCFY010000211.1, forward strand.
GAGTGGACAGCCTTGAGGTGCGCTGGATCTTCCCGGGGCAGCTGGGGACCGCAGCGGCCGGATGGTTCGGGCGGTTCCCGGCTACGCCTGAGTCACGCGAGGACACGTACCTGCTGGATCCGCCAGTGCGGCGGCGGTCAGTGAAGGTTCGCGGAGGCGGGCCGCTGGAGATCAAGACGTACCGCGGGAGCCCGGGAGTCCTCGACCTGGCGGGCCGCGCACGCGGGCATATGGAGTACTGGCGGAAGTGGTCCTTCGCCGTCAGCCCGCTCAGCCAGGCCGGCGGTAACCCGCCAGGCTGGCGGCCGGTGCGCAAGAAGCGGCGCCTCAGCTGGTTCTCGCTGGGCAGGCCGGTCGCGGTGGACGCACCGCGGGCGGTTCAGGAACCAGCCTGCACGGTGGAACTCACCGAGCTGACCACGTCTGGCCAGGACTGGTGGTCGCTGGGGTTCGAGGCGACAGGCCCAGCCGGCCTGCTCCGCGGCGAACTGGAGGCCACCGCCGCGCTCGTGTTCGCCGAGGCCATGCCCGGGGGCCTGGAACCCGGCGCGGACCAGTCCAGCTCCTATGCCGAGTGGCTGTGCCGGAGGCGGCCTAGCCAGTCGCCGGAGCATCCGGCGACCGGTCGGCCCGTTCCCGGGCCCGCCAGATGATCCCGCTGGGCGCGCAGGGCTGCGGCGCCCACCACGATCAGCACGGCCACGTTGAGCAGCAGCTGGAAGGCCGACCCCCGGGCCTCACTCCAGCTGGAATAGGCCAGAGACAGGCCTACGTCGGCAGCGGCGGGAATGGTCGTGACCGAGATGAAGACGCCGATCAGGGCGCCAGCCCGGGCTTCGGCCAGCGATACGACGCCGACTATCCCGGCCAGCACGGCGACAATCACCGAGAACAGGTTGGGATTGTTGATCAGATCGGAGACTGGCCGGACCCCCCTTGAGTAGAGCGTCGGCGTATGCCCGGACCAGCGGATTGCCAGGCCCAAGAGCAGGGTGAGGACCATGGCGGCGGAGAATCCGGCGAGCAGGGCGAGCAGGGCGAGCAGGCCGCGCAGGACCGGCTGCCTGGCCCGCTGGTCCAGGCCAAGGGCCACGCCCATGATCGCGTTGTATTCCGGGCCGACGACCATGGCCCCGACGATCAGGATCTGAGAGTTGGTCAGAATGCCGACCGCACCGATCAGCCCCGCGATGGCCAGCAGAACGTAGAAACTGGGCGCGTACACGGCGTCCGAGCGGATCCTGGCCTCCACCAGTTCCCACACCGGCGCCACGTCTCGCTGCACCACGAAATGCTTCGAGGCGGGCGCCGGCTTTCCCCCGAGAGTGGCGTCCACGTACTCAACGGTGACACCGTCGCCGTGGCCGTCCTGCAGGGACTTCAGCTGGCGGAATATGGAGTTGGCGGACCCGGGCCGCGCGTCGAACTGCACCGCGTCGCCGCCCGGCTGCCGCGCCGCGCCGGGGAGAACCACCAGGCCCGAGACGCCGGGGTCAGCGGCGAGTGCCTCGAGCAGGACGTCGGTCCGGTCAGGCGCGCTGACCAGGCGCACATGAAAAGTCATAGTCGGCCCGCCCCGTCTGCGGGCTGGGGCACTGGCACCGGCCCGAGGGACACAACCGTATCGCCAGCCTCCGGCGTCGGCGTGCTGGTCTGGGTCACGGCAGCAAGCTGACCGTCCGCGCGCACGAGGAACAGGACATCGTGCCCGGCGGGCAGCACGCCGCCGGCCGGCTGCACGACGATCCGGGCGCCTTCGTCATACCGGCCGCTGACCGCCCCCCGGGTCAGGGCGGCACTGAACAAGATCTCCCCGGTGGTGTAGGGGGCGACGACCCCGTGGCTGCGCAGCGGTGGCGCGAGCCGGTAGACGCGGCCTTCGACATTACCGACCAGGAGCACTGAGGCGAGCGCGTTGAAGTCGTCCTCGTCCGTGAGCAGGAGCACGGCCGTGATCTCCTCGAGCCGCGCTCCCCGGCCCGTGGCGGCCGCGAGCAGCTCACCCGGGGCCAGCTCGAGCCCGGCCTGCCGTACCTGCTCCCGCTGCTGATCCAGGCCCGCCCACATCAGTACCTCCAGGCCCGCGGACCGCAGCGCCCGGCCGAGGTCGATGACCCAGCGGTCGCCCCCGACCAGCAGCGGACGGGTGCGGGCCGGGCGCGTGACCTGCAATCGCCGGGCTACTGGCACGGCGGTCAGGCCGTACAGGACTACCGTCCCGACGATCACGAGGAACGTCACCGGCAGGATCTTGGCGGCGCCGCCGACGCCCTTGGCCACCAGGCCCGCCGTGAAGGTGGAGGCGGTGGCGGCGGCCACGATCCCGCGCGGGGCCATCCAGCCGATGAACGCACGCTCACCTTTCCCCAGGTCGGTCCGGAGCGTAGACGCGAACGCGGCGAGGGGGCGGGCCACGACTACCAGCACCGCGACCAGGCCGAGCGTGGGCAGCACCAGATGGCGCAGCGACTGCGGAGTGACGGTGGCCGAGATGGAAACGAACAAGACGCCGATGATCAGCTGGACCAGCGTCTCGAAGAAGGGCTGGCGGGCCGGGAGGTCGAAGCCCCGCTGATTGGCCAGCGCGAGCCCCATGAAGATCGCCGCGATGAGCCCGGTGTCGGCCCGGGCCACGTCGCACCCGGCGGCCACCCCGACCACCGCGGCGAGCTGCGCGGTAGTGCCAAGCAGCTCACCGAGCCGGAGCTTGCGCAGCAGCAGCCAGAGCACCGCGGTGCCGATCACGCCCCCGGCCAGGCCGACCAGGACGCTGAGGGCAAACTGCCCGGCCTGGCTGCCCAGCCCCTTGTCGGTGCTCGAGATGACGGCGTGGAAGACCAGCGCGCCGAGTATGCCGCCGACCGGGTCGATCAGTGACCCCTCCCAGATCAGGATCTGCTGCAGGCGTTCGGCCGGCCGGACGAAACGCAGGAGCGGGCCCACGACCGTCGGCCCCGAGACAACGAGGATGATCCCGAGCATCACCGCCGCGCCGCGCGACATGCCCAGCAGCGGCGCGGCGATGGCCGCGGCGAGCAGCCAGGTGATCAGCACGCCCAGGACGATCAGGCGGATCACGACCTTGCGGACGTGGCCCTTGAGCTTCCGCAAGTCGAGACCCAGGCCCGCGTCATAGAGGATGACCGCCACGGACAAGGATACGAGCGGCTCGAACGCGGGGCCGAGCAGCTTGTCCGGGTTGACGTCGGCCGTCAGGGCCCCCGCGATGAAACCGGCCGGGAGCAGCACGATGATCGCCGGGATGCGCAGCCGGCTGGCCAGCACCTGGGAGCCGACCGCAAGCAGGAGAATGAGGCCGACGCCGATCAGGATCTGATTAGTGGTCACGCCAGTCTCCGGTAATCCCCGGTCAGCCTTTTGTTCGCCGGCCGTTCACTATGCCGGAGCCGACGCTGAGCTTTAGGTCACGGCAAATGCACGATCGGGAAAGGTTTCCGTGATCCCACGGTTCCGCCGGGGGAGCGGGAAATCATCACCCGGGTTAGGTGATGAGCTGGTCCTTCTGAGGTGCTAGAAAGGCAGCGGGATCGGTGCGGATTGCGGTATTCGCAATCAGCGCATCGGGCTAAGGCCGGTCCCGGATAACGAAATGCCGCGGGTGCGTGGAGACGACAGGGGATGACCGTGGGTGCTGAGCGGGATCGCGTGGCCGGGTTCGGGCGGCTGGAGGACGGACTGCTCCAGGGGGGCGAGTGGTACCGGTGGGGGCCCTACGTCAGTGAGCGCCAGTGGGGCACCGTACGCGAGGACTACAGCGCGGACGGCGAGGCGTGGGATTACCTGCCGCATGATCACGCACGGTCGCGTGCCTACCGCTGGGGCGAGGACGGCCTGGCCGGGTTCTGTGACGTGGAGCAGCGGCTGTGCCTGGGCCTGGCCCTGTGGAACGGGAAGGACCCGATCCTGAAGGAGCGGGCATTCGGGCTGACCGGTGCCCAGGGCAACCACGGCGAGGACGTCAAGGAGTACTGGTGGTACCTCGACGCCCTGCCGAGCCACTCCTGGAACCGGTGGCGCTACCACTACCCGCAGGCCGCCTTCCCCTATCAGGACCTCATCGACCAGAACCGGTCCCGCAGCCGCGAGGAACCCGAGTACGAGCTGCTGGATACCGGGGCGTTCGACGAAGACCGGTACTGGATCACCGAGGTGCATTACGCGAAAGCCAGCGCGGACGACCTCCTGATGTCCATCCAGGTGACCAACGCCGGGCCCGAGACCGCGACCCTGCATGTGCTGCCCACCGCGTGGTTCCGCAACACCTGGTCCTGGGATGTGGACGCACCCAAGCCGGGGATGCGGGCAGCAGGTGACGCAGCCGTGAGCATCGATCATCCGTTCGCCGGCCCGCTGGAACTGCTGGCCGGCCCCGGACCGGACGGCACGATGCCGACGGCCGTGTTCTGCGAGAACGAGACCAACGACCAGCGGCTGTTCGGCGCTGCGCCACTGACGCCGTACCCCAAGGACGGCATCAACGACCACGTGGTCAGCGGGGCAGCCACCGTCAATCCGGACCGGACCGGGACCAAGTGCTCGTTCTGGTACCAGCTGACGGTCCAGCCCGGCGAAACAGCCGAGCTGCGGCTGCGCATGCAACCGGCCCCCGCCACCTCGGCCAGCGAAACGGCGGCCGACCCGCTCGGCGCCGAGTTCGGCCAGGTGATGGCGACGCGGCGGACCGAGGCGGACGAGTTCTACGCCGAGCTCACCCCGCCCGCGGCGAGCGCGGATGAGGCCCTGGTGATGCGGCAGGCCTTCGCCGGGATGCTGTGGAGCAAGCAGCTGTACTACTACGACGTGGCCCGCTGGCTCGACGGCGACCCGACCCAGCCGGTGCCGCCCCAGCAACGGCAGAATGGCCGCAACTCCCGCTGGCGCAACTTCAATGCGTTCGACATCATGTCGATGCCCGACAAGTGGGAGTACCCCTGGTTCGCCGCCTGGGACCTGGCCTTCCACTGCGTCGCGCTCGCGCACGTGGACCCGGCGTTCGCGAAGTACCAGCTGATCCTGCTCTGCCGGGAATGGTTCCAGCATCCCGACGGTGCGCTGCCCGCCTATGAGTGGGACTTCGGTGACGTGAACCCGCCGGTGCAGGCGTGGGCCGCGCTGGAGCTGTTCGCGATCGACGGCGGCCGCGACATCGACTTCCTGAGCCGGGTCTTCGACAAGCTGCTGGTCAACTTCACCTGGTGGGTCAACCTGGAGGACAAGGGCGGCAAGAACGTATTCGAGGGCGGCTTCCTCGGGCTGGACAACATCGGCCCGATCGACCGCTCGCACCTGCCGGTCGGGGGCACCCTGGAACAGTCCGACGCCACCGGCTGGATGGGCTTCTACGCGATCGCGATGGCAGGCATCGCGCAGGTCCTGAACCGGTCCGGGCAGCGGCCCGCCGGGGATCTCGTGCTGAAGTTCCTCGAGCATTTCGCCGCCATCCGCGACGCACTGGAAAGCCAGGGGCTGTGGGACGAGGCTGACGGGCTCTACTATGACCGGCTGGTGACGCCGTCCGGGGAGGCGGTGCCCGTGCGGTCGCGGTCGATGGTGGGCATCATCCCGGCGCTCGCCGCCGCGGTCGTCGACGAGAAGGATCTTCAGCGCGCCCTCATCGTGGGCAAGCAGTTCGCGGACCTCCTGGACCGTGAGGGCCTGACTGAGCCAGGCAAGCTCCGCGAAACCGGCCTGATGCGCGGGGAGCAGGGCGACCGGCGGCTGCTGCTCAGCCTGGCCGGCCCGGCCCGGCTGGAGCGGCTGCTCGGCTGGCTATTCAACGAGGCCGAGTTCCTGTCGCCGCATGGCCTGCGGGCGCTGTCGGCCTGGCACCGCGAGCATCCTTACGAGCTGGACATTGAAGGTCTCCGGGCCAGCGTCGACTACGAGCCGGCCGAATCGACCACGTCGATGTTCGGCGGGAACTCCAACTGGCGCGGCCCGGTCTGGTTCCCGCTCAACTACCTGGTCATCAGCGTGCTGGAGCGCTACCACCGGTTCTTCGGTGACGACTTCACGATCGAATACCCGACCGGGTCGGGCCAGCAGGCCACCCTGGACAAGGTCGCCGCTGACCTGTCCGACCGGCTCATCTCGATCTTCACCCGCGGGCCGGATGGCCGGCGGCCCTGCTTCGGCGGGACCGAGATGCTGCAGAACGATCCGGCCTGGCGGGACAATCTGGTCTTCAGCGAGTACTTCCACGGCGACAACGGCGCCGCGATCGGCGCTGCGCACCAGACCGGCTGGACCGGGCTGATCGCCGACGTGATCCGCCGCCGCCACGGCGCGGTCCGCTCTATCGGTGACGTAGTCCGGGGCTTCGGCCAGGAGACCCAGCGATGACGGCCACCGTCCTGCCGGCCGCGGTCCCGCTGCCGGGAAGCCAGTTCCCGCGGGGGGCTACAGCCGTTGACGGAGGGACGAATTTCGCGGTGGCCTCCGGTGTCGCCGACGGGATGATGCTCTGCCTGTTCGACGAGGCGGGCACCGAGACGCAGATCCCGCTCGTGGATTACGACGCCGGCGTCTGGCACGGCTTCGTACCCGGGGTCGGACCGGGGCAGGCCTACGGGTACCGGGCCACGGGTCCCTACGACCCGGCCCGCGGCGTGCGCTGCAACCCGGCGAAGCTCCTGCTCGACCCCTACACGAGGGCGCTGCACGGGACGGTCACGTTCGGGCCCGAGGTGCTCGGGTACCCGGCCGGCGGGGACCCCGACGCGCCGAGCACGCTCGACTCGGCGGCCCACGTGCCGCACAGCCTGGTCACCGGCGAGACGTTCAGCTGGCGGGACGGCGACCGGCCCCGGCGCTCCTACGCGGACACGATCATCTACGAGGTGCACGTCAAGGGCTTCACCATGCGCCACCCGGGAGTGCCGCCCGAGCTGCGCGGCACCTATGCCGGGCTCGGGCACGAGGCCGCCATCGGGCATCTGCTCGACCTCGGCGTCACCGCGGTCGAACTGCTGCCGGTGCACGAGAGCGTGCCCGAGGCGTTTCTCCTGCGACGGGGGCTGACCAACTACTGGGGCTACAACACGATCGGGTATTTCGCGCCGCACCAGGCCTACTCCGCCGCGGTGCGGGCCGGGCGCCCCGGCGGGCAGGTCACCGAGTTCAAGGCCATGGTCGACGCCTTGCACCGGGCCGGCCTCGAGGTGCTGCTCGACGTGGTCTTCAACCACAGCGCCGAGGGAAACCAGCTCGGGCCCACGCTCTGCTTCCGGGGCCTGGACAACCCCGCCTACTACCGGCTGGACCCGGGCGACCCGCGCGATTACTTCGACACGACGGGCTGCGGCAACTCGCTCAACGTCGGCGACCCCCTGACCCTGCAGCTGATCATGGACTCGCTGCGCTACTGGGTGACGGATATGCATGTCGACGGGTTCCGGTTCGACCTCGCTCCCACCCTGGCCCGCCAGGAGGGCGAGTTCGAGAAGAGGTCAGCGTTCCTGGACATGGTCGCGCAGGATCCCGTGGTGTCGCGGGCGAAGCTGATCGCCGAACCGTGGGATGTCGGGCAGATGGACAGCTACGACCTGGGCGGGTTTCCGGCGGCCTGGCGGGAGTGGAACGGCAAATACCGCGACAGCATGCGGGACTTCTGGCGGAGCCACCCCGTCGGCCTTGGCGAGTTCGCGAACCGGTTGTGCGGGTCGGCTGACTTGTACGGCGGCGCGCGGCGACGGCCGACGGCCTCGGTGAATCTGATCACCGTGCACGACGGGTTCACCCTGCGCGACCTGGTCTCCTACGACGATAAGCACAATGAGGCCAACGGGGAGTCCAACCGCGACGGGACCAGCGACAACCGCTCCTGGAACTGCGGCGCGGAGGGCCCGACCGGCGACCCTGCCGTGCTGGCCCTGCGCGCGCGCCAGTCCCGCGCGATCCTCACCACCCTGCTGCTCTCCTTCGGGATCCCGATGCTGCTCGGCGGTGACGAGATGGGCCGCACCCAGCAGGGCAACAACAACGCCTACTGCCAGGACAACGAGATCGCCTGGTACGACTGGTCTGCGGCCGACACCGACCTGCTCGCGTTCACCAGGCAGCTGGTGGCCTTCCGCCGCGCTCACCCGGTGTTCCGCCGGCAGCGGTTCCTGGCCGGGGCCGCCGCGGCCAGCGAGCTGGGCTGGTTCACGCCGGCCGGCAGCGCGATGACCGGCGACGACTGGTCCGACAGCAGCGCGCTCGCCGTGGCCATCTACCTCGACGGATCCGACGAGCCCGACCGGGCGGCCGACGGCTCGTTCCTGCTCGACGACGACTTCCTCGTCCTGGTCAACGCCTGGTGGGAGCCGCTCGACTTCGTCCTCCCGGTCACCAGGCCGGGGGCAGCCTGGCAGACCGCGATAGACACCTATGACCCGGCTGCAGCCGACAGTTCCGCAGCCGCTCCGCAGGCCGCCGGTGAAAAAGTCACCGTCGGCCCCCGGTCCGTCGTGGTGCTCTCCGACCCGCGCCGGGACTGACGAGCCGTTACTCACCAGGAGGGCCGGGGGTAGCGCTGCCCCGTTACGTCAGGGGCGGACGAGAGCGGCGAGCAGGGCCTGCAGCTTCAGCTGGGTTTCCTCTAGCTCGGTCTCGGGACGGGATCCTGCCACCACGCCGACGCCGGCGTACATCGACGCGTGGTCGCCAACTACCTGAGCCGACCTGAGCCCGATGGCCCAGCTTCCGTCGCCGCGGGCATCCATCCAGCCCACCGGGCCGGCATACCGGCCGCGGTCAAAGCCCTCGACCTCGCCGATGTAGGCCACAGCCTCGTCGGTGGGCGTGCCGCCGACTGCGGGTGTGGGGTGCACCTGCGCCACGAGCTGGAGGGCGCTGGGCACACGGAGGCCTGGATGCGCCGGCCCGTCCCCGGATGGGTCTGACCGGCCCACGCCGTGGCTGGGATCAGCGGGGCTGCCACCGGGCCAGGCCGGGACGGCGGCCAGCACCCCGGTCAAGCGGGTGGCGAGGTGAGACACGTTGCGCAGTTCGAGCACCGTCGGCTTAGCGGGCACGTCCAGGATCTCGCAGAGAGGCCCCAGGGTGCGGCGGAGACCTTCGATGACGTAGGCGTGCTCCCGGCGTTCCTTGGGTGAGGCGAGCAGCCCGGCGATGAGCGTCTCATCGGTGGCCAGGTCACCGCTGCGGCCAATGGTGCCGGCCAGGGGGTGACTGGCGACGTGCGTGCCACGGCGCTCGATCAGCAGCTCGGGGCTAGCGCCGAGGAAGCCATCGACCCTGAAGACCATGCACGTCGGGTACAGGGCGAGCAGCCTGGACA
>DATCFY010000212.1:0-5996 GCA_036509255.1 Streptosporangiaceae bacterium
GCACCGCGGGGCCGGCCCGGTTCGGGAGCTTCCCGCCGTTCCGGCCGGTGCCCGACTCAGGTGACATCGCGGCGGCCGCCGCGGTACTGCGCCGGTCGGCCCGCCCCTACCTGCTGGCCGGCGGCGGGGCTATGCACTCCGGTGCCGGCCTGGCGGTGACCGCGCTCGGCGAGCGGTTGTCGGCCGCGGTCGGCACCACCCTGACCGGCAAGGGCGTTATCCCCGAAGATCATCCGCTCAGCGTGGGCGTCGCGGGCTCGATGGGCGCCCCACCAGCCACGGCGGCGCTGGCCGAGGCGGATGTCGTGCTGCTCATCGGATCCAAGGCCAGCGGGGGCGCCACCCTGAACTGGTCCCTGCCCCGCAGCGATCAGGCCGTGCTCCAGCTCGACCTTGACCCGGCCGAGCTCGGCCGGGCGTTCCCGCTGGAGGCGGGGATGCTCGGGGACGCCCAGGCCGGACTGCTGGCGCTGTCCGCTGCGCTTGCGGAATCGGCGGAGCCCGAGCCAGACCGGACCGCCTGGCGGGAGCGGCTGGCGGTACTGGCCGGCAGCTGGCGGGATAAGCGGGACGCCGAGCGCGTGAGCGATCGGGTACCTATTGCCCCGCAGCGGGTGCTCGGTGAGCTGGAGCGCGTGCTGCGTCCAGACGACCTGCTGGTTTGCGACGCCAGCCTGGCGAGCGGGTGGGCTGGGGCCTATTTCGAGCAGCGCACGCCGGGCCGCCGGGTGCTGTTCCCCCGCGGCCAGGCTGGCCTGGGGTATGCGCTGCCCGCCGCCGTGGGTGCAGCCACTGCCCGGCCGGGCGGCCGGACCGTGGTGCTGGCCGGGGACGGGGCGTTCGGGTACGCGGTCGGTGAGCTCGCCACGATCGTCGAGCACCGGCTGCCGGTCACGATCGTGGTGCTGAACAACCGCTCCCTCGGATGGATTCGCTGGTATCGCCGGATCAACTTCGGCCGCGGCTGGGAGGACGAGGATTTCGGTGACGTTGCGTTCGCGGACGTGGCGCGGGCCTTCGGCCTGCGCGGCCAGCGGGTGACCGAGCCGGGGCAGCTGGCCGCGGCCCTCCGCTTGGCTGCGGAAGGTCCCGGGCCCGCGCTGGTCGATGTGGTAACTGAGGTGTGGCAGACGCCCATCAGCGCTCACCGCGAGGCGGTCGAGGATGGCACGGCTGCCGGATATGGAGGCTGAGCCCGTCATGCCCCGTCATCCCGAGCGTCATCTGGAGCGCCTGTCCCAGCCCGCCGCAGCCAGGCTGCTCGCCGGCAGCGGGACCGCGGTCATCGCGACCGGCAGCGTCGAGCAGCACGGTGGGCACCTGCCGCTCGGCACCGACGCGTTCGCCGCGCTGTCCATTGCCGAGCGTGTCGCCGAACGGCTCGACACCGTGGTCGCGTCCCTGGGCTCGGTGGGGATCGCCCCGTACCACCTGCCCTGGCCGGGCTCGCTGACCCTGACTCCGGGCACCCTGGCCGCGATCGTGGTCGACATCTGCGGCGGCCTGCGGGCGGCCGGGGCGGAACGGATCGTCGTGGTCAACTGGCACGAGGGCAACTCACCCACCCTGCGGCTGGCGGCCAGCTCGGCCCAGCAGCAGCACGGCGTGCAGATCGTCATTGCCGAAGCGCACGTGATCACGAGCAGCCACTATCCCGGCGAGATGGAGTTCACTCACGCCGGGGCGATGGAGACGGCGGCGGTGCTCGCCTACGACGCGGACCTGGTCCGGCTGGACGAGGCCACCGAGCCCAGTGATTATGCTGCGGGCGAGGCCGCGCACGGCCTGTACCGGCGTCCTGACGTCTACCCGGTGCTCAGCGACTTCCGCGACATCGCGCCGACCGGCTGGTACGGCCAGCCGGCCCGGGCGGAGCGCGCCCGGGCCGAGGAGATCGCCGAGGCTGTCGCCGATCACGTGGTGCAGCGCGCCAGGGAGATCTGGGCTGCGGTGGCGTCCTCTGCTGCTCCCGGGAACTCCGCCACCGGTGACGGGGCCGTGACCGCCGCCGAGGCCGGGGTGGCCCAGTGAGCGACGCGGGCGTCCCGGCGCTGATGCAGGCGGCCGTGCTGCGTGAGTTCGGCCGGCTTGAACTGGACGAGGTGCCTGTCCCGGTCGCCGGGCCGGGGGAGGTTCTGTGCCGGGTCCGGGCGTGCGGGATCTGCGGTACCGACCTGAAGATCGTGCAGGGCGCCTATAAGGGCACCTGGCCGCCGGAGCTGCCGTTCATCATCGGTCACGAATGGTCCGGCGAGGTGGCTGCGCTGGGGCCCGGAACCGAGCGGAGCGGTCTGGCTGTCGGTGACCGCATCGTGGCCGAAAACCATACCGGCTGCGGCGAGTGCCCGATGTGCCGGAGCGGCCGCTACAACCTGTGCGAGCGGGTCAGGGAGCCGGGATTCCGGCTGTACGGCCACACCGCGCCGGGAGCGCTCGCCGAATACGCCGTGCGGCCTGCGACTGCCCTGCATAAGGTGCCGCCGCAGGTCAGCAACGCCGCCGCGGCACTGGTCAACCAGGGTGCGCTGACCGTGCACGCGGTGCGCAGAGCCGCACTTGGGCCGGGGGCCGCCGTCGCCGTGTTCGGGCCCGGGCTGCTCGGCCTGCTGATGCTGCAGGTGGCGAGGGCGGCCGGGGCCACCCAGCTCATCATGGTCGGCCGGGGCCAGCGGCTGGTGACGGCGGGTGAGCTCGGCAGCACCGACCTGGTGGACTACGGGCAGGCCGACCCCGTCTCGGCCATCCGCGCGGCCACCGGCGGTCGCGGAGCCGACTGCGTGTTCGACTGTTCTGGCAGCCCGCCGGTCGTGGCGCAGGCGCTGCGGTCGGTCCGGCGCGGCGGGAAGGTCGCGCTGCTTGGGCTGGCGGGGGGCCAGACCGCGGAACTTCCGGTCGACGCCGTGACTCTGGACGAGCTGGACGTACTCGGCGTGCGGTCCAGCCCGGGTGCCTACCCGGCGATGATCTCGCTGCTCGCCGCCGGGGTCATCAACACCGATCCACTCACCAGTCACCAGTACCCGCTCAGGGATGTCGCGACCGCCTACGCCATGCTGGAGCGGCGCGAGGCCATCCGCCCGATCGTCACCATGTGACCCTCCCCGCCTGCCCCCAGGCCTGCTCACCCAGGAGCCACCGAGATGCCAGTCGTGCGCCAGCGCAGTGAGATGACCACCCGGCAGGGCGCCGGCTGGACCGAGACGGTCTGCGCGGGCCCGGCCGCCTTCGGCGCGCCGGTCGAGATGCAGGCCCGCCTGTTCACGCTCGCCCCCGAGGCCGCCACGCCGCCGGTTCCGATCGCGGCCCAGGAGGCGATGGTCTACGTGGCCGCGGGCTCGGGCACGGCGCAGGTCGGCGCGGAGCAATATCCGCTGGAGCGGGAAAGCATGCTGTGGCTCAGCCCGGCGACCGAGGTCGCGCTCACCGCCGGCCCGGACGGTCTGGAATGCATACTGGCCCAGTCGGCGGGAGCATAACTGAACGGGGCGGGCGGCCGGCGAATGGCCGGGTCACCATGCCACCGTCCGACCTCCGGCCACCCGCTGCCTATGGTGGCGGCTGCGGTACGTCATAGCTCTGTTTAGTTACGCCGAGTAACTCTTGTGCAATGGATTGCAAGCGGCCGGGTCGCCACCTGGGAGCGGCTCATCCGCTGAGCGTTCCTGATCCCCGCTCTGACCAGCGGTTTCGCTGGTGAATGCAATTTCCCGCGATGCTTCGTTTTTGATCATTGACACGCTACCGGGCGAATCGTACCATTACTGCAATCGATTGATTTACGCGGATGCAAGACTATACGCGGCAGTTTGAGCGGGTTACCGAGAGTATGCGCCGGCGGCGGAAGGTATAGCTCGCCTGCCCGGCGGGTGCTTTCCGGTGCCGCCCTGAGCCTGGTACCCCGGCAATGCCGGGGTACCAGGCCCGCGGCGGGAACGCTGTCCGGTCAATGGCCGTGCCCTGGGGATCCGGAAGTTCCTTCCGGCTACGTGCCCAATGACGAGCATTGCTACTGGACAATCCGGAGAGGCATGGCTCTATGCCGGTAAAGCTCTTTCCCGTCGGCGATCTGCCGCATCTGACCTCCACCCGCGACACCCGTGACAGGTTGGACCTGGTCACGGAAAACGTGCCCGTCGGCGCTGAGTTGCTGCGCGCCGACCGGATTATCTATCACCCGGGTGATACGGCTGCTGCGCATTATCACGAGAACTGCTCGCACGTCTTCTGGGTCCTGACCGGCTCCGGCCTGCTGCATACGGCGGCGGACCCGGTCAGGCTGGAGGCGGGCATGAGCGCACTTGTCGCTCCCGGCGAGGTTCACTGGTTCGAGAACGACTCGCCGGAGGAATTCTCGTTCCTGGAGTTCTGGGCGCCGCCGCCGACCGACACCGTCTGGACCGTGGCGGGAGACCGCTGCACGTGGGCGCCCACTCCTTGAGCGCCAGTTTTCGCTGATCACGGGTGGGCCGACTGGCCAGTACCCCTCAGGAGGTTGATCACTTGTGCTGAAGACACATAGCTCGGCGGCAGCTCGCTGGCCGTCGGCGCTGAGACCAGGCAGAACAGCCGGATGGCTGGCGGCGGGCATGGCGACCCTGCTCGTGGCCGCGTGCGGCGCATCCTCGTCCGGCAGCTCAGGAAGCTCATCCGGGCCGATCACCGTCGGCGTCTCGGTCTCGCTGTCAGGGGACTTCTCCGGTGACGGCCTGGCCACCAAGCAAGGCTACGAGACCTGGGCGGCGTTCCAGAACGCGCACGGCGGCATCCTCGGGCGGAAGATCAAGCTGGAGTTCCTGTCTGACGGCTCCAGCCCCACTCAGGTCGTCACGAACTACCAGAAGCTCATCACGGTCAATCACGTGGACTTCGTGGTCGGGCCCTACTCCACGCTGCTCACCAAGCCGGCGTCCGTCATCGCGCACCGGTACAACTACGTGATGCTTGAGGGGATCGGCGGCGGCCCGTCAGTGTTCCAGCAGGGCCTGCACAGCGTCTACGACGTGAGCGCGTCGGCCAAGTATCAGATGATCACCTTCGCCAAGTGGCTGGCCGCCACGCAGAAGCCCGAGCCGGTGGCCTACGCATCGATGACCGACCCGTTCTTGCAGCCAGAGCTGGACGGCGCGCGCAGCTACCTGACCGCGCACGGTTTCAAGAGCGCCGTCTACAAGCTGTACCCGGTGGAAACGACCGACTTCACGCCGATCGCATCGGCGATCGCCGCGTCGAAGGCGCCCGTGGTCGTGATCGGCTCGATGCCGCCCGACGGTTACGGCTTCATCCAGGACTTCATCCAGGACCATTACAACCCCAAGATCCTGATTGAGGCCTCCGGGCCGGACCAGGGGGCCGCGTTCGTCAAGGCGGTGGGGGCCAAGAACACGCAGGGCCTCATGGTTCCGAACACCTGGTACCCCGGCTCCACGTTCTACCAGAACAGCGAGATGGTGGCCTTGTACCTGAAGATGTTCGGCGGCACGGCGGCCAACATCAGTGCCGATGTCGCCGAGGCGTTCTCCACCGGGCAGGTGCTGACCCAGGCGGTCACTCACACCAAGAGCATGAGCAACGCCAAGCTCAACGCCTATCTCCAGTCCGGCGCAAGGTTCCAGAGCGTCCAGGGCCCGGTGCAGTTCGCCTCCGACGGCGAGAACAAGGCGGCGACGCCGTACGTGTTCCAGTGGCAGGGCGGCCAGCTGGTCGACGTACTGCCCCTCGGGGTCGGGCAAACGAAGCCAGTCCAGGTGGTCAAGACCCCATGGGGCCAGACGCCGTGAGCCTGGGCGGCACCTCCCGGGGCGGGCTTCCCAGCGCCGCGCCGGGAGGGCCGCCCGCGGCGAGGCGCCGGAGCTCGAAGGGTTTCTAGGGTGGGAGCAAAACCGTGCTGATCCTGCAGGCCATCATCGACGGCATCCTGATCGGCGGGTTCTACGCGCTGATGGCCGCCGGCCTGACGCTGGTCTTCGGCGTGATGGAAATCGTCAACTTCGCGCAGG
>DATCFY010000213.1:0-6855 GCA_036509255.1 Streptosporangiaceae bacterium
CTGGCCGCATGATGTCCTCCGTGCCAGCGGGATCGGCCGGCAGGGGTGAGCGGCCTTGATCTGGCCGCATGATGTCCTCCGTGCCAGCGGGATCGGCCGGCAGGGGTGAGCGGCCTTGATCTGGCCGCATGATGTCCTCCGTGCCAGCGGGATCGGCTTGCAGGGGTGAGGGCTGTCGGCTGGATAGCATGATGTGCTCCTCCGGTGGTTTACGGATGGGAATGATCAGGCTGGCCGGTCTGCCGGTCAGTTCGCGTTCCCGTGGGCGTTCCGGGTGTTGCCCGGCGGTACTGGGGTTGTGGTCGGCGGCCGCCTCGCTGCACTGGCGCTCAGTGCCGGGGCCCAGGTGATCGGCCTGCCAATCGTGGCGGCCGCGGCACGCAGCGCTGCCTTTGTCCGGCTGGCCGACGTGCGCAGCTGCTCGCTGTCAGACATCGCCTCGCCGGCCGTGAGGCGGGCGAGGGTCGCCAGCAGCGACACCGGCCGGGGTATCCGCCCGTCACTCGTCTCGCCGATCTCCTCGAGCAGGCCGCTGTTCGCGGAAGAAAGGCACATCGCGCACCTCCTCGGGCGGTTGCTGATTACCCGCAACTGTATACAATATCATATCGTGGCACGATACATTTTATTCATGAGCACAGAGTTTGTCAAATCTGTTGGTTCGGTAATATCGGGGACGACATGATGGCGTCTTGGGGACGACATGATGGCGTCTTCAGGCGGCAGGGATGCTGTGATGTGCGCGTGAAGGCAGCCCACCCGGCGGCAGGTCGCGGCGCCCGCGCGCTGGCGGTGCGGGCAGTGCGCGGCGCTCGCTCCGGCTGTTTCGCCGTGGTGATGGCCACGGCATCGTGTCAGCGGTGCTGCGCCAGCATGGCCGCCTCGTTTCGTCGGCGGTGCTGCCGGCCATCGCGGCCGGGTGCTTCGCTGTGCTGGCACCGGCCTGGGCGTGGCGCGCCGCGGCCTTCCCGGCGGAGCTGTGCGGCGACCTAAGATGCACAGGCCGGGCGTTTACCTCCTTCGCCTTCGTGGCCGCGCTCGACGTACTCGGGGACCGGCTCGCCAGCGCCGGCCAGCACGACGCCGCCGCGGCCCCTGTCTAGGCCGCGCTGCTGGCCTGGCTAGGGCTGTCCTTCCCGGTACCGGGGCGCCAGGCCGCCCGGCCGCGCAAGCCGGCGATCACCGACGTCAGCGGTAACTGGTACCTGGGGGCAGTGGGCACCCAGCCGCTGGTCATCGCGGCCGCCTTCCTGCTTTCGGGCGGCCCGATCCCGACACGCCGACCGCGCTGGCGGCGATCGCGACGTGGTCGGCCGGGGCGGTGCTGTACGTAGTGATCACAGTCCTGGTGGCGGCCTGGTTGCTGCTCGCGGGCCTCAGCCCGCAGGACGCGGGCACCGTACCGGGTGGCCATGGGCGCGACCTCCGTCACGGTCCCGGCCACAGCCTAATGGGGACCGATCGCCTTCGCCCGTGCTGCGCAGGGGCGAGGATGGTCAGCTGAGCCACCAGCGGGTGAGCACTGAAACGGCCAGGACCTTGGAGTCCTAGATCTAGATCGTGCCCCCGCTGGCTGGCGAGGCCTCCTCGGACAGCTGGTGGGATGTCGTGCTCCGAGCACTGATCCATTAGGGAGCTGCTGGAGTCCTCTGGCTCAGGGTCATTGCGGAATCGGCGAGAGGAGCCAGATGATCTTTATTGGCGTCGACTGGGCGGAAGCCCATCATGATGTGCATGTCCAGGATGAGGCCGGCAAGCGGCTGGGCGGCGGGCGGCTCCCCGAGGGCGTGGACGGGATTGCCCGGTTCCACGAGCTCGCCGCCGCTCACGCGCAGGATCCGGGCGAGGTGGCGATCGGGATCGAGACTGACCGGGGCCTGTTCGTCGCTGCGCTGGCCGCGGCTGGCTACCTGGTGTTCGCGGTGAACCCGCTGTCGACGTCCCGGTACCGGGACCGGCACTCTACCTCGGGCGCGAAGTCTGATCCGGGGGATGCGAAGGTGCTGGCGGACATGGTCCGCACCGACCGGCACAACCACCGCCAGGTCGCCGGGGACAGCGTCATCGCCGGCGCGGTCAAGGTCCTGGCCCGCGCTCATCAGTCGATGATCTGGGCCCGGCGCCGGCAGGCGAGCCAGCTGCGGTCCGGGCTGCGCGAGTTCTACCCCGCCGCCCTGGCCGCCTTCGACGACCTGACCAGCAGCGACGCCCTCCAGGTTCTCCGCCCGACCCCGACCCCGGCCGCAGGCGCGGCCCTGTCCGGACCCAGATCGCCGCCGCGCTGCGCGCCCCCCAGCTGCGCGGCCCTGCCGTGATCGAGGCCGCGATGGGCGCTTCGGTCCGCGCCTCGCCCGCGGTCATCGTGGAGATGACCGCGCAGATCACCGCGCTGGCCGCGGCGCTGGAAGCGGATTTTGAGCAGCACCCGGACGCAGAGGTGGTCCGTTCCCTGCCAGGACTGGGGACCATCCTCGGCGCCCGGATGCTCGGCGAGTTCGGCGACGAGCCGGACCGCTATGCCACCGCCAAGTCTCGCAAGAACTACGCCGGGACATCACCCATCACCCGGGCCTCCGGCACCCGGCGTGTCGTGCTGGCCCGCTATGCCCGCAACCAGCGCCTCGCCGACGCCATCTACCTCTGGGCCTTCTCCGCCCTCACCAGCTCGCCGGGCGCCCGCGCCTGCTACGACACCCGCCGCGCCGCCGGCGACACCCATCACGCCGCCCTCCGGGCCCTCGGCAACCGCCTCGTCGGCATCCTCCACGGCTGCCTCGCCCATCACACCGCCTACGACGAAACCATCGCCTGGGCACACCGCGCGGACAACAAGCTTCCCGCAGCCGCTTGACAACCTACGGCCGTGGGAGTCTAGATCCCGGGCATCATCGGCCTGGCGGTCACGTTCTGGGCCTTCGCCAGCTGCCTGCTCCCGCCGCTTGCCGCCCGTAGCGCGTGGCGGCACCTGCGCGCCCGCGCGCCGCTGCGCTACCGCACGGATCTGTGGATGGTCGTCTTCCCGGTCGGCATGTACGCGACCCTGGAAATGCGGCTCGGGACGGCCGCCGGGCCGCCGGTCATCCATCGCATCGGGACAGCCGCGGCATGGCCCCGCCGCGGCCGCCTGGGCGCTGGTGTCCGCCGCCATGATCGCTTCGCTTTTATCCGGCCCGGTCCAGAACATGACCTCGGGCATCCGGGATTTTTATATCGTGGTACGATAAACTCAGTTCCGCCTGGCTTTCCGGCCCCGGGCGCGCACGCGGGGAAGGACAGCCGGGGACGCCCATCAATGCAGGTCTCCCCAGCGGGCCCGAGGGGTGGTCATGATAATGAAGCGGTCCAAGATATCGAAGCGGTACAAGTTCCAGGCGCTGCTCACGCCCGGTCCGGGCGGAGACGGCGGGCTGGCCGCGGTGCCGCCCGGCCAGATGCGGCGGCTGGTGGTGCGGGGCCAGCATCATGAAACTCACGGCAGCCAGTTCTTCAGCGCCCTGGTCACCAATAACGGCGACGGCACGGGATGGCTCAGAGACGACCACTTCATCGTGACCATCGTGCTCACCGGGGATGCCCCCCGCGAGTACTTCGACATCGGTGACCACGTCGCCCTCTGGCTCGGCAGCGACATCGCCAGCGGAGTGGTGACGCGCCGCCTGTTCATATGACGCGACAGCCCTGACGGCCGGCAGGCCCGGCCGGGATCCGGAACGGCGCAGCCAGGCGGGCACACGCCCATCCTGGTGGACCGGCTCTGGCCACCGGGACTCCCCAAAGACGCCGCGCACGCCGGTGAATGGATCAAGATAGTCGCTCCCCCGGCGGGCTGCGCGCTGGTACGGCCACGAGCCTGAAAGGTTCTGGCCGGGTTCCGGCACCTTTTCGACGACGAGTTGCGCCAAGCCAGAGCACGCCGAGGCGCTGGCGCACCTGACTGGGGACGGGCCCGGCGCGGGACGATCAGCTTGCTCACAGCCGCCAGGGACGCCGGGCACAGCCGGCCGGCGGTGCTAACAGAAAGGCAGCGGCGCGGGCGATGAACGTAACACGGCACGACGACACCACCAAAGCACCGCAAGAAGACGGGCCCGGGCCGGATGGGGGAGCAACCTGCCCGGCTCCTACGCGGCCTTGTGCCGCTTAGTGCCTGCTTGAAAACTGACTGGGTCCGCAGGCCAGGCCGCATCTGGATCTTCCTGGGCGGGATGCGGCGTGTCGCTGTTGTGACGTAAGAGGCTCCTGGTAATCGCATGGGTGTCGAAGCCAGCGCGATGCCAGGAGCCTTGCGTGCCGTTCTACCCTGCGCCCGACGGTGATGTCCAGCCAGCCACGACCGGCGCCCAGGCCAGCGCAGGGGTGGCGTGCCGCTGCTGTCCGGGCGGGGTCTCGCGCAGCAGCCGCGCCCGCCGGTATCCCTCGGACATGACCGATGCCGAATGGGCGGTGTGTGAGCCGTTACTGCCCGCCCCGGCGTGGCTGGCCGGGAGGGGCGGCCGCCCGTCCCGGTACTGCATGCGCGACATCGTCGATGCAGTCCGCTACCTCACCCATAACGGGCCGGTGTGGCGGGCGCTGCCCGCGGATTTCCCGCCCGGCTGGACCGTCTATTACTGGGCGGATAAATGGCAGGCAGACGGCTCGGCGGAGCGGATGCACGATGACCTGCGTGACCGGGTCCGAGCGGCGGCCGGGCGGAAGACGGCCCCGACCGCAGCGATCATCGATTCGCAGTCGGTGAAAGGCTCGGAGATGGTCGCCCGCCGCGACCGTGGCTACGACGCGGGAAAGAAGATCAACGGCCGCAAGCGGCACATCGCCGTCGACACCGGCGGCCTGCTCCTGAGCGTCCTGGTCACCGCGGCCAGCACGCAGGACCGCGACGCCGCGAAACCGCTGCTATGGAACCTGCGCCGCGCCTTCCCGCAGATCACGCTGGCCTGGGCCGACGGCGGCTACGCCGGCAAACTGGTCACCTGGGCCAGGACAGCCATCGGCCTGACCCTGGAAATCGTCAGGCGCCCCGATGACCTGCATGCCTTCAAGGTGCTGCCCCGCCGGTGGGTCGTAGAACGGACACTGTCGTGGATCACCCGGCACCGCAGGACCGTCCGCGACTACGAGCGGCTGCCCGCCCGGCACGAGACCTACGTCTACTGGGCCATGATCATCGTGATGACCCGCCGTCTCGCCCGCCAGCCTGCCGACGCCCAGCCACGAGCCGCCTGAGTTTTCAAGCAGGCACTTAAGGAGTAGTAGCTGGACCTGGTGTAGCCCTGGCGGCGAGCGCCCGATCACCTCGCTGCCCGCGCTGGCGTGAACCGAGGCGCAGACCTCCCAGCCCTGCGCACCGAGCTCGTTCAGCCGCTCGATCATGTGAGCTGCGTCGTCGTCGCAGGCCATGGTCATGTACTCAATGGGTTCCATCTGCCGCGCCTCCTCGCTTATGCGTGGCACTGTCTCCTGGCGGGTCGTTGGCCGATCCCGGGCGTCTCCCGGCCCTCAGGCCCGGCGGGTCTTGTCGGTCGACGAGCGCGCCTCGTGCAGCGACCACCTAGTGTGCTGTTGCGTTTCGCGCAAACCCGTTGCCTGAGATCGCGGGCACAGCCACGACCTCAGGACCGCTCGGCGATTGCCCGCACGGGCATGCCCGCCGCGCACACGATAGAATATCGTAGCACGATATACTAGCCAAAGCGGGGTATTTCGCGGCACAGCAGAAGGACAGGGTAGAGGGCTGGCCTCAAGGTGTCAGCAATGGGGATCGCCGCTGTAGCCGTCGGCTGGGTCCAGGACGCAAGGGCCGTGGCAGGGCCGGATCAGGTGACGCAGCATTGCCAGGAAGGTCAGTGCCCAGGCGCGAGGGCGGCCCAGCTCCCGTCCGCGCTGATGGATTGCACGATGGGGAGGTGGTGGGCTTGGCCGGGGTAGTACCCGCCCACCCCGTACATGCCCAGTAGGAACACGACACTCCACCAGGCCGGGTCGTAGCGAACCAGATGCGGTAGGTGACGCGCCGCCTGACCCCCGACGAACTGCAGATCACCGGCGAATCCATTTTCGAGCGGGACAGCCTCCGTCGCTGTGGCCCGGACCGCTCTCCCTCAGTGCCGTATTTCCGTGACCGGCGGCATCATCCGGGCTGGACAGCAAGATGGCCAGGGCTGGCAGGTGGGGGCAGGATATGGTCTTCCCGGACGTACAGCTTCGTCGGCCGGGCGGGACCGGGGCGAGCTGCGCTGGTGCGGCCATGACAGCTGCGATATGCGGCCTGGTTTCTTGCCCAGCAGGATTCCAGGCTGTCGGCGGCGCTGGGATGCTCGTGCGTGCCGTCCTGCCTGCGCACGGAATCTGGCGGAGCGCGTCAAGGGCGGCGGTACTCGCCGGGTTCGGCTCCTTCCCGCTGCTGGTGGCCGCGGCACGCGGGTCACCCCGGCAACGGGCCCCCCTCCTGCCCGTCGCGGCGGAGGCCACGGGCAGGAGCCCGAAGCCGCTGGGCCAGCAGTGAGCCGCACATGCCCAGGAACACCAGGACCCACACGGCGAGGGCCACCCACGCCTCATCCCCGCCGAGCGTGACTAGCCACGGCACGTGCACAGCTGTCCCCAGCGCGCGGCTCGCCACCCCGTACATGCCGACCGGGAACACGATGCTCCACAAGACCGGCTCATACCGCAGGCGCACGTGGCGGATGAGGTGACGCCAGGCGCCGACCCCGATGAGCGGCGGGATGAGCCAGGTGCCGAACGCCCACGCCGCGACCGACAGCCCGGCGATCACCGGCCGGGCCGCCACGATGAACGCATCCGCTGGCAGCCGCAGGATCTGCGCGCCAGCGAGCACGCTGATGGCGGTCG
>DATCFY010000214.1:0-3185 GCA_036509255.1 Streptosporangiaceae bacterium
CCGGGGCGCGGTGAGCACGGCCAGCCGGTCGAGAGCGAGCTTGGCCCGCAGTTCCTGAACGATGCCGATCAGCGCGTTGGTCACCAGCACGATGCCGAACAGGGCATCCTGCGGCTGGCCGGACACCAGGATCACAGCCAGGAGCACGCCCAGGATGAAGTTGAACCGGGTGAAGATGTTCGCCCGCAGGATCTCGCTGACTGACCGACCGGCTGGTGCGCTCCCCGGCCTCATTCCCCAGCCCCTGGGCGCGCCGCCGCGTGGCCTCAGACCGGCTGAGGCCACGCGGCGGCGTCTGGGTGACCGGCTCAGCCTCCGCTGGAGGCCTCGGGCATCATGGGCGCAGGCTACTCGCCGGCGATGGCGGTGACGGTCTGGCCTGCGGGAATGGCGCCGTTCAGTGACCCGTACCAGGGGGCGTTGTAGTTGGCCACGCCGCCGTTGGACTTCAGGATCCAGTATCCGCCGGTCGCCGGGTCAGCAGCCAGGCCGGCCGCGGTCACGCCCGCCGGCGGCGTGCCGGCCGCTGAGCCGTAGCCGGGTGCGCCGAAGGGGTACACCCCGCCGCCGGAGGTGAGGATGAGGTAACCGCCCGCGGGGCTGGCCGCGATGGCCGTCACTGTCTGCCTGGCGGGGATCTTCCCGTTCAGCGATCCGTACCAGGGGGCGTGGACGTTGCTGACTCCGCCGTTGGACTTCAGGATCCAGTATCCGCCGGTGGCCGGGTCGGCGGCTATGGCGACCGCCTTGACGCCGGTGCCCACCTTGACCCCGCCGTAGGCCGGCGCGCCATAGCCGTGGACGTTGCCGCCGGAGGTGAGGATCAGGTAACCGCGGGCCGGGCTGGCCGCGATGGCGGTGACCGTCTGCCTGGCGGGGATCTTCCCGTTCAGCGATCCGTACCAGGGGGCGTGGATGTTGCTGACTCCGCCGTTGGACTTCAGCATCCAGTACCCGCCGGTGACCCGGTCGGCGGCCAGGCCGACGCCGGCCACCCCGGCCGGCAGCGCGGCGGCGCCGTAGCCGGGCGCGCCGAAGCTCGACACCCCGCCACCCGAGGCCAGCACGTGGTAACCGAGGCCGCGCAGCGCGTCCAGGGTCACGAACGCATACGCGCGTGCCCGGAGCTGGCTGATCACCGACGGCAGCGCGTCGGCGTCCAGGGTGGAATGATCGGTGGGGTTGGAGCCGCAGTGCATGAGCACGATTTCGCCCGGCTGCAGGCTGCCGAGGACGCGGCTGGCGATCGTCGTCACCGTGATGCCCCCCGAGGTGCCTTCCCAGCCGAGCGTGTCCACGGTCCAGCCGACCGGCACGAACCCGGCCGAGTTCACCACCGACACCGCGTGGCTGTTGTAGTCCCCGTAGGGGAAACGGAACCACGGCGCGGGATCGGCGCCGGTCACCGTCTTGATGGTCTGCTGGGCGCCCAGGACCTGCTGGCGCATCTGCGCATCAGTCAGCTGGGTGAAGTACGGGTGCGAGACCGAATGATCACCTGCCCGGCCCGCCGCGGCCATAGCCTTGGCCTGCCCGGGGAAGCTCGTGGTGAAGTTGCCGGTCAGGAAAAAGCTGGCCGCCACGTGCTGCTGGCTCAGGGTGCTCAGGATGCTGGCCACGCCGTCAGCGTTCGCGCCGGCATCGAAGGTGAGTGCGACGACCTTGGCGTGGGTGGGAATCACGTTCCACACCCGGCCGCCCAGGCCGGACGGCACCGCCCGCGGCTGCGCGACGGCCGCGGTCTGCGCGGCCGCCGGCGTTCCGCCAGTTGCGAGCACCGTCCCGGCGGCCAGGATGAGGGCCGCCACCCCGGACAGTATCCGGGCAGGGTACAACAGGCCTGTCATGATGATCACGACCTCGCGGTAAGACCTCCTAGACCGCAGCCAACCGCGTAGTGGTGCGACACCAGCAGAGCAGTTGGCCCCTTGTTCCTGGCTGTAGGTCCTGTCTCACAGCGATCCGGCCCGTCCCGGCCAGCACCCGCTCGTCCCGCAACGGCGCACTACTGCGGACGGCGACCATTACCTCTACCGCCAGCGGCCGCCGGGCGGCTTAATCCGGAGGAACGGGAATAGCAAGGGGAGATGGTGGCGACGAGTCATCCAGGGCGCGTGGCGGCCGTGCCCGCGGCCGGCCTTCTCGGCGCCGCGGCTGCTGTGGCCGTTACACAGTGGCCCGGGCGGGCGCGGAGCGGTCCTCGCTGCACTGGGCCGATCAGCGGCTGGTCGGTATCGGCGAGGTCGGCAGCGTGACGATCCTGCCGCTGGTGGAACGGTCGCCAGCGGCCCGAAGGCCAGCGCCAGTCCCTGGATCGCGAAGGACAGCGCAGGGCGCTGGCCGCCAGCCACCGCGGGTTGCGGGCCAGCCGTAGCAGCAGCGCCGGGCTGAGCGCGGTCCCGCCCGCGTCCCGAGCCGCGCGGTGCTGCACCACCGCGGCGCAGGTGAAGCAGCAGGCGGCACCGAGCGCGGCGATGACGGCGATCACGGTGGCCACGCCGGGTCCTCGTTATGGCTCGCTGTTCTGGCCGCCTGCAGATACGGCCCCCGCCGAGGCTGGCGGCCGCGGGCTGCGGAACAGGATGCGGTCCAGCCGGACGGCGGCGTAGCCGAGGGTGGACAGGAGGAAGACGACGAGCAGGTCGAGGCCGGTCAGCGGCTGGGTGTGCAGGAGCTCCTGCAGGAATGGCAGGTATAGCCCGGCGAACTGGAGCGCCAGCGCCCCGGCGACCGCGGCCAGCAGCATCGGGTTGGCCAGGGTGCCGGGGCGGGCCCGGGATCCGAGCGCGACGGCGAGCTGGGTGGTGCCGAGCGCGAAGAAGGCCATGCTCTGCCAGGGCCGCCCGGTGGCATGGCCCCACAGGGCGACGCCCAGGGTGACCGCGGCGACCACCAGGCCGACGCGGATGATCCGCTGCCACAGGCCGGCGCCGAGCACGCTCTCGGCCGGGGGCCGGGGCGGGCGGCTCATCGCTCCGGGGTTGGCCGGTTCGCCGCCGAGGGCCACGCCGGGCAGGCCGTGGGTGAGCAGGTTGACCCACAGGATCTGGGCGGGCAGCAGCGGGAGCGCCAGGCCGAGGGCGGGCCCGGCGAGCATCACCATGATTTCGGCGCTGCCGCCGGACAGCCCGTAGAGCAGGAACCGGCGGATGTTGCCGTAGACCCGGCGGCCCTCCTCGGCGGCG
>DATCFY010000215.1:0-9958 GCA_036509255.1 Streptosporangiaceae bacterium
CGACTCGCGGCTCTGGCACATCGCCGGCCCCAGCCTGCGGGTCAATGCCGGGTTCCTCCTCGCGCTGGCCGCCGCGGCCGGGGTGTGGTGGCTGCTGGAGCGCAGCACGACGGGCTTTGAGTTCCGCACGGTCGGCGCCAACCCGAGCGCGGCCCGGACGGCGGGGATGAGCGTGGAGCGCAGCTGGGTGCTGGTCATGCTGCTGGCGGGCGGGCTGGCCGGACTGGCCGCCTCCACGGTCATCCAGGGCACCGACTACCAGCTGAACTTCCAGAGCTACGGCACCTACGGCTTCGACGGCATCACGGTGGCCCTGCTCGGCCGGGCCCGGCCCCTCGGCATCGTGCTGTCCGCGCTGCTGTTCGGCGCGCTGCACGCCGGAGGCGTGCAGATGCAGGCGGCCACCCAGATTCCGGTCGACATCGTCACCGTCATCCAGTCCCTCATTGTCCTGTTCGTCGCCGCCCCGCCGCTGATCCGGGCCATGTTCCGGCTGCGCCGGGCGCGGGCGGGCGGCCTGAGCGAGACCGTCGCCAAAGGGTGGAACGCATGACCACGCTGACCACGACCGTCCGCTCTACGGTGGCGGTCAACCGGACGCTGATCGCCTCCGCTACCTTCGTGGCCTTCGGCCTGGCCGACATCCTGCTGTTCGGCCTGTTCAGTCACGGCAACGCCACGTTCGCGTTCGCCCAGTACGGCGCGAAGGTAGGCGTGCCCAATCTGGTGCTGCCCGCAGCCGCAGTGGCGTATGCGCTCGGCGCGGTGTCGATCGCGATCGGGGTGCTGCGGGCGACGGTGCCGTTGAGCCGGGCCGGCCGCCGGGCCTGCATCGCCGGCACCGTCTTGTGCTTCATCGTCTCCCTGCTGTGCTGGGCTGATTCGGGCAACACCACCGCGCTGAACGTCATCAACCTGTTGCAGGGCACGCTCGTCTACTCGATCCCGCTGATCCTCGGCGCCCTGGCCGGCTGCATGTGCGAGCGGTCCGGAGTGATCAACATCGCCATCGAGGGGCAACTCCTCCTCGGCGCGTTCGCCGCGGCCGTGATCACCAGTGCCTTCAGCTCGCTGTGGCTAGGGCTGATCGCCGGGTCGCTGGCCGGCGGCCTGCTCGGGGGGGTGCTAGCCGTGTTCGCGATCAAGTTCCTGGTCGACCAGATCGTCCTCGGCGTGGTGCTCAACGTGTTCGCCTCCGGGCTGACCGGCTATCTGTACGACCGGGCCCTGGTCCCGTACCAGAACCGGCTGAACTCGCCGGTCACGTTCAGCAGCGTGAAGATCCCGCTGCTGGGTGATATCCCGATCATCGGCCCGGTGTTCTTCGACTCGACGATCTTCCTGTACATCACCTACGCGATGATCGCCCTGGTCCAGGTGGGCCTGTTCCGCACCAGGTGGGGGCTGCGGGTCCGCGCGGTGGGCGAGCATCCGGCCGCGGCCGACACCGTGGGCATCAAGGTGCTGGCCACCCGGTACCGGAATGTGATCATGGGCGGGCTGATCGCCGGGATCGGCGGGGCGTTCCTGACCATCGGGCAGGTGGGATCGTTCGGCAAGGACATGTCCTCCGGTGAGGGTTACATCGCGCTGGCGGCGATGATCTTCGGCCGGTGGACGCCGCTGGGCGCGACCGCGGCCGCGCTGCTGTTCGGCTTCTCCACCTCGCTGCAGTCGATCCTGGCCACCCTCAACGTGCCCATCCCGTCGAACATCCTGCTGATGGCCCCGTACCTGGTCACGATCGTCGCGGTGGCGGGCCTGGTGGGGAAGGTCAAGGCACCCAAGGCCGACGGCCAGCCCTACGTGAAGGCATGAGCCCGTCCAGCCCGTTCGCGGCTGCGGAGGCGAGTGCGGCCCGGCTGGCTGAGCTGACCGGCCAGCCTCGGCACGACGTGGCCGTGGTGCTCGGGTCCGGCTGGTCCCCGGCCGCGGACGCGCTGGCCCGCGGGCTGAATGCGGCCGTGACCGAGGTGCCGGTCGCCGACCTGGGCGGTTTCCCGCCGCCGACCGTGCCGGGTCACGCCGGCCTGGCCCTGTCCATGGTGGCGCGGGGGCTGCGGCTGCTGGTGCTCGTCGGCCGGGTGCACCTGTACGAAGGCCATCCGCCGGGCGTGGTCGTGCACGGCGTGCGGACCGCGGTCGCGGCCGGCTGCCGGGTGGTCGCGCTCACCAACGCGGCCGGCGGGATCGCCGCGGGCTACCGGGTGGGCCAGCCGGTACTGGTCCGCGACCACCTCAACCTCACCGGCCGTTCCCCGCTCGCCGCGCTGGACGTGCCCGAGGGGTATCCGTCCCGGTTCACCGACCTCACCGACCTGTACTCGGCCCGGCTGCGGGCGCTGGCCCGGGAGGCCGATCCCAGCCTGGCCGAGGGGGTGTACGCGGCCATGCCCGGCCCGCACTACGAAACGCCTGCGGAGATCCGCATGCTGGCGACCCTCGGCGCGGACCTGGTCGGGATGTCCACCGTGCTGGAGGCGATCGCCGCCCGCCACCTCGGCGCGGAGGTGCTGGCCATCTCGCTGGTCACCAACCCCGCGGCCGGCCTGGCCCCGCACGGCCTGGATCACGCCGAGGTGGTCGCGGCGGGGCAGGCCGCCGCGGGCCGGATGGGCGCTCTGCTGGCCCAGGTGCTACCCAGGACGACATGATTCCTGGCGAGCCGATCTCCCAAGACCCGACCTCAGGAGGCCCGGTCTCTGAAGACCCGGTCTCTGAAGACCCGGTCTCCGGAGCCCCGGGGCCGGCGGATCTGGAGCAGCGGGCCCGGGCCTGGATCGCCGACGATCCCGCCCCCGCGGATCAGGCTGAACTGCAGGATCTGCTCGATGCGGCCGGGCGGGACGACCCGGCCGCGCGGGCGGCCGCGGCCAGCCTGGCTGACCGGTTCGCGGGCCGTCTCGAGTTCGGCACTGCGGGCCTGCGCGGCGCGATGGGGGCCGGGCCCAACCGGATGAACCGGGCCGTGGTCCGGGCCGCGACCGCGGGGCTGGCCGGCTGGCTGCGCGCGCACCGGCCGGACGCGGCCCGGGCCGGGGTGGTGCTCGGCTGGGACGCCCGGCACCGCTCGGCGGAGTTCGCGGCGGACGCCGCCGCCGTGCTCGCCGGGGCGGGGATCCCGGTGCACCTGCTGCCGGGCCGCAGCCCCACGCCGCTGCTCGCGTTCGCCATCCGGCACCTGTCCGCCGGGGCCGGCGTGATGATCACGGCCAGCCACAACCCGCCCGCCGACAACGGTTACAAGCTCTACCTGGGCGACGGCGCGCAGATCGTGCCGCCGGTGGACGCCCAGATCGAGGCCGCGATCCGCGGCGTGGGCCCGCTGTCCGCGATCCCGCTGGGCTCCCCGCACGACCCGCTGATCACCCGGCACGGGGACGAGATCGCCCAGGCCTACCTGGACGCGATCCTGGCCGCCTCCCCCGCGGGTCCGCCTCCCGGACGCGACGTCCCCCTGGCGGGACCGCCTTCTGGCGTTCCCGCAGCGGCCGGCCTGCGGGTGGTCTACACGCCGCTGCATGGGGTCGCGGGCCCGCTGATGCTCCGGGCCATCGAACGGGCCGGGTACCCGGCCCCGGACGTGGTGGCCGCGCAGGCCGAACCGGACCCCGACTTCCCCACCGTGCCCTTCCCGAACCCGGAGGAGCCAGGGGCGCTCGACCTCGCACTGGCCCGCGCCCGGGACGTTGATGCCGATCTGGTGCTGGCCAGCGACCCGGACGGCGACCGGCTCGCGGTGGCGGTCCCCGATCCCGCGGTCGCCAGCGGCTGGCGGGCACTCACCGGGGATCAGCTCGGGGCGCTGCTCGGCGCGTTCATCCTGGGTACCGTCCCGGCCGGATCCGCCCGGGCCGGATCCTCCGGGGCCGGATCCTCCGGGGCGGGGGCCACGGTGCCCGGCGAGACCGGCGCGCGGGCGGATCCGCGGCAGCGGCTGGTCGCCTCGACCGTGGTGTCGTCGTCGCTGCTGTCCAGGATCGCCGCCGCGGCCGGAGTGCAGTACGCGCAGACGCTTACCGGGTTCAAGTGGATCGTCCGGGCCGCGGATGAGCGGCCGCGGACGCACTTCGTATTCGGATACGAAGAGGCGCTTGGTTACGCGGTCGGCGACGTGGTGCGGGATAAGGACGGGATCAGCGCTGCTTTGGCCATGCTGGGGCTGGCGGCGCGGGCCCGGGCGGCGGGGCAGTCGGTGCTGGACTGCTGGGATGCACTGGAAGCGGCGCATGGGGTACACCTGACCGCCCAGCTCACGCTGGCCACCCGGGCTCCCGGGGAGATCATGGCCGGGCTGCGGGCCACTCCGCCCACCGCCCTGGGCGAATCCCCGGTCCGCGGGATGACCGACCTGGCCCCGGGCGGGGCGCTGCCACCCACGGACGCGCTCATCCTCCGGCTGGACGGCGCTCGGGTGGTACTGCGGCCGAGCGGCACCGAACCCAAGCTCAAGGCCTACCTGGAGGTCACCGAGCCGGCTGGGCCCGGGCGCCTCGCCGAGGCCCGCCGCCGGGCCGACGCCCGGATGAACCCGCTCCGCGCGGCGGTGGCCGCCCTGCTGACCCAACCTGGCTGACCCCGCCTGGCTGACCCGCGACGCGGCCGCCGCCCCCACGATCGTGGTCAATTGCTGCCACATAGTGCCCCCTATTGACCGAGATCACGGGGGCTAGCCGGCCTGCGGCTCGCGGGGCTGGCTCGAATCGCGGACCACCAGGCTGCACGGCAGCAGCTGCAGGCCCGAGCCTGGATGGCCATCCACCCCGGCCAGCAGGCGCTCACCCGCCGCGCGGCCCAGCCGGCGCAGGTTCATGTCCACCGTCGTGAGCGGCGGACGGCACGCGGTGGCGATGACGTCCCAGTTGTCGAAGCCGACCAGGGCCACGTCTCCTGGGACGTTCCGGCCGGCCTCGCGCAGCCGGTCGGCGACGCCGCGGGCGATCTGGTCGTTGCCACAGAAGACAGCGTCCAGCCCGGGAGCGGAGCGCAGCAGCTGGTCGACGCCACGGCGTCCCCATTCCTCGGTCCACTCGCCGTACAGGGCCCGGCCGCCGGCCAGGCCCAGCCCGGCCGCGGCGAGCGCCTTCTCCGCGCCTGCCGCGCGCAGCACGGCCGCCCTGAACCGGCTCGGTCCCGTCACGTGGCCGATGGTCGTCCGCCCCGTGCTGAGCAGGTGCCGGACGGCCAGGGTGCCGCCTCCTTCGTCATCGGGCACCAGGGAGAGATCAGCGGGGTCGCTCGAGTACGCCATCGCGTAGACCACCGGAACCCGCAGATCCCGGCCGATCGGCTCGCGGCGATCCTGGCGGCGCCCGGTGACGATGATGCCGTCCACCCTCCGCTCGAGCAGTGCCTGGAGATAGTGCTGCTCGCGGAGGCGGTCGTCGCGGCTCTCACACAGGAAAACCAGGATGCGCCCCGGACCGAGGGCGTCCTCGACGCCCTGCACCACCGGGATGCTGAAACGGCCGAAGCTGTCGGTGGTGATCAGCCCCACAGTGAAGCTCCGGCCGGTCAGCAAGCCGCGGGCCAGGGCATTCGGCTGATAGCCGAGCTGATCGGCGGCCTGCTGCACCCGCAGGGCGGTCCGGGCGCTGATGCTGCCGCGGCCGTTGAGCGCTTTGGACGCCGTACCGGGCGAGACGCCGGCCAGCCGGGCCACATCGGTGATCGTCACCGGTCCCTGACCCGTGACCATCGCCGCTGCCTCCTTCGACTGCCGCGGCCGCGGCGCGGCGCACCAGCCCGGATCCAGGCAGGCCTGAACCACGTGGCTGGTCACCACGAGGTGGTGAACATTAGCGACATGTCAGGCTTGCCCGACCTGTTGACCCTGTCTGGTCACGGAGCCTAGCATCGCATTGCGAAAACCTTTGCCTTGCCGATCGGCGCGGGTGTGAGTCTCACCGAGGAGGCTGCTGCGTATGGGATCTTTCACGCAGAGTGATACGGCACTGGAATGGCGCGGCGGGCATGAAATCGTGCGGATCGAGCCCTGGGGGCGCAACAGCCTGCGGATACGCGGAACTCTGTGGCAGCGCATCAATGATGATCTTCCGGGGGCGCTCCTGCCGGCACCGCCCGCCGACTGTGCGATCCAGCTTTCGGATGGGCATGCCACGATCACCAATGGCGGGCTGAGCGCCGAGATTTCCGGATCGGGGCAACTGCGTTTCCTGCGCGCCGATGGCCGTGAGCTGCTGTCCGAGACAACGCCGCACTTCACCGGGCCACCGACGCGCAGGTACGCCACGACCGGCGGCGGCACGCACCACTTCGAGGTGCTGTTCAACGCGCAGGACGGGGAGCGCTTCTACGGGCTCGGCCAGCACCAGCATGGCCGGCTCAACCAGAAGGGCGCCGTCATCGAGCTGGTGCAGCGCAACACCGAGGTCAGCATTCCGTTCCTGGTCTCGAACCTCGGATACGGCCTGCTCTGGAACCACCCGGGGATCGGCCGGGTCGAGCTGGGCGTCACGGTCACCAGGTGGGTGTCCGAGGCCACCCGGCAGTGGGACTACTGGATCACGGCCGCCGACGATCCTGCGGACCTGCTGCGCCAGTACGGCGAGGCGGTGGGACGCACGCCGATGCTCCCCGAGTGGGCCTCGGGCTTCTGGCAGTGCAAGCTCCGTTACAAGACCCAGGACGAGTTGCTCGGCATCGCCCGTGAGTACAAGCGGCGCGGGCTGCCGCTGTCCGTCATCGTCGCCGACTACTTCCACTGGACCCGCCAGGGCGACTGGAAGTTCGATCCCGAGGAGTGGCCCGACCCCGGGGCGATGGTCGCGGAGCTGGACCGGCTCGGCGTGAAGCTGATGGTGTCGATCTGGCCCACGGTCAACCCCGACAGCGAGAACTACGCCGAGATGGAGGACCTTGGCCTGCTGGTGGACAACGAGCGGGGCATCAGCGTTCAGCTGCCCATCTGGGACCGGGGCTCGACCGGGCGCACGCTGATGACCTTCTACGACTCGACCAATCCGCAGGCCCGGGCCTACATCTGGGCGAAGGTCAGGGAGAACTACTTCAAGCACGGCATCAGGACGTGGTGGCTCGACGCCTGCGAGCCTGAGCTCCGGCCCGAGGAGCCGGAGAACCTCCGCTACCACCTCGGCCCCGGGGCGGAGGTCAGCAACATTTACCCGATGCTGCACGCCAAGGGCTTTTACGACGGCATGCGGGCGGAGGGCGAGGAGGAGATTGTCAGCCTGTGCCGGTCCGCGTGGGCGGGCAGCCAGCGCTACGGTGCCCTGGTCTGGTCCGGTGACATCGATTCGACCTTCGAGGACCTGCGCCGCCAGATTCCCGCAGGCCTCAACATCGGCCTGTCCGGCATCCCGTGGTGGACGACGGACATCGGGGGCTTCAAGAACGGCAACATCAATGACCCCTCGTTCCGCGAGCTGATCGTCCGCTGGTTCCAGTTCGGCGTGTTCTGCCCGGTCTTCCGCCTGCACGGGGTCCGCCAGCCGGGCACCATGATCGGGTCGGAGCAGACCGGCGCGGCTAACGAGGTCTGGTCGTTCGGTGACGAGCAGTACGGCATCATCCGGCAGCTCCTCTTCCTGCGCGAACGCCTGCGCCCCTACGTCATGGCCCAGATGCGCAAGGCCAGCGAATCGGGCCTGCCGCCGATGCGCCCGCTGTTCGTCGATTTCCCGGCCGACTCCGCGAGCTGGGACATCGAGGACCAGTTCCTGTTCGGTGATGACATCCTCGTGGCCCCGGTCTACACCGAGGGAGCCCGTACACGCCGGGTCTACCTGCCCGCGGGCCCGGAGGACACCACATGGCGGGACGCATGGACCGGCGCCGAGCACCAGGGCGGCGCGTGGATCACCGCCCCCGCCCCGCTAGACACCATCCCCGTCTACCTGCGGGGTGGCGGACAAGTTGAACCGTTCGGGCCCCCGGCGAGCCTGGGGCCGGCCGAGAACTCCGGGGAGTGACGCCGATTGGCCAGGACCGCGGCCCCGACCCGCCGGGCCCCCGACCGCCGCGCATCGCGGCGTGGTGGAACGACCGCCGAGGTGAGCCGGGCATCCGCCTGGACCCGTTACGCCCGCCTGGCGTTCCTCATCCCGGCCGTGCTCTACGTGCTCTTCGCGTTCGTGGTGCCGATCGTCTACAACCTCATCCTGAGCTTCGAGCAGACGTCCCCGGCCACGATCTCGAGCTTGTTCGCCCCGTTCGCCGGCCTGTCAAACTACAAGGCCACGCTGATCCAGCCGGTCACGCAGAGCGCCATCGCCCGCACCTTCATCTTCACGGCCGGCTCGCTGATCTTCCAGTTCATCATCGGCTTCAGCCTGGCCCTGCTGTTCAACCTGCGATTCCCCCTCCGCCGGCTGGCCCGCTCCATGATCATCATTCCCTGGCTGCTGCCGCTGCTGATCACCGGCTTCATCTTCCGGTTCCTGTTCCAGTCCGAGGCCGGGGCCATCAACCAGATCCTCGGTGACCTGCACCTCATCAGCCATCCGATCGGCTTCCTGACCTCGCCGGGATGGGCGTTCATCGCCATCCTGATCGCCAACGTCTGGATCGGCATCCCGTTCTTCACCGTGCTCCTCTACAGCGCACTGCAGGACGTCCCGGTGGAACTGAAGGAAGCGGCGATGATCGACGGGGCCAGCGGGTGGCAGCGCCTCATCCGGGTCACTCTGCCGATCATCCGGCCGGTGATCGAGGTCGTTTTCGTCCTGGGCTTCGTCTTCACCGTGAAGGTGTTCGATGTGGTCATCGGGCTGACCCAGGGCGGCCCGGCGAACTCGACCCAGATCCTCGCCCCGTGGGCGTACCAGCTGTCGTTCCAGCAGTTCGAGTACGGCCAGGGGGCCGCCCTCAACACCATTCTGCTCGTCATAGCCCTGGTGGCCGCACCGGTCTACATCTGGCTCAACCGCGAATCACTCCGGAGGACGTGACATGTCCCGGCAGCGCAGGTTTACCGGCCTCCTGGCCGCGCTCGGCGCCCTCATCGCCCTCGTCGTCTTGCTCTTCCCGCTGTACGCGGTGGTCGTCGCATCGTTCGAGAACAACTCACAGCTTCTCGGCACGCACTACAACTTCCTGCCGCCTACCCCCAGCTTCGCCAATTACAGCGCCGTCATCTCGGCCCAGGGCGGCCACATCGCCAGCACTCTGGTCATCGGCGTCGGCACGGCCATCCTGACCCTGATCATCGCCGTGCCTGCCGCGCACGCCCTGGCCCGCTACCGGTTCCGGGTCACCGTGATACTGGTCGGCGGGCTGCTGATCGCGCAGATCCTGCCGTCAATTGTGATCGCTAACTCTCTCTTCCTCCTCTATCACAAGCTGCACCTGCTGAACTCGTATCCGGGCCTGATCCTGGCCGATGGGAGTTACGCCATCCCGTTCAGCATCCTGGTGCTGCGGGCCTTCATGCTCGGCCTGCCGAATGACGTCCTGCAGGCCGCGAGGGTGGACGGTGCCACGGAGTGGAAAACATTCCTCCGCATCGTTCTCCCGATGAGCCGTTCCGCCGTCATCACGGTGGCGGTATTCGCCTTCCTGAACGGCTGGGGCGACTTCATCTTCGCGCTCACCCTGCTGTCCGGAAGCACGTTCGAGCCGCTCACGCTCAGCATCTACTCCTACATCGGGGAATTCTCCTCGAACCTCGGCGAGGCCATGGCGCTGTGCGTCTTCGGACTCTTGCCGGCCGCCATGCTGCTCATTGCCGCTCAGCGCTACATAGCCGCTGGCCTCACCGTTGGATCGGTCAAGGGATAACGCCCATTCCGCCAGCCTCACCTGGCCGGCGGCCTGCCTTGAGAATCGCCGGCTTCGCCGGCCACGAAAAGCGGCTGGACCCATCGCCGGTCCGGTCCGGGATCAGGAGGGACACATGCATATCACCAAGGGCCCAGGGCTGCGGGGCAGATCCGGGCTGCGCACCAGACGTGGCTGGGGGGCCGTAGCGATCGGCGTG
>DATCFY010000216.1:0-6195 GCA_036509255.1 Streptosporangiaceae bacterium
CCTAGGCGGTGAGGCCGGCCAGGCCCTGGCTGTCCGCCACGGCCAGGCCTAGTTCCAGCAGGGCGGGGGTGGCGTCTGCCAGGCCAGCTGAGAGCGGGTCGAGGGCCTGGCCGGCCAGGTGGCGGTAGTGGATGCTTTCCATGACGACAGCGAGTTTGAGGCAGGCCAGCCCGAGGCAGGCCTGGAGGTGGTCCAGGGGCCGGCCAGTCGCCTGGTCGTAGGCGCTGACCAGTTGGTCGCGGGTCCAGAAGCCGTCGGCGGTGGTCAGGTCGCGGGCTACGTTGACCTGGTGGCGCAGGCCGTCACCGGGCTGTTCCCAGTAGACCAGCAGCAGGGCGAGGTCCATCAGCGGGTCGCCGAGGGTGGACATCTCCCAGTCGAGCACGGCCCGGACCTGCTGGGTATCCGGGTCGAGGACCAGGTTGTCCAGCCGGTAGTCCCCATGGACCGTCGTGACCTCGTAGTCCGCGGACAGGCCGCTGATCTCATCGCGCAGCCAGCGGGCCAGGGGGTCGAAAGCGGGCAGTTCCCGGGTCGCGGTGTGCTGCCACTGGCTGGTCCAGCGGGCCACCTGGCGGCCCAGATAGTCCTTCGCGCTCACTGAGCGGCCCGGCGGGGCGGGCGGTGGGGTCACGGCGTGCAGCCGGGCCAGCGTGCCGGCGAGTTCGCCGCACAGCTGACCGGCCTGCGCGGCGGTCAGCCGCCGTGAGGCCGCCTCGTCCGCGATGATCAGGCCGGGGACAAAGTCGTAGATCAGGAACGTGACGCCCAGGACAGAATGGTCAGTGCACAGCGCGCGCGGCCGCGGCGCCGGGAACCCGGTACCGGCCAGGCCGGAGAGGGCACGGAACTCCCGGGCCATGTCGTGCGCGCTGGGCATGACGTGGCCGAGCGGGGGCCTGCGCAGGACCCACCGTTTCCCGTCCGGCTGGGACAGCAGGCAGGTCAGGTTGGACCGGCCGCCGGCGAGCAGCCTGGCCTGGAGCTCACTGTCCGGGTCATAGTCGTCCAGGACGTCAGGCAGGTAGCGGGCCAGTGCCGCGACATCGACGCCGGGTACATCTGCGGGCGGGCTGCTGCGCATGCGTGGTGTCTCTCCCCGAATGCTGGCGGCCAGATCGCTGCCTGAGTCAGTGGGCGGATTAGGTTTTCGTTATCGGGAAAATTGGCGTCGGCGCGGGCCGGGTTGCTCGCCGGGTGCGGCCAGCCCGCGGATGAGCAGGTCCCACATCTTCTGCGCGGTGTGCGCGGGATCCGCGGTGCCGCCGGGCCGCCACCACTGGTAGGCCCAGTTGCAGATGCCGAAGAAGGCCAGGGTGGCGGTCTCGGGGTCGACGTCACGGAACTCCCCGGTGCCGATTCCTTCAGTGACCGCGTCGCGGATGAGCTGCTCGTAGCGGTCCCGCTTGACGCGGATCTCCTTACGGGCCTCGCCGGGCAGCTCCCGGTGGTGCTCGAAGAACACGTGCACGTGGCCGCGGTGGGTTTCCATCAGCCCGAAAATGTCGGTCATCGCGCCGAGCAGCAGGTCGGCCGGGCCCAGGCCGAGGCGGCACCGCTCGTCCTGGCGGTCCAGCAGCACCTCGATGAAGGTCTCGTGGATGCCGCGGAGGATCTCGTCCTTGGCCCGGAAGTAGTGGTACAAGGTGGGCTTGGCGATGCCCGCCGCCGCCGCGATCTGCTCCATCGACACATTGGCGTAGCCGCGCTCGTCGAACAGGCCGGCGGCCAGGGTGAGCACTTCGGCGCGGCGGCCGTCGGCCGCGCTCGGCGCGGCGGGCGGGCTGGTCCTGGCCTCAGCGCTGGGCAGGCCCGTCACGCCGTCTCCTCAGGCGTTTCGGCGCTGCCCTGGCTACGCTCGCGGGCCACCGCCCGCAGCACGTGTTTCTGGATCTTGCCGGTGGAGGTCTTGGGCAGCGTCTCGAAGTACACCCGGTCCGGGGCCTTGAAGTGGGCGAGCCGGCCGCGGACGAAGTCGGTCAGCTCCCGCTCCGTGACGCCGCCGCCCGCGGTGGTCACGAACGCGACGGGCCGCTCACCCCAGCGCCGGTCCGGCACGGCCACCACGGCCGCCTCGATCACCTCCGGGTGAGCCGCGAGAACCTTCTCCACCTCGACCGAGGCGATGTTCTCCCCGCCGCTGATGATCACGTCCTTGCTCCGGTCGGTCAGCTCGATGTAGCCGTCGGGGTGCATCACGGCCAGGTCCCCGGTGTGAAACCAGCCGCCGCGGAACGCGTCCGCCGTGGCCTGCTCGTCGTCAAGGTAGCCAGCTGCGACCGTATTAGAGCGGACCAGAATCTCGCCGACCGTCCGGCCGTCCGCGGTTACCGGGTCGAACTGCCCGTCGGCGACCCGGACGTCACCCACGGAGACAGTGGGCACTCCCTGCCGGCTCAGCCGCTCGGCCAGCACCGCAGCGGGCAGCTCCGTCCAGCCCTCCTGGTACTCGCAGACCAGCGACGGCCCGTAAGTCTCCGTCAGCCCGTACAGGTGCGTCACCTGCACGCCCATCTGCTGGACCGAGGCAATGGTCTCTTTGGCAGGCGGCGCGCCGCCCACCGCGGCCCGGACCAGCCGGCCCGCCACGAAGCTGCGCCGCCGGCCCGCCCGGGCCAGCTCGCTGAGCACCACCGGGGCACCGCACAGGTGCGTCACCGGATAGCGGGCGATCAGATCCAGGGCCTGGTCAGCATCGAAGGACGGCAGGCACACATTAGTGGCCCCGACTGTGGTCACGCCCCAGGTCAGTGACCAGCCGTTGCAGTGGAACATCGGCAGTGTCCACAGATGCCAGCTGGACGCGGACAGGCCGAACTCCAGCGCCACGCTGACCGCGTTGAGGTAGGCCCCGCGGTGCGTGTAGACCACGCCCTTGGGCCGGCCGGTGGTCCCGCTGGTGTAGTTCACCGCGATCATGGCGTCCTCGTCGCCGGGCAGCTCAATCCCGGTGGAGTCCCAGCCCATCAGCCACTCGGCGTAAGACAAGGCGCCGGGCAGCACCGTCTGGTCGTCCCGGGGCCGGGCCGGGTCCTGGCCGACGGGCAGCAGCACCACTGTTTCCACCGGCAGTTCGTCCGCGGACGACACGGCCAGCGCGGGCAGCAGGGCGGGGGAGAGCAGCAGCACCCGGGCCCGTGAGTGGGCCAGGATGTCCTGGTACTCCGGCGCGGCCAGGCGGGAGTTGAGCGCGACGAGCGCCGCGCCGGCACCGGGCACGCCGTAGTGGGCGGCCAGCAGCCACCGGGTGTTGAGATCGAGGACGGCTACCCGGTCCCCCGGGCGGATTCCGCCTGCCCGCAGCGCACCGGCCATCGCGTCGCAATCCCGGCCCAGGGTCTCGTAGGTGACCTCGGTGCCGTCCCCGTCCACCACGGCGACCTTGTCGGGGAAGGCTCCTCGGGCCCGGGCCAGGAAGGTCAGTGGAGACAGCGGGACGTGATTGGCCAGGCTCATCTCCAGTGACCTCCGATCACCCAACGAGGCTGCCCGCCCGCCTAGTCGGTCGGTTCACGCTAAGCGTGCCGCTCGGGGATGTCAATGAACCTGAGCTAGGCCAGCAGCGGAGTAGGTGATTCTTGACAGGTGGCCGATCTCGGTGGAATCGTGATCTAGCCGACCGGCTAGTCGATCACAGTTCAGTCAACTCAGATCAGCCAACTCAGGGGAGCCTTCGTGGCCGTCAGCCAGGTGCCGGTCAGCCCAGCGGCAGACGCCCCGGCCGTGCCGGTCAGCGTCACGTTCCCGGCTGAGGCCGAGGCCTACCGGCAGCGGGTCCGCCATTTCATCGCCGAGTCGGTGATTCCGCTGGAGCAGGAGGCGTTCGTCTCCGGCGTCGATGACGCGCTCCGGGTCCGGCTGCAGGACGCGGCGCGGGCCGCATGCGTGCTCGCTCCCCAGGCGCCGTCGGAGTTCGGCGGGGGCGGGGCCGAGTTCCCGACCACGGCACTGGTGCTGGAAGAGACTGGATACAGCCCGCTGGGCCCGCTGGCCACCAACTGCGCCGCGCCCGACGAAGGAAACATGCACCTGCTGGCGATGGTGGGCTCGGCCGGGCAGCAGGAGCGGTATCTCCGCCCGCTCGTGGCGGGCCAGGTGCGCTCCTGCTTCGCGATGACCGAGCCGCCGCCGGGCGCCGGGTCGGACCCGGCCGCGCTGAGCACCACCGCGCAGCGTCAGGACAGCGGCTGGGTGCTGAACGGGGACAAGCACTTCATCACTGGTGCGGACGGGGCCGGGTTCGCCATCGTCATGGCCCGCGCTGAGGGGCCCGGCGCACCCGAGGGCGCGACCATGTTCCTGGTCGATGCGGACAACCCCGGCTGGCAGGTCGGGGAGCGGATGCGGACCATCGACGCGGGCACCGTCGGCGGGCACTGCCACGTGCGGTTGCGCGATCTGCTGGTGAGCGACGACGCGGTGCTCGGCGAGGCGGGCCGCGGGTTCGCCTACGCGCAGGTCCGGCTGGTGCCCGCCCGGCTGACCCACTGCATGCGCTGGCTGGGCGCGGCGCGGCGCGCCCACGACGTGGCCTTGCGGCACGTGACTGGCCGGGAGTTGTTCGGCGCCCCGCTGGGCTCGCTGGGCATGGCCCAGCAGCTTATCGCCGATAACGAGATCGAGCTGGCCGCGTCCCGTGCGCTGCTGTGGCAGACCGTGGCGCAGGTGGCGCGGGGCGCCAAGGGTACCGATGAGTCGTCCCGGGCCAAGGTGTTCATCAGCGAGGCGACCGGCCGGATCGTGGACCGGGCGGTTCAGCTGGCCGGCGGCGCCGGGGTCACCGAGGAGTCGGTCATCGGCCGCATCTACGCCGACATCCGCGCGTTCCGGATCTACGACGGCCCCTCAGAAGCGCACCGGGCCGCCATCGCCCGCAAGGCGCTGGCCCGGGCCCAGCGGGCGTCCGCATGAACGTGCAGGCCGGATGAGCGACCGGGCGGGCGGTGAGCAGCCGCCCAGCGCACTGGTGACCGGGGCGTCGCGCGGCATCGGCCGCGCGATCGCCGAACGGCTCGCCGCCGCGGGCTTCGCCCTGACTCTCAGCGGACGGCACCCGGGCCCGCTGGACGAGGTGGCACGCTCTCTGGAGAGCGTCGGGGCCGGGACGGACGTCGTCCCTGCGGACATGGCCTCCGAACAGGACGTCCGCCGGCTCGCGCAGCGCCACGCCCACCGATTCGGCTCCCTGGACCTGCTGGTGCTGTGCGC
Organism: Streptosporangiaceae bacterium; assembly: GCA_036509255.1. Classification (GTDB taxonomy): domain Bacteria; phylum Actinomycetota; class Actinomycetes; order Streptosporangiales; family Streptosporangiaceae; genus RYN-230. The sequence goes on from DATCFY010000216.1 coordinate 5,209, forward strand.
CGGGTTCGGCGCCAGCGGCCCCATCGCCGATTACCCGATGCATCGCTTCGATCGCCAGGTCGCGGTCAACCTACGCGCCCCGTTTCTGCTTGTCCAGGAGTGCCTGCCAAGCCTCCGCCAGGCCGCGGCGAGCCATCCGCAACGCGGCGCGCGGATCGTGGCCATCGCCTCGCTCACTGGGGTGGCCTCCGAACCGGGCCTGGCCGCCTACGGCGTCACCAAGGCCGCGCTCATCTCCCTCTGCCAGTCCATCAACGTGGAAGAGTCAGCGGCCGGCATCAGCGCCACAGCCATCTCACCCGGATACGTCGATACCGAGATGAGCTCGTGGGTGCACGACCGCATCGACCCCGCGGACATGATCGAGCCGGGCGACATCGCCGAACTGGTCACGGCGCTCACCCGGCTGTCCGCGCGCGCCGTGGTCCCGGGCATCGTCGTGGCCCGCCGCGGCGACACCCAGTGGCGCGCCTAGCCGGCCGCGTTAGCGGGGGATTCGGGGGCAAATGCCGCCAGTGAGGACTGACCTGGGCTCGTGCCTCGAGCCAGTTACCGCTCTGGCCGGCGGTCTCGCCATCGGGACGCCGGTGCTCAGGTCAGGCTGCGGTCCCCGACCAGCGCGAGCGCGAATCCTAGGTACTGCCGGGCGATCTCCGCAGGGGTCTTCGGCCCGCTGGGGGTGTACCAATCTGCCACGCCCTGGCAGAGGACGAGCACCGCGCGGGTGGCCTCATGCGGATCGTCGGTGGTGAAGTCACCTGCGGCGCAGGCGGCGACGACCTCGGAGAGCACCATGTGCTCGAGCTCGTCCCGCAAGGCGATGTGGCGGCTGCGGTATGGCTCCTCGAGGAAGTGAATCTCCCGGGCCACCCTGGCGAGCCGCCGGCGATGGGTCATGTACAGCACGACATTCTCGACCAGTGCCACGAAGCGGTCCCGTGGCGGCGATCCTGCGCTGGCGAGTGCGGCCCGGCTGCGGGCCATGAT
>DATCFY010000217.1:0-30415 GCA_036509255.1 Streptosporangiaceae bacterium
CGGCAGCGGCTGCGCCGGACCAGATGGCCCGAGGCGGCCACGGTGGGCGACTGGTCCCAGGGGATACCGCTGGACTACGCCCGCGAACTGTGCCGGTACTGGCTGGAGGACTACGACTGGCGGTCGTCCGAGGCCCGGCTGAACGGCTGGCCGCAGTTCCGCACCGAGATCGACGGCCTCGACATCCACTTCCTGCACGTCCGGTCCCCCCGCGAGGACGCGCTGCCGTTGGTCATCACGCACGGCTGGCCCGGCTCCATCGTCGAGTTCGGCAAGGTCATCGGGCCCCTCACCGATCCGGTGGCGCACGGCGGGGCCGCCGCGGACGCCTTCCACGTGGTCTGCCCGTCGCTGCCGGGCTACGGGTTCAGCGGCAAGCCCAGCGGGCCGGGGGGGGGGACTGAGCACACCGGCGATGCGTGGGACCAGCTCATGACCCGGCTGGGCTATCCGCGCTATGCCGCCCAGGGCGGCGATTGGGGCGCCCAGGTCACTACGGCCATCGGGGGCCGCCACTCGGATCATGTGGCAGGCATCCACCTCAACATGCCCGTCGTGCCACCCGATCCGGCCACCTTGGACGACCTCACCGAGCGGGAGAAGGCCGCCATCGCGACGATGGACTACTACCGCAAATGGGACTCGGGGTACTCCAAGCAGCAGTCCACCCGGCCGCAGACCATCGGCTACAGCCTGCTCGACTCACCCGCCGGGCTGTGCGCCTGGATCATCGAGAAGTTCTGGTCCTGGACCGACTGCGACGGCGACCCGGCCAACGTCCTTACCAGAGACGAGATGCTCGACAACGTCATGCTGTACTGGCTGCCCGGCACCGGGGCGTCGTCGGCCCGGCTGTACTGGGAGAGTTTCCGCACGCCGATCCGCGGGACGGTGACCGTTCCGGTCGGCTGCTCGATCTTCCCGAAGGAGATCTTCCGCCCGTCCCGCCGGTGGGCCGAGCGCAAGTTCCCGGACCTGCGTTACTGGAACGAGCCCGGCAAGGGCGGTCACTTCGCCGCGTTCGAGCAGCCGGAGGCGTTCGTGCACGAGGTGCGCGCCGCGTTCCGCACACTTCGCTAGCTCATTTCCGATCAATAACGAAAACCGCCCGGTGCCGACCACCCCGGTCTGTACTCGCGGGGAAGATGCGCACGAACGGGCCCCTGCGACTGGGCCACACAATCGTCCGGTATTCGAGGGCCGGCGGGCCGCGTGGGCCGGGCCGAGGCCTTGATCGGTCCAATTATGAAACAGTCCGATCCCTCCGGGTGCGATTAGCGTCGCATTAACTACCAACGGAGGTGGCCATGAAAGCGCTGGTGTATCACGGGCCCGGGCAGAAGGCCTGGGAAGAGGTACCGGACGCAGCGATCAAGGAACCGACCGACGTGGTGGTCCGAGTGGACACCACCACGATCTGCGGAACCGACCTGCACATTCTCCAGGGAGACGTGGCCGCGGTCACCGACGGCCGCATCCTCGGCCACGAGGCAGTCGGCACGGTCACCGAGGTGGGTGAAGCGGTCAAAGGATTCAGTGTCGGTGACCGCGTGCTGGTCCCGGCCATCACGAAGTGCGGCCGCTGCGAGTACTGCCAGCGGGGCATGCCGTCGCATTGCCAGACCGTCGGCGGTATCGGCTGGATCTTCGGCCACCTCATCGACGGCACCCAGGCTGAGTCCGTGCGGGTGCCATACGCCGACACCTCGCTGTACGCGGTCCCCAGCAACGTCACTAACGAGCAGGCCATCTTCCTCGCCGACTCGCTTCCGACCGGGTATGAGGTCGGGGTACTCGCGGGACAGGTGCGGCCCGGTAACACGGTCGCCGTAGTGGGCGCCGGAGCGGTCGGCCTGTCGGCCATCCTGACCACCGGCCTGTGGGGCGCCTCGAAGGTCATCGCCATCGACTCGAACAAGTTCCGCCTGGACAAGGCGCTGGAATTCGGGGCGACTGACGCGGTCGAGGCGGGAGCCACCACGGTCGCCGACGTGACCGCGCTCACTGACGGCCTCGGCGTGGACGTGTCCATCGAGGCGGTCGGGTATCCCGAGACGTTGCTGACCGCGGTCTCCCTAGTCCGGCCGGGTGGCACGATCGCCAATATCGGCGTGCACGGCGTGCCGGTCGAACTGCCCATGCACGAGATGTGGATCCAGAACGTCACCCTGACCATGGGGCTGGTCGACACGGTGTCCATTCCCACGCTGCTGAAAATGGTGGCCAGCGGCCGGATCCCGGCCGAGAAGATGGGGACGCACACGTTCACGTTCGATCAGATGGACGACGCCTACGACGTGTTCAAGAACGCGGCCTCGAACTCGGCCCTGAAAGTGGTCATTACGCCCGCCTGAGTCCCCGGCCCCGCGCTGGCCGGCGGGCCAGCGCGGGCCCCGGGGGGTGGGAAGAGCGGGCCGGCCCCGGCCCCGAGTTCCCGGCCCGGACCGCGATGGGAGGTGACGCGCGGGGGGACGGGGGAACGATGACGGGGTGAGCGGTACCGATTTCCTGGATGAGGCCACCGCCGAGCTGTACGGCTCGGATCCGGAGGGGTTCACCGAACGCCGCGCGTCCCTGGCCGCCGCGGCCCGGGCCGCCGGGGACCGCCCCGCGGCCAAGGAGATCGCCCGGCTGCGCAAGCCCACCCGGTCGGCCTGGATGGTCAACCAGCTGGTCCGCGCCGACCCGGGGGTCACGGCCCGGCTGACCGGGCTCGGCGACGAGCTGCGCGCCGCCGCGGCCGCTCTCGACGGGGCGAAGATCCGGGAGCTGTCGCAGGCCCGGCGGCGGCTGATTGACTCGCTCATCCGGCAAGCCCTGCAGCAGGCCGGTGAGCAGGCCCCGTCGGCCGCGTTGCGAGAGGACCTCACCGCGACGTTCGGCGCGGCACTCGCCGACCCCCGGGTCGCCCGGGAACTGGCTGCGGGCACGCTGCCGCGGGCGGTGCACCGCGCTGATTTCAGCGCCGGGATACCCGGGCTGACCCTGGTCCCGTCACCTGCGGACGAGGGGACGCCAGCGGCTCAGGACCAAGATACCGCTGACGGGACGAAGGCCACCGCGAGGCCCCAGGCTGTCAAGGAACCGAAGGCTGCCGCGAGAAGCAGGACCGTCCGGGAACCGGAGGGCGCGGCGAAGACCAGGTCCGTCAGAGAACTGAAGGCCGCTCAGACGGCCAGGGCAGCCAAGGAAGCGAAGGCCGCCGAGGAGGCTCGGGCGGCAGAAGCAGCCAGGGCCGCTGAGAAGGCCCGGCCGGCCAGGGCAGCGGAGAAAGCCCGCGCGGCGCAGGAGCGGCGGCGGGCCGTCGCCGGGGCGGAGCAGGCGCTGGCCGAGGCCAGCCACGCGGCGGACCAGGCGGCCCAGGCCGAGCGGGAGGAGCGGGACAACGTCCGGGCGCTCGAATCCCAGCTCGACGAGGCACGCCGCCGCGTCACCGAGGCCCGGCGCAAAGTCCGCGAGACGCAGGCCGCCCAGCAGAAGGCCCGGCGCGCCCTCGGCCGGCTTACCGCCACCCCGCAGGATCGCGGATAGCCCGCGCGGCCGGTCGCCCGGCGTCAGCCGGGGCCGGCCCCGGCGCTAGTCCACGACGCGGAAGGCGAGTCTGCGGTTCCCGCCGTGCTGCTGCACCAAGGAGAACCACAGCGACACCACGCCGTCCACGACCCCGGCCTTGTCCGCGTCGCCGACGTACTCCGGGTGAAGCCCGACCACTGTGATGAGCTCGTGGGCGACCGGCCGTGCGCCGTCGTCCGCAGCGAAGAACAGCGCGGCTCCGGGCAGCGGATCGGCGAAGTTTTCCCAGCCCAGCGAGTTGAATGCGCGGACATAGAGCGCGGTCGGCGCGGCTTGCTCGATGAGCGTGCGGCTGTTGGTCTCCGCCTCGCCCATCCGGTTCACGGCGTCGATCACGATCGTGCCCGCCAGCGCCCTGCCGTGCTCGGCGATCAGGTCCGGCACCGCGCCACCCGGCACGGCCAGGACCACCACCTCCGCGTCGGCCAGCGCGTCGCCGATCGCCCGGACCGGCGCGCCGCCAGGGCCCTCGCCCGGTGCCTGGCGCGATCCATACACCACCTCGTGCCCGGCGGCCATGAACTTGTCGCCGAGCGAGCCCCCAATATGGCCTGTCCCGATCACTGCGATCTTCATGCTGGCACCATAACTCCGGCGTACGGCCCGGCGCGGGCGGGGATGGGGGGCCCGCGGGCGGGATGGGCGGCCCGGCTCCGGTCGGCCCGGCGGGCGATCCCGGGAAGTCAGAGACGGGGGTCCACGAGGATCTTGGGCCCGGGACCGGCCCCCGGGGGGCGGGTACCGCTCAGGACGTCGCCGACCTGGCCAAGCCCGACGGTGGCCGCCACCAGGGGACGCGGGTCGACTGATCCGGAGGCGTACTGCCCGATCACGCCGTCGAGGGCGGGGGAGGCGCTCAGGATCCCGACCGCGGTCACATCCTTGAGCACCATCGTCCGTGTGTCGATGTGGCTGGGCGTAGCGGACAGGCCGACGAACACGATCCGCTTCCCCGGCTCGATCAGGTCCAGGGCGAAGGCGGGCAGCTCGGCTCCGGTAGAGCAGTCGATGACGGCGTCGAACGGGATCGCGGGAAGCTCGGCCGCAGTCCACGCACCCTGCACCCCCAGGGTCCGCGCGAAGTCCAGCGATGGCTGGGTCAGGCCCAGGACATGGACCAGGGCCCCGCAGGCCAGCGCGAACTGGGCGACGAGCAGGGCGATGGTGCCCGCGCCGAGGACCAGGACCGTGTCGCCCGGGTCCAGGCCGGCGGCCTGAACGGCCCGCAGGGCGCTGCCCCCCGGCTCGACCATCGCTCCGGCGGCCGGGCCGACGCTGTCCGGTAGCGCGCGGAGCGCCGTGACCGGTACCGGCAGCTGCTCTGCGAGGGCACCAGGCCAGCCGCCGCGGACGCCGATCTCGAAGCGGTCCTCGCAGACGTGCTGCCGCCCGGTGCGGCACCGGTGGCAGCGGCCGCAGCCGAGCATGGTGTCGCCGGTGACCCGCTGGCCCACCCAGGCTGGATCGACCCCGTCGCCGACCGCGGATACGGCACCGCACCATTCGTGCCCGAGCCGCATAGGGTACGTCGCGTGGCCCTGATGCAGGTAGGCCATGTGGCCGGTGAAGAACTCCGCGTCGGTCCCGCACACGCCGGCCCGCTCCACATCCACCACCACCTGGCCGGGCGCGGCCAGCGGAGGCTCGACGTCGGCCACGGTGAACTGGCGCGGACCGGTCAGTACGAACGCTCGCATGCCCAGCCCTGCCCTCCCGGGTCCGGGCAGCGGCGCCAGCGAAAGTCGCCCGCGCACCGGACGCTGCGATCCTAACGTGATCGTGCTTGTCCCTAGGGAAGGGAAGAACATGGGCCGTACAGCTGTCATCACCGGGGGAGCCAGCGGCATCGGCCGCGCCACTGCGGAACGGCTCGCCCAGGACGGGATCACCGTGGTCACGATGGACCTGTCCGGGGACGCGGACGTCGTGGCCGACGTGACCGACGCCACGGCGGTCAGCGCCGCCCTCGCCGGGATCGGGCCGGTGGACATCCTGGTCAACTCGGCGGGCATCGTCGGCCCGAACAAGCCGCTCTGGGAGATCAGTGACGAGGAGTGGGCCGCGACGTTCGCGGTGAACGTGACCGGCACGTTCCACATGTGCCGCGCCGCCGTCCCCGGCATGCAGGACCGGGGCTGGGGGCGGATCGTCAACCTGGCCAGCATGGCGGGCAAGGACGGCAACCCCCGGCTCTCGGCCTACTCGGCCACCAAGGCCGCCGTGATCGGGCTGACCAAGTCACTGGGCAAGGAACTGGCCACCAGCGGGGTCCTCGTCAACGCGATCGCGCCCGCGGTCATCGAGACACCCATGAACGCCGCCAACACACCGGAGATGCTCGAGTACATGACGAGCCTCATCCCGATGCGCAGGCTGGGCCAGCCCGACGAGGTCGCGGAACTCGTGGCCTGGCTGGCCTCGGACAAGTGCAGCTTCTCGACCGGCGCCGTGTACGACCTGAGCGGCGGCCGGGCCACTTACTGAGCCGGCGGGGCCGCGGGGCCGGGCGGGGCCGCGGGGCCGGGCCGGGCCGCAGCGCCGCCCAGGTGAGCGCCGAAGAACTCGATGATGCGCCTGCGCGCGTCTTGCGCCGACGCCGGCTCCGGGCCGAAACCCATCAGCGGCGTCATGGCCTTGATCATCAGCGGGATGTGGTCCCCGGCACCCTGATGATCGTTGAGGAACCCATGGCCGCCGGCCGGGTACTCCTTGACGTCGTGGTCGACCCCGGCTGCGGCCAGCGCGCTCTCCAGCCGGGCCGCCGCCCCGCGCAGGGTCTTGTCCCGGCCGCCGAAGCTGCCCACGACCGGGCAGGCCCGGGTGAGCAGGTCCGGCGCGTCCTTGGGCACCATGCCGTAGTTGACGCTGGCCACGTCGTACCCGTGGTCCGGGGCCAGCAGCAGGGCGAAGCCGCCGCCCATGCAGAACCCGATCACGCCAACCCGGCCGGAGCAGCCGGGCTGGCGGATCAGCCAGTTCCGGACCGCCTCCACGTCCTCGAAGATCCGGCCCTTCCGCTGCCTCATGTCACGGAACACGGTCCGCAGGCAGGTCAGCCTGCTGCCCCAGGAAAACAGGTCCGGCGCGGCCGCCAGGAAGCCCTCGCCGGCCAGCCACCCGGCCTGGTTGCGGACGTCCTGCCCCATGCCCATGGCGTCGTGGATGACCACCACGCCCGGCCAGGGCGGCGGGTTTGGCGACTCCGGCGGAGTGGCCACATAAACGGGCAGGTCACCGTGCCTGCCCGGGATCTTCGGGTCGGTCATGCGTCCCTCCGCAACCGTCCGCCACTTCGGCGCCAAACCCGCTCAGCTTAATCACCCGCCCCGGCATGAACTGGTACCAGCCACCCGATCCGGGATCCGGGGGCCTGCCGGAGATAGCGTGCCGGGGGAGGAACAGATGCGGCTGGCCGTGGTGGGGTGCGGGATCGTGGGCAGCGCCTGTGCGTACGCGGCGGCCGGCCTGGGTGCTCAGGTCATCCTGATCGATTCGGCCCGGCCGGGCCAGGCGACTGCGGCCGGTGCCGGGATCATCTGCCCCTGGACCGCCGACATCGACGATCCCGCCGGATACGCCTTCGCCTGTGCGGCCGCGCGGTCGTACCCCGCGCTCGTCGCGGAACTCGCCGGCGAGGGTGCGGCGGACGTCTCCTACCGCCAGGTCGGGGCGCTCGTCGTGGCCGATCGCGGCGATCAGCTGGAGCAGGTCAGGACGTCGCTGCTGGCCCGGCACGACGAGAACCCCGAGATGGGTGACATCCGGGAGCTGACGGGGGCGGCCGCGCAGCACCTGTTCCCACCGCTTCGCCGCGGGATGGCCGCGGTGCACATCCCGGGCGCGGCCCGGGTGGACGGGCGGAAGTTCCGCGACGCCCTGATCACGGGTGCGGCCCGGAAAGGAGCCACGGTCAGGACCGGCCACGCCACGCTCGCGTGCCGCGGCGGACGGGCCGCCGGGGTGCTGGCCGCGGGTGAAATGATCGAAGCCGACGCTGTCGTGGCGGCCACCGGCGCCTGGACCCCGTCGTTCGTCCAGCCGGCCGGTGTCGTGGCCCGGGTCACCCCGCAGCGGGGCCAGATCGTGCACCTGTCGCTCGAATCGGCCGACACGGGGCACTGGCCGGTGATCCTGCCCGCCAGCAGCGGCCACTACCTGCTCGCCTTCGACGACTCGCGGGTGGTTGCCGGGGCGACCCGCGAGCCGGGCGCCGGGTTTGATGACCGGGTGACCGCGGCAGGCTTGTCGGAGGTGCTGGCCCAGGCCCTGGCCGTGGCCCCTGGTCTCGGTTCCGCGACGTACCTGGAAACCCGGGTCGGCTTCCGGCCTGCGGGTCCCGACAGCAGGCCACTGCTCGGACCGGTGCGCGGCGTCCCCGGGTTGGTCGTCGCCACTGGCCTGGGCGCGGAAGGTCTCACCATGGGCCCCTACGCCGGGAGCATCGCCGCCCGGGCCGCCCTCGGCCTGGACCCGGGCCTCGACCTCACGCCGTTCGACCCCCTGCGCTGACCGGCCCCGCTGCGCTGAGTTAGCCGATGGTCACCAGAGCGGTCACGTCGTCGGCGGGTAGTGGCCCGTCCGTCACGGCCGTGACCTCGATGGCGAGCAGTTCCGCCGCGCCGCCGTAGGTGGACAGGAACGCCGTGTCAGCGGCGTCCCGGCCGGTGGCGATGCGGACCAGGCTGGACCGCGGGGCGAGCAGGGTCGCGTCCACCACCCGCCAGGCCCCGCCGATCAGTGCCTCGGCCACCGCGTGGAAATCCATCGGCTGCAGGCCCGGCGCATACACGGCCGCCTGCCGGGCCGGGATGTCCATGGCCCGCAACAGCGCGATCACGAGGTGGGCGTAGTCCCGGCACACGCCCTGCCGGCGCAGCAGGGTTTCCACCGCCCCGTCGGTAGGCCCGCTGCTGCCCGGCACGTAACTCAGCCGGGTGCCCACCCAGGAGGACACCGCGGCGAGCAGTTCGGGGCCGGGGGTGATGCCGACGAACTCCGCCTGGGCGATCGCGATCACCCGGTCCGACTCCGCGTACCGGCTCGGCCGCAGGAAGGTGAACCGGTCCGCATCGGTCACCTACGGGAGTTCCGCAGTGCCGTGGACGGTCGCGGCGTACTCGATCACCACGCGTCCGGGATCCACCGTCAGGACGTGAGCACGGCCGTCCCCGGCCATGGCGATCTCGGGAGCCTTCACCGGCTCGCCGTCGCAGGTGATGACCAGGTCCTCCTCGACCCGCGTCCCGGTCATGCCGGACACCGCGGCCTGCAGGACCATCTCGAGCGGCTGATGGGCCTGCAGCACCAGGCGGGCGCCGACACGGCGCCGGGGGTTCGCGTCCATCGCATCAGTATGCGGGGCCGGCAATTACGGTAGGACAGTGGCAACTTTCGACGACGTAGCCCGGCTGACCCTGGAGCTGCCCGAGGTCACCGAGAGCCAGCGGCACGGGAACCGGACGTGGTTCGTCGCGGGCAAGGCCTTCGCATGGGAACGGCCGTTCAGCAAGGCAGACATCAAGCGGTTCGGCGACGAGACCCCGCCCGAGGGTCCCCTCCTCGCGGTCCGCGTCGAGGACCTCGGCGAGAAGGAAGCCGTGCTCGCCGCCAACCCGGATGCCTTCTTCACGATCCCGCACTTCGACGGTTTTTCCGCGGTCCTCATCCGGTTGCCGGACGTCGCAGGCCAGGCGCTGCGCGACGCGATCACCGACGCCTGGCTGGCCATCGCGCCACCGAAGCTCTCGGACGCCTACCTCAGGGACCGCTAGCCGCGCGGACCGCGAAGCCGCCCGGACCGAGAAGTGGCCCGGACTGGGAAGTGGCCCGGGTCAGGCCAGGCAGTCGTGGATCGCGCGCACGTACGTCTCGGAGCGGTCCGAGCCGATGATGCCGGGCGCCATCTTGTTCATCATGTAGCTGATGGTGGTGCGGGCGTCGAGGTCCATGATGATCACCGAGCCCCCCCATCCGCCCCAGTAACAGGTCCGGCCCTGCGGCACGTAAGGCACCGACTCGGTCTCCGGCAAGGCGTAGCCGATGCCGAAGCGCAGCGGGACGCCAAGGACCAGATCGGTGCCGTGGCTCTGCTCGTCGAAGATCAGCCCGATGGCGTCCGGCGACAGCAGCCGGACACCGTCCACTACGCCGTCCAGGGCAAGGGCCTTGAGGATGCGGCCCACCGAACGCGCGTTCCCGTGGCCGTTGACCGCCCCCATGTCCGCCTGCCGCCAGGCCGGGGTGTTCGCGGAGCCGGCATCGAGCGCCGGCCCGGTGAAGGTCTTGTACACGGGGCTATCGGGGTCCAGGCTGGCGAAGTCGAAAGGCAGCGGTGGCGGCGGCGTCACCGGCGCGATCCGGTCCCAGTCGGCCTCGCGGGCGCCAATCTGGAAGTCGGCGCCTAGCGGTCCGGCGATCTCCTCGGCGACGAACGTCTTCAGGTGCTTGCCGGTGAGCCGGCGCACCAGCTCACCGATCAGGTGACCCTGGTTGGCCGCGTGGTAGCCCGACGCGGTGCCCGGCTCCCACCAGGGAGCCTGCGTGGCGAGCCGGCGGGTGGAGGAGTCCCAGTCGTACATGTCCTCGGTCTGGAACGGCGCTTCCCAGCCGGACACGCCGGAGGTGTGGCTGAGCAGGTGCCGGACCTCGATGCGCTCCTTGCCGTTCTCCGCGAACTCCGGCCAGTACTTCGCGACCGGCGCGTAGGGATCGAGCTGTCCCCGGTCAGCCAGCATCAGCGCGGCGAGGTTGGTGACGGTCTTGGTCGTGGACCAGACGTTGGTGATGGTGTTCTCGGTCCACGGCCGGCCGTGCCCGGGGTCGCACCAGCCGCCCCAGAGATCGACCACGGTACGGCCGTCGACGTCGACCATGATGCTCGCGCCGGTCTCGTTGCCGGATTCGAGCTGCCCGGCGAGTGCGTCCCGGACCGGCTCGAACCGGGCGTCGCAGATTCCTTGCACGTCTGCCATGGGGGTCAGCCCTTCCTCATCGAAGACATGACTCAGCGAGCATCAGCGGTCCGATAAAGCCGTTAGAGCAATAACGGTCTGTCCGTTGCACTGTGGCATGACCGGTGAGGGGGCGCCACCCGCGGAAATTCGGTTGCCCCAGCGGCAGGGGACTGGCAACGTCGGGCCCACAGGCCGATAGCCGGCGATGCCGGCCGAGCGGAAGGAGGGCTGTCAATGCTTGCGCCCGTCTCGCGTTTTGCTATGCCCTCCCTGACCGCCTGCCTGAGGAGCACCTTCCGTGCCCGATCCTGCCTTCCGCCGCCGCGCGCGGCGCTTTGACGACGACGAACCCACCTTCGCCAAGCGCACCCGGCGTCGCGCCGCGCTGCCCGCGCTGCCCGCCCTGGACGCCGTCGATGGCCTGCCCGAGGGAGACCGGTGGACCACCTGGGACCAGTCCACCGCGGGGGAGCGGGGACCCCGGCCCTACCCGTCCTGGCTCGTCACCGACCTGGCGGCCGTCGACACCGATCTGGGGATCCTGAAGACCGGCAAGGAAGCCGACGTTTTCCTGCTCCGCCGCGGCCTGCCCGGAGGCGGCCGGTCGTGCCTGCTGGCCGCCAAGCGGTACCGCGATGCCGAGCACAAGATGTTCCAGCGCGACAGCGCCTACCTGGAAGGCCGCCGGGTCCGCGAATCCCGGGACAGCCGCGCGATGGCCCAGCGGACCGCGGCCGGGCGGCAGATGATCGCCCGGCAGTGGTCGAACGCGGAGTTCGCCGCCCTCACCCAGCTGCACGGCGCAGGTGTGCCGGTGCCTTATCCGGTGCAGGTGCTCGGCACCGAACTGCTGCTGGAATTCATCGGCGAGCCCGACGGCACCGCCGCCCCGCGGCTCGCCGAGCTCCGTCCCGGGGGCAGCGAGCTGGCGGGGCTGTGGGATGAGCTCGTGCAGGCGCTGCTGGTCCTGGCCGCCTGCGGCCTGGCCCACGGCGACCTGTCCGCGTACAACCTGCTGGTCCACCGGGGCAGGCTGATCATGATCGACCTGCCCCAGGTGGTCGACGTCATCGCCAACCCGCGGGGCGCGGAGTTCCTCGACCGGGACGCCGCGAACGTGACCCGGTGGTTCTCGGCCCGGGGGCTCAGCGGCGTGTCGCCGGCCCCCGAGGACCTGCCGGCCCTGCTGCGCCGGGAGGCACGGCTGGGCGGGTGATCATCTGAATATGGCGGCGGTCAGCCGGGCGCGTTCGGTCTCGCTGAACGGGACGGGCTTGCGTGCCTTCCGGTCCCAGCGGACGGTGACCACGCGGGCCTCGGCGGCGACCTCCCCACCTGGTGTGAGGATCGTCTCGCGGGTGGTCAGGCTGGTGGTGCCCAGCCGTTCCACGCCGAGCCGTACCGTCACCCGCCGCTCGGGGTAGCGGACCTCCGCGCGCAGGTCCACTTCGACCCGGGCCACCACGTAGTCCGGCTCGCCGCCGAAGGTGTGCACGAAGAAGGCGTCCCGGCCCTCCTCGAGGTAGGTCAGGAACACCGCATGATTGACGTGGCCCAGCGCGTCCACGTCGCGCCACCGGACGTTGACCTCATGCTCGAACGTCGCGTCCATGTGCTCACCCCTCCGCCGCCTCCCGGCATCATGCCAGTCACGGCGGTCGTGGGTCGCCGGCCAGGCAGGCGTGCAGGTGCATGTCGTGCCAGCCGTCGCGGTGCAGTGACTCGCCTCGCTTGGTCCCCTCGAGCGGGTAGCCGGCGTGCTCCGCGACCCGGCAGGAGGCGGGGTTCATCGTCGAGTGGGCCAGCTCGACCCGGTGCAAATGGAGATGGTCGAACAGCCACCCGCTCAGCGCGCACAGGGCCCGGGGTGCCACCCGGTGCCCACGGCCGGCGGGCACCACCCAGTAGGACACTTCCGCGAGGCCCTCGGCCAGGTCCAGCTGGCGCAGGCTGATCTGCCCGAGGAGGCCGGAGGGACCGTCGACGGCCCAGCCGGCGCCGCTCTCCTCAGCCCACCGCCCTGGCCACGAGTCCACCCAGGCCTGTGCTTCCGGCCCGTTCATCGACCGGTTGTGCCAGCGCTGGATGCCGGGGTCGGAGTAGGCCTCGGCCACAGCCGGCGCGTCGGACCCCCGCCAGGGCCGAAGCGCGAAGCCGTCCTGTTCCAGTACGGGCTGGCGCAACCGCGCGAGGGAACCGGGCGCAACGGCGGGGGTGACGAGTCGCGGCACAGCCTCATTATGGATGGGGGCTTACCAGGGCACGGGGGAGCCATCCCAGGAGAAGAACTCGCCGGTGGGGCCGTCGTCCGGGAACATGGCCAGCCGGACAGCACCCTCAGCTGCCTCGGCCGGGTCGCCGTCACTGGCGGCGGCGCGCTCGTTCAGGTCGGTGGCCCGCAGTCCCGGCGCGAGCGCGTTGACCCGGAAGCCGCCGGCGGCCAGCGCCTGGGCGTAGAACACCGTCAGCGCGTTCAGCGCCGTCTTCGACGAGCGGTACGCGGCGCCGCTGCCCGCCGCGGACGCCGAGGACCGGAACTGGGCGTTCGGGCCGGTGCTCCAGGCCAGCGAGCCGGTCCCGCTGGAGATGTTCACGATCCGGGGGTGCGCGGACCGCCGCAGCGCCGGCAGGAAGGCGTTCGTGACTGCGAGAACGGCGAACACGTTCGTTTCGTACGTGCGGCGGAAGCTCTCGACGTCCGCCTCGGGCGCGGTGCTGCCATCGACCATGATGCCGGCGTTGTTGACCAGGATGTCCAGGTCGTCGACCTGCTGGGCGGCGTCGGCGATGCTTTTGGGCTCGGTGACATCGAGGACCAGGAGGCGGGCGCCGCCGCCGATCTCGTCTACGGCCTGCTGTCCCCGGCCGGCGTCGCGGGAGCCAACGTAGACGGTGAGGCCCGCGTCCGCCAGCTGGCGCGCGATCTGCTTGCCGATGCCCTTGTTGGCGCCGGTGACGAGTGCGGTGGAATTGTTCATGGTGTCGACTCTGCCCGCTGGCGGGCAGGGTGATCCAGGCACAACCAATACCTGGGTCGGGCGATACCTGGGTGGGAGGTAGCGAATGGCGAGACAGGAACTGGCCCGTTTCCTGCGCGACCGGCGCGAGGATCTCAGCCCCGCTGACGCCGGGTTGCCCGCAGGCCCGCGACGGCGCACGCCCGGGCTGCGCCGCGAGGAGGTCGCCCGCCTGGCCAGCATGTCCGTGGAGTACTACGCCCGGCTCGAGCAGGCCCGCGGCCCGCACCCGTCGCCGAGGATCCTGGACGCCCTCGCGGAGGCGCTCCGGCTCACCCCGGCCGAGCGGATCCATCTCTTCCGGCTGGCTGAGACGAGCCCGGCGCCGCCGCCCGGGCCGACGCGCCAGGTCCGCCCGTACGTGGCCAGCCTGCTGCGCCGGATCCCGGGAGCAGGGGCCATCGTCACCGACGCCAGCTACGACGTGATCGCCTGGAACCCGCTCGCCGAGGCCATGCTGGGCAACCTCAGGGAAGAGCCCAACCTGGCCCGGCGGCGTTTCCTGCAGCCCGGCCTCCGGCGCAGCTCCGGGTCCGAGGAGTTCAGCCACATCGCGGTGGCTCGGCTGCGCAGCGCCGCGGACCGTTATCCGCGTGACGAGGGGCTCGCCCGGCTGCTGGCCGACTTGCGGGCCGGTAGCGAGGAGTTCGTTCAGGTGTGGGACACCAACCCGGTGCGTGCGGCTGGCCACCGGGTGAAGACCTTCGACCATCCCGAGGTTGGGCCGGTGCGCATCAACTGTGACGTGCTCGCCGTCCCGGACGATGACCAGCAGGTGGTCTTCATGACCGCGGACCCGGGCACCCCCTCCGCGCGCGCCCTGCGCCACCTTTCGCGGGCGGCCGCCACGGCTGCCGCGGCGGGCCGGCCCCAGGCTCCGGGCCGGCCGGGCCAGCTTCCGGCCCTCTCCGCGTCCCGTGTCGTGATCATGACTTTGGTGTCGTCAGAACGACACCAAAGTCATGATCATCAAGGGCAATCACCAGGATGTAGCATCATCTGCCCCATCAACACCACTGGTCACGGGACTCGGATCCCGACGTGGTTCACAGGGCGATGAGCCCGGCGCTGGAGGGCGCGAACCCGCAGCCGGTGAGGTAGAACGGCCGCAGGTGCTCCTCGAAGTCGACGTGCAGCCACTCGCAGCGCGCCCGGCGCGTTTCCCGGACCGCGACGGCCACCAGCCCGGTGCCGATGCCCTGCCGCCGCATCCCGGCCGCGGCGAGGGTGTCGAGGATGAAAGCGTGGACGCCGCCATCCCAGGCCACGTTCACGAACCCGGCGAGATCAGTGCCGTCCCGGGCGCAGACCCAGCCCAGGCTGTGCCGTTCCACCTGGGCCCGCCAGTCCCGGGTGCCGGCGCCCCGGTCACCCACGCCGCCGCTGTCGCCCTGGCCACCGAAAGCCTCCTCGTGCAGCGCGCTGACCTCGGTGCTGGTGAATGGCCCGCGCCACTCGCAGGTGATCACGGGCTATGCGGCATGCCCGGCCACCTTCTCCACGGCCATCCGCACGATCACACGATGTGCGCCAGGACGGTCCTCGCCCGGATCGGCGTCGTACTTATGGGACAGCTGGATGTGCAGCAGCCGCTCGGGATCGGGCGTCATCGACACCCGGCCACGGAGATCCACAGAGATTTCCGGATCCGCGGAGTCCCACACGGTGACGCTGACGCGCGGGTCGCGCAGCATGTTGCGGTGCTTCACGCGTCCTTCCACGGTGGAGAACAGCAGGTCGTCCCCGTCGCGGCCGATCCACATCGCGGAGGTGTGCGGGCTGCCGTCGGGATTGATCGTGGCCAGGACGGCGTAGTTCCGCCCATCCAGCAGTCCCAGCGTCGCCGCGTTGAACGAGATAGCCATGACGGCACCGTAACAACCAGGCACCGGGGATCATGTGCACGTGGACGGTTCACGGGCCCGGGTCAGGAGTGCGCTCGGGGCTGACGTCGGCGCGGTCGCCAGCCTCGCGGCGGAGCTGGCGCAGTCGTTCGCGTTCTCGAGAGAGCAGTTCGACCTGAGCTACCCAGCCCTGCTCGCCTCGGCGGACGCCTGCCTCCTGGTCGCCGCGGAGGGCGATGACTGCCTGGGCTATGTGCTCGGTTTCCGGCATCTCACGTTCTACGCGAACGGGCCGGTGCGCTGGGTCGAGGAGATCGTGGTCACCCAGCAGTACCGCGGGCGTGGCCTGGGCCGGGCCCTGATGAGCGCATTCGAGTCCTGGGCCGCGGCGCGGGACTGCGTGCTGGTCGCGCTGGCCACCCGCCGGGCCGCCCCCTTCTACCTGGCCCTGGGCTACGCGGAATCAGCCACTTATCTGCGCAAAATACTCACGCACCAGGCGCCGTGACCAGGTCCTGGCGGATCGAGTCCGAGGATCTGGCGCCATGAGGCGGGGCATGCTGCTGCATCTGGAAACGGTCCAGCTCACCGCCCGGCCGCTGGCCGTGGAGGGACTCGTGGTGGGCCAGTCGCCGCCGCCCGGCACGAAAGTCCGCCGGGCGGCCACGCTGACCGTCCGGATCTGGCACCCGCCGAGGCGCGGCACCGACCTCCGCTGAGCTTGGGGCAGTCCGCTCAGCCGAGTACGCTCACCTCGGTAGTTAGCTTGACGGTTAATTAACTTGGTGGTCAAATAACACCAGGATCACCGGTTCGCGGGAGGACAAGATGGCAGTGGCACAGGATCAGCTCGATGCCACCTTCACGGCCCTGGCGGATCCGACCCGCCGGGCCATCGTGGCCCGGCTCGCGCGGGGTGACGCCACGGTGACCGAGCTTGCCGAGCCTTTCGACCTGACGCTGCCCGGGATCTCCAAGCACCTCAAGGTGCTCGAACGCTGCGGGCTCATCTCGCGGACCCGGCGCGCCCAGTTCCGGCCCTGCCATCTCGAGGCCGGGACGCTCGATTCGGCCGCCGCCTGGATCGAGGACAACCACCGGATCTGGGCGGAGCGGTTCGACAAGCTCGACGCCCACCTGCGCGATCTCCAGCGAGACGATCCCGGGCGGACAGCCCAGCAAAGGAGAGACTAGTGAGCGACCCTACGGCAGCCGCGGCTGAACTCGTCTTCACCCGGGTCTTCGAGGCCCCCCGCGAGCTCGTGTTCCAGTGCATGACCCAGCCGGAGCACCTCACCCACTTCTGGGGCCCGGCCGGGACCAGCGCCCCGATCGAGCACATCACAGTGGACGCGCGCCCGGGCGGAGCGTTCGAGACCGTCATGATCAACGACGCCGACGGGAGCCGCTACCCCACGCAGGCTGTGTACGACGAGGTGGTGGAGCCGGAACGGCTCGTGTGGACGGAGGCCCACTCCGGGATGACGGTGACCGTGACCTTCACTGACCTCGACGGCAGCCGCACCGGAGTCGAGATCCGCCAGGTCCGGGTGCCCGAGCCAGTCCGGTCCCCGGAGGCCCAGGCCGGTTTCCTCACCTCGCTGGACCGCTTCGCCGGATACCTCGCGACCCGTACGGGCCGCTCCGGTGCCGGTGCCCCCGGAATCGGCCGCCGCGCCGCCAGCCCAGGGGAACGGCGATGACGGCCGCCAAGGCGCAGGACGCGGACATCACCGGGTCGATCGCGGCCGAACGCCGGGAACTGGCCGAGGTCCTGGCCGCCCTGCCGCCAGAGTCCTGGGACTCCCCGACGCTCTGCGCTGGGTGGCGGGTCCGCGAAGTCGTGGCGCACATCACGATGCCGTTCCGCTACCCGCTGCCGCGGTTCGCGTTCGAGATGATCAGGTCGCGCGGGAACTTCAACCGGATGGCCGACCGCTGTGCCCGCCGGGACGGGGCCGCTCCGCCCGGCGAACTCGCCTCGGCCCTGCGGGGTAATGAAGGGAACCCCTGGAAGCCACCCGGCGGCGGCTACCAGGGAGCGCTGACCCACGATGTGATTCACGGGCTGGACATCACGGTGGCCCTCGGCCTGGGCCGCCGGGTACCCCCGGACCGACTGCGTATCGTCCTGGCCGGTATCACCGCCGCGAAGTCAGTCCGGTTCTTCGGTACCGACCTTGACGGAATCGAATTGCGGGCCGACGACCTGGAGTGGTCGCTCGGGTCCGGAACGCCAGTGTCCGGCTCAGCCCAGGATCTCGCGCTCCTCGTGTGCGGCCGGAAGCTCCCGCCCGGGCACCTGCAGGGCGAGCCCAGTGCCCGGTTCACCGGGGTAGCAGGCCAGGAAGAGGGAAACACTTAGGGTGGCCTGATTATTACGGGGAGCAAGATGGGGGCGGAGTGGCGTTCATGCAGCTGCCCGCTCTCGCCCGGTCGCAGGAGGCGTATGACCGCTTCTCGGCCGCCACCAACCTGCCACTGACCCTGCTCGCCGTGCTGTGGCTGCCCCTCCTGGTCCTCCCGCTCGTGATGCACCTCCCGGCTGGTGTCGTCCGCGCGTTCAACGTCGCCGACCTGGTGATCTGGGCGCTGTGCTGCGGCCGCTGCGGGCCCTCCGCCTGCTGCGCCTGTTCAGCCTGGCCCGGGCCGGCGTCGTCCTCGTCAACGCGCTCAGGCGCGTCCGGGGCATCCTCACCCATCGTGGCCTGCATTTCGTCCTGATGGCCGTGACCGCGATCGTGGTGGTCGGGTCAGGCGTGGACCTGATCTTCGAGCAGCACGCGCACGGAACGAACATCCACAACTTCGGGGAATCGCTCTGGTGGGCCATCGTCACCGTGACCTCGGTCGGATACGGCCACAACTATCCCGTCACCACCGGCGGCCGGTGCGTGGCCGTGGTGATCATGCTGGTCGGCATCGGGCTGATCGGGGCGGTGACCGCCACGGTGGCGAGTTACTTCGTCGAGGAACAGGCTGACCTGGAAAAGACCGACCTGAGCCGGCGGCTGGAGCACATCGAGGAAATGCTGGCGCAGGCCCTGGCCGGGCAAGACAAAACAGGCTAAATAGCTGTATCCGGGCGGAGTAACCTGGCCTCAGGACTTAGTCGTGCGGCCTGGCTGGCCGGTCGCAGCTCATCGGGGGAGCAGTCCGCTTGCTGGCTGGCACCTGCCCACGGGGAGTAGCGATGTACGAGCCCTACCCGTCCTCGCCGGGGATGCCGGAGCCGTCCGCCCGCGCTGAGCCACCGTCTTCGGTCCGCAACGCGGTGCGGCTCATGTACGCGGGCGCCGCGCTCAGCGCGATCGTGGTCATCGTCACCCTGGTGACCATCGGTAGCCTCAAGGGCAACATCCTGTCGCACTACCCGCACTACACCGCCACGCAGCGGCACACCGCCGAGGTGGCCGCGGTGATCACCTCGATCATCGGGGGACTGATCGCGGTGGGCCTGTGGCTATGGATGGCCTGGGCCAACCTCCGGGGCCGCAACTGGGCCAGGATCGTCGCCGCAGTGTTCTTCGGCATCAACACCCTGGACCTGCTCATCTCGTTCGCCCGGGTTCATGCCGTTGGCTCCCTGATCGTCAGCGTCCTGGTCTGGCTCGTCGGGCTCGGCGCGATCATATTGCTGTTCAGCAAGGACTCCGCCGCGTACTTCAAGCAGCCGCCCGCCCCCCGCTAGTCGACCGATCCCTAGCAGCGCGCCCAGTCGTTCCGGGTGATCTGGTAGAGGGCCCATTCCCGGCCTAGCTCGGTGACCGTTCCGGCCTCGGCCCAGCCGGCCCGCTGGAAGGCCCGGCGCATGGCAATGTTCGCGGGATCGGTAGCGCCCTCGATGACCTGGGCCGCCGCATGCTCGAACAGCCAGCCGCTGAAGAGCCGCAGCGCCTCGCGCCCGTGGCCCTGGCCCCGGGCGTCCTCGCGCAGGCCGATGCCCAGATCGAAGGTCCCTGGGGGCAGCGGGCGGCCCGGGGGGACGAACGTCTGGATGCGCCCGATCAGCGTGTCATCCAGGTCGATGGCCAGGTCGAGGTGGCCATCCTCCAAGCGGCCCGAGCGCCGGAGCCGGGCCCGGAAGGCTGCCTCATCGGGCAGTTCGGCGATGACCATGGGATCGGCATCGACCATGGCCTGCCATTCCGCGTCGATCTCATCCGCCCGGAGCGCGCGGAGCAGGAGCCGCGGGCCGCGGATGGCGATCTCCCCGGCTTCCGCGCTCCCGTCCCGCCCGTCCTCGCCCACGCGGCTAACCTAAGGGGAATCCGGCGGGCGCTGCGGGTCTTTCAGGGCCCTGAGCCGTTTCGCGGCGAGTTCGTTCATCCGCTCCCAGGACGGCGAGGAGCCGACGATGTGCGAGATCATCAGGGCGGCGGCAGCCAGGCTGGCGGGTGTCTCGCCGGGGGAGGTGTCCGGGCGGCTGCTGGCGGCCCAGGCCGCCATCGCGTCGGCCAGTTCCGCGAGTCGCGGGTCGGACGGATCCCAGTCGTAGGCCTGGTCGCCCAGGACATAGATCCGGCGGAACTCCGGATCGTCCAGGGCGCCCCGCTTGGTGCTCACCCATTCCGGGATCAGTTCGGGGGAGAGCGCGACCATCAGGATCCAGGCGTCCCGTTCGATCTGCACCGTCCGCTCGCTGACGCCCATGCGACGGAGTTCGCCGAGGATGTCCACGATCTCAGCGGGCAGGAACAGCCGCTCACCCCCGGTAAGCTCGGCGATCTTGCGCCGGTGCTGGGTGAGCTCGCGGATCTTCTGCTTCAGTGCCTCGTCGATCTGGCGGGCGGCCCCGCTGAACTCCGCGGGCTCGGCGTCGAGGAGTTCCTGGATGCGGGCCAGCGGCACGCCCGCCTCGGCCAGGGTCTTGATCCGGATCAGCTCGACCACGTCGCGCCCGTCGTAGCGCCGGTACCCGGAGGCATCCCGGGCGGGCTCGGCGAGCAGGCCGCGCTGGTGGTAGTGCCGGATGGCGCGTACCGTCACCCCGGTGTAGTCGGCCAGCTGGCCGATGGTGAGCATCGCTAGCCTCCGCGGTTGTACAGCGCCCGGGCCCAGACGTACCCGCCCAGTGTGATGCCCGCGCACCAGGCGATGGCCAGGATCGCGCTGCTGCCGATCGGGGTGCCGGTCAGCAGCCCGCGCAGCGTGTTGGTGATAGGCGTGAACGGCTCGTGCTCGGCGAACCAGCGCACCCCGCCGGACATCGAGCTAGCCGGGATGAACGCGCTGCTCAGGAAGGGCAGGAACGCGGGGATCAGCGCCAGGCTGTTCGCCCCGGCGGGTGTCTTGGCCAGCAGCCCGAATGCCACCGTGAGCCAGGTGAGCGCGGTGGTGAGCAGGGCGAACATTCCGGCCGCCGCGATCCAGGCCACCGGCCCGGCCGACGGCCGGAAGCCGAGCAGCAGCGCGACCGCGATGACCAGGACCCCGCTGATCATGGTCCGGATCAGGCTTCCGGTCACCTGGCCGGTCAGCACCGACCCGCGGGAGATGGCCATCGTGCGGAACCGGGGGATGATGCCGGTGTGCATGTCGGTGCAGACGTTCACCGCGGTCGCCTCGGCCGCGAAGCCGGCGGTCATGACCAGGATGCCGGGCGCGAGGAAGTCGACGTAGCTGGCGCCCAGCGGGGTACCTAGACCCGCGGACAGGGCGTGCCCGAAGACGCCCACGAACAGCAGCAGCAGGACGACCGGCACGGTGATGCCGCTGACCGTCATCATCGGGAAGCGCAGCGCATGCCGCACGTCCCGCCGGAGCATCGTGGCCGAGTCGCGGGCGGCCAGGGAGAGGGCAGTCATCGGGGGCCGTCCTGTTCGGTGCGGGGCTGGCCGGTGAGGGCGAAGAACACATCGTCGAGGTCGGGGGTATGCACCGACAGGGCCGGCTCAGGGACGGCGAGCCGGTCGAGCCGGTCGAGCAGGTCCTTGAGCGACCGGGCCCGGCCGTCGTAGGGGACCTGCAGGATCAGGCCGGCCTCGTCCCGTGACGCCCCGTCGAGCAGCGCGGCGGCGGAGTCCAGCGCGGCGGCGTCGGTGAAGCGCAGGTCGATGCGGCCGCCGGGGATCTGGCGCTTGAGCTCGGCTGCCGTCCCGTCGGCGACCATCCGGCCGTGGTCCAGGACCCCGATCCGGTCGGCCAGCTCATCGGCCTCGTCCAGGTCCTGCGTGGTCAGCAGGATGGTCACGCCGCGGGCAACCAGCTCACGGACGATCTCCCACATGGTGCGGCGGCTGCGCGGGTCGAGGCCGGTAGTCGGCTCGTCCAGGAAGATGATGCGCGGGTCGCCGACGAGGGTCATGGCCAGGTCGAGCCGTCGCCGCATGCCGCCTGAGTAGGTCGCGGCCATCTTCCCGGCCGCCCCGGTCAGCTCGAAACGCTCGAGCAGTCCCGCGGCCCGCCGCCGGCCTTCGGCCCGGCCAAGGTGGTGCAGGTCGGCCATGAGGATCAGGTTCTCCTGCCCGGTGAGCAGCTCGTCCACCGCGGAGAACTGGCCGGTGACCCCGATCGCCGCGCGGACCAGGTCGGGCTCGGTGGCCAGGTCGTGGCCGGCTACCCGGACGGTCCCGCCGTCGGCGGCGAGCAGGGTGGCCAGGATCCCGATCGTCGTCGTCTTGCCCGAGCCGTTGGGGCCCAGCAGGGCAAACACTGTGCCTTCGGCCACGTCCAGGTCGATGCCGTCGAGCACCAGCTGCCGGCCGAAGGACTTGCGGAGGCTCCGGACCGCGACCGCTGACCGGGTCGCCGTGCTGGCCGGGTCTACTGTCAGGTTCTGCATGCGTCGATGGTCCAACCCTGACGCAGGGTCAAGGTCAAGCCGCCCGCCGGAGAAGGGGGCGGGGAGGCCGGTTACCGCCGGCTGCCCAGTTCGCGGTTCATCGCGTTCATGTCGCAGTAAGCGCGGGGAGTGACGCCGAATCGCCCGCGGAACTCGCTGATGAAGTGCGAGACGCTGGCGTAGCCCACCTCCTTGGAGACCCGGGCCACGGCCAGATTCCCGTCTATCAGCAGCTCCCGGGCCTGGTCCAGGCGCATCTCCTTCAGGAACTGGTACGGCGACCGCCCGGTGACGTCCCGGAACAGGTGGGCGAACGCCGAGGGACTGAGGCTGACCTGCTCGGCCATGTCCGCCACGGTCAGCGGCTCGGACAGATGGGCCCGCACGTAGTCGAGCACCGCGGACACCGGGTTCGTGGCCGCCTCGGCCGCGGCTATCGCTAGCAGCCGGGCGAACTGCTCGCGCTGGAGCACCCGGTAGACCATCTCCTGCAGGTACAGGGGGGCCAGCACCCGCCGGTCGGCATCCGTGCCCACCGCGCGCAGGAACCGCAGCACCGCCCCGAGCAGCTCCTGGTCCAGGGCGGACACCAGGGCCGGGCGCTCGGGGGCCTGAGCCTCGCCGAGGCGGGACCGGAAGGCGGTGGTGCGGCGCTCCAGCATGTCGCTGGACACCCGGCGGACCAGCGCCGGCTCGATCTGCAGGACAAACGACAGGAACGGCCGGGTCGGCGAGGCCTCCAGGATCTGGGCCTGGAAGTGCAGGTGACTGCTCAGTACCAGGTAGTGGAACGCGTCATAAAGGTAGGTCTCGCCCGCCACGGTGACCGCCTTGCGGCCCTGCGCCACGATGCACAGCGACAGGGACTGGATCTCCTCCCAGCTCGGGCCCGTCGGCGCGGTGAAACGGTAGATCGTCAGGCCCGGCCAGGCCCCGGCATTAGCCCCCACCGCGGGGGCGCGGGCGGCGAGCTCGGCGATCAGGTCGCCTGATGTCACCGGCCGGTCAAGCTGCCCAGAACTCATCGCGATGCCTCCTTGCGCCGCTTTGCACCAGCATGCGCTACCGGGGCTGCATGGCGGAATGGGCAAGAGGTCAGCAGAAAATCGCTATGCCAGGGCATGGCTGTCCCGGCGCGGTGATGGCAGAGTCACCAGAACGTGACCTAAGCCACAGGACACTCGCCCAGGACGACGCCCTCGCCGTGGAGGTAGCCGATGACCCGGATTGCGTACCTAGTGACCAGTGCCCGCGAGATGACGCTCGCGGACGGGAGCACGCACCCGACCGGCTATTTTGCTGAGGAGGCGCTCAAGCCTTACCAGCGCTTCGTCGCGGCTGGCCTCGACGTGACCGTGATCACCCCGGACGGCCAGCCGCCCTACGCGGACCCGTACGGCCTGTCGTGGTTCTTCCACTATCCGGAAGAGGACAAGGACTACCTGGCCTCGGTGGTCCGCACGTTCGCCCACGACGTGGACGACATCCGCATCACCCTGCACCAGAACACCGAGCTGGGACTGGCCGCCGCCCGGCGGGTCGCGGTCCAACTCGAGGCTCGCAGTTACAGCCCCGCGCAGGCTCACAAGATCGTCAGCGCGGCCGCCAGGCAGGCCTGGCGGCAGGACCGGCAGTTCGCCGACGTGCTGGCCGAGGACGGATCGCACGGGCTGACCCACGGGGAGATCCAGGCGGAGGTAGACGCCCAGCGCGCCGACAGCGAGCGGCTGGCCGCGGACCGGCTGGCCGCGCTGCAGGCGATCCCGGGCTTCCAGCACCCGGTCGCGCTGTCCTCACTGAGCGATGAGGATCTGGCCGGGTTCGGCGCGGTGTTCGCACCGGGCGGCCACGGCCCCATGGTCGACCTATCCGACAACCCGGACGTCGGGCGGCTGCTCGTCGAGCTGCACAGCAAGTCCGCGCCGATCGCGGCGCTGTGTCACGGCCCGGCCCTGCTGCTGTCCGCGCCGGAACGCGCCGACGGGCTGTGGCTGTTCGACGGCTACCGGCTGACCTGCTTCACCGACGAGGAGGAAATCCAGACCGAGGCCGGGCTGCTCGGGATGTCCTGGTTCCTGGACACCGCGCTGAAGAACGCGGGCGCCGTATTCGACGACGGCCCCGCCGCGTGGATCTCGCACGTGGTCGCGGACCGCAACCTCATCACCGGGCAGAACCCGGGATCGACCGAGGCGACCGCGGACGCGGTCATCAAGGTCCTGCGGGCCCCGGCCCGCGCCGCCGCCTGAGCATCGAGGAGTGTCCCTCATGACCAGCAGTCAGACCGAGACCGTGCCCGGTTCCACCCAGGCCAGCAGCACCACCAAGACCCCAGGACCGGCCGCGACGGTGCAGGCCTTCCTGGACGCCCTCGGCCGCCGTGACGTGACCGCCGCGCTCGCCGTCGTGGACCCGCGGGCGGTGGTCACCATCCATCCGCTCGAAGTCGTCGCGGCTGGCCGCGACGCACTCCGGGCCATGCTGGACGACCTGGTCCGCGCCTTCCCCGACCTGCTGGTGACCTCCGGCCGGATCATCACCACGGGCGACGTGGTCACCGCCCTGATCAAGGTGGAGGGCACCCAGGCCGCGGACTACGCGGGCGCCATCAACCAGGAAAAGCACCTCGACATCGACCAGGCGTGGCGGTTCGCCGTGACCGGAGACGTGATCACCGGCGTGGCCGCCTACTGGTGCCAGCAGCAGCTGTACCGGCGGCTGGCGGTCAAGCGCTTCGACGCGATCGCCATCGCCTGAGGAGGAAGACGATGACCACAGCACCAGCAGCAGCCCGTACCGCTGAGTCAGCGGCCGGGGTCGTCACCGAGTTCTTCGACCGCTACCGGGCGCACGACATCAACGGGATGGCCGATCTGTGCTCGATCAACGCCAGCCTCTCGTACGTGCCGGTCGAGGTCTGGGGCAAGCAGCGGGTGCTGCGCGGCGACGGCAAGGTCGGGACGATCGGCAAGCCGCTGTGGACCGGGCTAGTCACCGCGTTCCCGGACCTGACTAACACCGTGCACACCGTGACCGCGAACGACGACGGTGACGTGGTGGCCGAGGTGGACATCGAGGGCACCCAACAGCTGGCCTGGGGCCTGATCAGGCCAGCCGGCCGGCACTACTGCGAGCCGCACCTGTTCGTGTTTCACGTTGGGCCGGACCTGCTCATCGACAGCATGACCGGCTACTGGAACGACGCCGGCATCAGCCAGCAGCTCGGTCACGAGGAAGTCGACTGACGAAGGGGACCTGAACCATGGCACTGCTCAAGCGCGAGGAATGGCAGGGCTTCGTCCGCGACGTGGACTGGACCTACAGCTACGTGGACTATGAAGCGGTCTTCCCCGAGTGGCACAGCGGCACCGGCAAGGTGCCGCGCGAGGCGTGGTCGGCGTGGGAAGAGGACTACAAGGTCAGCTACCCCGAATACGTGGCGGTACAGCGGGACAAGGAAGCCTCGGCCTATGCGGTCAAGGCGGCGCTGCAACGTTCGTCGACGTTCGAGCATCTCGACGAAGGCTGGAAATCCGCCACGAAAATGCACTTCGGCGGGGTGGCCCTGGTCGAATACGCGGCCGTGCTGGCCGAGCTGAAGATGGCCCGGTTCGGGCTGAACGGGGCCTGGCGGAACATGGCCACGTTCGGGCAGCTGGATGAACTCCGGCACGCCCAGATCACCACGTTCTTCGGGCACGAGTTCGTCGGCAAGGACGCCCAGTACGACTGGACGCAGAAGGCGTTCCACACCAACGACTGGGTGCTGATCTCGCTGCGCAACCTGTTCGACAACATGATGATCGCGCCCAACGTGGTCGACATGGCCATCGAGCTGCCGTTCACG
Source organism: Streptosporangiaceae bacterium (assembly GCA_036509255.1). Lineage (GTDB taxonomy): Bacteria > Actinomycetota > Actinomycetes > Streptosporangiales > Streptosporangiaceae > RYN-230. The sequence continues at coordinate 26,019 of DATCFY010000217.1, forward strand.
TTCGAGACCGGGTTCACCAACCTGCAGTTCGTGGCCCTGGCCTCGGATGCCCTGGAGTCCGGCGACGTCAACTTCGCCAACATGATCTCCTCCATCCAGACCGACGAGGCGCGGCACTCGCAGCAGGGCGGCCCGACGCTGGAGATCCTGGTCGAGCACGACCCGGTCCGGGCGCAGTGGGTGGTGGACAAGGCCTTCTGGGGATCGGCCCGCGCGTTCGCGGCGCTGACGGGCCCCGCCATGGACTACTACACCCCGCTGGAGCACCGGAAGCAGTCCTACCGGGAGTTCATGGAGGAGTGGGTCATCGACCAGTTCGTCCGCACGATCGAGGACTACGGGCTCCGCAAGCCGTGGTTCTGGGACGAGTTCATGCGGGGCCTGGACATCTGGCACCACGGGCTGCAGATGGGCCTGTGGTACTGGCGGCCCACGCTGTGGTGGCGGCCGAAGGCCGGCGTCAGCCAGGACGAGCGTGCCTGGCTGGCCGAGAAGTACCCGAACTGGGAGAAGGTCTACGGCGACAAGTGGGACGTGCTGATCGACAACGTCAACGCCAACAACGTGGAAGCCACGCTGCCGGAGACGCTGCCCTGGCTGTGCATGACCTGCCACCTGCCCTGCTGCAACGCCACCCAGTCCCGCGACGGGACCTGGCGGGTCCGGGACTGGTCGCTGCGCTACGACGGCAAGACCTTCCACTTCTGCACCAACGCGTGCCGGCAGATCTTCTGGAAGGACCGGGACAACGTCAACCACGAGACGCTGGTCGACCGGTTCCTGGCCGGGCAGATCCAGCCCATGGACGTTGGCGGCATCCTCGGCTACATGGGCATGACACCCGATGCGATGGGTGACGATCCAGACTACGAGGCCTGGACCAAGGACTACGTCGGACGCCCGGTGGACGGCATCGCGCTGGGAGCCCAGTCATGACCCAGGAGCTGGGCGTCGAAGACCAGGCTCCGCAGCTGGTTCCGCTGAACGCTATTTTCGCCACCGACTTCGTGCAGATCCTGGTGCCGGTCACCACGGCCAACACCATGCGCGAGGTCGCCGCGGCGGTCGCGCACCATGTGGAAGGCAGGCGGGTCCGTGCGCTGCCCTACGACAAGGTCGTGATCTACCACGGCAGGCGCCTGCCGCCCGATATGACCGTCGCCGCCGCGGGCATCCAGCCGCTGGATCACGTCGCGGTCGAGTACGACATCCCGGAGGGGTCATGAAGAACCCGGTGGGCCCCATCCTGCGGATGGGGGATGAGGTCGAGCAGGTCATCGCGGCCATCGAGGACGACAACCCGGACACCGACATCGAGGTCATCGACCGGGGCGCATACGTCCGGGTGCAGGGCGAGGACCGGATCACGGTGACCGAGCAGACGCTGCGCCGGTACCTGGGCGCCGACTTCGAGATCGCATCGTTCGGCTCGATGATGTCCGCCTTCAGCGGCCGGGCCATCACCAGCAGTGAGGCCATCACGTGGGAGAGCTTCGGCCGGGCGAGGACCGCGGCGCGCCGGAGCGACAAGGAGGTGCCGGCATGACCGAGACCCCGGCGCGCAAGCCACGGCCGCGCCGCACGTTCAGCGCGTTCGGTGACGTGCGCAAGATGCCCAGCGAATACGAGATCGTCACGCACAAGCAGAACTGGACGCTGCGCACCGGCCGGGCCGCAGCGTTCGAGCAGAACCCTTCCTCCGCGCCCAACCTGTGGTTCCTCACCTACCGGGACAACTCGCCGTTGCAGGCCGCCGACTGGGACGGGTACCGGGACCCCGATGCGCTCACCTACAAGGCCTACGTCGGCCTGCAATCCGACGCCGAGGCCAGCGTTCAGGGCGTGCTCCAGGCGCACGCCGACGCGGGCTCGGACAGCGCGCTCTCGGCAGGGTCGGTCGCGCTGCTGGCCCACCTGCTCACCCCGTCGCGCTACCTGTGCCACGGCTTCCAGCAGGTTGAGGCCTACGTCGGCTACATGGCCCCCAGTTCCTACATCACCAACGCCGCGGGCTTCTCGACGGCCGATTTCCTCCGCCGGGTGACCACGATCGCCTACCGCACCCGGGAGCTGCAGATCGCCAGGCCGGACTCGGGCATCGGCTCCGCGGAACGGTCGCTGTGGGAGGGGCACCCCGGCTGGCAGCCCGCCCGCAAGGCCGTCGAGTACGCGCTGGCCAGCTACGACTGGGGTGAAGCGTTCACCGCGCTGAACCTGGTCCTGGGCCCGACCCTGGACGACGTGCTACTCACCCAGCTCGGCGCGGTGGCCAAGGCCAACGGCGACGATCTCACCTGGCTGCTCACATCGTTCCTGAACGCCGACGCCCAGCGGCGCGGCCGATGGAGTCACCGGCTGGCGGAGTTCGCGGTCGATCAGCAGCCCGGGAACCGGGACGTGCTGAGCCGGTGGATCACTCGCTGGTCGGGGCTCGCTGATGACGCCGCGCATGGCCTGGGGGAGTTCCTGGAGTCGCTGCCCGAGCAGGGAACCAGCGCCAGCGAGGTCGCGGCACACGCCCGGGCAGCCCGGGAGGGCTTCCTGGCCTCGCTGCTCGACCCGGCCGCCGGGACGGCGGCGGGGACGGCCTGACCGTGGAGGGCGCCCAGACCGAGCAGACCGCGCAGATCAACCAGGCTGCACGGATCAACCAGGCTGCGCAGTGGCGCGAGACGATCAACCTCGACGAGCTGTGGGAGGGCGACATGACCTCCGTGACCGTCGAGGGCGAGAATCTGCTGCTCATCAACGTCGGCGGGCGGGTCCGCGCCTACGCCAACACCTGCCCGCACCAGGCCGGCCCGCTGGACGAGGGTGACTTCGACGGCGAGACGCTGATCTGCGCCCGGCATCTATGGGAATTCGACGCGGACACCGGCTGCGGCATCAACCCGGACAACGCCCGCCTGACCGTCTTCGGCTGCAGGGTGGCTGACGACGGCATGATCTGGGTGGATATCGGCCGGTGAGCGAGCCAGGGACGCTGACCGCCGAGCTGCGGGTGGACGAGGAGCAGGTCCGCCTGGCCGAGCCGGACGGGCAGATGGCGCTGCGGGCCGTCCTGGGCCTGGACACAGTCCAGGCCCAGGCCCGGCTGCGGTTCGGCCCGGGGCGGACCTGTGAGCCGGTGGCCCGCCTCCTGGACCGGGTCATCGTGCGGGCGGAGCAGGCCGGGCTCAGCCCGGCGCGGCTCATCCTCGTCGCGGGCCGGGTCGAGGCCGGCGAGGACATCGTCCGGGTCCGGCGCAAGGCGCACGGCACCGCGGACTGGATCGCCAGCCCGACGTGCCGGGTGGAGATAACGTTGCGGCCCGCGGGACTGCATGCCAGCGGCGGACGGGATGTCGCCGGTCAATCGTTCGAGGAAGAAGAGCATTCAGGTGCGCCGCCTGAGGCCGGGGTGCCTGCGGGCGGCCCGCCCGCGAGCGGGATTGGTTCTGGCGCGGTGCCGGGGGGCGAGGCGGGCGGGCCAGCCGCCGGGCCACCCGGCACGGAGGCCGGCGAGCAGGCGGCGACGGTGCGCGAGGCCCTGCTCGACGTCATCGATCCGGACCTCGGCGTCAACATCGTCGATCTCGGGTTCGTCCGCCAGGTCGAGGTCCAGGCCGGGACCGCGGTCATCACCATGACGCTCACCTCCCCGGCCTGCCCGCTGACCAGCATCATGGAGGACCAGATCCGGGCCGAGCTGGCCGCTCTCCGCGACGTCACCGGCTTCCGGGTCAACTGGGTGTGGCTGCCGCCCTGGCGGCCTGCCGACATCACCGCCAGCGGACGCGACCAGTTGCGCGCGATCGGATTCTCGCTGTAGTAATCAGGACCGGCTATGCGCAGCCTTCTGCGTCCTAAACGCCAGGGACCTCGGTGGTCTCCCGGACCGGGGCGGCCGGATTACCCGGATGGCGCGCTCGCAGCGCACGGCCGCTGCTGCCCGATGCCGGATAGCCGGCATACTTGCTCCTATGAGCTGTGAGGTCTCCTGGTTTGCCGCGCTGTGCGACGACGACTACGAGTTTCTCGGTGTGCCGGACGGCAGGCTGCAGTCGAGCTGGGAACATTGCCGCGATATCGCACTCGGCGCGGAGCAGGCCGGATACGACAACCTGCTGCTGCCCTCCGGCTATGCGATGGGGATCGACTCGGTAGCGTTCGCCGCCGGGATCGCCCCGCTGCTGCGCCGGATGCAGCTGCTGGTCGCTGTGCGGATGGGTGAGATGTGGCCTCCGCAGCTCGCCCGGCAGCTCGCCACGATCGACCAGATGCTCGACGGGCGCCTGACGATCAACATCATCTCCTCCGGCCTGCCCGGCCAGAGCCTGGAATCGGCTCCCAGGTACCGCCGCACCCTGGAGGTCATGCACATAGTGCGTGACCTGCTCGACGGCAAGCCCGTCGAC
>DATCFY010000218.1:0-145428 GCA_036509255.1 Streptosporangiaceae bacterium
TGGAAGGTCTGCTCGGCAGGGTCGACGGCCCAGCCGCGCGCCACGCCCCAGACCAGCGACTTCGGGAACGGATCGCCGACGCACTCCTGCGGGTACGGCGAGGTGGCCGGACTGCTGGGACTGGCCCGTTCCGGGTCGTAACTGTCCGGGCAGAACTCCAGGCGGCTCGACCCCACGACCTTGCCTGCGGAGTTTCTGACGGTCAGGTTGACGAAGTCCTTCAGGCCGTACGGCACCGTCCCGATGACGCTGGCCGGCCAGGGAATGCGCTGGGTGCCGCCGCCGGCTAGGTGGACGACCTGGGTGATGGTTAGCGGGGTCGCGTAGTCCGGTCGCTGCACGTCGAGCTCGAGCGCGGAGCCCAGTGAGGCGACCCAGATGCCAGGGTCGATGTACACCTGATGGCCATACCTCGGGACGGTAATGCTGTTCTGCGCCACGATCAGCTTCACGTGCGGCCCCGTGGCCGCGGCGGCCCCCGCCCCGGCCACCGGCCCGCCTACTGCCGCTACCGCTAAACTCGCCGCCGCTACCGCGGCCCAGCGCGGTCGCCAGCCAGTTCGTTTCATGAGTACCTCCACGGTTTCCCCCGTCCCGTTTCTGGCCGGGACGCGCAGCCAATTCCCATGGAAACGGTACTGCCGATAGGCGGGAAAGGCCATGACTGACTTTCGTCACGACATATCCGGTGAAAATGTTGCTCGGATACCCATTACTATTAAATAACGATTATTCAGGGCGGCCGCCTCGCTCAGTAGCCGGCACGTTCCTCGCCCAGGTCAAGCCTGCGGGCCAGCACCGCCCCGGTGATCACCAGGTCTGGCGTGCCCTCGGCCCGGGTGGCGACCGCCTGGCCCATCGACTCGCGGATCACCTTCCCGCCGCCGAACACGACCTCGTCACCGGCCCCCGCCGGGCCCTGCGACCGGTCCTCGGTGATCTCGATGAGCAGGTTGGTGTCGGCCAGGCGGATACGGTCGCCCGCGGTGGGCCCGAACAGATCGGCGTACCGGCTGCGGCCGACCGACGGTGTCTCGCTCATGCAGGCTCCCCTGATCCGGGGCTGGCACTTGATCCGGGGCCGCCAGGGTCCAGCGGGCCGGCCTGCACCGGCCGCAGCCCAGGGACGATCCGGCGGCCGGCCAGCGGGACCAGCGGCACCTCCCGGGTCACGCCCGGCTCGAACCGGATCGCGGTCCCGGCCGGCACATCCAGGCGGCAGCCCCAGGCTGCCTCTCGGTCGAACTCCAGCGCCGGGTTGGCCGTCGCGAAGTGATAGTGCGACCCGATCTGGACCGGCCGGTCCCCGGTCTTGGTGACGATGAGCGTGGCCCGGCCGCGGCCCGGATTGAGCGGGATAGGGGCCTCGCCCGGGATCACGGGATCAGCCGGTGCACGGTGACCAGTTTCGTGCCGTCCGGGAAGGTCGCCTCGACCTGGACCGAGTCCAGCATCTCCGGGACACCATCCATGACGTCGTCCGCGGTCAGGACGTGACGCCCCGCCTCCATCAGGTCCGCGACGCTGCGCCCGTCCCGCGCTCCCTCCAGCACGTAGGCCGCGATGACGGCGGTCGCCTCCGGGTAGTTCAGCCGCAGGCCGCGGCCGCGGCGTTCGCGGGCCAGGCCGGCGGCCACGTGCAGCAGCAGTCGCTCCTGCTCGTGAGGGGAGATGAGCCCCCTGGGAACGCTACTTGCTGTCCCCAGGGGGCTGAAGGGCGGTGAACTCCGTTAACGCAGATTTAACGATGCCGGCCCGGGCCCGGACGGGCGTCCCGCCGGTATCGCGCCGCCGGGCTAGCCGTGAGGCAACGAATAACTATCAAAGCGCCCAGGCGCTGTTCGGCTGGGCGTGGGAGCGGGAACGATGGACCAAGGGAAAGTAAAGTACCCCGGGTATCAGGGTGGCCAGAGAGATTCCTGAGGACTGGCTTCGACGCGCGTGGGCAGGGGGCCGCGGTGTCTGACGAGACCCCGGCGTTTGGCGGGTTCGGTGTCGGTTCCCGCCTGGCCGGGTACCGGCTCGATAAGCAGATCGGCCGGGGCGGCATGGCCGTGGTCTACCGCGCCTGGGACAACCGTCTCGAGCGCCCGGTCGCGATCAAGGTCCTGTCGCCCGAGCTGGCCCGGGACGAGGCGTTCCGGCAGCGGTTCATCCGGGAATCACGCACCGCGGCGGCCGTGGACCACCCCAACATCATCCCGATCTTCGAAGCGGGTGAGGCCAACGGGGTGCTGTTCATCGCGATGCGCTTCGTGCAGGGGCCGAACGTGCAGTCGCTGGTCGAAAGCGGGGGGCCGCTGCCCGCCGCCCGCGCCTGTCACATCATCACCCAGGTCGCGGCGGCCCTGGAGGCGGCTCATTCGCATGGCCTGGTCCACCGGGACGTCAAGCCAGGCAACATCCTGCTGGATGCCGCGGGCGGGGGAGACGACTATCCCGGCCACGCCTACCTCTGCGATTTCGGCCTGAGTAAGCGGGCTCTGTCGGTCAGCGCGCTGACCTCGACGGGGCAGTTCCTCGGAACGCTGGACTACATCGCGCCCGAGCAGATCGAGGCCCGGGCGGTGGACGGGCGCACGGATGAGTACGCGCTGGCCTGTGCCGCATTCACCATGCTCACGGGCCAGCCGCCGTTCGTCAGGGACGAGTCGGTCGCGGTCATGTGGGCCCAGATCTCCGCCGTGCCGCCCACGCTGACCAGCCGCCGCCCCGACCTGCCCGCGGCCGTCGACCAGGTCATCGCGAAGGCCCTGGCCAAGGTCCCCACCGACCGGTACGCCACCTGCCCGGAGTTCGCCGTCGCGCTGCGCCGGGCCTGCGGGCTCCAGTCGTCCGGGACCGGCCCGGGACCAGCTGGCGTCTTCCCGGACCTGCCGCCCCGTGAGACCACGCAGGTCGTGCCCGCGGTCCCCGGGGATTCCGGGCCCGCACCAGCCGCTGACGCGCCGGCCGAGTCCCCGGGAGAGCCCGGGACCGGACAGCTTCCGGCCGCCTCCCCCGCCGGTGACACGGGTCCCGCCACCCAGATCGCCGGGCCAGTCTCCGCCGGCTCCCCGCCGGGTGAGGCGCTGCCCCGCGAGAGCGGGCCGGGTGACGCGCCGCCGCCTGACGCGCGGCCGGGTGACGCGCGGCCGGGTGATGCGCCACCGGGTGACGCGCCACCGGGTGACGCGCCGCCGTGGGAGTCCTTGTACCGGGAGCCCCGGTCACGGAAGGCAGACCCGCGCCGGCCCGCTGCCGCGGCGGCTGGCCCTCCAGGGCCGGCCGACGCAACCCGGGATGTGCCGCCCGTCGGCCCGGGCTACCCCGCGAAGCCCCCCGGGCCGACGCCCGGCTTCAGCCGGCGGACCCCGCCGGCGCGGCCGGGGCCGGCGCCCGGCTCGCCCCGGCGGCGCCGCGGCCTGTGGGCGCTTATCGCGCTCGCCGCCGTCGTGGTTCTCGCCGTGGTCGTGGCCGTCGTGGCCAAGCCCTTCTCGTCCGGCGACAAGACCGTCGGGTCGTCTCAGCCGCTGCCTCCGCTGGCGGTGCCCGGCTGCACCACTCAGGCGGCCGGGGCGTCGCAGCTCAGCCACGTGTCGAGCCACATGGTCTCCACCAGCGGGCATCCGTTCGACGTGGCGGTGACACCCGGCTTCGCGTTCGTGTCCGGCGCCGGCAGCGGTCTCACTGTGCTGAACACCCAGAAGTCCGTCCCGGTCCGCATGTGGGACAGTCACTCGCTGGGCCACGCCCAGGGGGAGGCGCTCACCCCGAACGGGCACTTCCTGGCTGTCACCGGCGGCAGCGGGATCACCGTGTTCCGGGTCAGTGACCTGGAACAGCACCCGGGGGCCACCGCGATGGGGTCGCTGTTCAGCCCGGGCCAGACGCACGCGGAAGACGTGGCCATCACCCCGGACGGGCGGTTCGCGTTCGTTACCTTCCAGAACAGTGCGAGTGTCGGGGTGTTCAACCTGCAGCGCGCGCTCTCCTCTGGCTTCGGGTCCGGTGACGTCGTCGGCCTCATCCCGGTGGGGCCGCAGCCGATCGGGATCGCGATACCTCCTGACGGTAAGCACGCCTACGTGGCCAGCGACCAGGCCGACTCCTCCGCTCCCGGAGTGCTGAGCGTCATCGACGTGAGCCAGGCGGAGCAGCATCCTGGAGCCGCCAGCGTGATCAAGAAGGTGCCAGCCGGGTGCAAGCCCAACCGGATCGCCTTCTCGGCGGGCGGCCAGAATCTGTGGGTGACAGCGGTTGGCTCCAACGCCGTGCTGGGGTTCTCGACCGCCAAGCTGCTCAGCGATCCCGGGCACGCCCTCCTGGCCCGCGTCGCGGTAGGCCAGTCACCGCTGGGGCTGGCCGTCATCAGTCACGGAACCCGCATCGTGGTCGCCGACTCCAACAAGGTCCCCCAGCCGGGGTCCACGCCCAACCTCGCGGTGGTCAGCGTGAGCAAAGCGCTGGCCCGTAAGCCAGCGCTGCTCGGCTATATCCGGTCCGGCTTGGAGCCCCGCCAGTTCGGGGTCAGCCACGGCACGCTGCTGGTCGCGAACACCAAGTCGGCTCAGATCCAGGCCGTGCCGCTGGGCACCTTGCCCTGACCCCGGATTAGGCTGGCCGTCATGCCGAACGAGCCGCACCGAACCCTTGTGCTGGCCACCCCGGACGGACGGCAGCTCGAGGTGCTCGACACCGGCCCGGACGATGGCCTGCCGCTGATCTTCCACAACGGCACTCCCGGCGGACTGGTGGCCTTCCCGGCCATGGTCGCCGAGGCGGCGCGGCGCGGGCTGCGCACCGTCATGTACGCCCGCCCGGGCTACGGCAGGTCCACCGGGCAGCCAGACCGCCGCGTCGCCGATGCAGCCGCCGACGTCGCGACGGTGCTCGACGGCCTCGGAGCCCCGCAGTTCGTGACCGTCGGCTGGTCTGGCGGCGGCCCGCACGCGCTGGCCTGCGCGACGCTGCTGCCCGGCCGCTGCCTGGCCGCGGCCTCGCTGGCCGGTGTGGCCCCCGCCCAGGCCGAGGGCCTGGACTGGACGGCCGGGATGGGCCCGGAGAACGTCACCGAGTTCACCGCCGCCGGGCAGGGCGTAGGTGCGCTCACCGCGTTCCTGGACGAGGCGGCACCCGGACTCGGCCAGGTCAGCGCCCAGGAGGTGGCGAAGGAAATGGGCGGACTGATCTCCGCCGCAGACCAGGCCGTGGTCACCGCCGAGTTCGCGGACTACCTGGCCGAGTCTTTCCGGGCCGCCCTGAGCACCGGCACCGCCGGCTGGCGCGACGATGACCTCGCGTTCGTCGGCGACTGGGGTTTCCCGGTGGAGCAGGCGGGCGTCGTCCCGGTCGCTGTCTGGCAGGGAGAGGAGGACCGGATGGTCCCGTTCTGCCACGGTGAGTGGCTCGCCGCGCACATCCCGGGGGCGCGCGGCCACCTGGCCCGGGGTGAGGGCCATCTGACCCTCGCCGCCCGGTCATTCGGCGCTGTGCTGGACGACCTGCTCGACCTGGCGGGCCAGCCGCCGGCGGGCACCTGGGCCGCGCCCGGACAGGGCTGAGCCGTCGGGTCAGGCGGACCGGGCGGAACGCTCCGCCTGGTGGACACGGCGGCCCCCACCGGGCCCGGAGTGCCGGCGGCCCGGCACCGCGGCCACGGCGGTGGCGTGCTGGCGGGCGGCCGCGAGTCCTGGCGCGGACCGCCGTGCCGCCTCCGTGCTGATCTGGCCGCGCCGCTCCTTGGCCCGGAAATGGGCCCGGGCCTCGGCGTAGTCGGGGTGGCGCTCGGGGCGGTTGAACGTCAGCCACATCGGGATGCCGACGATAGCCAGGAAGACCAGAACTACCAGGGGGACATTGAGCCAGACCATGCCGGTCACTAGGGCCTCCTTATGCGCTCCTCCGGCAGCGGCCCTGCCGGTTCGTCACTACGAAGATCCCGCCGGGCGTTCTGCCCGCCGCCGGCACACCTTCTCAGCCGGCTATGAATCACCCGGCACCGCTGGATGGCCTGGCCCGGCGGATCAGGGGTGCAGGGCCAGGCCCTTGCAGACCTTGCCCACCGCGTTCCGCGGCCCGTAGACCGCGACCCCGGCCAGTCGCAGATCACCGGCGGCCACGGCCCGGACCACCTCCCGGTTGGCGTCGTCGTGCCCGGTGGCGAACATGTCCTCGGTGTAGATCGCGACGGGCATCTGCCGGGCGACCGCACGCTCGCGCACCGTGCCCAGGCCCGGTCCGTCCGCCGCGTAGACCAGCACCGGCTGGCGGAACATCTCCAGGTAGCGATGACCTGACCTGTCCTCATATGGCTTCCCGATGGTCTCGCCGAAGCCCGCAGCAACCCCGCTGGCCAGGAACGCCGTCACGTTCAGCCGCTGCCAGGTGGCCAGGTCTTCGCGCACCGCAATCGCGATCTTGGTATCAAAGCGCATCTGCCCACCGTCGCCCCTGGCCCCGGCTCAGTCTTGAACGCCTGAGCGCCCCCGCCTTCCCCTGATCGTGGTCAAAACTGCCACATGTGGCAGATATCGACCAGGATCAATGGAAATCCGGAGAGGCGGAGGCCGCGAGATACTCGGAGGGTGGGAGTGAGCGGGGACTGGTCCCGGTACTGGCGGTCGGCGGATGAGCCGCTGGAGGCCATGCATGCTCACTTCCGGGAGCACGTGTACCACCGGCACAGTCACGACTCCTACTCGTTTGGCGTCACCGAGTCCGGCGCGCAGTCCTTCACGTGCCGGGGCGCCGCGTACACCAGCGCGGCCGGGATGGTCATGGCCTTCAACCCTGACGATCCCCACGACGGCCACGCCAGCACCGGCCAGGGGTTCAGCTACCGCATGATCCATATCGGTCCTGGCCTGGTGGCGGAAGTGCTGGCGGACATCGGCGGCCATCCGGCCGGGTGGCCGCTGTTCGCGACCCCGGTCCTGTCGGATCCCGGGCTCGCCGCCGCGTTGCGGCGGCTGCATCAGGCGGTGACCGGGCCGGCCACCCCGCTGGAGCGAGGCGAGTTGCTCACCGCGGCGCTGGGCCGGGCGGCCCGGGCGGCGGCGAGGCGGCCAGCGGGCCCGGGCTCAATCGGCGCCGCCGAGACCATGCGCATCGCCCGGCGGGTTCGCGAGGTGCTCGACGGAAACTATGCCGACCCGATCTCCGGCGACGACCTAGCCGTCGCCGCGGGGTGCAGCCGCTACGCGGCGTACCGGGCGTTCCGGTCCGTGGCCGGGCTGGCTCCCGGCGAGTACCAGCGCCAGCTGCGGCTGCGCGCTGCCCGGCGGGCGCTGGCCCGCGGCACGCCGCCCGGGCAGGCCGCGGCGGATGCGGGATTCGCTGACCAGGCCCACCTGACCCGCTGGTTCCGCCGCTGCTACGGCATCACCCCCGCCGCTTACGCACGCGCCGGCCGCTAACGCCCGCCTGGCCAGCCAGCCCGGGCAGCTACCCGGGCCGACCGGCCACCCGGCCCACCAGCCGCCCGGTCCAGCCGCGTAGGCACCCGGCTTATCAGCGGCGGACGACCGGGGCGCGGCGCGGGCTTTCCGTCAGGAACTGACCGGGCTGGTGAGGTTGTAGACCGTCACGCCGCCGACGGTCTGCTTAGTGAAGTGCGATTCCACCCAGGAGGTGATCTGCGTCGCGTCACCAGAGCCGCCGCCGAACGTGTGGCCGTTCGCGCCGATGAAGTAGTGCACCTCGTGCGCGGCGACCATCTTCTTGAACTGGGCCAGGCTAGGTGCCTGATCGGTGCCGTTGAACCCGCCGATGGCCATGATCGGCTCCTCGCTGGCCAGCTGGAACGGCGCCGCGCTCTCCGCGCCCACCGTGGCCGCAGCCCAGCGATAACCAGTGGCGCCGCTGGTCAGCAGCTTCGTGATCGCGCTGGAGACCTGGGTGCTGCCGCCCAGGCCGCCGCCAAAGCCGCCGGCGAACCGTCCCGACCGCCCGGACATGCCGCCCGGGACGCCCCCGGCCGTGCTCCCGGACGAGCCGGCCGAAGCGCCGGACGAGCTGCCCGCCGCCCCGGACGAGCTGCCCGGAGCACCCGGGGCACTCCCCGGGACCCGGGACGAACCGGTGCCGGACCCGGGCACGCCGGTCCCGCCCGCTGCCGAGCTGCCCGCTGCTGAGCTACCCGCAGCCGGGCCGCCCGCAGCTGAGCCGCCCTGCGTGGTGCCCCCGGGGCCGCCGAAACCGCCGCCCGGCCGGCCCCCGCCGAACCCGGCGCCGCCCCCGCCGGGGCCGCCGGAGGATGTGACGGACGGCCCGGCGGTGGGAAGCGCGCCGGTGTGCGCGGTGGCCACCGTGTCGAGGCTGTAGGCCAGCGGCCCGGCCAGGCCCGCCACCAGGGCCAGCGGGGCCACGGACAGCAGCACGGCCCGGCCGGTGAGCCAGCGCTCCGCGATCAGCACCGCCGCCGCGGCCAGCCCGCAGACCAGGACCAGCGGCCGCAGCCAGGGCAGCCAGCCAGCTGAGCGGCCGAGCAGCACGTAGGCCCACCAGGCGGTCACGACCAGGGCCGCCGCCAGCACGGCACGGGCCGCGAACGCCCGCCGGGCGATCATGCTGCTCCGGGCCTGCCAGAGGGCGACCGCGCCGACGCCGGCCAGCGCGGCGATCGCGGGGGCCAGGGCCACCGTGTAGTACGGATGGATGATGCCGCTCATGTAGCTGAACACCAGCCCGGTGACGATCAGCCAGCCGCCCCACAGGAGCGCCGCAGCCCGGACCCGGTCGGTCCGCTGCCGCCGCCAGGACAGCCAGACCAGGGCGGCCAGCGCGATCAGCGCGGCGGGCAGCAGCCAGCTGATCTGGCCGCCCATCTCGCTGGCGAACAACCGGGTCAGGCCGGTGGACCCGCCAAACGGGCTCCCGCCACCTCCGCCGCCGTTGAAGCCCACCGACCCGGTCTCGTTGCCGTCGAGCCGGCCCAGCCCGTTGTAGCCCAGGGCCAGCTGCAGGATGCTGTCGTTGGTCGAGCCCCCGACGTAAGGCCGGTCCCCGGCCGGCCGGGGTGAACTGCACGATCGCCACCCACCAGCCCGCCGCGACGACGAGGGCCGCCCCGCCGGCCAGCAACTGCCAGATGCGCCGCCCCAGCCTCGGCGGCCCGGCCACCAGGTAGACCAGGGCGAACGCGGGCAGAACCAGGAACGCCTGGAGCATCTTGGTCAGGAAGCCGAACCCGAGCAGGGCCCCCGCCAGCACGATCCACCGGGTCCGGCCGGACTCGGTGGCGCGGACCATGGCGTAGGCGGCCACCGTCATCAGCAGCACCAGCAGCGCGTCGGGGTTGTTGAACCGGAACATCAGCGTGGCCACCGGGGTGGTCGCGAGCACCCCGGCGGCGATGAGCCCGGCTGCGGGCCCGGACCAGCGCCGAACCGCGGCGTAGAGGACTGCGACCGACGCGACACCCTCGGCGGCCTGCGGCAGCAGGACGCTCCAGTAGTTCAGGGCCGAAGACCCGGGCGGACAGCTCCATGACCCACAGCGAGGCCGGGGTCTTGTCCACGGTGATGAAGCTGGACGCGTCGAAGGAGCCGAAGAAGAAAGCCTTCCAGCTCTTGGTGCCCGCCTGCACGGCGGCGGAGTAGAAGTCGTTCGCCCACCCGTTGCGGCTCAGGCCGGCCGCGTACAGCAGGGCGGTCAGCGCCAGCAGGGCGAGCAGCGCTGGGCGGGCCCACGGTGGCTGGGCCGCGGGGCCGCGCAGCAGCCGGGGGAGCCGGCCGGGCCGGGAGTGGCCCGCCGCCGCGATCTGGCGCGGGCCGGTGGTGATGGCGCTCATTGCTGGGTTCCTTCCGGGTGGATCAGCGCGGCCTGGTGTAGTGGCGGTTCAGCCGGGTGTTGCCGAGAGCGGTGGCCAGCAGGCTCAGCGCGTTCGCCGCCTGGGGTGGGCATGGCCCTGCGCAGCGCGAGCGAGGTACAGCAGCAGGTAGGCGACCGTGCTCGCCGCCCCGACGAGGAGAGCCCGGGCGCGGTCACTCCGGATGGCCTTGAAACCGCACTGCGCATCGGAGAACCGTGCCCCGGGCGTGGTCCGGAGCAGCAGGGGCGCCACCAGCGGCGGCAGCGCGTTCAGGTCAGTCGACAAGTCGACATCCATGTGGGCGACGACATCGGCGAGGCTGGCCGACCACCGGGCCCGCAGCGCCCAGCCCCGGCCAGGCTGGGCCAGCTGGACTGCCCGCACCTCGCTGAACATCCGCTCCAGGTCCAGGGCGAGCGGCCAGGTCCCGTCGGTGCTGCCGTTGTCGGCGATGGTCACCTGGGCGGTGAACGGAAAGCTGGTGCGCAGGGCGGCCAGGCCGCCTGGGGCCCATGGGTCATCAGGGCTGTGCAGGGACTGCGGGGACGTCATGCTCCCACAGTGCTGGCCGCGACTGGGCCAGGACTGCAGTCCGTCTCTGCCGCGGCTATGAACCTGCGCCGGGTGAGGATCCGCCCGGGTGATCCGGAGTGTCCGGCGGGGCGGGATCGGACCTTAAGTCGTCCAGCCGCGGCAGCGTGATGACGAACCGGGTCCGGCCGGGCTTGCTTTCCAGCCGCACCCGGCCACCATGCGCGGCGGTGACCGCGTCCACGATGGCCAGGCCGAGCCCGGTGCTGGCTGCCCCGCCGGTGCCCCGGGACCGGGCGGAGTCGCCTCGGACGAACCGCTCGAACAACGTGGGCTGCAGCTCGGGCGGGATGCCAGGCCCGTCGTCGGTCACGGTCAGCTCGACGGTGCTGGGCGCCTCGCCGACCGCCAGCGCCACCGTGACCACGGTGTCCTTGGGCGTGTGCTTGGCCGCGTTGCTCATCAGGTTGGCCAGCACCTGGTGCAGCCGGTGCTCGTCGCCGCGGACCATCACCGGCTCATCCGGCAGTTCCAGCCGCCAGCGGTGGCCGCTCGCGGCGACCCGGGCGTCACTGGTGGCGTCGATGGTGAGCCGGGTCAGGTCCACGGATTCCTGGGCGAGCGGGCGGCCCGCGTCCAGCTGGGCGAGCAGCAGCAGCTCGTCGACCAGGACGCTCATCCGCTCAGATTCCGATTCGACCCGCTGCAGGGCGTGCTCGATGTCGGCGGGAACCGGGCCGGGGTGGCGCCGGGCCAGCTCGGCGTAGCCGCGGATGGCGGCCAGCGGGGTGCGCAGCTCGTGGCTGGCGTCGGCGGCGAACCGGCGCAGCCGCGCCTCGCTGGCTGCCCGGCGGCCCAGGGCTGCCTCCACGTGGCCGAGCATCCGGTTGAACGCCATGCCGACCTGGCCGACCTCGGTCCTGGGATTGGCGTCCGGGACCCGCTCGGCCAGCCTTACCTCGCCGCTGGCCAGGGGCAGTTCGGTGACGCGGGTGGCGGTGGCGGCGACCCGGCGCAGCGGGCGCAGTGACAGCCGGACGAACCCCGTCCCCAGCAATCCCGTCAGCACCAACGCCGCCGAGAAGACAGCGACCTCGGCGATGCCCACGTCGCGCAGGGTGGAGTCGATCGGCGCCAGGGGCAGCCCGGTGATGTTCGTGGTGCCGTCGTGGCCCGGGCTGGCCATCAGCTGGTACGTGCCTAGGTTGGAGAAGGAGACCGTGACCGGGCCGTCCGAGCTGCGCAAGGCCTTCACCGCGACCATGTCCGCCGCGTCCAGTTTGCACGGGCCGTTGGCCACAGCCGGATTCTCCACCGCCGAGCCCTCGACCCAGGTGCTGAACGTCGCCGGGCCGGTGTGCTTCCCGCACTGGGCCGCGCCTCCCGGGACATTGTCGTTATCGTGGTCGCTGTCCGCTGGCGGCTTGCCCGCGGGGGACGGCGGCCCGTGATCCTCGTCCGCTACGCCGGACTCCAGGCACTGCCCGTACTGGCTGCTGGTCGCGGCCAGCTGCGTGTTGAGCTGGCTCATCAGGGCTTTGTGCAGGACCAGGTAGGTGACGAGGCCGACAGCGGCGCAGGCCACGGCGAGCAGCGTAACGAGGCCGGCGATGAGCCGGCCTCGGAGGGTGCGGCCCGCCAGCCAGCGAGCAGGCGCCGTGCGCCGTCCGGCCCCGTCGCCGGCCTCGCTCATCAGAGTTTCCTCAATTCGCGGGCTTGAGCACGTAACCGACGCCACGGACGGTATGGATCAGCGGCTCGCGGTTCGCGTCGATCTTCTTGCGCAGGTAGCTGATGTACAGCTCCACGACGTGGGCCTGGCCGCCGAAGTCGTAGTTCCAGACCCGGTCGAGGATCTGGGCCTTGGACAGCACCCGGCGCGGGTTGCGCATCAGGAAGCGCAGCAGCTCGAACTCGGTCGCGGTCAGGTCGATCAGCTCGTCGCTGCGGCGGACTTCCCGCGCGTCCTCGTCCATGGTCAGGTCGCCGACCACCAGCTGGGTCTCACCGCGGGCGCGAGCCAGGCCCGCCCGGCGCAGCAGCCCGCGCAACCGGGCCAGCACCTCCTCCAGGCTGAACGGCTTGGTGACGTAGTCGTCACCACCCGCGGTGATCCCGGCCACCCGGTCATCGACCGCGTCCTTGGCGGTCAGGAACAGCACGCACACGTGCTGGGACTCCTGCCGGATCCGGCGCAGCACTTCCAGTCCGTCGAAGTCCGGCAGCATGATGTCCAGCACTACAGCGTCGGGCCGGAATTCGCGGGCCGCCCGGACCGCTGACGCACCGTCGCCGGCGGTCATGATCTCCCAGCCCTCATAACGCAGCACGCTAGCCAGCAACTCAGCCAGGCTCGGCTCGTCGTCGACCACCAGCACCCGGATCGGGCTGCCGTCCAGCCGCCTGATCGGGGCCGACTGGCCGGTGGAGCCAGGGGCGGCGGGCTGCGCTGCCTGCGCGTCACTCATCATTGTCCCAGTATGCGTGCGCTATCTACGGAGCAATTCTACGTTGCCTCTGAGTTTCCTCTCAGGACGTGGGCAGCAGCTTCAGGGCCAGAGCGGGGCAGTCGGTCACGGCCCGGCGCACATGCCGGTCCAGCGAGCGGGGCACCGGCCCTCGGGCCACGATCGGGTAGCCCCACTCGTCCAGGGTGACGAGCTCAGGCAGCAGTTCCGCGCACAGGCCGTGGCCGGAGCAGGCGGTCGGGTCGACCCGCAATTCTCTCTTCATTTCAGCTCCAGTCCGTCGCGTCGAGCGCGGTGTCCGCAGGGAGCGGCAGGAACGGCTCCCGGGCCGGGTCCACGCACCGCCCGTCTGAATGGTTCCGGATCTCTTCCCGGAAGACATGCAGGGCGCTGCGGACAAACCGGGTGGTCCCGTCCGGGTGGTGGCAGGCGCCCCGGCCCTCGACCAGTCCCGCCCAGCGGATCATGTCCGTGACCGCGCGCGGGTCCGGCCGGGGGCTGGCCACCTCGTCCAGGGCGGCGGCGATGCGGGGCAGGCCGTTGAAGCACGGACCGCACTGCCCGGCTGACTCCAGCGCGAGGTAGCGGGCGACCCGGGCGGTCTCCGCGATGCCGCAGCGGCCGGCCGGCAGGGCCACCAGGACCCCGGCCCCCACGAAGGCCCCGGCGGTCTTCAGGTCCTCGTTGCTGAGCGTCATGCGGGCCGCGTCCGCGGCCGGCACCCAGGCGCCGTGATAGCCGCCGCTGAGCACGGCCTGGGTGCCCTCGAGCCGGAGCAGGTCGCGCAGGGGGGTGCCGAGCTCCGTCTCCACCACGTCCCGGCGGCCGTCCGCCTGGTGCAGGGTGCACAGCATGCTGCCTGGCTCTTCTGGCGTGCCCGCGGCCCGGAACCAGGCGGGCCCGTAGCGGGCGATGAGGGCCATGTGGGCCAGGGTTTCCACGTTGTGCACCAGGGTCGGGCGGCCCACGACGCCGCGCTCGAACACCCGGGGGGGCTTGAACCGGGGCATGGCGGGCTGGCCACTGATCCGGCTGGCCAGCGCGGATTCCTCGCCGGCCAGGAAGCGCGGCGGTGCGTCGATGATCTCCACCGGGGCCAGGTCGACCCCGGCCGCGGCACGCTCGGCGACGGCGGCCCGCAGCCGCTCCTGGAGGCGTGCGTTGCGATGCACGTAGAGCGCGACGGCCTCGGAGCCCACGGCCTCGGCGGCTAGCTGGAGCCCGTCCAGGACGAGGTGCGGTGAGATCCACAGCAGGGACTTGTCCTTGTCGCTGGCGGGCTCCCCCTCGGCGCCGTTGCCGATGACGACCGGCCGCGTCCTGGCCTCGGCGACGGCCTGCAGCTTGCGGTGCACCGGGAAGGCGGCGCCGCCGCGGCCGGTGAGCCCGGCCGCCTTCAGGACCGGGATGAGCTTCCCCGGGTGCCCGAAGTAGGGCGGTGCCGCGTAGCGGGACAGGTGGGTGCGCAGGTCGACCGGCACCGCGCCGTGCACCGGCAGCAGCCTGGGCAGATCAGCGCCGGGCGGTTCGGTTCCCGTGCGGGCTGGTCCCAGGCCGGCCGGGCGGCTGTCCTGCGGTCCGGGGAACGGCGAGGGGTACGGCACGGTGGTGCCATAGGTCATCGCGTATCGGCTTTCGTGAGTCGGTCAGCGGACGTTCTCGGGGGCACGCCGGCGTGCCCCGTCGCGGGGGGTACTGGGGGGCTGGGGGCCACCGCGGGGGGACATCATCGCGAGCGTGGCAGCGGCTCGCTCCTCGCGAGGTAGCTGGCGCCCGGCGTGCGCGATCCGCCAGGCCACCGCGGCGATCACGGCCAGGGCGCAGGCGATCGCCAGGTAGAGCAGGACTCCGCTGTGCAGGTCGTTGCTGCTGCCCAGGCTGTGCACCAGGGCGGAGACCCAGGCCACGTAGCTGAGCCAGTGCAGCGACCGCCAGAAGCGGCGGCTCATCCGGGCGCGGGCCAGGCTGGTCAGGATCAGCGCCAGCACCACGTCGAGTGAGATCGCGCCCAGGCCGAGCCACAGGGGCTTGTACGACGATGCGAACGGGAGCACGACCGCGACGATCCGGATCGAGACGTAGGGGTCGGCCACGGCCGTGATGACGTGGATGGCCACGAACGCCACGCCGAGCAGGGACAGGTTGCGGTGCAGCCCGGTGACCACGAAACGGGGCAAGCCGGGCAGCCGGCCCTGGCGGTTGACCAGCACGCCCAGCAGGACGACCCCAGTCAGCAGCAGCAGGCTCACCACGCCGGTGGCCCTGCTCGCGTACCAGAGCGCCGTGCTCTGGGTGATTCCGTTCATCGGTGCCTTTCCGGCGGTGGCCGTATGCGGGATGCTCTCCCGGCCAGGGTGGTGATCACGCTCTGGGATTAGAATCCCCGACCGGGGTCAGGCCCCCCTATGGCACGCCTCTCAATTTCCTCTGAGCGTCCTGGCCTGCCCCGAACGGCCCCGGCCAGGGGGGTGACAGGCCCCATTCGGTATACATACGACTCAGCGCACGTCGCCGCGGCCCGGCTACCCCCGCCGGGCCGCCCATGGAGCAGGAGAGTTGAGCGGGCCGGGGCGCGGGACGCGCCAGCCTGCCGGTGGAGGCCGTATGCCCGGACAGCCTGCGCAGCCCCAGCGCGCAGGCCGGTTCCGGCTGCGCGCGCACTGGTCCCGTACCCGCCGGATCGCCGGCGGTGTCCTGGTGGACACCGGCCCGCTGCGGCGGCACCGGGACTTCCGGCGGCTGTGGGGCGGTCAGCTGGTGTCGCAGGTGGGCACCCAGCTCACGATCGTGGCCGTCTCGTACCAGACGTACCGGCTGACCGGGTCCACGGCGATGGTCGGGCTGGTCAGCCTCGGCCAGCTGATACCCCTGCTGGCCGGGTCGCTGTTCGGCGGACCACTGGTGGACGCCTGGGACCGGCGCCGGGTCATGCTGTTCACCCAGTTCATGCTGGCGGCCGGGAGCGCGGGCCTGACCGCCAACGCCCTGCTCAGCCATCCGCAGGTCTGGCCGCTGTTCGCCTGCACGGCCGAGGCGGCGGCATTCCAGGGCCTGGACTGGTCGGCCCGCCGGGCCTCGCTGTGGCGGCTGGTACCGGCGGAGGACCTTCCCGCCGCGATCTCCGTCCAGTCCGCCGCGAATCAGTTCACGTCGGTGGCCGGGCCCGCCGCGGCCGGGCTGCTGATCGCGAACGCCGGGTTCGGCCTGGTGTACGGGCTGGATCTGGCCTCGTTCGGGGTAGCGCTGATCACGGTGCTGCTGCTGCCCGCACTGCCGCCCGACCGCGGCGGCCAGCCCCCGAACTTCGCGTCGCTGATCGGCGGGCTCAGGTACCTGCGGTCCAGCCAGCCGCTGGCCGGCATCTTCGTGATCGACCTGGGCGCGATGGTGTTCGGCATGCCCCGCGCGCTGTTCCCGGCGCTGGCCACCACGCTGTACGGCGGGGGAGCCGCCACCGTGGGATACCTCAACGCCGCGCCCGGCGTCGGCGCGCTGGTCGGCTCGCTGCTCACCGGGCGGGTGGGCTACGTGCACCGGCCCGGCCGGGCGGTGGCGGTCGGCGCGGTCATCTGGGGAATCACGATCGCCGCGTTCGGCCTCGTGCCCTGGCTGCCGGCCGCCCTGGCGCTGCTCGCCGCGGCGGGGGCGGCGGACGTCGTCTCGGCGGTATTCCGCATGACGATCGTGCAGCAGGTCACCCCGGACGGGATGCAGGGCCGGGTGAACAGCCTCATCTACGCCGGGATCCAGGGCGGCCCGCGGCTCGGCGATGCGGAGGCGGGCGGGGCTGCGGCCCTCGGCGGGCCGCAGTTCGCGGCCTGGTCCGGCGGCGTCCTCAGCGTGGTGACCGCTGTGGTGACCTGCTGGCTGCTGCCTGGGATGTGGCGTTATGACTCTAGGCCGGCCGGGCCGGGGCTGGCCGGTCAGGGCACCGGGGCCCGGCCCGAGCCGGATCCGGTCGGCTGAGCGGGGTACGGGTAGAGGCCGGTGGGTCAACGGCGCCTGGTCAGGAGCCGCCGGACACGGCCTGTGGCGGCGCGGTGGTCGGCGCAGGCGCAGGCGCCGGGGCGGGAGCGGCCGGGGCGGTGCTGGCGGTCCCCGCTGAACTCGCCGGGCGGGCGTGGTGATGGTGACGGTGATGCCTGGTGGCTTTAGCTGCGGCGCCGGTCGTGCTGCTGGGCGACGCCGCGTGGCTGGATGCGCTGCTGGCGGGAGTGCTGCCTGAGGACCCGCTGCTGGCGGGCGCGGTCTTGGCCGCTGCGGAACTTGCGGCAGCGTGCGTGGAGCCGGGCAGAATTGCCGCGACCACGCCCGCCGTGACCACTCCCGCGGCGCCCACCGTGACCGTGACGGCTCGCAGGTGGCCCTGGCTCCGCTGCCGCTGGAACACGGCGGCGCGCACATCTGCCCTGCGGTGGTTCATTGAAGTTCCTCTGCGCTCAGTGATTCCTGGCCAGGCGGGGTCCTGGGACCGCTGATCCGTTACTCAGACCCAGCTGAATGGGTCTCGGTGGGCCATCCACCCACCGTCCGGACAGTACCCGCCACATCGACCAGGCGAGCTGGCAAGTCGAGGTTTGAGAGCCAATCCAGAGCTTGGGGGCCGCGGATGATCGCGGCGGTGCTGGCCGTGTTGGCATCCACGCAGGTCGCCGCCGCTACGGATACGGTGCGCCAGTGCACCGGGGCGGGCAGGCCAGTACGCGGGTCCAGGATGTGGTGCAGCACATCACCGCCGCGGCGCCAGCGCCGCGCCGTGGTGCTGGACGTGGCCAGGCCGCCTTCCCGGATGGCCACCACGGCGGCTGGTCCTTCTGGCAGGTCCTCCGGCCGTCCCGTGACGTCCTGCACCCGGATCCGCCAGCCGTCCTCAGGCGGCGGGCCGGCCACCGCGATATCGCCGCCCAGCCCCACCAGGACGCCGCAGCCCAGCGCCCCGGCCAGCCGCGCGGCTGAGCGGTCCGCGGCCCACGCCTTGGCCGTGGCGCCAAGATCCAGGTGGACACCGCGGGGCAGGGTCAGCCGCCTCGACCGATCGTCGAACCCGACCTGGCGCCACCCCGGCACCGCCCGGACGGTCAGCCGGACCGGGGGGCCCGCGTCGGGCAGCAGCGCGAAGTCACGGTCGTAGCCGAGGGCCGACATCGCGTCGGCCACGGTCGGGTCCACATCCCCGTCGGTGAGCCGGGCCGCGCGCAGCGCGACCGCGATCGCCTCCGCGAGCAGCGGGCTCACCTCAACTGTGCTGGCCTCAACTGTGCTGGCCTCAACTGTGCTGGCCTCTGGCGTGCTGGCCCCGGGCGTGCTGGCGGCGACCAGACTCGCGTCGGCGGGCCTTCCGCCCGCGGGGACGGCCAGCCCGGCGACCGCGCCGAGCCGCATCAGCTCGGAGTCGGGGCGGAACCGGCTGCACGCCCGGTCCACCGCGTCCAGGTCGGCTTCGAGCAACCGGCGCCCCTCGGCCAGCTGGGCCGGGTCGGTGACCAGCAGCCAGACCTGGGTGCCCAGGGCCAGCCAGTCGGCGGCGGCGGGGGCCCCTGGCTCCGGGGTGCCCGCGCCTGGCGCGGCCATCATGAGCCGCCCGAGGTGACCTGGGCGGAGCCGGAGCTGGATGACGGCGACGAGCTGCTCGTTCCCGACGATGAGCTGCTGGTCCCCGACGATGAGCTGCCGGTGCCGGACGACGACCCGGTCGTGCTGGAGCCCCCGGAGGTTGAGTGGGCCGACGACGACCCGGACGAGGACTTGACCGAGGTGCCCGACGCGCTGGCCGCGGTGTGCGTGGCGCTGGGCAGGGTCACGGCGAGCCCGCCCGCGACGGCCAGGCCCAGGACGCCAGCCCCGGCGGTCACGGCGCGGAGCCGTCCGCGGGCCCGCTCCCGCTTCACCACGGCCGTTACGGTGCGCGGATCGCTGCTGTTCATCATGAACTCCTTCAGGGAAGCTAACACCCCCAACTTTTCCTAACGATCTGTGGCTGGGGTTTCCACTGCATCTGCGGCGGCTCTGAATTCCTGGCGACCCCCCGCTGGCCGCCAGGGCTGGCCCGACGCGCGGGGCCCGGCGGGGCGGGGCTTTGGTCCTCCGGAGTGGGGACGGATGACCCTGCGCACCGTCACAGGGTCAACGCACCCTGCTACTAAAGCATGCAGGGGGAGATATGCCCGACATCCCGCTCAGTATCAGTAAGCCTCCCACCAGTGACGCGGCCCTGACCCCGGACCAGGTGGCTTTACTGCTGGCCACCGCAGGCCGGGCGCCGTCGGTGCACAACACCCAGCCCTGGCGTTTCCGGGTGCACCGCAGCGGCCTTGACCTGCACGCCGACCAGGGCCGCCGGCTGCGGGCCATCGACCCCGAGGGCCGCGAGATGCTGATCAGCTGCGGCGCGGCCGTGTACGGGCTGCGGCTGGGCATGCGGCAGCTGGGTTACCAGGCCACCGTGGAACTGCTGCCCGATCCCGGCCATCCCAGCCTGCTCGCCCGCGTCCGGCTGGGCCGGCAGGCTCCGCTCAGCCAGGAGGAATGGGGCATGCTGGCGGCGGTACCGCACCGGCACACGCACCGCGGCCCGTTCAGCCCGGAGCCGATCCCGGCCGGGCTGCTCCCGAGGCTGCAGCATGACGCGATCGCTGAGGGAGCCACGCTTGTCCTGGTGGACGAGCGGTCCCGGAGCCGGCTGCGTGACCCGGTCGAGGCGGCGGCGCGCTGGCAGCAACACAATCCGATGGTCCGCGGGGAGCTGCGGAACTGGACCCGGGCGCGGGGCAGCGGCACCAGGGACGGCGTGCCCGCGAGTGCCTATACCGCCCTGGCCGGTGGCCAGGAAGCGAAGGCCTGCTGGGACGGCGCGCTCGCGCGGCGCGATTTCGATCAGGGCCGCGGTGAGGGCCAGCTCGAAGCCGGCGGCCTGCCGCCCTCGGCGACCGCCATCCTGCTCACCGCGGGGGACACGCCCACCGACTGGTTGCGCGCCGGGCAGGCGCTGAACCGGATGCTGGTGGATGCCGCAAGCTCGTGGGTATTCGCCACGCTGAACAGCCAGCCCATGGAGTCGCCGCCGCTGCGGACGCTGGTCCGGTCCCGGCTGTTCCTTCCCGGCGCGCCGCAGATGCTGCTGGAGTTCGGGCGGGCGCACACCGCCGCCGCCACGGCCCGGCGGCCTGTCGAGGACCTGATCTTCTAGTCCGTGCCCAGGACCCGGGCCAGCTTCGAGGCCGACTTGGACGGCCTGGCCCCCGCCGCAGCCAGCCCGGCCGCGGCCGCGTCCAGCAGCTCTGGCGTGCCCTCCTTCAGCTCGACCTCCACCTCCCGCCAGGAGTCCTGCGGCCGCCAACGTTCCGGGTCCGCCGGGTCCGGCCGCGACCCGGTGACCCGGTCATCGGCCACCTCCGCCAGGACCTGGCCCGCCTCGTCCAGCAGCCGGCGCACCGTGCGCTGGGTCTCCAGCCGCGCGACCGGCCGGAGCGGCGCGCCGCCCGACCAGCGGGCGACCTCGGCAGCGATCTCGCCGGGGACTGTCCGCCCCGGCTGGCCGAGGGGGAAATGCACTTCACGCCGGGTATCCCCGCCGACCGGCAGCTTGATGTGCCAGCCCGCGTCGTCACCGCCGGTCCGGCGGCGCAGCGTGATGTGCGAGCCGATCAGCTGCAGGTCGTCGGTGTCGAAGTAGGTCGCGGCCAGATGCTGCACGTCCGGCGGGGTCATCCTGACGGCGCCGCCTGACCCGGCCAGATCCGGGACGACAAACCCGGCATCCACGTCATACTTCCGCTCGGTCTCGATCTGCTCCTGCTCACCAGTGGCCATGGTCTGAGGTTACGAGGATCCCCTCCGCCGGGGGCATCGGCGGGGGCCGGCGGGCTGCCGGGCCGAATTCTCCCCTGTAACGGCAAACGCGCAGCCAGCGATGTGGACGGGCCGCGTGTTTCACCAGTGATTCGCTGACCGCGATGCCAAACTGCGTGGTGACGTTTCGTAGGCGGGGGAGTGCCGGCCGTGTCGGGGGCCGGGCTGGGGTGACGGGGGAATGCGCAATGGGTCTCATCACGGATGTGCACGGTACGGCCGAGGGGTATGAGGCGGTGGCTCTTCCCCTGCTGCTGGAGGAGCCGTCGGGAACGCACGGCCTGGACGGGGCGGTGCTCCGCCGCCGCAGCGCCCGCCCGACCAAGCGGGCGGTGATCTACCTGCACTGCATGAGCGACTCGTTCGTGCCGGCGGACCTGGCCAGCTGGTACACCGAGCGCGGGTTCCACTTCTACGTCGCTGACCTGCGCCGGCTGGGGGACCCGGCCCGGCCGCCCGCGGAGACCCAGGCCGAGGAGCTCGGGGAGTACCTCGCCTGCCTGGACACGGCCGTGCGGCACGTCCGGGACGCGGACGGCATCGAGACCGTGGTGCTCTGCGCCCACGCCACCGGGGCGATCATCGCGGCGCTCTGGTGCCACGCACGGCGGGCCAGTCAGCCCGCCGACGCGCTGGTCATGGCCAGTCCCTCGTTCGGGAGCGGCTCGTGGGTGGCCCGCACGGTCGGCCGCCGGGTCACCGTGCCCAGCCGCCGCACCCCTCCGCTGCTGACCGTGGCCCGGCGGCGGGTCCGGCGCGGGCTGGACATCAGCTGCCCGGTCCTGGTGCTGTGCCCGTCGGAGGACTGGGACGCGCCCGGCGGCACCGGCGGGCTGCTCGCGATCCCGGTCGCGGGGCGCAAGACCACGATCCGGCTCGGCGCGCACGTGACCTGGCTCCGACTCGACGGGGCCCAGCCTGGGCAGGCGCTGCCCGGCGGGGCGGCCCGCAAGCGCGTGTTCGACGAACTCGCCCGCTGGCTGAGTGCCTACCTGTCCAGCCAGATCCGCGACCAGCTGCTGTAGCGCGGGTGACCGGCGGCGGGCGAGGTCTTCGTTGCGGAAAGAAAGGTCAGCTGACGGACACCGTGATGCTCGGGTAGCCACTCGCCCCGTTGGGTTCGGGTGGTTCCTGCAGCGCGGTCTGCGTGTACCCGGTCGCGTCCGTGGCGCGCGACTCGATGGCGTGGGTACCGTGCGTCGCATCCCACTCCCAGACCCACTGCCGCCAGGTGTCGATCCCCGGGACCGCGGCCAGCCGCGCCTGCTGCCACGGCCCGCCGTCTACCCGCACGTGCACCGCGTCGATCCCCTTGTGCTGGGCCCAGGCCACCCCGGCCACTGCCGTCCGGCCCGCGGAGACCGAGCTGAGCGGCACGTCGATACGGGACTCCGTCTTGATCGGGGCCCGCTGTGACCACCCGCGCTGGGCCCAGTAAGCGAGCTCGCCGCGGAAGGTCGTCACCTTGATGTCGGTCACCCACTTGGTGGCGGACACGTACCCGTACAGCCCGGGCACCACCATCCGCGCCGGGAAGCCGTGGGCCACCGGCAGCGGCTTCCCGTTCATGGCCACCGCCAGCAGCGCATCCCGGCCGTCCATGACCGTCTGGATGGGGGTACCCGACGTGAAACCGTCGACCGAGGTGCAGATCAGCTGCTCGGCGCCGGCCCGGGGCCGAGCCTCCCGCAGCAGGCTGGCCAGGCTGGCGCCGAGCCACTTGGCGTTGCCGATGTAGGGGCCGGCCACCGGATTCGAGACGCAGCAGAGGGTGATGTAGTCCTCGATCAGCGGGCGCTTCAGGAGCTCGTGAAAGTCGATGGTGATCTCGCGCTCGACCATCCCGTGGATGCGCAGCTGCCAGGACTGGGGCGCGACCTGGGGCAGGATCAGCGCGGTGTCCACCCGGTAGAACGACGAGTTCGGGGTGATGAACGAGCTCAGGCCCTTGATGCCGAGATCCACGCCACTGGGCAGCGGCGGTACCGGCTCCGCGGCCTTCGGGAACCGGATGCGGGCCAGCGCGGTGGACACGCTGGAACGCTCCGAGAGGGTCCGCCCGCCCAGGGTGCCGACGCCGCCGGCCGCCAGGGCCACCACGCCGGCGGCCAGGAAGCTGCGGCGGCCAGGCTGCCAGGGGGCCCGGGGCGGCTCGCCCGACGGCGGGCCGCTGCGGGCCCGGGCGACGGGCCGCGGCTGATCCGCGGGAGCGGGGGCCGGCGGCCGGTCGTCTGCAGGGCCCGCGCCCGGGGCCGGTGGATCGGCCAGCGCGGGGTCGGCGGGCACGCTGAAGTCGGGGGGCGGGGCGGTGCCCCGGGGCCGCGGCGTATCGGCCTGGGCCGCGGGTGCGGACTTGCGCCGAACCCGGCCGCCGGCCGCGCGGACCAGCAGTTTCAGCGCGTACGCTCCCACCAGCGCGCCGATCAGGGTGGGCAGCGCGTCCCAGAGCACGGCGTTCGGCCGGGTCAGCGCGGCGGCCAGGCCGATGACCGCGAAAATGGCGAGCCCGATGTAGCCGTAACGGAGGTTGCGCATCGCGGCGATCCCGATGACCGCGGAAAGCAGGGCGAGCAGCACCAGGATGCCGATGACCAGCACGGTCTTGTCGTGCGAGCCGAACGCCGAGATGGCAAAATTCTTCACTGCAGGCGGGGTATGGTCGATGGCGGCGCTGCCGACGGCCGCCACGGGGGATCCCTGCGGCCGGCCGATCCCGGCCACGAGCTGACCCACCCCGAGCGCGACCCAGGCCATCAGCAGGCCGACAATTACTCCACGCCAGGCTGCGGGGGAGTCAGAACCATCTCTCACAGGCTCTATTCGTAGCCGACGGCGAAGCGGATTGCCGCGGATTGGCCCGGACGGCCAAGCCACCCGGGATCCGGCTACGAATTAAGGACGTGCGGATGACCGATGGCCAGCCCTCGCTCCCGGCCAGCGGCCAGGAGACCGGCGGCCAGCAGGCTCGCAGCCCCGGGGCGGGCGAGCCAGGCTCCGGGGGACGGGCTGGCGACCAGAGCGGCGGCGACCTCGGAGCGCTGCTCGGCCAGGTGGCCCGGGGGGACGAGAACGCGTTCGGCGTGGTCTACGGGCAGGTCTGCGGGCACGTGTTCGGCGTCGCCCGGAGCGTCCTGCGTGACCCGGCCCAGGCCGAGGAGGTCGCCCAGGAAGTCTTGCTGGAAGTGTGGCGCGACGCGGCCCGCTTCGACGCCGGCCGGGGCACCGCGATGACCTGGGTGATGACCCTCGCGCACCGGCGGGCCGTGGACCGGGTGCGGTCCGAGCAGGCTGCCGCCGACCGTGAGCAGCGCGCGGCCCGGGCCGACGTCGCCTACGACGTGGTCGCGGAGACCGTGGCCGCGCGGCTGGACGCCGAGCGGGTCCGCCGCTGCCTGGGCGCGCTCACCGACCTGCAGCAGGAGTCCATCACCCTGGCGTACTACCGGGGCTGCACCTACCGTGAGGTGGCCGGGCTGCTGAAGGTGCCGGTGGGAACCGTGAAGACGAGGATGCGCGACGGCCTGATCCGGCTCCGCGACTGCCTGGGGGTGGACTAGGCGGTGAGCAGGTTCAGGTTCCGCCGCATCGATCCGCACACGCTGGCGGGGGCCTACGCCCTCGACGCCCTCGGGGAGGCCGACCGGGTGCGTTTCGAGCGGCACCTCAGCGGCTGCCCCTCCTGCGACCAGGAAGCCCGGGGACTGCGGGAGGCCACCGCGCGGCTGGCGGACGCGCTGGTCACCCAGCCGCCGGAGGGGATGCGCGAGCGGGTGATGGCCGCCGCGGTGCGCACCCGGCAGAACCCGCCGGTGTCCCGGCCGGACCGGGCCGCCTGGCCGGCCCGGGTGGCGAAGCCGGCCAGGGGCTGGTGGCCGGGCCGCCGGTGGGGGATCGTTATCGCCGCCGGCGTGCTGGCCATCGCCGTGGCGTTCGGCGGCCTGGCGTTCCACACCCAGCAGCAGCTCAACCAGGAGCGGGACCGCAGCCGCGCCATCGGCGCGGTGCTGAACGCGCCGGACGCCACCATGATGACGGTCGCGGCCACGACCCGGGGGACCGTCACCATCGTGATGTCCCACCGGGCCCGGGCGCTCGTCTTCACCTCGGCCCGGCTGCCCCCGCTCCCGTCCTCGCAGCGTTACGAGCTGTGGCTGATGGGCCGCACCGGGCCCCGGGCGGCGGGCATGCTGCCCCAGCCGCGCGCCGGGATGACAGCCCCGGTCATCGTGTCCGGCCTGCGGTCAGGCGACATGGTCGCGGTGTCCGCCGAACCGGCCAGCGGGGCCAGCCAGCCCACCTCGCGGATGGTCATGAAAGTTGTGCTGCCTTCTTGATCGCTCCTGCCGCGGGGGTTGCGGCGGGCGGTTTCCGCTGGCGTCGGCGGCAGGCTAACGTGGGGACCCGTGAAAGCATCTCCCGAGGCGCAGCAGCGGCTCCTTGAATTGGCCGATCTCGACGCCGAACTGAACCGCCTGGATCACCGGCGGCGGACCATCCCTGAGATCGAGGAAGCCGACCGGATCGAGACTCGGGATCGCGAGCTGCATGACGAGATCGTGGCCCTGGAAGCTGAGGAAAAGGATCTCGGCCGGGAGCAGGGCAAGGCCGAGGCCGACGTCGACCAGGTCCGGACCCGGGTGGACCGGGACCGCAAGCGGCTCGACGACGGCCAGGTCTCCTCCGCCCGGGAGCTGGAGACTCTCCAGTCGGAGATCGCCTCGCTGCTGCGCAGGCAGTCTGACCTCGAAGAGATCGTGCTCGACGTGATGGAGCGCCGGGAATCCGCGCAGAGCCGCCGGGACTCCCTGGCCGCCGAGCGGTCCGGGCTGACCGGGCAGCTCCAGGACGTCGTCGCCCGGCGGGACGCCGCCCTGGCTCAGATCGCCGAGGAAGCGGGCAAGGCCCGCGGCGAGCGGGCGGAGGTCGCCTCCGGCGAGCCCGCCGACCTGCTGGCGCTGTACGAGAAGTTGCGGGAACAGCACGGGGTGGGCGCCGCGGCCTTGCGCGGAGGCCGGTGCCAGGGCTGTCATCTCTCCCTCAACACGGTCGACCTGAACCGGATCCGGGCCGCGGACCCCGACGAGGTGCTCCGCTGCGAGGAGTGCCGGCGGATCCTGGTCCGGACTCCCGAGTCCGGGCTGTGACGGGCAGCCCCGGTGGCAGGCACGTCAGCGGCAGGCAGGCTGGTCGTTGAGGCGGACGGCGGCTCACGGGGTAACCCGGGACCGGCCGGGTACGGCGCCGTGGTCCGGGACGGCCACTCCGGGGAAGTGCTCGCCGAGCTCCACGAGAGCGTGGGCACCACGACCAACAACGTCGCCGAGTACTCCGGGCTCATCGCGGGCCTGGAAAAGGCCGCGGACCTGGAACCCGGGGCTGACGTTCACGTCCGGATGGACTCCAAGCTCGTGGTGGAGCAGATGACCGGGCGCTGGAAGATCAAGCACCCGGCGCTGCAGCCCCTCGCGTCCCGGGCCAGCGCGGCCACCCGCCGCCTGGGCCGCGTCACCTACGAGTGGGTGCCCCGGGCCCGGAACTCCCACGCGGACCGGCTGGCCAACCTGGCCATGGACGAGGCCAGGGACAGCGGGGGGCGGCCGGCCGGAGAGCGGGCGGCCGGGGAAGAGGCTTCGTCCCCTGAGAGCCAGGGCCCGCGGCCAGGCCCCGGCTGGACCGCGGCGCACAGCGAGCCCACCACCACCGTGCTGCTGCGGCATGGCGAGACCCCGCTGTCGGCCGAACGGCGGTTCGCCGGGCGCGGGGACATCCCGCTGACCGAGACCGGCAAGCTCCAGGCGAAAGCGGCCGCCCAGCGCCTCGCGGCGCGCGGGGGTGTCGAGCTCATCGTGTCCTCCCCGCTGCGGCGGGCCCGGCTGACCGCGGACGCGGTGGCGGCTTCCACCGGGGCCCCGGTTGAAGTCGACGACGGCTGGATCGAGACGGACTTCGGTGAGTGGGAAGGGCTGAGCTACGCCGAGGCCATGGAGCGCTGGCCCGAGGAGGTGACCGCCTGGATGAACGACACTTCCATCGCGCCCCCCGGGGGCGAGAGCTTCGCGGCCGCCGGCCGCCGGGTGCTGGCCGCGCTCGACCGGCTGCTGGACCGGGCCGAGCCGGGCCGGGTCGTGGTGGTCAGCCACGTCACCCCCATGAAGACCGTGCTCCGGCACGCGTTGCTGGCCCCGCCCGCGGCGCTGCGCCGGATGCATCTCGACGTGGCGTGCCTGTGCGAGGTCGACTGGTACGCGGACGGCCCGGTGGTGGTCCGGTCGCTCAACGACACCGCGCATCTGGCGCCCCGGGATTAATCGCCGGGGACGGGGCTGCCGCCCTATGCTGGGGAGACGGCGGGCGAGCCGGCCGGGCGGCCGCGCCGGGACTCCTGGTCCCGGTGAGGAAGGTCCGGGCTCCGCAGGGCAGGGTGGTCGGTAACGCCGACCCGGGGTGACCCGCGGGAAAGTGCCACAGAAAACAGACCGCCCAGGTACCGGGCTTGTGCCCGGTGCCCGGGTAAGGGTGAAACGGTGGTGTAAGAGACCACCAGCGCCGCAGGTGACTGCGGCGGCTCGGTAAACCCCACCCGGAGCAAGGTCAAAAGGGACTCTGGCTTTTGCCAGGGAACTGCGCGAGCGATTGAGGGCGGCCCGCCCGATGCTCGCGGGTAGACCGCATGAGGCTGTCAGCAATGGCAGCCCTAGATGGATGGCCGTCGGCCCGCTTCGGCGGGTGCACAGAACCCGGCCTACAGGCCGGCTCGCCCGCCGCCTCACCTGACGAAAGTGCTGGCATGTCAGGTCGTGGCGGCGCCGTGCACGTTGACCTGTTCACCGGCGGTACACCTGTTACGGCTTTGACGCGTCTAGCTACCGGGACGGTCATGCACGAAGCCGGAGGGTTACCGGTGACGCGCGATACTGCCAGCGCCGCCATCCGGTCACTGCTTGGGAAGCTGACCCCGGCGGAACGGTCTGTGGTGTGGTGAGCCTCCGCGACTTGTTCGCGGCCAGGATCCGACGGCCGCTGGTGAGCTGAGCGGCCCGGACCAGCCCGGCCCCGCGCTGCCGGGTATTTATCCCTCGGCAGACAGGCACCCGCTCATCAACCCTGTGCCCTCCAGCCTGCTGATCCGCGGGTATGCGCGCGGATCACCCGAATCTCGGCTGCCACGGCCAGCTTGCCAGCGCCTACACGAAGCGCACCTCGGCGTGCGGCGGCTCGTCCTCGGCGAGTACGTCGCAAGTCGGGCAGTACCACCGTGCCTCGATCGGGGTGCCGCATGCAGAGTGCCGGGGCGCTGCGGAGGGGTCGGTGTGCCCGGCTCCCCAATGCGCCAGGAGGCGGAGCGCGCCGGCGAGTTCCTTGCCCTCAGCGGTCAGTTCGTAGGCAGATCGTGGCGGCCGCTCCGAGTAGGGGCGAGCCACCAGTAGCGCTTCCCGCTCGAGCCGCTTGAGGCGCTCGGAGAGGATGTTCGGCGCAATGCCCGGGATCTGGTCGAGGAGATCGTTGAACCGGCGCGGCCCGGTGAGCAGGGCTTCCACCACGAGCAGCGTCCACCGGTCGCCGACCCTGGTCAGCGCCTCGGCAAGCGGCGACAAGGTGTGCTCCCGTTCGGCCATGAACCGATCGTAGCCGTCGTCTTGACATGTCACGGGAAGATAGTAACTTGCAAGTTACTACTTAATGGAGGCACGGGGGCAATGGGAATTCTCGACGAGATACAACGGACCATCAGGCAACTGGCTGAGGGTGCCGGCTCCTCGGTCGTCGGCATCGGGCAGCGCTGGGGCGTCGGCTCGGGCATCGTGTTCAGTGAGGGGCGGGTGCTGACCAACGCGCACAATGTGCGCGGCGATGAGGTGGTGGTCACCTTCGCCGACGGACGCACAGCTGAGGGGACCGCAGCGGGACGCGACATCGACGGGGACCTCGCCATCATCGACGTCGACACCGGCGGAGTCCCGGCGCTCCCGTGGGCGGCCAGCGCGTCCGCCGGCATCGGAATGCCGGTCTTCGCCCTGGCTAACCCGGGCGGGCGTGGGCTGCGGGTGACGTCCGGGTTCGTCTCCGGCATCGAGCGGACCTTCCGCGGCCCGCGTGGCCGCCGCATCACCGGCAGCGTCGAGCACACCGCTCCGCTTCTGCCAGGGTCCTCGGGCGGTCCGGTCCTGGATGTGGGGGGGCAACTGCTCGGGATCAACACGAACCGCCTCAGCGAGGGCTTCTACCTGGCCATACCCGCCGACGAGGCGCTCCGCAGCCGCGCCGGTGCGCTAGCCCGCGGGGAGTCGGCAGAGCGGCCGCAGCTTGGCATTGCGATCGCGCCCGGGCATGTGGCCAGGCGGCTCAGGCGCGCGGTGGGCCTCCCCGACGCCGAGGGCGTGCTCATCCGGGAGGTGACGGAGGGCAGCCCGGCCGCACATGCCGGCCTCGCCCAGGGGGATCTGATCGTGGCGGCCGGGGGCCGGCCGGTACGCACGATCGACGACCTGTTCGACGCGCTTCCGGCAGCACGCGGTGACGCTCTCGAGCTGAACGTCTTGCGCGGCGCCGACGAACGGACAATTCAGGTGATCTTCGGCGAGAGCGGCCAGCCTGAAGAGCAAGCATGAGTTCCTCTCACGGCCGAGATCGCCTGCCCGAACGGCCGGGCCATCCTTCTGGATTTACGGGAGCGAGCCGCTCCTGAATTAGTCATTTCCTGTTACGACTATGACATGGAGAATCCTGCTGGCACCCAGCCCGGCGCTGCTGCCGACGTCAATCTCAGCGCTGAGGCTGCGAGCCGATTCATTGCTGCAGCGGGCTCGTTGTGGATTCAGCTGGTGGAACCTGCGTGGTGGCGCACATCGACCTCGGGCCGGATCACCACACCCCATGGGGGCGTGAGGTGCACGGCGGTGTCTACACGGCCGCCGTCGAATCCGCCGCCAGCATCGGCGCCAGCCTGGCGGTGCGGGACCGGCGCCAGTTCGCGGTGGGCGTTCACAATGCGACCGATTTCCTGCGCCCGGCTACCTCCGGCCGGGCGGAGGTCATCGCCGAGCCCCCAACTGGCTGGTGCTCAAGCTGCGCCTCGAGGGCGAGGATGCGATCCGGCTCGCCGATGTGGAACTGCTCGGCTACCGGCACGAGCTCGAGATCGGCACCGCGACCGTGATCCGCGAGCTGCGCTTCCGTGATCATGCCGGCCGTGAGACGGCGCTGCGCAGCCGCCGGTTCGTGAGCATGGCCGACCTCCATCACGCGGGCATCGAGTGGACGCTCACACCTGAGAACTGGTCAGGCCAGGTGGAGGTGGTATCCGGCCTCGACGGGCGCGTGACCAACAGCGGCGTCGCCCGCTACCGGCAGCTCGAGGGCCGCCACCTCGACCCAGTGTCACCGAGGACGTTCGGGCCCGAGGTGATCGCGCTGAAGGGTGCAGACGCGCCAGTCGAACCTGTACATCAGTGAGGCGGCGCGCACGCGCATCCTCGACGGGCGCGGCGAGCCGCTCGCCGTCGACCGCGGCCTCTACCAGATGGAGGACTACATCCAGCAGGTGCTCGCGTTCGATGTCCGGCAGGGCGCCGCGGTGCGGGTCGAGAAGATGGTGGCCTTCTTCACCTCGCGTGACCCCCGCGATCAGCGACACGCTGGCGAAGGCAGGCACGTCGGCGTTGCGCTACTCGGGATTCGAGGAGGCGTTCGCGCGGTATGCGTTGGCCTGGGACGAGCTGTGGCGGGTGTGCGACGTGGGCGTGCCAGGTGACGACCGCGTGCAGGTGTTGCTGCGGCTGTACATCTGCCGCATCCTCCATGTCTGCTCGCATCACACCGCCGACCTGGACGCCGGGGTGCCGGCCCGCGGCCTCAACGGCGAGGCCTACCGGGGGCACGTGTTCTGGGACGAGCTTTTCGTGTATCCGTTCCTGAACTTCCGCATGCCGGAGGTCACTCGCGGGCTGTTGATGTACCGCTACCGGCGCCTGGGCGAGGCGCGCGCGGCGGCCCGCGAGGCAGGGATCCGCGGCGCGATGTTCCCGTGGCAGAGCGGCAGCGAGGGCAAGGAGGAGACCCAGCGCGTGCATCTCAACCCGCTCTCGGGGCGCTGGGAGCCCGATCTTAGCCATAACCAGCGACACGTCAACGTGGCGATCTTCTACAACATCTGGCACTACTTCCAGACCACCGATGACCTGGCCTTTCTGCGCCGCTACGGCGCGGAGATGATGCTGGAGATCGCGCGCTTCTGGGCCTCGATCGCCCACTTCAACCCCGAGCGCGAGCGCTACGAGATCCACGGCGTGATGGGGCCAGACGAGTTCCACGAGAGGTACCCGGATGCCGCTGAGGGCGGCCTGCGCAACAACGCCTACACCAACGTCATGGTGGCGTGGCTGTGCGACATCGCGCATGAGGTCCTCTCGCTCCTCCCCGCGACACGGGCCGACGCGCTGCGCGGGAAGCTGGGCCTCGGCGACGAGGAACTGCGCACGTGGGCGGACATGAGCCGCCGCATGTTCGTTCCCTTCCACGGCGACGGCGTCATCAGCCAGTTCGAGGGATACGAGGATCTCGCGGAGCTCGACTGGGACGCCTACCGCGCTAAGTACGGGAACGTCCAGCGGCTCGACCGGATCCTGCGTGCCGAGGGCGATTCTCCGGACCGCTATAGAGCCTGTTTCTAAAGCCTCGGCGGGGTCTGTGGTATTGGTGCGAGGCGTCGGGTCATCTGCAGGATGGCGGCCCATTGGACCATAGCGGCGTGGTGGGCTGGCAGGCGTTCGTAGTCGCGGGCGCAGCGGCGCCGCCCGGGTGATCCAGGCCAGGGTTCGTTCGACGACCCAGCGGCGGGGCAGGACCTGGAAGCCCTTCATGTCCTCGGGGCGGGCAACGACCTCGATGGTGATGCCGTGGTGGTGGCGGGCCCAGGCGATCCAGTCGCCGTGGCAGGCGTTATCGACCCAGACGTGCGACAGGCGGTGGCGTCCCCGGGACCTGGCGGCGGCCACGAGCGGGAAGGCTGGGTCACGGTCTTGCGTGCTGGCCGGGGTGACGGCGACGGTGATCAGGAAGCCGAGGGTGCCGGTGAGGATGTGGCGCTTGCGGCCGTTGACTTCTTGTGGGGGTCAAAGCCGCTGGAGGCAGAGGGCACCACGCCTTCGGCTGACTCGTGGACCGGCTGGGCGTCGATGCAGCCCGCGGAAGGCTCCGGGTGGCGCCCGGCCGCCCGGCGGGCCGCCGCGCGCAGGTCATCGGCCAGGCCGCCGGTGACCCGGTCCCGCTGCCAGGCAGCGAAGATCCCGTAGACCGTGCGCCAGGGCGGGAAGCCCGCGGGCATGGCCCGCCACCTGATCCCGTTACCGGCCAGGTACAAGATCGCGTCCACGATCGCGCGGCGGTGATGCTTCTCCGGCCGGCCGCCCAGCGGGGTCTGCCATAACGGCACCGGCAGCAGCGGCGCGATGACCTCCCACTGCGCATCGGTCAGACCGGACGGGTAGCGGGGCCTGCGGGTCACACATCCGCACCTGCAGAGGCGCGGTGAGGTGACGGCACGGCGGCCGGCACGGTTGGATGGCATGGCGGGCTCTTGGGGCAGATGGGGTGAGAACCTCTGCCATACTTCACCGCATTCCCCGACACGCTGCGGTTCATCATCGCCGTCAAGGACGCTGGCATCCGGGTCGCGGCCGCGTCATCGTCGAAGAACGCGAAGCTGTTCCTCGGCGTCGGGGTAACTCGGCCTGATCACCATCTGCTCTACTTCCAGCGCAGCATTGAAAGACTCAGCGAGGGGATTATCGGAGATACCAGTGCGCCCGGCTGACGCCCGATGAATGCGCCCAAGGTCCAGGGTCCAGGGTCACGGCCGCGGGAGCTTGATCGCGACGGGGGTGCCTGGGCTGAGCAAGTGTGACTCGCCCCGGACGAGCACGTTCAGCGCATCGCCCTTTTCCACCAGGTAACGCTCCTCATCGTCGGTGAGCTTGATCCGGAGTTGCCGTCCGCGGAATCGCAGCGAAAAGGCGAGCTCGTTCCAAACGCGCGGCAGCCTGGGATCGAAGGACAGCCGGCCGTCGAAGTCGCGGACGCCGCCGAACCCGAAGACGAGTGAGGACCACACGCCGGCGGCCGAGGCGATGTGCACTCCGTCCGAGGCGTTGCCCGCCACGTTGCCCAGGTCCATGAGCAGCGCATATTGGAAGTATTCGAGGGCCTGGCGCTCGTTGCCGATCTCGGCGGCGATGATGGCTTGCACGCACGCCGACAAGGATGAGTCGCCGGTGGTGAGCGGGTCGTAGTAGTCGAAGTTGCGGCGCTTCTGCTCCTCGGAGAACTCGTTGCCGAGCAGGAACATCGCCAGTACGATATCGGCCTGCTTCAGCACCTGGTGCCGGTAGATCACCAGCGGGTGGTAGTGCAGCAGCAGCGGGAACCTCTCGCGCGGCGTGCTGTCGAGATCCCACACCTCGCGGTGCAGGAAAGTCTCGTCTTGCGGGTGAATGCGGCGTTCATCGTCAAACGGGACGTGCATGGCGGCCGCCGCACGCTCCCAGGATTCGATCTCCCTGGGCTGAAGTCTCACGGCGTGCACGAGCGCCGTGTAATCCTGGGGTCGTTCCTCGCGCATCTGGCGGACGGCGGCGGCGGCGGATTTGAGGTTCAGCCGGGCCATAAGGTTGGTGTAGGTGTTGTCGTTGACGACGGTGGTGTATTCGTCTGGTCCGGTCACGCCATGGATGTGGAATCTCTGGTCGGCGCCGTAGAAGCCGAGGTCGGCCCAGAGCCGGGCGGTCTCGACGAGGATTTCCGCGCCGATCTCGCCGAGCATGTGCCCGTTGCCCTCCACGTGGGCGTAGCGCGTGATCGCGTAAGCGATACCGGCGTTGATGTGGTATTGGGCGGTGCCCTGCTGGAAATTGGACGAGGCCTCCTCGCCGGTGATGGTCCGCCACGGGAAAAGCGCGCCTCGCTGGCCCATCTCGGCCGCCCGTTCCCGCGCGCGGCCCAGCATGCTGTGCCGGAACCGCAGCAGGTTACGGGCGATCCTTGGCTGGGTGTACGTCAGGAACGGCAGGACGTAGACCTCGGTATCCCAGAAGTAGTGGCCCTCGTAGGCCTGCCCGGTCAGCCCCTTCGCCGGAACTCCGGCTCCTTCGGCGCGCCACGACGCCTGCGCGACCTGGTAGAGATTCCACCGGACCGCCTGCTGCTGCCGCACCGGATTGAGCCGGGTCTGCACCCGCACGTCGGCATGGTCCCAGAACCGGCCGAGATTGGCGCGCTGGCTCGTGACGAGCACGTCGAACCCAGCCCGGACCGCGCGGTCCAGGGTCTGGCGGCACCGGTTGACGAGCTCAGGGACCGGGACGCTGCGGGAGGCCTGATAGGTCGCGTACTTGGTGACCCGGATCGGGGCGCCCGGCACCGCATCGGCCGTCACGACCACCTCGCATGTGTCCTGATCGAGGGACCCGACGGCCTGGAACGAGCACGCCGTGTCGATCGCGTGGTCGACACCGACGCCGAGCGTCATCCCGCTGCTGGTCGTCTGGTAGCCCAACAGGATGCGCTGCCCGGCCAGGTCGGCAGCCCGCACGTTGAGCACCGGGTGCGGCAGCACGGTCGCCAGGCGGGGATCTCCCGGCCGCTGCTCCGGAAGGTCGCCGGTCTGGGCGTCCTGGCGGTTGAAAACCAGGGAGGAGATCACGACGGGCGCCGCCTCGTCGAGCATTGTGACCTCGTAGGTCATCGCGATCAGGTGGCGGTGCTCAAGTGAGACGATCCGGCGCGAGCGGACCCGGACGTGCTTGCCGGCGTCAGTGGCCCACACCAGCTCACGGGTCAGCGTCCCGGCCCGCATGTCCAGGATCCGCGAGTAGTCCTGGAGGTGCGCAGTTGGCAGGTAGAGCGGCTCGTCGTCCACGTAGAGCTTGAGGATCGTCGCGTCGGGCACGTTCACGATCGTCTGGCCGGTCCGCGCCAGCGCATGCGCCCCTTCCGCGTGCATGATCGGCCAGGTCTCGTGGAACCCGTTGACGAATGTCCCAGGGACCAGCGCCGGGCGGCCCTCCTCGAAGCTGCCGCGGACGCCGACGAAACCGTTGCCCAGCGAAAAGACAGTCTCGGTCAGGCCAACAAACTCATCTGAGTACCGTGCCTCCACGATGCGCCACTCGTCGGCTGGGTAGAGGTGTTCCGGCGGGAGCACGATTTTTCGCTTGAGCATGCTTTGAAGGTAATCCGGCCCCGCGTAATTCCGACAGATCTCGTAGCGGACGATTACCTCGGTTATCAGACCGCCTGGGCATCTCGCACGCTCAGCCGGGGCCGGCGACGAGAACACGGGCAAGGTCGGGTGTCCTGGTGCACCTGTCGCCTATGCGTACCAGCCAGGCCTTCTCTTCACGGACCCACGCCGGAGTAGACAGGGCCTTAGGCGGTATTGCCGCAGTTCAGGGGCCGTTGCTGGTGGTGTAAGAGACCACCAGCGCCGCAGGTGACTGCGGCGGCTCGGTAAACCCCACCCGGAGCAAGGTCAAAAGGGACTCTGGCTTTTGCCAGGGAACTGCGCGAGCGATTGAGGGCGGCCCGCCCGATGCTCACGGGTAGACCGCATGAGGCTGTCAGCAATGGCAGCCCTAGATGGATGGCCGTCGGCCCGCTTCGGCGGGTGCACAGAACCCGGCCTACAGGTCGGCTCGCCCGCCGCCATAACCCCTGGCGTGCCGGGGGTCGGGATCCGTCCATGAGATAGTGGCTCGCATGGGAAGCAACGCCAGCCGCCGGGAGCGCAAGAAGGCCAATCGCCTGCAGCCGGGCGGCAAGCCGCGCAAGCCTACGCTCCGCACGGAGGACAGGCCGCCGCCGCTCAGCATGTCGGAGAAGATCCGGGCCGGGGTCCCGCCGCGCCGGGAGCGCTAGCCGTACTCCCCACGGACGCTGGTGACGGCGTGGCGTGGGCACGTGGCGCAGACCTCCGGCACCGGGCCTAGTCCGGCGGGGTGCCCCCCACGCTGTCGATGCGGCTGATCAGGAGCTTGAGCTGGGCGATCTCATCGGCGAGGGCGGTCTGGCCTGCCTTCGTGATGGTGATCCAGGTGCGGGCGCGTTTGCCTGCGTAGCCCTTTTCGAGGGTGATGAGCCCGGCGTTTTCGAGCACGCCGAGGTGCTGGGAGAGGTTACCCGCGCTCAGTTCCAGGTTGGTACGCAGGTAGCTGAACTCGACTCGCCGTGCCTCGTGGGCGATGGTGAGGATGCCGAGCCGCACGCGCTGATGGACGACGTCGTTGAGCCCGTTGGCGGGATGGCTGGTCATGCCCCGGGCCGCCAGGGTCGCTGGGCCAGGGCGAAGCAAATGCCGCCGAGCAGCAGCACGCTGCCGTCGATCACCAGGCGCGGCACGAAGTACCAGCGCGAGAGCGGGTCCAGGACCCAGCCGAAGCTGATGGGCACGAGCACGACCGCCAGGTAGGCGACGGTCAGCAGGAGCAGGGCGCGGTTGCGTTCCGCCCAGGCCAGCACCAGCAGCGCGAGGCCGATGGCGCAGGTGGGGGTGGCCAGCCGCATGCCCAGGCTGTGCAGCCCGGCCGGGCCGCCGCCCGAGGGATGGTTCAGTGCCCAGAGCGTGGCTCCGATGAGCGCCACCGCGATGATGATCCCGGCGATGGCATACGGCCGCACGCGGGTCTCGATGCCCCGTGCGCGGGACCGGCGGATGTAGAAGGCGGCGATCACCGCATAGGCCAGCACCAGGGCGGCCGGCCAGTACACGAACTCCCCGTTGGGGTAGGCGGCGCAGCCTCTGGGTCCTGACCCGGTCACCACGCACTTGCCAAAGTGATGGATGCCGCCGTAGCGGTACACGGGGATGGAGGCGAAGGTCACCGCGGCGAACACC
Source organism: Streptosporangiaceae bacterium (assembly GCA_036509255.1). Lineage (GTDB taxonomy): Bacteria > Actinomycetota > Actinomycetes > Streptosporangiales > Streptosporangiaceae > RYN-230. The sequence goes on from DATCFY010000218.1 coordinate 36,527, forward strand.
AGGAGCGGGAACCACGTCGCTCGCTGGGCCCTGCGCACCCGCTGCGCGAGCTCGCGCGTGCTCGTCAGCAGCTGGCGCGGATCGTCCCCCGGGTGTGCGGTCTCGGTTGCCATGGCCAATAGGTTAGCAACACAAACCGATCTGCACTAGAGACCCAGACGCCCCGATGGGCACGGGTCGATCCCTCAGGTTCCTGGGTCCCGTAGTTTCCGGTACAGCACGTGCCGGCGTAGCGGCCCCTCGGCGACGTCGGGGTCGTCGAAGTCCTCGGCGGGATCCGTGGTCATCCCGATCCGCCGCATCACCGCCTGCGAGCGCACGTTCCTGGCCATGGTGACGGCCACGATCTCCGGCAGCCCCATGGCGCCGAAGCCGTACTCCAGCGCCGCCCGCGCGGCCTCGGTGGCGTAACCGTGGCCCCAGGCCGGCCGGGCCAGCCGCCAACCGAGCTCGGCACCGGCGTAGGGCATGTCCTCGTCCACAGTGCCCAGCCCCGTGAAGCCGATGAACTCCCCGGACTCGCGGACCTCCAGGGCCCAGAAGCCATAGCCGTAGCGGTCCAGGTCGTCCTGGAAGTCCAGCACCCAGGCCGACGCCTGCTCGAAGGTCAGCAGCGGGCCGAGGTACTGCCGGACCTCAGGATCGGCGTTCATCGCCGCCCAGGGCGCAAGATCGGATTCCCGTCAGCCGCGCAGGATCAGTCGCTGCGTGCTGAGCTCCGCCACCCGGTCAGCGTATTCGGGCCGGCGGTTCGGCACCATCCGCGGCCCGCAAGCCTCCCCGGCTGCTACCGGCAGCTCTTGGCCGAAGTCGGCGTACTAGGCCGGATCGACGGGCCCGGTCGCTTCCGCGGCCTGCGGTCCGTCGCCGGTCCACCGGTCGAGGGCCAAGCGCAGCTCTTCGGGGTCGATGGGTTTGGAGAGGTAGTCGTCCATGCCGGCCGCGAGGCAGCGCTGTTTGTCTTCGGCGAGAGCACCGGCGGTCATGGCGATGATCGGTATGCGCTGATCCGGGTCCTCCCGGAGGCGTATCTGGCTGGTGGCGGCGTAGCCGTCCATGGTCGGCATCTGGCAGTCCATGAGGATAACCCGGTAGGGCTTGGTGGCGGCGACCTGAACGGCTTCGCTGCCATTGCGTACCACGTCGACGCGGTAGCCGAGCAGTCCGAGGTTGTCCGCCGCGACCATCTGGTTGATCTCGTTGTCTTCGGCCAGCAGAATCAGACCACGGTCCCGAGGGGCGTCATGGCGGGCAGGGGCGGGCTGCGCATGCTGGGACGCTTGGCCGGCGGCCACGCCCAGGACGTCCAGAAGGCACTTGTACAACTGCGAGGGACGGACTGGCTTGGGCAGCATGGCGGCGGCGCCGGTGGCAGCAGCGGCACTGTCGTCGCTGTAGGAACCCGAAGTAAGCAGGACAATATTAGTGCGGCTAATGGCGGACTCAGCGGTGATCCGCTGGGCAAGGTCGACTCCGCTGACGCCGGGCATGTGCTGGTCGATGACGGCCGCCGCATACGGCTGGCCCTGCTGGGCGGCGTTGCGCAGCATGGCCAGGGCCGTGTTCGCATCGGAGACGGCCGCCGTGCTGAGCCCCCAGGCGGTGGCGTGCTCGCTGAGCAGTGCCCGGCTGGTCGCACTATCGTCGACGATGAGTATCCGCAGGCCGGACAGGCAGGTGCCTGCTCCCGTGTGCTGGGCGGCAGCCCCGGGCTGCGTCGCGAGCGGGATAGTGAAAGAGAACCGGCTTCCCATGCCGGGTTCGCTTTGCACGTCGAGCTGGCCGTCCATCAGTTCGATCAGCTGGCGGGCGATGGGCAGGCCGAGCCCGGTGCCGCCGAATTGGCGGTTGGCGGAGGCGTCGATCTGTGAGAAAGGCTGGAATAGCGACACCAGATCCTGAGGCGCGATCCCGATGCCGGTATCACTGACGGAGAACGTGACGCGTGGCCTCCCGCGGCGTTCGCCCACAGCGCTGACCCGGACAACCACCTCACCACGCTCGGTGAACTTGACTGCGTTGCCGAGCAGGTTGAGCAGGACCTGGCGTAGCCGCCCGGCATCGCCGCGCACGGCAGTCGGAAGCCCTGGCGGATAGTAGCCGACAATCTCCAGATCCTTGTCGCGGGCGGTCTCGGCAGCGACCTGGACGGCCGAGTCGAGCAGCTGGTCGAGGTCGAAATCGGCTTCGACCAGCCCGATTTTCCCGGCCTCGATCTTGGAGAAATCGAGGATGTCGTTGATGATGGCGAGCAGCGCGCGGCCGGAGGAGCGGATGGCCTGCGCGTAGCGCTGCTGGGGGGGCAGCAGGGGGGTATCGAGCAGCAAGTCGGTGAGCCCGATGACGCCGTTCATGGGAGTGCGGATCTCGTGGCTGACCATGGCGACGAACTGGGACTTGAGCTGGGCCGCGGCGAGGGCCTCGTCCCGTGCGCGGGCCAGCGCCTGCTCGACTTCCCGGCGCTCGCTGATGTCCCTGATCACCGCCGACGCCATCTGCCCCTCGTCGGTGTCCAGGGGAGCGAGACTGATCTCGACCGGGAACGCGGTGCCATCGCGGCGGCGCCCGGACACCGCCGCATCCGTCCCTATCCGCAATACCTGCGGCCCGGTCAGATTGGCGTCAGGGTCCTGAATGTGCCGCTCGCGCAGTTGCTCAGGGATGAGAAGCGGGACGAGTATCTCGACCGGCTTGCCGAGGAGTTCGTCGCCGGAATACCCGAAAAGCTGTTCAGTCTGCTCATTGACCAGCACGATGCGGCCGTTGGAATCCACGATGACCATTGCGTCAGGCGCGGCCAGGACAAGGCGGTGGAAACGTTCCTCGGCCTTGATCCGCTCGGTCATATCGCGGGCGATGGAGGCCGCTCCGACCACGGTCCCGTCGCCATCCCGGATCGGGGAGATCGTCACCTCGACCTGGAGCCGGGTGCGGTCCTTGCGCACCCGGGTCGTACGGTAGTGGGCGAGCGGCGTTCCGCGGGCCACGCTCTCCAGAAAATGCTCCATCTCGCCCGGCCGTTCGGTGACCAGGCTGATGGACTGGCCCATGACCTCCTCTGCCTGGTAGCCGTAGAGGCGTTCCGCCGCAACGTTCCAGCTGAGAATAGTGCCGTCGAGGGTCATGCCGACAATTGCGTCGTTAGTGCCGTCCACAATGGCGGCCAGCCGGGCCCGGGCCTGGTCGGCCTGACGCTCATCGGTAATGTCACGGGCCACCGCGTAGACCACCCCGATGGCCGTGGCCGGGGCGGATTTCCAGCTCAGCCACCGGTACGACCCATCCCGGCATCGGTAACGGTTGCTGAACCCAGCGGATACCTCCCTACCTATGACGCCGGTCATCTCAGTCCTTGACCGGGCTACATCATCAGGATGGACGAACTCCAGCCACGGCCTGGCACAGAGCTCCGCGGTGGTCCAGCCCAGGGCGCGTTCCCAGGCTGGGTTCACGCGTTTGAAGTATCCGTCGGTTCCCGCCATGCACAGCAGGTCAGCCGAGAGGTTGAAGAATTGGTCCAGTTGGTCAGCGGCACGTCGGCGCTCCGCCTCGGCGCTCCGCCGGCCGGTCAGGTCGTGATAGGTGGCGACGATCAGACGCAGGTCCGCGTGGTCCAGGACGGGCGTCGCCGTGACCAGCACCTCGACCTCGGTGCCCTCGGGCCGGCGCATGACATAGTCGAACTCGAGGGGGTAGTCGGCCGCCATCACGGCTGCGACGCGTTCCCTTCCCTCATCTATCTGATCCGCCGCCCACCAGGGATACGGGAATGTCCGGCCTAGCACCTGATCGGCCGGGAATCCGGTGATCTCGCACCAGCGCGGGGTAACCTGCAGGACCTCTGCATCCGGGCCGAGAACGATCACCCCTTCGCTCAGGGAGTGCAGCACGGTATGAGTGAAGTCGCGTTCCGCCCGCAGCACGCGGCTAACCCGGTCCATCGCCGTCCAGGCGCGCAGGAACAGCACATAGAACATGACCAGGACGATCGCGGCCAGGGCTACCACGGCCAGCCCGTCGTACCGGGCCAGGCCCGACCCGCCGACCGCGATCAGCGCCGCGATGAGCGCCAGGCCCGCGCACACCGCGAGGACCATCTGCCGCAGGACGGCCGCGGCCGGGCCATCTCCCAGCAGGGCCCACGTCGGCGGCCGATCCGGCCGGCTGGCCAGGATGCCCGCAGTCAGCACGGCGATGACCAGGGTCGAGGTCAGGGCTATTCCGGGTATCTGCCGGGTGCCATGCCGCAGATCGCTCAGGCCGAAGAGGTAACTGACCAGGATGACGGCGGCGACGAGGGTCGTCGTAGGCATCAGTATCCGGGCGGGAGAGTTCCTGCGGCCCGGCCCGACATCGAGCAGCGCCAGGGTCAGGCCCAGGAACAGCAAGGGGGCGGCCGTGTACGGCGAGGGACGTCCGGGGACGGTATCTGACGCCCAGGCGCTGACCTGGCTGGGGAACAGCAACATATCGGTGCCCAAGCTGCGGCCGGTGACGTATTCGGCCAGTGTCAGCGCGGCAAACGCCGCCACCAGCAGGCCGAGCACCTGACTGGCCCGGCGCCGGCGACAGGCGGCCCCGCTGGTCGGGATCAGCCACAGGCCGACGCCGACGGCGATGAACGACACCGCCGACTCGGGCATGAACGCACCCTGCATGCCCAGGCTGGCCACGGCATGCAGGCCGAGGTCATAACCCAGCAGAGTTGCCGCGCCTGCCGCGATGGCCAGGGCGCCGGCCACCCAAACGACGCGCGGCGCTGTGCGGACTCCCAGGGACGCCTGACTGTTCACGCTAAGTAGTATAGTTATTACTTTAAGTAGTCAAGAGAGGGGGAGCGCATGCCCGGAGCGGACGAGATCCCCGTCCACACGATGGCAGCTGGCCTGCCGGCGCACGCCGGCGGCCTCAGCGCCGCGCGGCCCGGGCATCCGCTGCCGCCCGCGGGGGCCGAGCCCCCGGCGGGCGACCCCTTCGGCACGGCTGCGCTGTCCAAGCTTGGCCATGAGCTCCGCAGCCCGCTGGCCGCCATCATCGGCCTGGCCAGGGTCTTGCTGCTGCAACTCGAGGCGGGCACGGGCGACGCGGCGACGCAAGTCCGCCAGATCGGCATGATCCAGACCAGCGCCGCCAGGTCGCTCTTCACCATCGAGCAGGTGGTGGACCTAGCCAAGATGGCGTCGGGAGGGGTCCTGCCTCGGTTCCAGCTCGCCGACTGCCGGGGCATTGTTACCGACCTGGCCGCCAGCCTCCGCGCCGCCGCCGCGGAGCGGGGATTCCGCCTGCGCGCTGACCTCCCCCATCACCCGGTCATGGTCTGCACCGATCCGGGAATCCTCAGCCGCATAGTGCGCGAGCTAGTTGGCAACGGGCTGAGGTTCAGCGACGCCGCGGAGATACGCGTCCGCGTGGAGGCTGGCCACCGGCACGCCGCGGATGAGCCGGTCGCCATCTACGTCGCCGATGACGGCCCGGGCATCCCCGCCCATGAGCAGGCCCGCATATTCGGGCCTTTCGAACGCGGCGAGCTCGCCGCCACCCGGGATGACGGCGCTGCGGGACTGGGTCTGCATCTGGCCAGTCAGCAGGCGAGACTGCTCGGCGCTGAGCTGAGACTGAACAGCCAGGAGGGGGTGGGGAGCACATTCGCCATTACCTTCGACCACCCTCGAGCGCGCCCCGGCACCACCACCGGCGTCGACCCAGGGAGCTGATCGTGGCCACCGTCCTCGTTGTCGACGACCGCGCGGCCCACCGCGAGATAGCGCGCGCCACGCTGGACAGCGGTGGTCACCATGTCCTCGAAGCCGCTGAAGGCCGCCAGGCTCTCTCGCTGGCGAAGAGCAGCCATCCCGACGTCGTGCTGACCGATGTGCTCATGCCGGGTATCGACGGATACCAGCTCGTCCGTGAGCTGCGCGAGGACCCCGACACGGCGGCCATTCCCGTGCTCTTCTTCTCCGCCAACTACCGCGAGGACGAGGCCCGGCCGCTGGCGGCAGCATGCGGGGTCAGCAGGATCCTCTCCAAGGAGGCGAGCCCGCAGGAATTGCTCAGCGCCATCGCGCACGCGCTCAATGGCCAGGCTGCAACGGTCGCCCCCGGCGGGACGGGCTTCGAGGTACAGCACGCTGAGACGGTCAACGCTAAGCTAGTCGAGAAGGTGCAGGCCCTTGACGAGAGTGAGGCCCGGTTCCTGGCCATGGCCGAAGCGGCGCCGACCGGTATCGTCATCGCCGATGCGGACGGGCTGGCCAGCTACGTCAACCCCCGGCTGAGCGAAATCACCCAGACAGCCGCCGCTGAGCTACTCGGCCGAGGCTGGCAGCACTGCCTCAGCCACGATCAGCGGCAGGCCCTCCAGGCCGGCTTCCGTTGCCTGCCTCCCAGCCTGCTCGGGCAGCGCCGCTGCGAGCGCCTGCCGCTGCGCGGCGGCCAGACACGGTGGCTGACCATCCTCATCCGGCCGGTCCGCAACAGCGAGCTTGCGGTCACCGGGTACGTCGCCATGATCGACGATGTCACCGCCGTGGAAGAGGCCAACGAGCGTCGGCGTTGCGCGGAACGCGAACGGCAGGACGAGGAACGACGCCAGGTGGCGGCTCGCCTTGACAGCCTCACCCGGATGGCTGGGGGAGTAGCTCACGACTTTAATAACCTGCTCAACATCGTCATGTCCTTTGGCCAGTTCGTCAGGGAAGCCGTTGAGGACACCGCCGGGGCGCAGCTCACACAGGCGCAGGCGCAGGCCATTCTCAGCGACGTGGACCAGATCCACCGCGCCTCCCAGCGCGCGGCCCATCTCACCCACCAGCTGCTGACCTTCGGGGGCCGGGACACCGTCGAGCGAGCCGTGCTCGACGTCAACGTCCTCATCGGGGAAGTCCTCGGCATGATCTCCGGCACCATCGGCGAGCATGTCGCCATCACGAGCCGGCTGGACCCGCACCTGCGTCACGTACTCGCCAGCAGCAGCCAGATCGGCCAGGTGCTGCTCAACCTGGCCGTCAACGCCCGCGACGCCATGCCCGACGGAGGATCACTGCACTTCGAGACGGCCAACACCTGCGGTGAACCCGCCGGGCAGGCTGCTGACCTTCCGGGCCGTGATTGGGTCCGAATCTCAGTGACCGACACGGGGCATGGCATGCCGCCCGCCACCGTCCAGCAGGCTATGGAACCGTTCTTCACCACTAAGCCCCTCGGCCAGGGAGCCGGCCTCGGCCTGGCTACCTCCTACGGCATCATCAAGCAGGCCGGCGGTGAACTGATCATCGACTCGCTGCCCGGCCGCGGCGCCACCATTCACCTTTACCTTCCCGCCAGCTACCAGCCCGTCGACACCAGCGGGCAAGTCGCGTCCGCATCCGCATCCGCATCCGCATCCGCAGGCCAGACCATCCTGGTTGCCGAGGACGAAGACGGGCTGAGGGACGTCATCACCCGCATGCTCACCGGGGCTGGCTATCACGTCCTGGCCGCTTCCAACGGCCAGGAAGCCCTGGCCATGGCCGGGCGGCACGATGACGTCATCCACGCCCTGCTCACCGACGTGGTGATGCCCGCCATGAACGGCGGCGACGTCGCCAGGCAACTGCGTCAGGCCCGGCCGGGCGCCTGCGTCCTGTACATGTCCGGCTACGCCGCTCCGGTCATGACCGAGCAAGGCCTGCTCGACCCCGGTGTCGCCATCGTCAATAAGCCCTTCACCAGGGACGAACTGCTGAACACGCTGGAAGCGACGCTGAGCCGGCAGCCACCGCGCGAGAAGCTCTAGGCGGGCCTGGCCGCCGGGTCAGCGGGCCGGTCACAGCCGCGGCGCCGACGCCGCGGCCGGGTTGCGCCCGGCCAGCCCGAGGAGGGCAAAGGCGAAGGACACGATGGCCAGGAACACCCAGCCGGTGTCGAAGCTGGTCCGGGGCACGAGGTGGCCGAAGATGATGGGGATGAAGAAGCCGCCCACCGCGGCCAGCGTGAGCATCAGGCCGGCCGCCGTGCCGATGTACTGGTGGCCGATGTGGCAGACCCGGGCCGGGACCGCCAGCCAGGCGGCGAAGCCGAAGATCAGGAAGAAACCGATCCCGATCCCGAGGACCCAGAGCGCCGGGGTCGGCACCACGGGGATGAGGGCGAGCAGCGCGGCGACGGCGACGAGCGGTCCGACCACGAACATCCGCAGGTTCCTGCTGCGGTCGGCGCAGTACCCGCCCAGCAGGCTGCCCGGGATGCCGGCCAGCCCGATGAGCGCAGCCAGCAGGCCGCCGGCGGACGAGTCCAGGTGCCGGGTGACAGTCACGTACTCGCTGAACAGCTGCGTGGTGGTGAAGTACGCGCCGTATCCGCCGAACAGCGCGACACCGTAGACCCACAGATCCCTGCTGGTGAGCACGATACGCAGGGCGGCACGGTCGAAGCTCGCCCCGCCGAGCGTCCGGTCGCCGTCCGGGACCCGGAAGACCGCGAGCGTCACCAGCATGACGAGCAACTCGAAGACACCGGCCAGGATCAGCGACATGTGCCAGCTCGTCGCGCGCTGCACGTAGAGCCAGACATAGAGCGCGAAGGCGGCCCCCGCGCTGAAGACGGCGCCGCCGGTGATGCCGAGCGCGAGCGTGACGTGGCTGTCGCGGAACCAGACGACGACGGCCGCGGTCCCGACGGCGATGAACACCGATCCGCCGACGCCGCTGACCACCCGGAAGAAAGCGAGTTCGGCGTAGCTATGGGAAAGCCCGGACATGATGCCGGCCAGTCCCTGCACCAGGAGGCCGAGCACGAGGGTCTTCTTCATCCCGATCGCCGTGGCGAGCATGCCACCGGGGATGTGCGTAAGCCCATAACCGACGATGTACAGCGAGATGAGGAAGCTCAGCGGCCCCAGGCCGACCTTGAACTGCGCGCCGATGAGCGGGAAGGCCGTGGCGACGACGAACCAGTTCAGCGTCAGCGCGATGATGCCCAGGCTGATCACGGCGAGCATGCCCCATCGCACGGGGCCGTGCACGGGCCCTTGGACCGAGGCCATGAAGGTCCCCCCACAGCAGCTCCGCCCGGCTGCGGCCAGGTCAGGACGGGCTCATAGACGCCGGCAGCTTGCCGCAGGGACTGCTGTAGAGTACCGCTGACAGCAGCGTAGCCCCGTGGGCCTCAGCTGTGACCGTCGCAGGTGCGACCGGTGGTCGTCCCGCCGGCAGCGGACACGCTTGACGAGATGGTCGATGATGGCTACGAGCTTTTTCCCGGGCGTTAGTCCACGGCGGGCGCCGTCACCTGGCGCATCGCCTTCGGGTTAGCGGTGACGAGTACCGCAGCCGGCTTCGTCGGGCGCCAGAGCGAGCTGCGCATCCTCAGTGAGCGGTTTGCCGCCGCCGGGGAGGGCCATCCGCAGGTCATCTACGTGGAAGGCGAGGCCGGCGGCGGTAAATCGACTCTGCTGTCCCGGTTCCTCGGTTCGCTGCCGGACGCCGTCATCCTCGAGGTCGCGGGGGACGAGGCGGAGACACTGCTCTCCTACGGGGTTATCGATCAGCTGCAGCCCGGGGTCGTGACGGAGCCGGGGACCGACCCGATGGTCGTGGGTGCCCAGCTGCTGGATCTGCTCGACCGGCTGCAAGCCGACGGCCAGGTCGTCGTGCTCATGATTGACGACCTGCAGTGGGCTGACCGGCCGTCCTCCCGTGCGGTGCTGTTCGCTCTGCGGCGCCTGCGTGCCGACAAGGTGCTGGCGATCGTCTCAACGCGGTCCGGCGGCCTGGCTGACCCTGGCTGGGCACGGTTCGTGGGTGGTGATTCGCGCGTCACCCGTATCCGCCTGGGCGGGCTCAGCCCGGATGATCTCACCGAGCTGGCCAGCGTGCTGGGGCTGGGAGTGCTGTCGCAGCGCGGGGCATCCCGGTTGGCTGCCCACACCGAGGGCAACGCGCTCTACTGCCGCGCACTGCTCGAGGAGATCGGCATTGCCGGGCTGAGCGCGCCGGGCGATCGGGGGTTGCCGGCGCCACGGCAGCTGTCCGCGGTGATCCTGGCCCGCATCGCGGCGCTTCCGGCAGCAGCCCGGTCGTTCGTGGCGGCCGCCTCGGTGCTGGGCCAGCACGCGCCGATCCCGGCGATCGCATCGGTCGCCCGGTTGCCTGATGCGCGCCGCGAGGTGGATGCGGCGGTCGCCGCCGGACTGCTCATCGAGGGCGCCCCGCCGCCGGAGCTGGCCTTTACTCACCCGGTGTACCGGGCGGCGGTCTACGCCGATCTCAGTCCGGCGAGCCGCCGGGAACTGCACGCGCGGGCCGCTGAGGTTACGGCCGGCCACGCGCGGCTGGCGCACCGGGCCGCGGCATCGCTCGGCCCGGATGAGTCGCTCGCCGGTGAACTCGAAGCCTCGGCCCTCGTCAGCGCGGCGGCCGGTGATGCGGGCGCGTCGGCCTGGGCGCTGGAACAGGCAGCGGCCCTGTCACCAGCCGCGGAGGACCGGGAAAGCCGGTTGCTCGACGCTGCCCTGGCTCTCCTCAACGCCGCGGATACGCCTGCGGCCGCCCGGGTGCTGGCCTCCTGCCAGACTTCCAGCGCCCGCCGCGACGCGCTGACCGGGCTGCTGGGGGTGTTCACCGGCTCACCCAGTGCCGAGCGCCGCCTGCTCGCCGCCTGGCAGGCCCACGATCCGGCGACCGAGGGTGAAATCGGAGCGCGTGCTGCGACCTCCCTGACCAACTGGATGGTCCTGTCTGGCCGTCCTGACCAGGCCCTCACCTGGGCGCACCGGGCGGTAGACGGCACGGTCGCGGGTTCGGCTCTGTGGTCCATGGCCAGCACCGCGCTGGCCTACGCGCTCGCCTCGGCCAGCCGGAGCCCGGAGGGGCTGGCCGTTCTCGCCTTCCTGCCCGTTCCGGGGAACGAAGTGCCGATGCCGGAGACCGACGCCCTCATCATGCGGGGCATGCTGAAGGTCTACGTCGATGACCTTCCCGGGGCCATCGCGGACCTGGGCGTGGCGGCGGCCCGGCTGCGCACCGGGCAGCCCTCGACCTACCCGGGCCCGTGCCTGGCCCATCTGAGTGACGCCTACTTCCGCCGGGGCGATTGGGACGCTGCGGTCACGCACGCCCAGCTGGCCACCTCTCTGGCGCAGGACACCGATCGCCCGGTGGACCTCGCCCGGGCGCACGCACGTGCAGCCCAGGTCTTTGCCTTCCGCGGCCAGTGGAGTGCCGCGCAGTCGCACATCGGTGCGGCCCGGGCGGCGGCTGAGCGGCTGCCCCTGGTCATGCCGGTGGCCAGCGCCGCAGTGGCGGGCGCCTCGCTGGCTCTCGCCGGCGGCGACCTGGCCGGGGTTCTTCTCGCGACCGAGCCAGTGCGCGCCACCGGAGTCCTCGGGGTGGGGGGCCGGCCAGGGATCTTCAACTGGAGAGCTCTCGAGGCGGACGCGCTGATCGGCCTGGGACGCCTGGACCACGCCGAAGCCGCGCTCAGCGAATTCGACGCCGCGATTCCCCCGGAAGGGCTGGCCTCAGCGGCCCTGATGCTGGCCCGCTGCCGGGGCAACCTGGCTGTGGCCAGGGGATCTACGGCCCAGGCGGAGGCGGCGTTCACGCTCGCCCGCTCGTTCGAGGCCGCCGTCCCGATGCCGTTTGAGCACGCCCTGCTAAGCCTGGACGACGGCCGCCGCTTGCGGGCGGCCGGGAATCGGCCGGCGGCGATCGCGCAGCTCGAAAAGGCCCATCAGCTGTTCTCCGGCCTCGGCGCAGATCCCTACGTGCAGGCGTGCGCCACGGAACTGGCGGCGCTGCAGGTCGCCGCCGCGACCGGGAGTCCTGCCGCCCTTCTCGGGCTGAGCCGCTCGGAGCTGGCGGTGGCCCGGCTGGTCGCCACCGGGCTGACCAACCGGGAGGTAGCCAGCGAGCTGTTCGTCTCGGTGAAGACGGTGGAGTACCACCTCCGCAACAGCTACATCAAGCTCGACATCACCTCCCGCCGGGCGCTCGCGGCTCTGCTGCGCTGACTAACAAGCTTTTTCTCGCACAAATTTTCCGGGGTAAACACAGGGTCGGACCTAGGGTCGGACCCTGGGGACAATAACGCCTGGCCCGCGTTGACTATGAGCCATGGACGCCTCACCAACGCCGAGGCAAACGATTCGCCTTCTCCTCGACATCAGCCGGCCTGATGGACGCCTCGAGGGACGGATACGCGCTGACGGCACAAACGCCTGGAAGCCGTTCTCCGGCGTCCTTGAGCTGCTCAAAGTGCTTGAGGAAACGTGCCTGGAAATCTCCGGGACATAGCGATTCCCGGATGCCGCGAAACATAGTGCTGCCGCCCTGCGAAAGGAACGTCATGAATCAGCCCGCCAGCCAGTCCATATTCGAGAGGTGGGGGCGTACCGCGTACCGCCGCCGGCGGCTGATCCTGCTGATCGCCGTCCTCGTCGCGGTCCTCGGCGGTGTGTGGGGAACCAGCATCTTCGCCACCGTGCAGACCGCGGGCGGTTTCGACGCCCCGAATAGCCAGAGCCAGCATGAAGCCACCCTGGCCACTCAGGCCTTCGGCCGCGACGCCGGGGACGTGGTGGTGCTGTACTCCAGCAAGACCCTCACCACCGCGGCGCCGGCGTTCCGGTCCGCGGTGACTCACACGCTGGCCGCGCTCCCGCACAGCAAGGTGGAGTCGTCCGCGTCGTACTGGTCGACTGGGTCCCGGCGGTTCGTCAGCGGCACCGGCAAGCAGACCTACGCGGTCATCGAGCTCGCCGGGGCCAGCGATACGGCCCGGCAGGAGAACTACGACGCGATCAAGACGGACCTGGGCGCGCCCGGCCTGCGCAGTCAGGTCGGCGGCGAGGTCCCCACCAACGAAACGATTGACCAGCAGACCACCGCCAACATCACCCGGGCCGAGGGCCTGTCCTTCCCGGTCCTGCTGATCCTGCTGCTGGTGATCTTCGGTGGCCTGGCCGCGGCCAGCCTGCCGCTGGCGATCGGCGCGCTGGGCATCCTCGGGTCGTTCACCGCGCTGCGGCTGCTGACCCTGGTCACCGGCGTGTCGGTGTTCTCCCTGAACATCACCACCATCCTCGGCCTTGGGCTCGGCATCGACTACGGCCTGTTCCTCGTCACCCGGTTCCGGGAGGAACTGCACCGGCGCGACTCGGTCGAGGACGCGGTCGCCCGCACCGTGGCCACCGCTGGCCGCACAGTGCTGGTCTCCGGTGTCACCGTCGCCATCGTGCTGGCCAGCCTGATGCTCTTCCCCGAAACCATCCTGCGGTCCATCGGCTATGGCGGCGTCGCCACGGTCCTGGTGGACATGCTCGCCGCGCTGACCGTGCTGCCCGCGCTACTGGCCGTCCTGGGCCCGAAGGTGAACGCCCTGCGGATCCGCCGGTCCGTGCAGGGCCCGCCCAGGGCCGAGAACGCCGGCGGCTGGTACCGGCTCGCGCACAGCGTCATGCGCCGGCCGCTGCTGTACGCCCTGCCGATCGTGGTGCTGCTGCTCGCCCTCGGCTCCCCCTTCCTGAAGGTCGTCTGGGGCGGGGTGGACGCCACCGTGCTCCCCGCCAGCGCCGCACCCCGCGTGGTCACTGAAGCGCTGAACCGCGACTTCCCCGGCAACCCGACCGCGCCGATCGAGGCCATCGTCCGGTTCGGGGGACCAGTGGCCGCCTCGCCGGCCCGCGCCGCCGGCCTGGCTGCTTACGCGACCCGGCTCGCTCACGTTCCTGGCGTCACTGCTGTGCAGGTCACCGGCGTCCGCGGGAGTATCGCGCGGATCGACCTCAGTTACGGGCCGGGCCCCTACACGCCGCAAGCCCGGGTCATCGCCGGGGACGTCCGCGACGTCGCCGGGCCGCCTGGCGCCACCGCTCAGGTCGGCGGGCAGACCGCCGCGCTGGCCGATCAGCTGTCCAGCATCGGCCACACCCTGCCGTGGATGGGCCTATCCGTGATCATCGCGACGTTCCTGCTGCTGTTCCTCGCGTTCGGGTCGCTGGTCCTGCCCCTCGAGGCGATCGTGGCCAACGTCCTGTCGCTGTCCGCGATGTACGGGGTGGTGACCTGGATTTTCCAGGACGGGCACCTGTCCGGGCTGCTGGGCTTCACCCCCAGCGGCACGATCAGCCCGACCATCCCGGTCCTGATGTTCGCGATCATGTTCGGGCTGTCCATGGACTACCAGGTGTTCCTGCTCTCCAGAATCCGTGAGCGCTACCTCGCGACCGGCGACAACACCGCCTCGATCGCCAGTGGCCTGCAGCGTACCGGCGGAGTGATCACCAGCGCCGCGCTGCTGCTGGTCATCGTGATCGGCATGTTCTCCCTGTCCAGCATCACCTTCATCAAGCTGCTGGGTGTCGGCATGATCGTGGCCCTCGTCCTCGACGCCACCCTGGTGCGGATGCTGCTCGTGCCCGCCGCCATGCGGCTGCTGGGCGACGCGAACTGGTGGGCGCCCGCGCCGCTGCGCCGCCTCTATGCCCGGTACGGCATCCGCGAGGACGACGGCCCCAGGACCGGTGCAGTGGCGGAACACGCACCCGAGCCGGCCCGCTCCTAGCCACGCGGCCAGCGGCGGCGCTCCCACCCCCAGCCAGGCGACGACTGACATGCAGGGAAGGAACACGCAGATGAATGTGAACAGGATGACCGAGACCACCCCCGCCGACGGCACCAGCTACCTCACCCGGCCCGGGGGACGGATCGCTTACGACATCGCTGGCTCCGGGCCCCTCATAGTGCTCGTGCCGGGCCTGGGTGACCTGCGGGCCGGCTACCGCTTCCTCGCCCCCGCCCTGCGGGCAGCGGGCTACCAGGTCGCCTGCACGGACCTTCGCGGCCACGGCGACAGCGACACGACGTTCGCGTCTTACGGCGACGAGGACACCGCGGGCGACGTCGTGGCCCTGATCGGGGAACTCGGCGGCCCCGCCGTCCTCGTCGGTAACTCCATGGGCGCCGGGTCCGCCGTGCTCGCCGCCGCCGAGCAGCCCGATCTCGTCTCCGGCCTCGTACTCGTCGGCCCGTTCGTCCGCGACCCCGCCATCGCCGCGATGCGGCGCGTTCTCCTGCGTGCGGCCATGGCCCCGCAGTGGGCGGCGCTGTCCTGGAAGTCCTACCTGCCAACGCTCTATGCGGGCCGGCGCCCCGCCGACTTCAGCGAGTATCGCGGCCAGGTGGTGGCCAGCCTCCGCCGGCCGGGATACGCACGGGCTTTCTCCCTGACCACGCGCACCAGCCACGCCGCGGCGCAAGCGCATCTGACCGGGGTCAGGGCACCGGTCCTGGTCGTGATGGGGGAGCAGGACCCCGACTTCCCCGACCCCGCGGGGGAGGCGGCCTGGATCGCGCAGGCCCTGGGCGCACAGGTCGTCATGGTGCCTGAGGCCGGGCATTATCCCCAGTCGCAGCGGCCCGACATCACCACCGCCACCGTCCTGCGGTTCCTGGCCACGGTGCATAGCCGATGAACGCGGCAGACTCCATCCGCCGGGTGTCAGTGGTGAGGACCGGCCAGGTGCGGATCCGCCCCGACCACGAGGCGTCGACCTGGCGCCCCATGGCCTGGTGGCTGCTGGCCTCCCGGCGGTGGACCAGCCCCCGGCCCATCAACGCATGCGTCATCGAGCACCGCGACGGCCTGGTGCTGTTCGACACCGGGCAGGACCGCGCCTCGGTCACCGACCCCGGGTATTTTCCCGGCGGACTGACGGGGATGCTGTACGCACGTGACCACCGCGGTCCTGTCCCACCTGCAGCAGGACCACATCGGTGGCCTGGCCGAACTGGGGCTCGCCGACATCCTGGTCAGCCAGGCCGAGTGGGACACCCTGTCTGGCCGGCTGCCCGAGATGCAGGGACTGATACGCCGGCACATCGACCTGCCAGGCCTGCGCTGGCAGCGGATCACGCCCGAGCCGGTCAGCGACCCCCGGCCTGGCCCCTTTCCGCTCGGGTCACGACCTGTTCGGTGACGGCAGCCTGGTCCTGCTGCCCACGCTGCGCCAGCACTATCCGGATCTGGTGATCCTGCCTGCTCATGACCCCGGAGCGGCGGGCCGCCTGGCCCAGGCCACCGGCCAGGCTCCCACGCTGGCGACCGCGTAGCGGTGGAAGCGCTCCCGCTGGCGGAACCGCTGCGCGCGTTCCGCTGGGGGCAGCGTCTTTCCGGTGTCTTTCCCGTGCACCAAACGCCGGCCCGCTCTAGCCACGGAAACCAGGGAAGGATAAAATAAAGGGAGTCGCTCCGGACCCTGGCCGCCGCACCCGCGAGAAATGTCCGCAGGTGCAGCAGGGCCCGGGTTTTTTTGTGCCCGGGAACGATGCCGGTGGGACCACACGGTCACTGGCTGAAGGAGTGGGTCATGGGCATCATCGCCTGGATTATTCTCGGCCTGGCGGCAGGCTTGCTCGCCAATATGCTGATCCCCGGCAAGAGGTCACAGGGTCTTGTCCTGACCTGCGTCATCGGCATCGTGGGAGCGCTGCTCGGCGGCTGGGTAGCTAGCAGGCTGTTCCACGTTCACAGCCTGCAGGGCTTCTTCAATCTCTCCACGTGGATCACCGCGATCGCCGGCGCAGCGGTGCTGCTGCTCGTCTTCCACCTGATCAGCGGCCGGTCCAGGCGATCTGGCCGCTCCGCGCATCGTTAAGAGGCAGGGCGGCATCGCACCTGCATAACTTCCCGGAGGTTGGCCATGCTGCCATCAGGTGACGACGCGGGCTCCATGACCTGGATGTCCCGGGGCGCCTGCCAGCGTGAGGATCCTGAGCTCTTCTTCCCCATCGCAGCGAATGGCCCTGCGCCGGAGAAGATCAAGGCAGCCAAGAGAGTCTGCCGCTGCTGCGCGGTAAGCGCCGCCTGCTTGTCTTTTGGCCTGAGTACCCCGCAGGACGGCATCTGGGGAGGAACCACCCGGGGGGAACGCAGCGCGATGCGCAAACGCCGGGCCCGCGTCGCCGGGCACATATCCCGGATGGCCGGCGCCGGCGGCGCCACGGCCGGGCCGGCGGTCCCACAGTACGGCCGGCCGCGTCCCGCGGGCAGGTCAGCGGCGGCTGGTCCACCGGGGGCCGGTCAGGGCCCACGCTGACTCCCAGGCGGCCAGTCGCCGCCGGTCGATCACCAGACGGCACACTGCGTACGAGATGACCAGCCCCACCGTGGCGCAGGCTACCGCTGAGATGGCCGTGAGCAGCCCATAGAAAAGCATGAGCGCCTGGCTAGGCGGAGGGGCGTCGGGCTGGCCAGAGTGATTCAGCCAGACCGGTACCCGCGTCCCCGCGGGTGCGCCGACGATGTCAGGCGCCGTCACCGAGGTGAGTACGCTGGGTCGCTGCCGCCCGTTGGCGGCGGCCCAGCGGGCCCGGGCATGACCAGGCTGAAGCTGCCCGGCGATCGTCGGCCCGGGCTGAGTCAGGGTGGCCACGGTCATGTGCAGGCGGGCGGCCTTGGCCTGCTGTGTGCCATAGATGTGGCCGCCGAGGACCGACGCCCCAGCTACCGCTATGAGGAACGCGGCGACCAGCATCACCAGGACCGCGCCCTCGATCCGGTCGTAAGAGCGCCGGAGCGGATTCCGGCCAGCCAGCAGCCGGGCCAGTCCCGAAACCCGAGGGCCCACCCGGTGGGCTGTGCCGGTCACGATCATTCCCGGCAGTCGATGCACAGTTCCGGGCCGGCGGTACCGGGGAGATATCCAGGCTGGGCCACGACGAACGGGGCGTCACTGGTCGCAGGGTCCGTCATGAGTCTGGCCGCCTCTGAACGCCGAAAGGCTAGCGGCGCGGGAGCACATGGTCCGGACTGATCCAGGCTCGCTAAGTACAGCCAGGGTCGCACGAACCAGCGGCGGAAGGCAACGGGCCGCTGCGCCGGGGCCCTCGCATCATCTGCCGGGCGGGCCGCTTGACCCTGACACCGTGTGAGGCTGTCGGGTAGGAGGCGTCATGTTCACCATCGGAGACTTCGCCAGGCATGGCCAGGTGTCGGTACGCATGCTGCGCCACTACGACGCGACCGGGCTCCTCCGCCCAGCCAGGGTCGACCCGGCCAGCGGTTACCGGTTCTATGAGGCCGGCCAGCTCGCGCGGCTCAACCGCGTTATCGCGCTGAAAGATCTCGGCTTCACCCTCGAACAGGTGCGCGCGATGCTAGACCAGCAGGTCAGCGCCGAGCAACTGCGCGGGATGCTGCGGCTGCGCGGCCGTCCGCGTCGCGGAACTCACCGCGACCGCGGCACACCTGGAGCCTGCCATCATCAGCCCGGTGATCCAGCCGCTGTATCAGGAGCTGGGTAGCCGGCTCGGCCGGGCCGGGGTGGTCCCCACCGGACCGCCGATTGCTTATTACGAGGACGCCCCGGACGGTGACGGAGTGATCATCCACGCGACCATGCCGGTCAGCACCGACCCGGCCAGCGGCCACGACTTCGAGATCACCGACCTGCCCGAGATCAGTCGCGCGGCCACGATCGTCCACCGCGGGTCCATGGACAGCGTCATGGCTACTCTCCAGACCCTGGCGCGGTGGATTGAGGCCCACGGCCACCGCTCCACCGGGTACCCCCGTGAGATGTACCTCGAATGCCCCGAGGACCGGGACAAGTGGGTCACCGAACTGCAGGAACCGATCATCTCCGGCTGACCCGCACGGCTTCCCCGCGGTCAGGCGCGGGCGGCGTCGAGCGCGGCGCGGGCACCGGACAGGGCCAGCATCCGCCGGCCGGATCGGCCCGTCGGCGCCGGGTAGCCTGCCGTCGTGAGCGTGATCGACTGGCTGCTCGAAGGTGACCCCGCCATCCGCTGGCAGGTGCTGCGGGATCTCACGAACGGGTCAGCCGGCGACGTGGCGGCCGAGCGGGCCCGGGTGGAGCACGATGGCTGGGGCGCGCGCCTGCTGGCGCTGGAGGATCCCGACGGGCTCTGGGACGGCGGCGCGTGCTTCCCGGCGTCCTACAGGGGCGGTGAACCGGGGCAGCCCTGGACGGCCACGATGCACACGCTGCAGACCCTGCAGATCCTCGGGCTTGACCCGGCGTCGGAGTCCGCCCGCCGGGCGATCGGGCTCGTTGCGGAAAACGGGTGCTGGGAGCACGCTGGGCAGCGCTACTTCGACGGGGAGGTCGAGCCCTGCATCAACGGCAGGACGATCGCGACCGGGGCGTACTTCGGGGTGCACGTCGGGGCGATCGTCGAGCGGACCCTCGCCGAGCGGCTCGCTGACGGCGGCTGGAACTGCGAGGCCGAGAACGGGTCGGTGCGATCCTCCTTCGACACGACGATCAACGTGCTCGACGGCCTGCTCGAGTTCGAGCGCGCGCCCGGCGGGTCCGCGGAGGTGCGCACGGCCCGCCGGAGCGGTGAGGAGTACCTGCTCGAGCGCGGCCTGTTCCGCCGGAAGACCACTGGGGTCGTCGTCCAGCCGGCGTATCTCGAGTTCGTTTTTCCGTACTACTGGCACTACGACGTGCTGCGTGCGCTCGACTACTTCCGGCGGTCGGGTGCGGACCCGGATCCCCGGATGGCGGAGGCGGTAGCGGTCGTGCAGTCGAAGCGGCAGCCCGACGGCCGGTGGCTGCTCGACCGCATCCATCCGGGCCACGTCCACTTCGATCTTGAGGGCGGCACGGGCACGCGGAGCCGCTGGAACACCCTGCGCGCGCTTAGGGTGCTCAGGTGGTGGGACGCAGCCGCCGCCTGAGTTTCAAGCGGGCTCTTAGGCCAGCTCCCGGCGGGTCGGCCGCGGAAAGCGTTGACCAGCCGTGGCCCAGCCGGTAAGCATCATGGCTGTGGACTCGTTCACGGGAAAGATCGCGGTGGTGACCGGCGGTGGTTCCGGCATGGGCCGCGAGCTGGTCCGCCAGCTGGCGGTGCAGGGATGCTCGGTCGCGGTCTGTGACCTGAACGCGGACGCCGTCGCGGGCACCGCGGTCATGGCGCGGGCGGCCGCCGTGCCCGAGGTCCGGGTGACCAGCCACGCCTGCGACGTCGCCGACGAGGGGCAGGTCCTGCGGTTCCGCGACGAGGTGCTGGAGGAGCACGACACCGACCACGTCGACCTGGTCTTCAGCAACGCGGGCATCGGCGGCGGCAGCAGCTTTGTCAGCGGTGACCGGGAAGAGTGGGAGCGGACGTTCGCCATCGACTGGTGGGGGGTCTACTACTGCGCCCGCGCCTTCCTGCCGCTGCTCACCGCGAGTGCCGACGGGGTCCTGGTCAACACCAGCAGCGTGAACGGCCTCTCGGCTTCGCTGGGCCCAGGCGTGCCGCAGAGCGCCTACAGCACGGCCAAGTTCGCCGTGCGGGGCTTCTCGGAGGCCCTCATCGAGGACCTGCGCACCCACGCGCCGCATGTCCATGTCGCCGTCGTCATGCCGGGGCACGTGGGCACCGACATCGTGGCGAACAGCTTCCGCGCCCGTGGCCTGCCGGACCCGGAGCATATGAGCGACGCGCAGCTGGAGCAGCTGATCCCCCGCGACGCGCGGGCCGGGCTGGTCGGCGCCGGCCTGCTGGCCGAGGACGCGTCAGCCGATGACCTGCGCCAGATGCTCGTGCGGGCCAACGCCGACTTCCGGGACAAGGCGCCGGTCACCGCGGCTGAGGCGGCGACCATCATTCTCGACGGGGTGCGATCCGGGGCCTGGCGGATCCTCATCGGAGAGGACGCCGCGATGATCGACGCGGCGGTGCGCGCGAAGCCGGAGGCCGCCTATGACTACGCCGAGCTTTTCAAGGGGATGGCCGCCGGGCCCGCGGCAGGAAACCCTGAGCGGTAGCAGCCGGGGGCGCGCCCGCCCGTTAGGTCGTCACGGCGTGGAAGTGATAGCCCTCGCGCAGGAGGCGGGGCAGGACGATGCGCAGCGCCTCGACCGTCTGAGCACGGTTTCCGCCCCCGTCGTGCTCCAGGATGATCGATCCCGGGCGGGTGTTATGCATGATGTCGCGGACAATGCTCCGGACTCCCGGCCGGGACCAGTCGCGCGGGTCGACTGACCAGTCCATCGGCACCATCTTCATGCGCTCACATTGCCTGAGCACGGCGGCTGACCAGGCCCCGTAGGGAGCGCGGAACAACTGCGGGTGCACGCCGGCCGCCGAATGGATCACGTGACTGGTCCAGGCAAGCTCGGTGTGCAGCCTATGCGCCGGCATGCGCACGAGGTCGGAATGAGTCCATGTGTGGTTGGCGATATGGTGGCCCTCCTCCGCGACCGCCCGGGCCAGACGCGGGTAGGCGGCCACCTGG
Organism: Streptosporangiaceae bacterium; assembly: GCA_036509255.1. Lineage (GTDB taxonomy): Bacteria > Actinomycetota > Actinomycetes > Streptosporangiales > Streptosporangiaceae > RYN-230. The sequence continues at coordinate 57,761 of DATCFY010000218.1, forward strand.
CGGCCGATCATCGAAAACGTCGCCGTCACCCCGTATCTGTGCAGGACTCGCAGCACCTGCGGGGTGTACACCGGATCCGGGCCGTCGTCGATCGTCAGTGCGATCGCCCGGGAAGCGTCGTCGATGTAGTAAAGCGGCTGGTCCACGGGGCGGGGTGGCGGGGGATGGGTCACCGGGTCGTGGTGTGCTGGAGGGGTGCGGCGGGCGGTCAGGGCGCGCTGCGCAGCCGGCTGCTGGTTTGCGCTCACCTCGCGATGAGGAGGCAATTGGCCGGCCGGCCCGGAAAGCAGGCGGGAACCGACGACGCTAGTCAGCGTGATGCCGCCGACGGTCAGGAGCAGACGCCGCCGCCGGGCCGCAAAAAGAGCGGCGGAATCACGGTCAGAAGCCGAAAAATTCCCCATGGCACCCCGGTATCTCTGTGTGTCATTACGGCCAGTGCGACCACAGAAATCGTGTCTAAACACCCCACGGCATCATGCCGGAATTACCCGGCATGGCCAAGCAAATCCGCTGTGTGTCGCGGACAGCTTGATGTCCGCTAACGCGAGGGAATGCCCCGCTGATGGGGGTCACCGGCTCGCCTGCTGCCCGGGCCGGGAGGCGTAGCTGCCCCGGCCGTAGCCGCCGGGGTCAGCGGGCTCCCATACCACAGCATGACGGGATAAAATATCCAGGTGATGGAGTCGTTTCACCCGGCTGTTCGAAGCTGGTTCGAGCACCGGTTCCCGGCTGGGCCGACGGAGCCGCAGGCTGACGGCTGGCAGGAGATCGCGGCGGGGCGTCATACGCTGATCGCCGCGCCGACCGGGTCCGGGAAGACGCTGGCTGCGTTCCTGGTCTGCATTGACCGCATCTACCGGGCGCACAAGGTGAATGACCAGGCCCTCGGGACGGCTTCCAGGGCCCGTGAGGGTGCCGGGCAAGCGGCCGGGCCCCAGGTGGTGTACGTCTCGCCGCTGAAAGCCCTGGCCGTCGACATCTGGCAGAACCTCGAGGCCCCGCTGGCGGAGATCGCGGACACGGCCAAGCGGATGGGCCTGCCGGCCCCGGACGTCCGGGTCGCCGTCCGGACTGGTGACACAGCGGCCGCCGAGCGGGCCGCGATGCTCAAGAGCCCGCCAGAGTTCCTCATCACCACCCCCGAGTCGCTGTACCTGCTGGTGACGGCGGAACGTTCCCGCGCCATGCTGGCTCCGGTCCGCACCGTCATCGTGGACGAGATTCATGCCGTCGCGGGCAACAAGCGAGGCTCCCACCTGGCGCTGACCCTGGAGCGGCTGGAGCACCTGGCCGCCCAGCCTGTGCAGCGGATCGGCCTGTCCGCGACTCAGCGTCCGATCGGGACCGTCGCCCGGCTGCTGGTGGGTGCGGGCCCCGGCCGCTCCGCGCCGGACGGGTCTCCGCGATGCGCGATCGTGGACTCCGGCCACCGCCGGGAGCTCGACCTGGCTCTGGAGATGCCCGGCGATGAGCTCGGCGCCGTTGCTTCGGCCGAGCAGATGGACGAGATCCTGGACCTGATCGCCGGGCATGTGACCGGGCACCGGACCACGCTGGTGTTCGTCAACACCCGGCGGATGGCCGAGCGGGTCGCCCACCAGCTGGGGGAGCGGCTCGGGGATGGTCAGGTCGCCGCGCATCACGGCAGCCTGTCCAAGGACCGGCGGCAGCGGGTGGAGTCGCGGCTGCGCAGCGGTGACCTGCGGGCCCTGGTCGCGACCGCGTCGCTGGAGCTGGGCATCGATATCGGGCCGGTGGAACTGGTGTGCCAGATCGGCTCGCCGCGCAGCTTCGGCACGTTCCTGCAGCGGGTAGGCCGCTCCAACCACACTCGCAGCGGGATACCGGCCGGGCGGCTGTACCCGACGACCCGCGATGAGCTGGTGGAATCCGCGGCGCTGCTACACGGCGTGCGGTCCGGCCGGCTCGATGCGCTGCAGGTTCCGGATTGCCCGCTGGACATCCTGGCCCAGCAGATGGTCGCGGAGTGCGCGGCTGAGGACTGGGCCGAGGACGACCTGCTGGCCCTGGTCCGGCGGGCTGCCCCGTTCGCGGGCCTGTCCGCGGAAGACTTCGGCGACGTTGCCGAGCTGGTCTCCGAAGGGATCCGGACCGGCCGCGGCCGCCGGGCGGCCTACCTGCACCGCGACCGGGTGACCGGGCGGCTGGCCGGCCGCCGGGGCGCCCGCCTGGCCGCGCTGACCTCGGGCGGGGCGATCCCCGAGCTGGGGGATTACCGGGTGCTGGCCGAGCCGGACGGCGCCCTGGTCGGGACGGTCAACGAAGACTGGGCCATCGAGTCCATGGCAGGCGACGTTTTCCTGCTCGGCACGACCTCGTGGCGGATCCGCCGGGTCGAGCCAGGTGTGGTCCGCGTGGTCGACGCCCAGGGTGCGCCACCGTCGGTGCCGTTCTGGCTGGGCGAGGCGCCCGGCCGCACGGTCGAGCTGTCCGAGGAGGTCTGTGCCCTCCGGAAGGCAGTCGCTGAGCGGCTGGGATCTGGCGGGCCTGCCGAGGCGGCGGCCTGGCTGCAGGAGGAATGCGGCATCGGCGCGGACGCCGCTGGCGTCATCACCGCCTACCTGAGTACCGCCCTGGCCCAGCTCGGGCTGCTGCCGGACATGGACACGATCGTCCTGGAACGGTTCTTCGACGAGAGCGGCGGGATGCAGCTGGTCGGGCACGCGCCGTTCGGTGCCCGGCTCAACCGGGCCCTCGGGCTGGCCCTGCGCAAGCGGTTCTGTGTCACGTTCGACTTCGAGCTGCAGGCCGCGGCCAGCGATGACGCGATCCTGCTGTCCCTGGGGCCGCAGCACAGCTTCCCGCTGGAACGGGTGCCTAAATTCCTGGCCTCCAAGACCGTGGAGGGCGTGGTCCGGCAGGCCGTGCTCACCTCGCCGATGTTCGCGGCGCGGTGGCGGTGGAACCTGAACAGGTCCCTGGCCGTGCTGCGGATGAGGGGCGGGAAGAAGAACCCGCCCGCGATCCAGCGGATGGAGTCTGACGACCTGATGGCCGCGGTCTTCCCGACCCTGGCCGCCTGCCAGGAGAACGTCGCGCCCGGGCCGCTGGAGATCCCCGATCATGTCCTGGTCCGCCAGACGCTCGAGGACTGCCTGCGGGAGGCCATGGACATCGATGGCCTGGCCGAGCTGGTCGGGCAGATCGAGTCCGGCCGGGTGACGGTCGTGGTGCGGGACACCACCGAGCCATCGGTCCTCGCGCACGAGATCCTCAACGGCCGGCCGTTCACCTTCCTCGACGACGCCCCGCTGGAAGAACGGCGCAGCCGCGCGATACCGCTGCGCCGCGGCCTGCCCGTGGAACCCCATGAGCTGGGCCGCCTCGACCCGGCGGCCATCGAGCGGGTGGCCAGCCAGGTACGCCCCGACCCGCGGGACGCGGACGAGCTGCACGACCTGCTGATGACGCTGACCGCCATGCGGCCGGACGCGGAGTGGCAGGCCTGGTTCGACGAGCTGGCCCGCGACCGCCGCGCGGTCAGCATCTACGGGGCGGCCGGGGTGTTCTGGTGCGCGGTAGAACGCCGCCCGGCCGTCGAGGCCCTGTTCCCGGACGCCGCCGTCACGCCCGATCACCCGTGCCCGGTGCAGCTAAGCGGCCCCGCGGCCGCGCCCGGCCCGGACGCGGCCGCGGCCGACATGCTCCGCGGCCACCTGGACTGCCGCGGCCCCTCGACGGTCACGGACCTGGCCCAGGCCACCGGCCTGCCGCCCGCCGACATCGGGATCGCACTGGCCCGGCTGGAGGAGGAGGGGTTCGCCATCCGCGGCCGCTTCACCCCCACCAGGGCAGGCGCGGGGGAAGACGATGGGGGAGGCGAGGAGTTCTGCGCCCGGCGGCTGCTGGCCCGCATCCACGCCTATACCCGTCAGCGGCAGCGCCGCGAGATCGAGCCGGTCACCGCCCGGGACTTCGTCCGGTTCCTGCTGCGCTGGCAGCACGTGGGACCGGGCACCCAGGCCGAAGGCCGGCTCGGCGTGCTGAGTGTCATCGAGCAATTGCAGGGCTACGAGCTGGCTGCGGGCGCGTGGGAGAACTCCGTCCTCGCCGCCCGGGTCGAGGGCTACCGGCGCGAGTGGCTCGACGAGGCGTGCCTGTCCGGCCAGGTCATCTGGGGACGGCTGTCGGTGCGTGACAGCGAGCCCGACCCGGCCCCGAAGCGCAGCGGGCTGGTCCCGTCCCGGGCCACCCCCATCACCCTGGCCATCCGCGATGACCTGCCCTGGCTGCTCCGCGCCGCCCGCGGTGACCTGGCCCCGGCCGAGCCCGGGCCGGGCCGCACCCAGGACGTGATCGACGCCCTCCGCCAGCACGGGGCGCTGTTCCGGCCCGACCTCGCCGCCGTCACCGGGCGACTGCCGGCCGAGGTGGAGGAGGCACTCTGGGACGGCGTGGCCCGCGGGCTGATCACCGCCGACGGCTTCCGGGCGGTCCGGTCCCTCCTCCATCGCGGAGGCTCACGGTCCCGGCCCTCCGGGCTCCGCGGTCTGCGGCAGGGCCGGTCCCGGCCCGGCGGCGGATCCGCCGGGCGGTGGTCGCTGCTGCCCAGCCCAGCCGCCGCGCCCGACCCGGACGAGCTCGCCGAGGCGGTGGCCGAACAGCTGATCGTCCGTTGGGGTGTGGTCTTCCACGACCTGCTGGCCCGGGAGAACCTGGCCGTGCCCTGGCGCGAGATCCTGTGGGCCCTGCGGCGGATGGAAGCGCGGGGCACGATCCGAGGCGGCCGGTTCGTGGCCGGGTTCAGCGGCGAGCAGTTCGCGCACACCGACGCCCTCGACGTGCTGCGCACGGTCCGCAAGCAGCGCCCCGCGGGCGAGACCGTGCAGATCTCGGCCGCCGACCCGCTGAATCTGACCAGCGTCGTGCTGCCGGGCCCGCGAATCCCGGCGATCCCGTCCAACACCGTTACCTACATCGACGGCGCCGTCGCGCCCGCCGCCACCCCAGAGCCCGCCCGCACCGCGTCCTAGCTCTCCACCGCGGCGGCCGCCCGCACCGCGTCCTAGAGGTTCGTGATCTAACGATTGGTGTCGTGCTACGGGCTGTTGCAGATTCGGCGTGCGGCTCCGGCGTGTTGTTTTCCCTGGTAGATGATGGTCCGGGATACTTTCCGTATGGCGAAGGGATACCGGCCGGTGCGGCGGGATCAGCCGTTCCTGCTGCCGCCGGACATGCGTGAATGGCTCCCGGAAGATCATCCGGTGTGGCTGGTGATCGGGGCGGTGGAGCACCTGGATACCGCGGCGGTGCATGCGGTGCGGCGGACCGGGGGCCGGGGGGCCCGGGGTTATGACCCGGACATGCTGGTCACGCTGCTGATCTGGGCGTATGCCAGCGGGGTGACCAGCTCGCGGCGGATCGGGGAGCTGTGCCGCACGGATGTGGCGTTCCGGGTGATCTGCGCGCAGGACGTGCCCGATCATGTGACGATCGCCCGGTTCCGGGCCGCGTTCCCTGACCTGGCGGCCGGGCTGTTCACCCAGGTGCTGATGCTGTGCGCCCGGCTGGGCATGGGCCAGGCCGGCACGGTGGCGCTGGATGGCACCAGGATCGCGGCGAACGCGTCCGGGGCGGCGAACCGGACGGAGGAGACGCTGCGGAAACTGGCCGCGCAGCGGGCTGGCGAGCATGCGGCCGCGGACGCGGCCGAGGATGAGCGGTTCGGGGAAGGCCGCCGCGGGGACCGGCTGCCGCCCGGCGGCGCTGGCGGCGGCAGCCGGGACGAGCGGATCGCCCGGGCGCTGGCGGACCTGGAAGCCGGACGGCAGGCCGCGCAGGCCGCCCGTGATGCGCAGGCCCGGGCCTACCTGGACGCGGCCGCCGCCGGGCAGCCGCCGGCGGGGCCGCCGCCCGCCGCCGCGGCGGCCGCTGCGGCGCGGCAGCGGCTGGACCATGCCAGGGCCGCCCAGGAAGACCTGATCGCGGCGCGGGAAGCCCGGGATGCGCAGGCACGGGCGGCCGGGCACCGCGGGTTCCGCGGCAGGCGCCCGGTCCGGGCAGACCAGGCTCCCGCGGTCCGCAAGGCCCGCGCCGCCCTGGAACGTGCCCAGGCCAGGGCCGCGGAAAAGGAGCGGAAAGCCACGGCGAAGAAGGACCCGGTCCGCAACATCACCGACCCCGCCTCGCGGCTGATGCCGGTCCGCGGCGGCGGGTTCCTGCAGGGATACAACGCCCAGAACGTCACCAGCGCGGACGGGCTGATCATCGCCACCCAGCTCACCCAGGACACCACCGGCATGGCCTGGTTCGGGCCGATGCTCACCGCCGCGCTGGACGCCGCCACCCTGATCACCGCCCGCCAGCCCCCGCACGCTGGCCGCCCCGCGGGCCCCGGCAGCACAGACCCGCACAGCAGCAGCATCACGATGTTCCTCGCCGATGCCGGGTACTGCTCCGAGGACAACCTCACCCTCCCGGGCCCGGACCGGCTGATCGCCACCGGCAAGCACCGCGACCTGGAAAAACGGGCCCGCGCCAGCGGCGGCCCCGAAGACAGGGCCCGCAGCGGGCCCGTGGCCGCGATGGCCGCCCGGCTCGCCACCAGCGAAGGCATCACCGCCTACCGGCAGCGCGGCCATATCGCCGAAACCCCCCACGGCCACATCAAGCACAACATGCGGTTCCGCCAGCTCACCATGCGCGGCAAACCCAAAGCAGCCGCCGAATGGGCCTTCACCGCCACCGTGCACAACCTGGCCAAAGCCATCACCACCGGCCACCTCACCCCCGCAGCCCTGGCCAGCCTCGCACCCCAGCCCGCCTGACCCGGCCAGCCCAGCCCAGCCACCATCCAACGGCATCCCCGCCAGTAACAGCCCCGCCCAGCTCGCGAACCAGCCAATCGAATCCGCAACAGCCCGGCTAGCGACACCAATCGTTAGATCATTAACGTGGTGTGGGGCGTGAGGGGTGGATGTGGCTGGTGGGGCGGTGCAGGAGCGCCGCACGGAGTCCTGGCTCAGACGAAAGCGCTGAGGCCGGTGATGGCCCGGCCGACGACCAGGGTGTTGATCTCGCGCGTTCCCTCGTAGGAGTAGATGGCCTCCGCGTCGGCCACGAACCGGCCGACCTGGTTCTCCAGCAGGATTCCGTTGCCGCCAAGCAGCTCGCGGGCGTAGCCGACGGTTTCCCGCATCCGGACCGTGCAGAACACCTTGGCCAGCGCCGAGTGCTCGTCGGCGGCCGTGCCCGCCGCCTGGAGCTGGGCCAGCCGGGCGCACAGGCAGGCCGAGGCCGTGATGTTGGCCAGCATCTTCACGAGCAGGTCCTGGACGAGCTGGAAGCCGGCGATCGGCTTGCCGAACTGCTCCCGCTCCTTCGCGTACGCGAGGGCGTGCTCGTACGCCCCGCGGGCGCAGCCCACGGCCTGCCAGGCGACGCCCGCCCGGGTCAGCCGCAGCACCTTGGCCGTCTCCTTGAACGACGTTGCCTTCTGCAGCCGGTTGTCCTCGGGCACCCGGACGCCGTCCAGCGTGATGTGGGCGTTCTGCACCACCCGCAGCGCGATCTTGTCGTGCATTTTCAGGGCCGACAACCCTGGCGTCCCCTGCTCCACCACGAAGCCCTTGACCTGGCCGTCCTCCACGTCACGGGCCCAGATCACGATGTAATCAGCGAACGTGGCGTTGCCGATCCACTTCTTCTGGCCGTTGAGGATCCAGTCGCCGCCGTCCCGGCGCGCGGTGGTGGTGAGCCCGCCCGCCACCCCGGAGCCGACGTCGGGCTCGGTCAGCCCGAAAGCCCCGATCTTCTCCATCCGGGCCATCTCCGGCAGCCAGCGCTGCTTCTGTTCCTGCGACCCGCACAGGTAGATCGACCCCATGGCCAGCCCGCTGTGCACGCCCATGAACGTGGAGATCGACGGATCCGTCCGGGCCAGCTCCATCGCGATCATCCCGTCCAGCAGGGGGCCGCCGCCCGGGCAGCCGTAGCCGTCGTAGGCCGTGCCGGCGATGCCCAGCCCCGCGAACGCCGGGATCAGGTCGTGCGGGAACTCCTCCCGCGTCCAGTAGTGGTTGATGACCGGCTCGATCTCCTTGGTCATGAACTCCCGCGTGCGCTGCAGCGCGTCCCGGCCGGTGTCGTCCAGCAACTGCTCCAGACCGTAGAAGTCGGCCTCGGCGGCGTTGGCCATGAGTCCTCCCAGGAGATGCGCGACGGGCTAGCCTGCCCGGCCACTACCCGCGTGGCCGGCCAGGAACCGGCCGATCACCGGGGCAAGCTCGGCGGCCTCGGTGACCAGGCCCAGGTGGCCGCCGTGGAACACGTGCAGCTGCGAGCGGGAGATCAGCGAGTGCATCACCCTGGCGTTGGCCAGCGGGATCACCGGGTCGTCGTCGCCGGACACGATTAGGGTCGGCTGGCGGATCAGCGGCAGGAACGGCAGGCTCGTCCAGGCCGTCAAGGCCGCGAGCTGGTACACGTAGCCGCGGGTGGAGCCGGGCTGGCTTTCGGCGTGCATCAGCGCCCCGACCCGGTCCGGCTCGGTGCGCGCCGAACCCCCGTAGAGGTCGCCGGCCACGCCCTGCAGGTAGCCCGGGTCCCGGTACCGGCGGGGGGTGACCATGTGGGCGAGCACCGACGGCCTGGCCGGCACCATCAGCGCGCCGGTCGTGGTGCTGACCAGCACCAGGCGGCGGCAGCGGGCCCGCTGGACGACGGCGAAGTGCTGGGCGACCGCGCCGCCCCAGGAGATGCCGAGCACGTCGGCCTCGCCGTAACCGAGCGTGGACAGCAGCCGCGCCATCAGGCGGCACAGGCCGGTGAAGCGGTAGGGCCGGGCGGGCAGCTGCGAGCCACCCACCCCGGGAACATCGAAGCGGATCACATCGAGCGCCGGATCGATCGCCTCGACGAACGGCTGCAGCAGCTCCAGGCTGGCCCCGATGCCGTTGACCAGCAGCAAGGGGACGCCTGCGGCGGTCCCGGGCCGGACCGCGACCCGCAGCGGCTGACCGTCGACCTCGATGCTGCACATCTCCAGGGGAGTGCGCCCGGCCCTGCTGCTTGCGGCCCTGGTGCTTGCTGCACTGCGGGGGAAGCTGATCGGCATGGGGGCGCTACCGGTCCAGGACCCAGTCGGGGGACTCCCCGGCGGCTTCGCCCGTGGCCTCCCCGGCGGCGCCGCTGGGCTGCGGCCGGCTCACGGGCGCTCCGGCGCAGCCGCGCTGTCCCCGGCAGGCGCCCTGTCCCCGCCGGCTGAGCTGTCCCCGGCGGGCGCGCGCACCTCACGCCGCAGGATCTTTCCAGTCGGCCCCTTGGGCAGCTGATCGACCAGCCAGACCTGCCGCGGGTACTTGTAGGCGGCGACCCGCTCCCTGGCGAACGCCCTCAGCTCCTCAGGTGTGGCGCCGGCACCGGGCTTGAGGGCTACCGCGGCACCCACTTCCTCGCCCAGCGACTCATGCGCGATGCCGACGACCGCCACCTCGGCCACCGCCGGGTGCTCGTACAGCGCCTCCTCGATCTCCCGCGGGTAGACGTTGTAGCCACCCCGGATGATCAGCTCCTTCTTCCGGTCGACGATGAAGAAAAAGCCGTCGTCGTCCGTCCGGGCCAGGTCGCCGGTGCGGAACCAGCCGTCCGGGATCGCCGCCGCGGTCGCGTCCGGGTTCCGCCAGTAGCCCTTCATCACGTTGTGCCCGCGGATCGCGATCTCGCCGACCTCCCCGGGCGCGACGTCGGCCCCGGAGTCGTCCACGACGCGCATCTGCACGCCGGCCACCGGGGTGCCGATCGAACCGGGCTTACGGGGACGGTCCGGATGGTTGAACGACGCGACCGGTGAGGTCTCGGACAGTCCGTAGCCCTCCAGGATCGCGCAGCCGAACGCCTGCTCGAACGTGCGCAGGACCTCGACTGGAAGGGCGGCGCCGCCCGACACGGACAGCCGGAGCGAGGACACGTCGGCGCGAGCGCGGGACGGGTCATTCAGCAGCGCCGAGTACATGGTCGGCACGCCCTCGAAGATGGTCACCTTCTCCTGGCTGATCATCTCCAGGGCCGCGCCCGGGTCGAACCGGGGCAGCAGGGTCAGGCAGGCCCCGCCGATCACCGCCGCGTTCAGGCCGCAGGTCAGGCCGAAGCAGTGGAAGAGCGGGAGGCACCCCATGACCACGTCTTCCGGGCCGGCGCCGATCAGCGTCGCCGCGGTCACCTCCGCGTTGCGGAGCAGGTTCGCGTGCGTCAGCTCGGCGCCCTTGGGGAGCCCGGTCGTCCCCGAGGTGTACAGGATGACGGCGTCGTCGTCGGTGGCCCGCTCCACCCAGTCCGCGAGCGGTGGCCGGCCGCCGAGCAGGGTCTGCGCGCCGGGTTCGGTGACCCGGATGACCTGGACGCCCAGGTCATCCGCGCCTTTGGCCGCCTCGTCCGCCGCCGCGTCCCAGGCGAGGATGACCGAGGCACCTGAGTCGCCGAGGTAGTGCCCGACTTCCCGGCTCTTCAGCAGCGGGTTCATCGGCACGACCACGGCCCCCGCGGCCAGGGCACCGTAGAACAGCAGCGGGAACGCCAGGACGTTCGGCATCATGAGCGCGACCCGGTCACCGGGCCTGATCCCGCTCTCGCGCAGCAAAGCGGCGGCCTGGCCGCTGCCCTGCGCGAGCTCCGCGTAGGAAAGCGCCTGGCCGCCCTGCCGCAAGGCCGGCCGCCCGGCCTGCCCGGCCCGGGCTGCCTGCGCCTGAACGATCCCGGCCAGATTGCTCATCGCCGGCTCCTCTCCCTCGAGACCGGCGGCACGTTCCTGCCCTCACCCAATGCTGCGCCCGGCGGCACTGTCAAGTGACGCGGATCACCCGCCGGTCAGGGAAGCGGCGTGAACCGCGCGGTGAAGTGCCGCAGGTGCCGGGGCTGGGACACGATGCGCATCCCCGGAAGGCTGGCCGCCCGGCGGGCTACCCGGGTGAGGACCTCGATCACGTAGTCGATGTGGCTCTGGGTGTAGGTGCGACGGGGTATGGCGAGACGGACCAGGTCCATGGCGGCGGCCGTCTCGGTGCCGTCGGGGTGCAGGCCGAACATCACCGTTCCGATCTCGCAGGCCCGCACGCCGCCTTCCTCGTAGAGAGCGCAGGCCAGCGACTGGCCCGGATACTGCAGCGGGTCCAGGTGCGCCAGCATGGCCCGCGCGTCGATGAACACCGCGTGGCCCCCGAAGGGGACGACCACCGGGACCCCCGCAGACTCGAGCGCCTCGCCGAGGTAGGAGACGGAACGCACCCGGTAGCGCAGGTAGTCGTCGTCGATGCTCTCGCGCAGGCCCTGGGCGATCGCTTCCAGGTCACGGCCGGCCAGCCCGCCGTAGGTGGGGAACCCCTCGGTGAGGATCTCCAGGTTGCGGCACTGCTCGGCGAGGCTGTCGTCGTTGAGCGCCAGCCACCCGCCGATGTTGGCCAGCGGGTCCTTCTTGGCCGACATGGTCATCCCGGCCGCCAGGGTGGCCATCTCCCGGACGATGTCAGTCACCGGGACGGCGGCGTAGCCAGGTTCACGGCACTTGATGAACCAGGCGTTCTCGGCGAACCGGCAGGCATCGAGGAACAGCGGCTTGCCGAAGCGGTCACAGACCTCACGGACCGCGCGGATGTTGGCCATGCTGACCGGCTGCCCGCCGCCAGAGTTGTTCGTCACCGTCAGCATCACCAGCGGGACGTCGGCGGCCCCGTCCCTGAGCAGCCGCTCGAGCGCGGCGACGTCCATGTTGCCCTTGAACGGGTGGCGCACGGCTGGCTGGAGGCCTTCCGGGATGGGCAGGTCGACGGCCTGCGCCCCGGTGAACTCGACGTTGGCCCGCGTCGTATCGAAGTGGGTGTTGTTCGGGACGACCCGGCCCGGGCCGCCGACCACGGTGAACAGGATCTTCTCGGCCGCCCGGCCCTGATGGGTCGGCAGGATGTGCCGGAACGGGAAAAGGCCGGCCACCGCCTCACGGAACCGGTAGAACGAGGGAGCTCCGGCGTAGGCTTCGCTGCCCCGCTGGATGCCGGCCCACTGTTCGGCCGACATCGCCCCGGTTCCTGAGTCGGTCAGCAGGTCGATCAGCACGTCGTCCGCCGCCAGCTCGAAAAGGTTGTACCCGGCAGCGGCCAGGGCAGCCGTCCGCTCCGCCCGGGTGGTCAGCCGCATCGGCTCCACCGAGTGGATGCGGAACGGCTCAATGATCGTGCGGAACGGTTCTTCCGTCACCCGCCAGCGCCTCCCTCAGGCCGGACGCGTCCGGCCGGCTCTCTGCAGCTTCGCCATCCAGCCCCCGGGGCGTCGTCACCCATTGCGGGTGGGCCGGTGAATGCCGGCCGCTGCGACGATCGAACCGACCAGTGAGGACGCCGTCATGCCCGTGCGGGACCGAGCAGGCCGGGAGGGCGGTGTCGGCCCTCTCGTGACCTTCGTTGACCATGTCCGCCCGGACGGGGCGCTGGCCCGGTGGGGTTCCCGCCGGCACCGCAAGCACCTGGGGGGCGCAGCCACCGGCTCGACGTGGTGGGCGCCCAGGGCCCGCGGATGGTGGATCGCGGTCCTGTTCGCGGTGGGCTCGCTGGTATTCGCTCTGGGCGCGGTCCCCGGCTACGCCAGCGCCGTGGGGGCCCGCTGGGACGCGGTGACCTTCTTCGTCGGCTCGCTGTTTTTCACCGCGGCGGGGTTCCTGACCTACCGGGAAGCCGTCGACGCTGGCCCGCAGCCACCGGACACCGCCCGGCGGCGCTTCTTTGTCTTCCAGCCCCGCCGGATCGACTGGTGGGCCACCGCGGTGCAGCTGGCGGGGACGGTCTACTTCAACGTCAGCACCGGGAACGCCGTGCGGGTGGACCTCACCGCGCAGGCCGCGCACCAGCACGTGTGGCGGCCGGATGCCGTCGGCTCGATCTGCTTCCTGGTGGCCAGCGCGCTGGCCTGGTTCGAGGTCTGCCACGGCTGGGCCGCCTGGCGGCCCCGGACCTGGGCGTGGTGGATCACCCTGGTGAACCTGACCGGGTCCGTCGCGTTCGGTGTCTCCGCGGTCGCCGGCTACATCGACCCGGCGACTGGCCAGCTGCACAACGCCGAGCGGTCGAACCTGGGCACCCTGGTCGGCGCGGTGTGCTTCTTCGCTGGTGCGCTCCTGCTGCTGCCCGAGCGCACGGAGGAAGCCGGCCGCCCACCCAGCACGCCCACCACCGGCCGCACCTGATCCCGCCGGGACCGCCCGGCACGTCATGGTGGTGCAGGCAGGTTTTGGTGGGCCAGGATGGGCGCATGGGAGTGCTCCGGTTCACCACGCAGTTGCAGCCCCGCGGGCCCGCCGCCGCCGTGGTGCTCGACGATGCCCAGGTCGAGGTGGTTGGCGAAGGCGCCAAGCGATTCCCGGTGGTCGCGACCGTCAACGGCTACACGTGGCGGACGAGTGTGACCCGCATGAAAGGCGAATTCCTGCTCGGCCTGAGCCGGGAGGTCCGCCAGGGTGCAGGCGTCCAGGCCGGCGACGAGGTGGAGGTGACCGTCGAGCTGGACGAGGCGCCCCGTGAGGTCGAGGTGCCCGCCGCGCTCGCGGCGGCCCTGTCGGCCGACCCGGACGCCAGCGCGGCATTCGAGGGCATGGCCTTCACCCACCGCAAGGAATACGCCCGCTGGGTCGCGGACGCGAAGCGGGAGGAGACCCAGCAGCGGCGCGTGCAGCAGGCGGTCGAGATGATCCGGGCGGGCCAAACCCGCAGCTGATCATGCCCGGCAGCTGACCGGCGACAGCACCGGGGGTCAGCCCGGCCGGCGCAGAGCAGGCTGGCGCGAGCCGGCCCGGGGTGCCGGGGGCAGCCGGGCGTCGGCGAACGCGAAGAGGGCCGCGACCGCTCCGAGGACCACGGTGACGAGCACGGCATTCACCGCGACGCGCAGGTACCCGTGCGAGGTGACGTCCAGGAACGGGTACGGGTACCACGTCCACGGTTTCGGCGGTCCCGTTGGGCTCGTGGATGGCGGCGAGCACGGTGGAGTAGACGATGCCGGTCACCGTGATGCCGACCAGGGCGGCCAGGCGCACCGCGCGCCACGCGGGCCCGTCGCGATCCGGGCGGGCGGCGAGCTGTGCGGACACGACGCCGCAGAGCAGATTGCTCTCGATGGTGAAGAAGCTGAGGACCCGGATGATCCGGCCGGGGAGGCTGCTGCCGCGGACGACGCCGGCGGTCACGTCATGCGGGTCCCGCTGAGCCGGATGGCGATCACCAGCTGCAGCGCGACCGCCCGAACACGAGCACGGCTATCGTCGCGTGCCACGCCCGGGCGATCATGACCGAACATTACCGGGCGCCCCGTCCGGGACTCAGTTCTGGAGCTGGCGGAGAATGCCGGCGAGGTGGTCCCGGTCGGTCTGGCTGAGCCGGCCGAAGAACCGCTCGGCCTCCGTCCCACGGACTGTGCGGATCGCGCCGAGGACGCTGGTGCCCTGCCCGGTCAGCTCGACGAGGGTGGCCCGGCGGTCGCTGGGATCGGGCCGCCGTTCGACCAGGCCGCGGGTTTCGAGGGCATCGACGACCTCGGTGGCCGACCGTGGCGCGATGTGCAGGTGGTCCGACAGGTCGGACAGGCGCATGGGCCCGTGGTGGTTCAGTACACGAAGCGCCCGGAAGTGGGACGGGCTGATGTCCCAGGGGGCCAGGGTCTCCATGGATGTCTCGCGCAGCCGGCGCGCGACGGACCGGAAGGCGTCCGCCAGGGTCTCGTCCGCGCCAGTCTCGTCCGCGCCGGTCTGGCCAGGGCCGGTCTGGCCAGGGCCAGTCTGGCCAGGGCCGGTCTGGCCAGGGCCGGTGCCAGGACGGCCAGTCCGCCCGCTGCCCTTGATCACAGGAATATCTTACCAGTAGCTACCGTTGTAGCCTCATATTGAGGTAACCTCAGCATATACTTAATCCCGAGCTCCGCCGGTCGGCGGGGCACCCCCGGCAGAATCGAGCAAGCACTTGGCGTCACCAGACACGAACTCAAAGAACCCACCCACCACCAACCCACCCAGCGGCGGCCCGGGCCGGTCCCGCGGAGCGAGAACAGTCACGGCCGCAGAGAAGGCGCAGGCCCGCGAGGTGTCACTGCGCCGCATCGGGCGGCTGTTCAGCCCCTACAAATGGCAGATGGCGATCGTCACCGCCATCATCGTCGCCTCCTCCATTGTTGGAGTGGCCTCACCGTTCCTGCTCCGCGCGGTGCTGGACACCGCCCTCCCGGACCGGAACCTGCGGCTGCTGATCCTGCTGGTCGCCGGCATGATCGGTATCGCCGCCATCACCTCCGCCTTCGGCGTGATCCAGACCTGGATCAGCACCAAGGTCGGACAGCAGGTCATGCACGGCCTGCGCACCAGCGTCTTCGGCCACCTGCAGCGGCAGTCGATCGCCTTCTTCACCCGGACCCGCACCGGCGAGGTCCAGTCCCGGATCACCAACGACATCGGCGGCATGGAGTCCGTGGTCACCTCGACCGCGACCTCGATCGCCTCCAACCTCACCACCGCGGTCGCCACCGCGGTGGCCATGGTCGCGCTGTCCTGGAAGCTGTCCCTCATCTCGCTGGTCGTCATGCCGCCAGCCATCTACCTGAGCCGCAAGGTCGCGCGCCTGCGCCGCGCGATCACCACTGAGCAGCAGCGTGAACTGGCCAACCTCAACGTCACCATCGAGGAAGGGCTGTCGATCAACGGCGTCCAGCTGGCCAAGACGATGGGCGCCGGGCCGTCCCTGGTCGAGCGGTTCACGGCTTCCTCAGCCCGCCTGATCGACCTTGAGCTGCGCTCCCAGCTGGCCGGGCGGTGGCGGATGGCCTCCATGAGCATCATCTTCGCGGCCATCCCGGCGGTCATCTACCTCGCCGCCGGCGTGCCGACGGTCACCGCGGGCGCGATGACCATCGGCACCCTGGTCGCCTTCACCACCCTGCAGAACAGCCTCTTCCGGCCGCTGACCGGCCTGCTCAACACCGGCGTCTCGGTGGTTAGCTCACTGGCGCTGTTCGCGCGGATCTTCGAGTACCTCGACCTGCCCGTCGAGGTGGACGACCCCGCCGACCCGGTCGAGATTGTCCCGGCCGTGATCGACGGGCACGTCCGGCTCGCGGACGTCAGTTTCACCTATCCCGGGGCTGACCGGCCCGCCCTGACCGGCGTCGACCTCGACGTCCCGGCCGGCGCCACGCTGGCCCTGGTTGGCGAGACCGGATCGGGCAAGACCACCCTGGCCGCGCTGGTCGCGCGGCTGTACGACCCGGCCGCCGGCACGGTGAGCATCGACGGCATCGACATCCGCGACATGAAGCTCACTGACCTCGCCGCCGTCGTGGGCGTGGTCAGCCAGGAGACCTACCTGCTGCACACCACGGTGCGGGAGAACCTGCGCTACGCCAAACCCGACGCGACCGACGCCGAGATCGAGGAGGCCGCCCGGGCCGCCCAGATCCATGACCTGATCGCCGGGCTGCCCGACGGTTACGACACAATGGTCGGCTCGCGCGGGCACCGTTTCTCCGGCGGGGAAAAGCAGCGCCTGGCCATCGCCCGGACGCTGCTGCGCGACCCGCGCGTGCTGGTGCTGGACGAGGCGACCAGCGCCCTGGACACCGAGACTGAGCGGGCTGTCCAGCACGCGTTCGACAATCTGGCCGTGGGCCGCACCACCATCACCATCGCCCACCGGCTCTCGACGGTGCGCAACGCCGACCAGATCGTGGTCCTGGACCATGGCCACGTGGCCGAGTCCGGCACGCACTCCAGCCTGCTGGCCGACAACGGCCGGTACGCCGGCCTTGCGGCCTGACCCCCGGAACCGCTGAGCCCTGGCCGTTCGGCGGCGACCTGGAGGGGTGACGGCCAGAAGCCCGGTGCAGGCCGGTGAACAGGCCGGCGGGTGGGTAGCCTCATGGGCATGACCCTTTTCCAGCGGGCTCACGACATAGTCCAGGCGAAAGCTAATAAGGCGCTCGACTCTGCCGAGAAGCCTGACGAAATGCTGGACTTGTCGTACGAGCAGATGCTTGACCAGATCACCCAGGTCCGCCGGGGACTGGTGACCATCGCTGCGTCCCGCAAGCAGATCGAGCTGCAGGAGCAGCAGCTGCAGCACTCGGTGAACCACCTCCAGGACCAGGCCAAGGCGGCGCTCGGGCAGGGCCGCGAGGACCTGGCCCGGGAAGCCCTGTCCCGGAAGGCGGCGGCCCAGGAGCAGATCAATGCCATGGAGCCGCAGCACGAGCAGCTCACCCAGGAGGAGCAGAAGCTCGAGCAGACCCTCGCGGCGCTGCAGACGAGGGTGAACAACTTCCGGACCCAGAAGGAAGTACTGAAGGCGCAGTACACCGCGGCCCAGGCGGAGACCTCGGTCGGCGAGAGCGCGGCGGGGATCTCCAAGACCTTCGGTGACTCGGGTGCGGAGCTCCAGCGCACCCAGGACAAGATCGCCCAGATGCAGGCCCGCGCGGGCGCGGTCGACGAGCTGCTGGCGTCCGGGGTGCTCGAAGACGTCGGGGGAGACACCGACGACATCCAGAAGGAACTCGACGAGGCCGGGACCGCCGCTGGGGTGGACAAGGAACTGGCCGCGCTCAAGGCCGAGATCGGCCCCGGCTCACCGCCGCCGCAGGCGATCACCGGGAGCTGAGGCCCGGCGGCCGGACCAGCTCCGCGGCCTGCGCGTGCGGCCAGCGGCCGGCCCGGGCACCCGCAGGGCGGGCCTGGCCAGGCGCGGGACGTTACGCTTCCCTGGTGAACAGGCCCCTGCTGCGGATGCTGGCTGTGGGTCAAACACCACTCCCTGTTCACCCGGATCGCCCGCGTCGACGGCGGCCTGCTGTGCTGCAACCTGGGGCTGCTGCTGACGGCCTCGGTGCTGCCGTTCCCGACGGCCGAGCTCGCCTTCGCGATGGGGCCGGAAGGCACTCGCGGCGATAAGGTCAGCGCCCTCCTGCTTTACGCCGTGCTCAGCGCGGCTATGGCCCTGAGCTGGCTGATTATCTTCATCTACCTGCAGCGGCATCCGCAGTTGCTATGCCCCGGCGTCACCGCCGGCTTCTTCCGGTCCGAGCGGCTCTGTGCTGTAGCCGGAATCTTCGCCGCCTTCGTCCCGGTACTGGTCGGGCTGGTGGCCCCGCTGACGGCTCTGGGCTTCGTCGTGGTCATGCCCATCTTCTACGCCGCCACCGCCGAAGGCCTGAGGAGCCGCCGGGCCGCCCGCCGTGATCTGCAGTGGCCGGCTGAGGAGGGCGGCCAGGAGTTAGCCTTCTCCCCGGGCCCGCCGTCGTCAGGTCCCTCGCAGTCGGGGACCAGAGGATCAGCCGAGCCTGCGGCCGTCGCGGGGCCGGTCCGGCTCGTCCGCCGCGGGGGCGTGGGTCCTGCGCCGTCCCTGATCCTTCCGGACGGCCGGAGCGGGCCGCCAGCAGTACGGGCATCCCGGCCCGAAAGCGCTGTGCAGATGCGTGCAGTCCACGAGCTGGGCGATCGTCACTGGGGCGTACCACCTCGGATTCCCGGCGCCGGTGAACCAGGACGGCTCGGGGCGCCTGCGGTGCTCAGCGTCCCCAGTGTGGTCCTGTCCCCCCGGCCTGGCCCGGGAATCGCAGCTCAGCGGGCGTGTCGCGGGCTCCTGGATGGCTACAGGAACTGACCCGGGGTGTCGTTGCCCTGATCGCCGTGCCACACCACGGCCACGACCTCGCTGGGGTCGATCACCGTCCAGCCGGTCTCGCGGTCAAGACGGACCAGCCCGTCCGGGCGGACCTGCACGCCGGTCAGCCGCTTGTCCTCGGCCGTAGGGAAGCCGACTTGCCCGATCCTGCTGACGAGCATGGACATGGACCCTGGCTTACCGATGAGGGGCTTAAGCAGATCGCGCATCGTGTCGCCGGTCATGATCTGACACCTCCAGCTTTTTTCTATGTGCAGCATGCCCCCGTTCGGGCCGGACGCGCGCGGATTGTCGGGTCGCCAGCCGCTGGGCTGGGCTCTCCTAGCATCCCCTTGATCTTGGACGGGCTGCCACCGGGGGACACGGGATGCTGAAGCGGCGGACGTGGCCGGCCTGCACGGCGGCCCTGGCGGCCGCTGCGCTGATCGGCGCGGCCGGCCTGTCGGGCGCAAGCCCCGCCTCGGCGGGCAGCCGGGCCGCGCCGGCTCCCGCCGTCACCGGGCTGTCCGCCGCGGGTCCGGCCAGCACGGGTCCGGCCAGCACGGGTGCAGGAATCCCGCCGGGCGCCCGGATCACCGGCCGGGAGGCGGGCTCGGCCACCCTGCACATCACCGTGGCGCTGCGCTCCGGCCACCCGGGCAGCCTCGCCCGGCTGGCCAGGGAGGTCTCCGTCCCGGCCTCGGCCCGGTTCCGCCACTTCCTCAGACCGCGCCGGGTCCAGGCCCGCTTCGGCCCGCCACGGGGCGCCACGGCCGCGGTCCGCGCCTGGCTGCGCCGGCATCACCTCGCAACCAGTCCGACCCTGGGTGACGGCCTGCTGCTCCCCGCCGCGGGGCCGGCCGCGCGGATCGAGACTGCGTTCCGGACGACGATCGACCGGGTGCGTCTCGCCGACGGCCGGACGGCGCTGCTCAACCGGCGGGCCCCGAAGGTGCCTGCTGGCCTGCGCCGCTGGGTATCCGCGGTCATCGGCCTCAGCACCGTGCACCTGCCTGGCTCTGACCTGGTGACCAGACGGGTTCCGGGACCCCGGGCCTGCCCCGCAGCCCGCCGCACCCCGAACGTGTACACCGCCGCCTGGCTGGCCCACGCCTACCGGTTCAACCCGCTCTACCGCCAGCACGACTTCGGCCAGCACGTCACCGTGGCCCTGTTCGAGCTGGCCGACTACGCCAACCGGGACATCCGGGCTTACAGCCGCTGCTACCGGGTGCACCCCTCCGTCCGCCGGGTGCGGGTCGACGGCGGCACCAGCGTCGCCGCCTCGGGAGACGGCACGCTGGAGGCCACTGCGGACATCGAGGTCCTCGCGGCCATGGCGCCGCGGGCCAGGGTCCTCGTCTACCAGGCCCCGCTGTCGGGCGGCGACCAGTCCATCGTGGATACCTACGGCGCCATCGCCCAGCAGGACCGAGCTCAGGTGGTGAGCAGTTCCTGGGGCGGCTGCGAGCCGCTGGCCGGGGCGGATGTCATCCGCATCGAGGCGCAGATCTTCCAGGAAATGGCTCTCCAGGGCCAGTCGGTGATGGCGGCCGCCGGGGACTCGGGCTCCGAGGGCTGCCTGCCCGACGTGAAAGAGGTGTCCGCCCGCGTGGCCTACAGCCTGCAGGTCGGCAACCCCGCCAGCCAGCCTTTCGTCACGGCGGTGGGCGGCACCACCATCACCCGGTACGGCTCGCCGCCGGTGCAGTCGGCCTGGAACCAGACTCCGGCGGGCCTGGGGCTCCCAGCCCCGTTCAACGGGAAGCACGGCCGGCCGGGCAAGTACCCGGGCAACCTGGTCGGCGGAGGCGGTGTCTCCCGCATGTGGTGGATGCCGTCCTGGCAGGCCGGTGCCGTCCGCGGCCACGCCAGCGGAGCCCGCTGCGGTGCCCCGCAGGGCACCGGCTGCCGAGAGGTCCCCGACGTCTCGGCGCTGGCCGCGATCGGCACCCGGGGGACCCGCGGGTACGTCATCTACGGCACGGCCGGGGCGTTCAAGGGCAAAGGCTGGCTCACCGTCGGGGGCACCAGCCTGGCCACCCCGCTGTGGGCCGCGCTGACCGCCCTCGCCGACCAGCAGGCCGCCGGCCGCCGTCTCGGGCTGCTGTCCCCGAGTCTGTACCGCATCGCGCGTGCTGACCCGCGGGCCTTCAGCGACGTCGTGACGGGCGACAACGACTACCTCGCCCGGTACGGCCGCCACGCCCACCGCACCTGCCGGTCCGGTGCCCGCCGCAGGCAGCCCTGCTATCCGGCGGGCCGCGGCTACGACATGGCGACCGGGCTCGGCTCGCCGCAGGCCGGATACCTGGTCTCGGCCCTCCTCCGGGAGCACGCCGGCCGGGCTTAGCACCGGCCGGGCCCGGGCCGGCGGTGCCCTGCTAGGCCCTCCAGCGTCGGATGTCCTGGTGCCGCCCCGCGCAGGCTGGTTCAGTGAGAGCCGGGCGGGCGGTGTCGGGGTCCTAGTGGCCCGCTAGCCCGGCGGCAGACCGGCCGGAATTGGTCTAGACAAGGGGCCTGGGCTAGATGGCAGACTGCCGGGATGACCGGATCAGACCCGAAAGCAGACCTCCTCGGTTACCTGCAGGCCGGCCGCGAGGCCCTGCTGTGGAAGCTCGACGGGCTCCCGGAGTACGACATCCGGCACCCGCTCACCCCCACCGGCACCAACCTCCTGGGCCTGGTCAAGCACGTGGCCAGCGTCGAGCTGGGGTATTTCGGCGAAACCTTCGGCTGGCCGTCCGGCGAGCCTTTGCCCTGGCTGGGAGAAGGCGCTGAACCTAACGCGGACATGTGGGCGACCCCTGCCGAGTCGCGTGATCAGATCATCGCGCTGTACCACCGGGCGTGGCTGCACTCGGACACCACGATCGACACGCTGCCGCTCGACGCGATCGGCCACGTGCCCTGGTGGCCCCCCGAGCGCAACGAGGTGACGCTGCACCGGATCATGGCTCACATGATCGCCGAGACGCACCGGCACGCCGGGCACGCCGACATTGTCCGGGAACTGATCGACGGGGCGGTCGGGCGCCAGCGCGAGAACGACAACATGACACCGGGCGACCGGTCGTGGTGGGAGGGCTACCGGAACAGGCTGGAGGACGCAGCCCGGGACGCTGCCCGCTGAGCCTGGTAGCGCACCCGGCAGGGGCTCTGCGGCCATTTCGTTTTCTGGCCCGGGATGGGCTGCGGGTCCGGGTCGATCAGCTCGAGCTCGTAGCGCTGGAGCAGCAGCGTGAGGATGACCTTCATCTCCAGATAGGCGAAATGCACGCCGAGGCGCCGGTGGATGCCCCCGCCGAAGCCGATCAGGTCCCGCATGCCGCGCGGATCCTCCAGGAAACGGTCCGGCCGGTATTCGCCTGGCTGCGGGTACCGGCCGGGCAGCCGGTGCGCGACCGCGGGGGACAGCAGGATCATCGACCCCTCGCTGACCTGGTACCCGTCCACCTCGAACGGCTGGTCGGCGGTCCGGGCCAGGATGAACGCTACCGGGTGCAGGCGCTCGCTTTCATGGACGGCCCGGTCCATCAGGCGCAGCTGGCCGATCTCCCTGACACTCGCGGGCGGGGCGCCGCCGAGCACTTCGCGCTGCTCCGCCCGCACCCGGTCCAGCTCCCGGGGATGGCGTAGCAGGTCGATGAGTGCCCAGCTCACGTGCCCTGTGGTCGTCTCGTGGCCCGCCCAGATGATCATCAGGATCAGGTTGATGCGGACCAGGTCGGGTACCGGGCTGCCGTCGCTGTAGGTCGCGTCGCAGATGGTCTGCAGGAAGTCCGGCGGGGTCGCTGGTCGCTGGCGGCGCTCGTCGATCAGTTCCTGCAGCCGGATCCGCAGCCTGTCGCGAGCCCGCCGGCTGCGCAGCAGATGCGGGAGCGGCAGCCAGCCGGGGAGGACGGGGTCCATGCCGGCCGAGAAGCGGCGGAACTCGGCGAAGAACCCGGTAATCCGCTGGCTGATGTCAGGCCCCAGGAACGAGTGTGCGGCGATGTGCATGACCAGTGGCCCGAGCTCCTGGACCAGGTCGAACTCGCCGCTGTCGCCCAGGCGGTCCATCAGCTGACGGGTCTCGGCCGCCATCACCGCGACGTAGCTGTCCAGCTGCCGGCCCTGGAAGCGGGGGAGGACCAGTGCCCGCTGCCGCTGGTACTCGTCGGGCCCGCCGAAGAAGTAAAACTCCTGGTCAAACATGCGGACGAAGTACGGGTAGGCCTTCCTGATCGACAGCGGCCCGTCGGTCTCGGCGAAGAAGAACCGGTGATACTCCGGCCCCAGCATGGTGACGACCTGCCGTCCGGCCAGGCTGAATGTGAACACCGGCCCGTGCTCGGAGTAACCACGCTCGATGACGGCCAGCGGGACGCGCATGAACTCCGCGATGTGACCCAGGACCGGTAACCCGCCTGACACCCGCGGGGGAGAAGCCTGCGCCTGACCTGGCCGGGATGGCGTGCGGACCACGGCGGCACCACCTTTCTATGCTGGCCCCCCGGACTGGGCCCCTGGACTGGCCCTCAGCAGTGTCCAGCGCGCGTGCAGCCGCCGGCCAGATCCCGCCGGGTCAGGCTGGTGGTGCCTGCGGTTACCAGGGAGCTTCCCGTCCGGGCAGGGCCGCTGCGTCAACACGTCCGTTTGACCGTTCCGGCCCGGCCGGGCACGATCATCGCTGTGGACGCGAAGCGTCGGAAGGGAGCTGGTCGGGCGTGAGCATTCTGGGTACCCGGGTCGTGCGGACGGAGGACCCCGGCTTTCTGACCACCGGCGCCGTCTACACCGACGACGTGGTGGACGAGCGGCTGGCCGGCACCTGCCACGTGTTTTTCGTCCGGTCGCCGATCGCGCACGCCCGGATCAGGGCGGTCGATGTGAGTGCGGCCCTGGAGTCGCCCGGCGTGATCGCCGCGTTCACCGGGGCTGCGCTGGCCGACCTGCCGCCGCTCGCCCCGCCCATGCCGGACCTGGTCGACGGGCGGATGGCCCAGCCCCTGCTGGCCCGGGACGTGGTGCGCTACGTCGGCGAGCCGGTGGCCGTGGTTATTACCGAGGACACCTACCAGGGCGAGGACGCGGCCGAACTGGTCAGCGCCGATTACGACCCGCTCCCGGCCGTCGTGGACCTGGCCGCGGCCGCTGACGACCCGCCTAGCCTGCTCTTCCCTGAGGCCGGGACGAACGTGACGGCCACCTTCGGGGACGCGTCCGCGCTCCAGGCGGACCTGTTCGACGGCTGTGAGGTGGTGGTCAGCCGCACCATCGTCAACCAGCGGGTGGCGCCCGCCCCGATGGAGACCCGGGCGGCCGCGGCCGTCTGGGGCGACGATGGCCGGCTCACCGCCTGGATCCCGAACCAGGGCGCGCAGGGCACCCGGGGCGCCCTGGCCGCGATGCTGGCCATCGACCCGTCCAGCCTGCGGATCATCACCCCGGACGTGGGCGGGGCATTCGGCGCCAAGTTCGGTGCGGACCCGGAACACGCGGTGGTCTGCTGGGTGGCCCGGCAGCTGGGCCGGCCCGCGCGCTGGGCCGAGACCCGGAACGAGAACATGATCGCGATGACGCACGGCCGGGCTCAGCGCCAGACGATCACGATCGGCGGCAGCCGCGACGGGACGGTGACCGCGTACCGGCTGGAGATCCTGCAGGATTCCGGGGCCTACCCCCGGTTCGGCGCGTTCCTGCCCGCCCTCACCATCCTGATGGCCCCCGGGCCGTACGCGATCAGCCGGGCTGAGGCCGTGGCGCGGTCGGTGGTAACCAACACCACCCCGGTCGGCGCCTACCGGGGCGCGGGGCGGCCGGAGGCCACGGCGGCGGTCGAGCGGGCCATCGACATGTTCGCCGCCGAGATCGGCCGCGACCCGGCTGAGGTGCGCCGGGTGAACCTGCTGCCCAAGTTCACGCAGCCGCACCGGACCGCGTTCGGGGCCGTCTACGACAGCGGCGACTACGTGACCGCGCTGGACGCGGCGCTGGACGCGGCCGGTTACGCCGCGCTCCGCGCGGAGCAGGCCAGGCGCCGCGCCGCCGGTGACGTGACGCAGCTCGGCATCGGCCTGGCCAGCTACGTGGAGATCACTGGCGCGGGGGCGGAGTCGGGTGCCCCCCGCGAGAACGCCACCGTCGAGGTGTTTCCCGACGGGAGCGCGACGATCCTCACCGGGACCTCGCCGCACGGGCAGGGCCACGCCACCGTCTGGGCGATGCTCGCCAGCGAGGAGCTGGGTATCCCGGTGGACAGGATCACGGTGAAGTGGGGGGATACCGACCTCATCCCGGAGGGAGGCGGCACCGGCGGCTCGCGCAGCCTGCAGCAGGGCGGGGTCGCGGTCCGGCAGGCGTCGCTCGAACTTCTCGAGGTGGCCCGGGAAAGGGCCGCCGCAGCACTCGAGGCCAACCCGGCCGACCTGGTCTTCGAGCCGGAGCGCAGCGCGTTCGAGGTGGCGGGCGACCCGGACGCGGCGGTACCGCTGGCCAAGCTGGCCGTGGAGGAGCGGCTGGTGGTGCGCACCGTGTTCATCGCGCCGGGCGCGACCTTCCCCTTCGGCGCGCATGTGGCCGTGGTGGAGGTGGACACCGAGACCGGCAAGGTGGTGCTGCGCCGGGTGGTCACGGTGGACGATGCGGGCACGGTGATCAACCCGCTGCTGGCCGAGGGCCAGCGGCATGGCGGGATCGCCCAGGGCGCCGCGCAAGCGTTCCTGGAGGAGGTCCTCTACGACGCGGACGGCAATCCGCTGACCGCGACCTTCGCCGACTACCCATTCCTGTCTGCCACCGAGGTGCCCAGTTTCGAGCTCGCCGACATGGCCACGCCGACCAGCTACAACCCCCTGGGGGTCAAGGGCATCGGGGAGGCGGGGACGATCGGCGCCACGCCCGCCGTGCAGAACGCGGTCATCGACGCGCTCGCGCACCTCGGAGTGCGGCACATTGACCTGCCCGCCACCCCGCAACGGGTCTGGCGGGCCCTCCAGGACGTATCTGCCGGGAAGGACGCGTAGATGCAGATCGAGCTCACGGTCAACGGGGCGCCGCGCTCCGACGAGGTGGAGCCACGCCTGTTGCTGGTCCACTACCTGCGCCAGCGCTGCGGGCTCCGCGCCGCGAACGTCGGGTGTGACACGACGTCCTGCGGCGCCTGCACAGTGCTGGTCAACGGCCGCTCGGTGAAGTCCTGCACGATGCTCGCCGTGCAGGCGGCCGGGCAGGAGATCACCACGGCGGAGGGCCTGGCCACCGGCGGCGAGATGCATCCGGTGCAGCAGGCGTTCCGCCAGGAGCACGGGCTGCAGTGCGGTTTCTGCACTCCGGGCATGGTGATGGCCGCCGCGGGCCTGCTGGCGGAGAACCCGCACCCGACCGAGGCCGAGGTGCGGGAGGGCCTGGAAGGCAACTTCTGCCGGTGCACGGGATATCACAACATCGTCCGGGCCGTGCTGTCGGCCGCCGAGGATATGAGCGCATGATCCCCGCGCCGTTCGAGTACGAGGCGGCCGAATCGGCCGGGCACGCCCTGGAGTTGCTGGCCCGCCACGGGGAGGACGCGAAGCTGCTGGCCGGAGGGCATTCGCTGCTGCCGATGATGAAGCTGCGGCTGGCCTTCCCGTCGGTCGTGATCGACATCGGCCGGGTCGGGGAGCTGGCCGGTATCCGGGCCGACGGCGACGACCTGCTGATCGGCGCCACTACCTGCCATGCCGATGTCGCCGCGTCCGACCTGGTGCGGTCGCAGGCCCCGCTGCTGGCTTACGCTGCGGCGCAGGTGGGCGACCCGCAGATCCGACACCGGGGCACCATCGGCGGCTCGGTCGCGCACGCCGATCCGGCAGCGGACCTGCCCATGGCGCTGGTCGCGCTGGGCGGCTCCCTGGAGATCTCCGGCCCGGGCGGCCCCCGCACGGTCAGTGCGGACGATTTCTTCGCTGGCTTCTTCGAGACCAGCCTGGAACCCGACGAGTTGCTCACCGCGGTCCGGGTGCCGCGCCGGCCAGGCCCGGATTGGGGATACCAGAAGTTCGTCCGGCGGGCCAACGACTGGGCGATCGTCGGGGTTGCGGTGGCTGGCGGCCGGATCGCCCTGGCCAACATGGGCCCGGTGCCGGTCCGGGCGGTGGCAGCGGAGCAGGCTCTCGCCGGGGGAGCCAGCGTCGCCGACGCGGCCGCGCTGGCGGCCGAGGGCACCGACCCCGCTGAGGACATCCACGCCGACCGCGCCTACCGCCAGCACCTGGCCCGCATCCTGACCCGCCGGGCCCTGGAGCACCAGACGGGGTAGGACTCCCGGCCCGGCCGCGCGCGTGGGCCCAGGCCTACCGCGCAGGTAGGTGCCTCCCCATGACCCTGCGTCCCGGGCAGCAGGCAGGATGGCCTGCATGATCAGAATCGCACGCCCGGCGTACCGGGCCGGCTGACGCATGGTTCCCGGGCGCGTCCTGGCGCCGGCCAGCGATACGGGATGGGCCCCGGCCCGGCCAGGCTGGGACCGGGCCGAGATCGCTTTCGCCGTGGGCGCCTTCGTGCTGTTGTGCATCGCGGTCCTGACCGCCGCGCCGTTTCTCGTGGAACCTGACGACTGGGCATACCGGGCCTCAATCGTCGCCATGACCCAGGGCCACTTCCTGACGCTGACGACCGCGCAGGCACACGCCCTGGGGACGCAGCTGGCGGTAGGGCACTGGGGCCGCCCGGGCCTGGCGCCACCTCCCATTCCCCAGTGGGTCCAGCTGACTGGCGGGCGGTGGATCAGCGAGAAGGATCCCGGCTACCCGTTCCTCGCCGCGCCGTTCCAGGCCCTCGGGATCATCCGGCTGGCGCCCTTGTTCTACGCGGGGCTGGGCTGCCTGGGTCTCTTCTTCGGCGCCCGCCGCTGGCTGGGCCGGTTCGGCGGCGCCGCCGCGGTCGGCTTGTTCTGCTCGTCGGGCGCGGCGCTGCTTTTTGCCTGGCGTGACTACATGCCGACGTTCACCGACGCGTCGCTGATCGCTGCGGGCACCGGCGCCCTGGTGTGGGCCGTGCTGGCCGCCGATGCTGCCACCCGGTGGCGCACCGCGGCCGGGCTGGCCGGCTTCGCGGCCCTCGAAGCCGCCGTGTTCGTCCGCTACACCGATGCGGTCGTGCTCTTCTGTGCCGTCGTGGCCGTCCTGGTGGCCTGGCGGCTGCGGATGATCCCTGCATCCGCGCCGGGGTGGTGGCTGGGCTCGGTGGTGGTAGCCGGAGCCGGGATCGCCACGTTCGATGACGTTGTGTACGGCGGGCCGCTGAAGTCCGGGTACCGGCCGGGGGAGATTACCTTCAGCCTCGGCGCGATCCCGCCCAACCTCCGGCTCATGCCGGCTCACCTGATCTCGGCCATGCCGATGCTGGTGCTGGGGGCGGCCGCGCTGGCGTGGATCATCGCGCGGCAGCTGAGCTGGAGCCGGGCCGGCGGCGAACGCGCTGCCTTCGCCCGCCGCGATCTCGCCGTGGGCCTGGCCCTGGCCGCGTCATGGTGCGGCGTCTGGGGACTGTACGCCGCCTACACCTGGACGGCCCAGCCAGGCGCCAGCACCTTGCAGGTGGCCCGGTTCTATGTCCCGGCGACCGGGGCCATCGCCCTGCTCGGCGCCTGGCTGGTGGTCCGGGTACCGGCCCGGGCCTCGCTGGCCGCCGTGGCGACGGCCGCCGTCGTGCTGGTCATGTTCGGGCTGGGTATGTGGTCCTTCAGCGCGATGCGGGGCCAGCCTCGCGGGGGCACGCATCACGGCGGCGGGGTTGAGCAGGTCATCGGCGAGGGCGCGGGGCCCCGCGGGAGCCCCGGTGTGCGGCACGCCATAGCGGACCGGGGAACAGCGCGGAGCCTCCCGGCGTCATACAAGGTGTGAGTTCCTATACCGAAACCCCCGGGGACGCCCGCCCGGCCAACCTGGTCCTTGTCGAGCAGTCCGGAGCGAAGCACGAGATCCCCCAGCCGTCTCCCGGTGACGGGATGGCCGAGGCTGAGCAGGCTATGCACGATCCAGGCCTGCACCTGCGGGAGGTCAAGCTCGTCAGCGAGCACAAGGCCATCGCCCGCTGGAAGGCCTCGGACCTCGGCTGGCGCCGCGTCGCCTGACCAGCGGTTGCGGCTGGGCCGATCCCGGCCTCAGGCCCCGGCGCAGAGCCGTGGGTCGAGCGCAGCGGGTTCAGTGCGGCGCGTCCTGGGGCCAGAGACGGTACAAGCCGGCCAGCGGATAGGCAGCGTCGGCTGGCGGCGTATCCCAGAGCCGGGTGCGCCGTTGTTCGGCGTCGAAGCGGGGCCAGCCAGGATCACCGCTGGCGGCGAAGGAGGTCCACGCCGACCGGATTTCCCGGGACAGGTTGGCGAAGCCCTCGGGCGGCGGGGTGCCCAGCAGCCGGGCCGCGTACCGGGTGCCGGGATTACCGAAGACCAGCGGGACGTCCACACCGTGACCGGCGCCGACAGCCGGGGCCGGCCAGGTCAGGTCGTATAGCCACGTCCGGCCGCCGGCCTGGGCGTGCGCCTCGGCCACCCAGGTGGCAGGCATCCGCACCAGTGCGTCCGACATCATCTCCGCGAACGCGTCGGCATCGGCGCGGCCCGGGCGGGCAGCGCGGTATGCGGCTGCGGCGCCGGCGTCAAGCCCGAGCGCCGTGGCCACCCCCTCCAGGTCGATCTCGCCGGGTACCGGGGCCATGCCCCGGTACTCGTCATGGGTGAAGCCACAGATCAGGTCGACATCCCGGCGTGCGCCAGCCCGGAGGGCCGACCAGGGCGGCCCGGTGACCAGATCGCCGTCGATCACCGGGCCGAACGCGCTGAAACCTGGGTAGGCGCCGGTCAGCGGCGCGTCCTGGACGGCCAGGACCGTCTCCGGCAGCAACCCGGCGAACCCCTCCCAGGTGGCTGCCACCCCCGCCGCGTGCGCCAGGACACTGGTGATCCGCGCGGCCTCGGTAGTGGTGCGGCAGCTGTCCGGCACGCTTTGCGCGATCGCCCGCCGGAACAGCCCTTGGGTGGCCGGTGCGGCGGTGAGCAGCGCGATCGACGCCGCCCCTGCGGACTGGCCGAACACGGTGACCGCGGCGGCGTCGCCGCCAAACGACGCGATGTTGCGCTGCACCCACTGCAACGCCGCCATCTGGTCGTGCAGACCCCGGTTCTCCGGGACACCCGGCAGATGCCCGAAACCCTCGAAACCCACGCGGTAGTTGACGGTCACGACCACGACGCCCGAGCGGGCCAGCCTGCCCGCGTCATACTGCGGCATGCTGGACGAGCCAAATTTCCACAGGCCCCCATAGATCCACACCATCACCGGCAGCCGGGCAGTGCCCGGATCTGGACTCCAGACGTTCAGCGTCAGGCAGTCCAAGCCATCGCCCGGCCGCCAGAACGGCGGCACCCCGGGGGCTGGCGCGGGCTGTGGCGGCGCACAGCCAAAAGCAGCAGCATCCCGCACGCCATCCCAGCGGGCGGGCGGCACCGGAAGCCGGAACCGCAGCGGGCCTTCCGGGGCGCTGGCATACGGGATTCCGCGGAACGAATAGACGCCCTCGCTAGCGACTCCCCGCACCAGACCCAGGTCCGTCATCACCACCGGATCAGTCACGGGCCGGACCTTAGCAAACGATGTCTCGGCATACTCCTCCCCAGTCGGCGACGTCAGAGTGAGCGCCCGTGGCCCGGGATATGTGATGATGAAACCAGGCCGCGGGCATTCCGAACGCTGGCAGTCACGCCGGCGCCGTCCACGGGCCGGTAACCCGGCACATCTGTGCCAGGGATGGGATGGCCGATATGTTCGGCTTCAAGATCGTCCGTCAGTACGAGCAAGGTGTCGTATTCCGTTTCGGGCGGGCCCTGCCCGGCGTGCGCCAGCCTGGCCTCACCTGGATCAACCCGTTCACCAGCAAGCTCACCAAGGTCAACATGCAGATCGCCGTGGCCAGCGTGCCCGCGCAGGAGACCATTACCCGCGACAACGTCACGCTGAAGGTAGACGCAGTCGTCTACTACCGGGTCGTGGACCCGCTCAAGGCGATCATCAACGTGCAGAACTACCACTTCGCTGTCTCGCAGGTCGCCCAGACCTCGCTGCGGTCGGTCACCGGGCGCAGCAACATGGACCAGTTGCTGTCCGAACGGGAGCAGGTCAACGCCGAGCTCAAGGACGTCATCGACGCCCCCACCGAGGGCCCCTGGGGCGTTCGCGTGGAACGGGTCGAGGTTAAGGACATCTCGCTGCCCGAATCGATGAAGCGCTCGATGTCGCGGCAGGCTGAGGCCGAGCGTGAGCGCCGCGCCCGGATCATCGCCGCCGACGGCGAGTACCAGGCGTCCAAGAAGCTGGCTCAGGCGGCCACCGTCATGGCCGCCGACCCGGCCGCCCTGCAACTGCGGCTGCTGCAGACCGTCGTCGAAGTCGCCGCCGAGAAGAACAGCACCCTCGTCATGCCGTTCCCGGTCGAACTGCTGCGCTTCTTTGACCGCGCGGCCCCGGCCGGCAGCCTCAAGCCGGCGTCCGACGAGGCCGAGGACACGGCTACCCCCGCGCTGCCCGCGCCTGCCCCGCTGACCGAGCCAGTGGGCGTGGCCCAGCCCGTGCCGCTGAATGGCTCAGCGAAGACGGACACGACAGGCTGACGGCCTAGGTGCGTGGATCGAGGCGGTAGACGAGGGCGCCGTCCGCCCGGTAGTCGAACCGGAAACCGACCGCCCGCAGGTAGTCCAGGATCACCGGGGTCTGGGTCCAGACGATCGCCCAGCCGGCATTGATGCGGCGTGCGTCCAGTCGTGCCGCATCGATCCACGCTGGGTGGGTCCTGCTGGCCAGGAGTTTGCGGTAGACGAGGCGGGGATTGAGCTGGGCGTCGAACAGATCACCATAGAACGGGTGCTGTTTGACCCTGACCAGGATGGACTCGGGCAGCCGGGATATGTAGGCCACGGCACGAGGATGGCCGTCGGCGGTGGCCTGCACCTCGGCCTCAGGGTTGAACGCCGCTCCCTCGTCGGGCAGCGGTACGGCGCCCCGCACGCCTAGCGGGACATCCACGACGATCGAACCCGAATGGTCGGCGGCGATCGGGCGGTCCAGCGCGGGCAGGGCCGCGGGGATGGTCGCGGTGACGGCCGGGGTGGCGCCGGCGCCGACACTGCCGGCTTCCAGGATGCCGAGCGCCAGCACGACCACCAGGGCTGGCCTGGCGTGGTAACGCAGCCAGTTCACGGCGGCGGCAGCGAGCAGTGCGGCGGCCACCAGCCCGAGTTCGGTGAACCGGTCAGCCTCGCGGAAAGAGGAGAATAGCCCGATCCGCACCAGCCACGTGTACGGCATGATCATCGACAGGTGCTCGCCCTGCGATACCCGGGGGAAGGGCACATACCGGTGATCGCCGATGAAGATCCCGGTGCCCAGGGCCAGCCAGGTGGCGCCGAGCCAGAACAGGGCGAGCAGCCGGGCGCTGCGCCGGCGCCAGCTGACGGCCAGGCCGAACAGGGCCATGGCGGTCAGCACCACCCCGTAGGCCACGAACGTGGCGCTATGCGGGCCGGAACTGTAGTAGTACGCGGCCAGGCTCTTCAGCCCGAAAACCCCGACCCGTGGTGAAGGCGCGAATATCTGCTGGACGGCCGCCCCGGAGTTGGCGTAGTCCGCGGCGAGAGCACCCTGCGGCACTGAGGCGTCGCCGGCGATCGCCTGCTGGGCCATGGAGATGAGCTGCGGGCTGGCGACGACAGCGGTGACCGCGGCGGCCACGCCGGCCAGGCGCAGCTTGACCCAGGCCCGTTCCCCGCCGCGGGCCGCGCTGCGGACGAGCCAGGGCAGCAGGGCCGCGACCACCACGATCCCCGTCATGATCGACGATTCCAGGTCGGTCAGCAGCAGGGTCCCGAGGACTACGCCCAGGATCACCGCCTGCCGCCAGTTCGGCCGCCGTCCCAGCCGCACCGCGGCCTCCAGGGCCAGGGGCAGGAAGATCGCTCCCAGTGCGAGCTGGATCTCAAACCAGGAGTTCCACGTCATCATCGTGGACAAGCCGTAGAACGCGCCTGCCGCGATCGCGCCGGTCTGTGAGGGGACCCAGAGGCGGGCCGCCCGGTACATCGTGTAGCACATCAGGCCGGGCGCGGCCGCTGACAGCAGGTTGTAGGTGAAGGTGGGGCCAAGGGTGAGCGTGACCGGTGTCATGAGGACACCGGGCAGCGGCATCAGCACGTGAAATCCCAGCGGGACCCCCACCGGGGCGGCCAGGTAGTGGCTGGACCACGGATTGCTGAGGTGGATGACCGACCGGGCCACCCACCAGTAGTCCCACACGAACAAACCGGCATCGCGCCCGGTCGGCAGGACATGGCCGGTGAGGTAGGCGGCGCGGGTCCAGTTCACGGCGATCCCGGCGGCCAGGTACGCGGCCAGGACCGCCACGTGCACGCTTACCGAGCGGGCGGCCGACCCGGGCCGCAACGGCCACGCCCTGGCCGCGGAGTCTTCCTGGTAAGCGGACGCAACATCCCCAGCTCTCAACGCGCTGGCCCGTCCTTTCCGCTGGACCCGGCGCACGCCTGGGTCACATTCGCTGGCTGGGGCAGCCGCCCGGGAAATCGCACATCTAGGGAGATGCACGAAACGGGTCAAAGGTTGCCCAAGAACCTTTAAAGAAAGCGCATACTTCCGGTCAGGTCCGTTCAGCGCGTTCGTTTGTCAACGCAGGCGAATAATACGCTGACCTGATCTTCCCCGTGTACGCAAAGGTACATCGGCCGTTTTATCGCCGTCGATGCCGGGCGAGCAGGCTGATGACGTCTTCGGCGGCCTGGTATCCGAACGGGCTTACTTCCAGGTGGTGCCGTCCCGTCCCCGTGATACTGACGCCGCCTCTTGGAACGGGTCAGCTCAATTCCGGATCGTCCGCGAGGTAAATCGGCCAGGCAGTCATAGTCGCATCGAGCAATTCTGCAAGTAGCCGCGCATCTAGTCACGGATGCCGCGGACCGGGTGGCCTGGTGCGCCGCTGTCGGCCAGTTCCGGACGGGTGGGTCATCGGTGACCCTGGACCAGCTCCCTGGCCAGGGCCGGTTGGTTACGCCGGCTGCGAAAGGCCCTTCTGGGGCCGGCGCCAGGCCAGGTACGGTGAGCGGACTCGGGCCCGGCGGCGGGTCAGGAACGCAGCCACGGAGGCGACGGCGATGGGTGGTCCGGTTATCTCCAGCCGCGGAGAACGCGAGGGGGGTGCCCGGCCCCTGCTGCGGACGATCATCGGCGAGCGGCTGCGCCGGACCCGGCGGGAACAGGGCCGGACCCTGTCCGACGTGTCCCGGGCGGCCCGGGTTTCGGTGCCCTACCTGTCCGAGGTGGAGCGCGGCCGCAAGGAAGCCTCCTCGGAGGTCCTGGCCTCGATCTGCGATGCGCTGTGGATCGACCTGTCCGACCTGCTGGCCGGGGTCGCGCATGATCTCGCCGGCCAGCAGGCCCGCCGCGGGGCCGTCATCCGGCTGGGCACGACGGACGGCGGGCGTTCCCAGCCGCCGCTGCGCTCCCCGGGCGACGCCCAGTGCCTGCTGGCCGCCTGATCACGGTGACCACGGGACCACGGGCCGGCTGAGCGCCGCCCGGGCCGGCTAGGCCGCCTGGTCGGCCTCGCGGCTGGTGATGACCTCATCGGCCAGGCCGTACTCGACCGCCTCGCGGGCGCTGAAGGTCCTGTTCCGGTCGGTGTCGCCCCGGATCTTCTGCACCGGGTGGCCGGTGTGCCGGCTGAGGATCTCCTCGACGTCACGCCGGGTCCTGGCCACTTCCTTGGCCTGGACGGCGAGGTCGGGGAGGGCTCCCTGGGCCTGGCTCGACGGCTGGTGCAGCAGCACCTTGGCGTGCCGCAGCACGGCCCGCCGCCCTGGTGCGCCCGCGGCGAGGAGCACGGCCGCCGCCGAGGACGCCTGGCCCATGCAGATGGTCGCGACGTCCGGGCGGATGTACTGCATGGTGTCGTAGATCGCGGTCAGGGCGCTGTAGGAGCCGCCAGGGGAGTTG
The DNA here is from genome assembly GCA_036509255.1 of Streptosporangiaceae bacterium. GTDB lineage: Bacteria > Actinomycetota > Actinomycetes > Streptosporangiales > Streptosporangiaceae > RYN-230. The sequence goes on from DATCFY010000218.1 coordinate 92,418, forward strand.
ATGTAGAGGCTGATCTCCAGGTCCGGGCTGGCCGCCTCGAGGTGAAGCAGCTGGGCCATGATCACGTTGGCTACCCCGTCGTCGATCTCGGTGCCGAGGAAGACGATGCGCTCGGACAGCAGCCGGGAGTAGATGTCGAACGCCCGCTCACCGGCCGGGGTCCGCTCCACCACCGTGGGGATCGTGTACTGGCCCATGATCACAGACCTGCCTTCCGGCCGGCGACGGCCGGGCGGACGTCGTCGAGGCGCTCCACGATGTGGTCGACGATCCCGTAGTCCCGTGCTTCCTCGGCGCTGAACCAGCGGTCGCGCAGGCTGTCGCGCTCCACCCGTTCCAGCGGCTGCCCGGTGTGCTCCGAGATCAGCCTGATCATCGTGGCGCCGGTGCGCCCGAGCTGCTCGGCGTAGATCTCGATGTCCGCCGCGGTGCCGCCGAAACCGGCGGAGCCCTGGTGCATCAGCACCTGGGCGTGCGGCAGGCTGAACCGCTTGCCCGCGGTCCCGGCACACAGCAGGAACTGGGCCATACTCCCGGCCAGCCCCATGGCCAGTGTGCTGACGTCGTTGGGGATCAGCCGCATCGTGTCGTAGATGGCCAGGCCCGCGCTGACGGAGCCGCCCGGCGAGTTGATGTACAGGCTGATGTCGCTGCGCGGGTCCTCCGCGGACAGCAGCAGCAGCTGCGCGCACAGCCGGTTGGCCACCGGGTCGTCGACCTCGGCGCCGAGGACGATGATGCGCTGGAACAGCAGCCGGCTGACCAGCTGCTCATCCACGGACACCGTGGTCGCGGGCGCTTCAGCAACAGCAAGCTTCATGATCTCCCTGCTCTCGGTCTGGCCCGCGGATCCCGGGCTCACCACCCACCCTGGGCCGCCCGGCCCGGCCCGGCCAGCGCAATCTGCTGCGGGCAGAGATCCTCTGCTGACAGCAGAGGTGCCGTGCTGGCGAGGCTCTGCTGGCTGGCTGGCTGGCTGGGTGCTGGGCTAGCCGATGCTGGGCAGGCCGGTCATTCGTTGGCAGGATGAAACGACGAGGCCCGGGCGCGGGCCGTGGCTGGCGAGGGGGCCAGATGGGTGAGGACGCGGGGCTGGTCGTGCGCGCAGTGGTCGTCCGGGCCGTCGTGGTCCCGTTCCGCAGGCCCCTGGCCACCAAGGTGGGGCATTTCGCCCGGTGGCCATTGCTGCTCATCGACGTCACCACCGAGCAGGGCATCACCGGCCGCTCCTACCTGGCGCCGTACCTGGCCAGCGCGGCGGCCGGTCTGCGCACCATCCTGACCGAGCTGGGTGAGGGACTGCGGGGCCGGCCGGCCGCGCCCGGGCAGGCGTTCACCCAGGCCCGGGGCTGGTTCGCGCTGGCCGGCTACCAGGGCCTGGCCCTGGCTGCGGTGGCCGGCCTGGACATGGCGCTGTGGGACGCGCTGGCCCAGGCGGCCGGACTGCCGCTGGCCCGGCTCCTGGGCGGGACCCTGGAGCCGGTTCCCGCCTACAACAGCAACGGGCTGGGCCTCATCCCGCCCGCCGCGGTCGCCGACGAGGCGCTGGAACTGCTGGCCGAGGGCGGGTTCACCGCGCTGAAGGTCCGGGTCGGGCGGGACCGCCCCGCCGACGACCTGGAGGCGGTCCGCCGGGTCCGGGCCGCGGTCGGCGACGGGGTCGCCCTGGTCGCCGACTACAACCAGGGGCTGGCCCTGGGCGATGCGCTGGAGCGCTGCCGCGCGCTCGACGCGGAGGGCCTGACCTGGATCGAGGAACCGCTGCGCTATGACGACCTGGACGGCCACGCCCGGATCGCCCGCGACATCACCACCCCGGTCATGCTGGGCGAGAATTTCTACGGCCCGCAGGCCATGCACGACGCCATCCGGGCGCAGGCGTGTGACCTGGTCATGCCGGACCTGATGCGGATCGGCGGGGTCACTGGCTGGCTGCAGGCCGCCGCCGTCGCCGACGTGGCCGGCCTGCCCATGTCCTCCCACCTGTACCCCGAGGTCAGCGGGCACCTGATGCGGGTCACCCCGACCCGGCACTGGCTGGAGTGGCAGGACTGGGCCGACCCGGTGCTGGCCCGCCCCTTCGAGGTCCGCGACGGGACCTTGCTGGTGCCTGATGTGCCGGGAAACGGGCTGGAATGGGATGAGGACGCCGTAACCCATTACCAGTCTTCAAATTGACCGGCCCTGGTCGGGTGGCCTACTCCGGCAGCCGTGCGAACGCGCGGACCGGGATGGTGCCGAATCCCTCGATGCGTAGCGGCGCGGCGGTGAACCTGGCGCCGGCCGGCGGCAGCTGCCCGAGGCCGGTCAGGTGCTCGACCACGGGAATCCCGGCCGCGAGCAGCAGCGAGTGCGCGGGCCGCCGCCCGTCGGCGGTGTCGTCGATGTTGACCGCGTCGATGCCGACCAGAGCCGGCTCATGCCCGGCGAGCCAGGCGGCCCCGGCTTCGGTGAGGAAGTGCGCGTCCTCGGCGTAGGAGGGCGAGCCGAACCGGGCGTCGTCGCCGGTGTGCAGCAGCACGGCGGCGCCGCGGACCTCGAGCGCGGCCAGGGCGCCGACGTCGATGCCGCGCCGCTGCGCCCCGGTCGCCCGGACCACCACGGCGGGCAGGTCGGCGGTCCGCTCCAGCGGCATCGCGGCCAGGTCGGCACCGCCGGCGTAGCGGTGGTAGGGCGAGTCGAGGTACGTCCCGGTGTTGCCCACCAGGCTGATCCGGCCGATCGCGAACTCGGTGCCGGGGGAGTAGTGGCTGCGCGACGCCTCCCGGGTCAGGTGCGGGGTGATCTCCGGCCCGGGCAGCCCCGGGTAAGTGATCATTCCGGCCCGGATCACGTGGCTGAGCTCGACCAGCGTCCCGTCCCGGGACGGCGCGGCGGCGGCGCGATCCGACGGCCCGCCGCGCGTGCCTTTGTGCGCCTCGGCGATGATCTCGACGTGGCTGAGCTCGACGGACTCGGTCATCAGCAGGCCCAGCGAGGCCACGAACAGTGCGGCGATCTCCGCCTCGCCGGTACCGGGGGACGGCACGTCTACCCGGAATCCCTGGGCGGTCAGGCCGCCGCCGTTGGCGAATGTCACGGTGGCATCGAACGATGCCCGGTACTCAGTCATGGAACCCTGTGCGGGCATCGTGGCTCACGCCAGCCCTAGCCGCGCGGCGAACGCGGACATCTCCGCGAGCTGCTCGCCGAGGTCCGGCGACGCCGCGGGCACGACCACCCGGGTGACCCCTTGCCGGGCCAGTTCTTCGACGTCAGCCGCGGACATGCCGATCGACTCCCAGCGGGTGTACTCCAGGGCGGCGGGGTCCCGGCCCGCCTCACGGGCGGTTTCCCGCATGAGTTCCACCTGGCTGGCGCGCTCGGCGGCACTGAGCCCCCCGCCCGGGAAATAGCCGTCGCCCCGCCGGCCGGCGCGGCGGGCGGCGGCGCGGCTCGACCCGCCCACGTGCACAGGGAGTGTGGCCGCGCCGAGGGGCTTCGGAAAGCTGGTCAGGCTGGTGAAGGAGAAGAACTCTCCCTCGAAGCTGACGCCTTCCGCGCCGCCCGCCCACAGCAGCCGCAGCACGTCGATGGCCTCGTCCGCTCGGCGGCCGCGCGTCCTGAAGTCCACGCCGACGGCCTCGGCCTCTCCGGGCAGCACGCCCAGCCCCACGGTCAGCAGGCGCATCCGGCCCCCGGAGAGCACGTCGATGGTGGCCAGTTCCTTGGCCAGGATCACCGGGTGATGAAACGGCAGCAGCAGGACGCTGGTGCCCAGGAGGATCCGCCGCGTCGCGGCCGCGACGAAGCTGAGCGCGGCGAGCGGGTCGGCCAGCGGCAGGTCGGGCGGCACAGGGTAAGCACCCAGGGTGGCGCCTGGGTACAGCGCGATGTGCTCGGGCAGGAAGAAGGACTCGAAACCGCAGTCCTCCGCGTGCCTGGCCACGGCGATGATCCGGCTGGGGTCCACACCCAGCTGGCCCGTGTTGTAGATGATCCCGAACTGCACAGCATCCTCGCCTGACGTCGATGGGCCCGGCACGGCGCCGGCCCCGGCCGTGTGATGCAACCTAGCGCCCGTACCGCGGTCCGTGGTCAACCATCATGCCGCGTCGTCAGGGCAGATCCTGGGCTCCCGGAGCGGCGGAGATGGCGCGTGAGATCGCGCGCGCGACCGCCACGACCGCGGGCCGGACAGCAGCCGGCTCCAGCCGCTCCGACCGGGTGACCACGGACAGCGCCGCCACGGTCCCGTGCCGCTGGTCGGTGATCGGGCAGGCCACCGACGTCATCGGCTCAGGATGCCGCCGCGACGCCACGGCTACCCCGTCCCGCCGGACCGCGGCCAGCTGGGCCCGCAGGTCGCGGCGGGACAGCGTGGTGTGCTCGGGTTCCAGGGTCAGGTCCCCGGCCAGGATCTCGTCCTGGACGGGGGCGGGCGCGTGGGCCAGCAGGACGAGCCCCACCCCGGTGGAGTGCAGCGGCATCCGGCCCCCCACCCGGTACAGCACCCGCCCCGCGCCGTGCGCCGACAGCCGCTCGACCAGGATGGCCTCATGCCCGTCGCGGACGGCGAGCAGCACGTGCTGGCCGGTGGCCTGATGCAGGTCCTCCAGGTAGGGCAGCGCGGTGGCGCGCAGCCCGTGCCCGCGTGGCGCGAGCGACGCGACCTCCAGCAGCCGCAGTCCGATCACGTAACGGCCATCCCCGGTGCGCTCCAGGGCCCCCCACTCGACGAGTTTGCGGGCCAGGCGCAGGGCGCCGGGCTTGGGCAGGCCGGCCCGGGCACTCAGCGACGTCAGGGACAGCGAGCGGTGCGCGGGGCCGAACGACCCGAGTATCCGGAAGGCCCGGTCCAGGACCGGCTCGCCCTGCGCGGGGCGCCCCCGCGCCCCCGGGTGCTGCCGGCCACGGCCCCTCCTCGCGTTGTTCCAATCAATGAAACCACCGATGTACATCCGGGCCGGTGGTGACCGACCATGCATCTCGTGGGGACGACAGGCGGCGCGCGCGGCCGGGAGATCCCGGTGCTGGTGGCCGGGGGCGGACCGGCGGGGCTGGCCGCCGCCGCGGAACTGGCCAGCCGGGGGGTGCCCTGCGTGGTGATCGAGCCGCGGGCCGAGGTGTCGCACCGCCGGCCGCGGGCCAAGACGACAAGCGTGCGGACCATGGAACACCTGCGGCGCTGGGGGGTCGCGGACGCGCTGCGCGCCGCCGCGCCGCTGCCGGTGGCCTGGTCGCAGCGGGTCACCTTCTGCGAATCCCTGTCCGGGCCCCGCATCACCGACTTCGACGGTGCGTTCGGGCTGGTGACGGGCCGGGACGAGCGGTTCGCCGAGGCAGGCCAGCAGGTTCCCCAGCCGGTCGTGGAAGAGGTGCTGCGCGCCCACGTCCGCGCGCAGCCCGGTGTGGACCTGCGCCTCGGGCACGCCGTGACGGGCCTGGCCCAGCGGGACGACGGGGTTACGGTCGCGGTGCGGGACGCCAGCGGGTCCGGCTACCAGATCAGGGCCGGCTATGTGATCGGCTGTGACGGTGCCGCCGGGGTGGTCCGCCCGCAGATCGGGGCCCGTTACGCGGGGCACTCCGATCCGCGGCCCAACTTCAACGTGGTGTTCCGCGCGCCCGCACTGGACACGCACCTCGGCCCGGCCGTGCAGTACTGGGTGCTCGGCGCGGCCGTCCCCGGGGTGCTCGGCCGGCTGGACCTGCACGGGACGTGGTGGGCCATCCTGCCCGGAATCGAGCGAGCGTACGGCGCCGCGCACGTGCCGGAACTGATCACTGGCCTGGTCGGCCACCCGGTCGAGCACCAGTTGCTGGCGTCCGACCTGTGGACGGCCCGGATGCTGGTCGCGGACCAGTTCGCGGACCGCAGGGTGTTCCTGGCTGGGGAGAGCGCGCACGTGAACCCGCCGTGGGGCGGTCACGGGTTCAATACCTCGGTCGCAGACGCGGTCAACGTGGCGTGGAAGATCGCGGCCGTCGAGCAGGGCTGGGCGCCCGCGGGGCTGCTGGCCAGCTACGAGCCCGAGCGCCGCGGCGTCATCGAGCAGACCGTGGCCAGCGCCGCGGCCAACATGCGCAGCCTGGCCCGCGACCTGCCGCCCGACGGGAAGGCCATCCAGGCCGCCAAACGATCCGAGTTCCACAGCCTCGGGCTGGTGCTGGGGTACTCCTACGCGGGCTCGCCAGTCATCCAGCCGGATCCCGGGCCCGCGAGCGCTCGCGTCCAGGCCGGCGACGTGAGCAGCTACACGCCGGACGCCCGTCCGGGCGCGCGGCTGCCGCACGCGTGGCTGCCCGGCGGGGTATCGCTGTATGACCGGCTGGGAACCGGATTCACCCTGCTCGGGCCGGCCGGGGAAGCGGACCCCGGGGTGACGGCGCTGCGGGACCGGGCGGCCCGCCGGGGGATCCCGCTGGAGGTGCTCCGGCCGCCGCCGGGCTACCCGTGGGGCCAGAAGTTCCTGCTCGTCCGGCCGGATCAGCACGTCGCCTGGCGGGCGCGCAACCCCGCGGAGATCGACCTGGACCTCGTCACCGGCCAGCTGAGCCGCCCGGCACGGAAGCGAACGGAGGAGACGGTGTGAGCAGCATGGAATCGGCAGCGGCCGGGAAGACGGCCGTGACGAACGTGCGCGTGTTCGACGGCCACGGGTTGCGCCCGGCTGGGACGGTGGTCATCGAGGGGGACCGGATCGGCACCGATCCTTCGGGCGCCGAGGTCATCGACGGGGCCGGCGGCGTGCTGCTGCCGGGGCTCATCGACGCGCACGTCCACGTCCGCGACCAGGACACCCTGCGGCGGCTGTGCCGTTTCGGGGTGACCTCCGTGCTCGACATGGCCAGCGGATCGCCCGCCCTGGTGGACTCGCTGCGCGCGGTCCCCGGGCTGACCGGCCTGCTCAGCGCGGGCACGCCGGCCATCGCGCCGGGCAGTCTGCACGCCCGCTTCCCGGTCATCGGCGAGCGCGGGCTGATCAAGGGCCCCGACCAGGCTGAGCAATTCGTGGCCGACCGGGTTGCCGAGGGATCGGACTACATCAAGATCATCGTGGGCAGCCCGGGCGCTGACCACGACCAGGCCACGGTGGACGCCCTCGTGGCCGCCGCGCACGGGCACGGAAAGCAGGCCGTGGCGCACGCGTCTTCCTCGGCCGCGGTGGCGAAGGCCCAGCACGCCGGGGTGGACGTGCTCACCCATGTGCCGCTGGACCAGGCCCTGGACGAGGCCGCAGCGGCGCAGATGGCCGTGGACGGCCGGATCCTCATCCCCACCCTGACCATGATGGAGACCCTCGTCGCGCTGCTCGGCCGCCCGGGCGACGGGTACGCCGCGGCGCGGGACAGCGTGGCCGCGGCGTACCACGCCGGGGTGCCGATCCTGGCCGGCACCGACGCCAACGCCGACGCCGGCAGCCCGGCCGCGGTCAGCCACGGCGACAGCTGCACCATGAGCTGGAGCTGCGGGTGGACGCCGGGCTGACCTGGTGCTCCTCGACGATGATCCGCTCCAGGACATCCGGGCGACCCGGTCGATCCGCCGCGTCTGGTGCGGCGGGGCCGGGCATGTTCCACTGTCTCAAGGATGAGGAGGTCCGATGAGCCTGCACGGACTGCTGTCAGTCACCATTGGCGTGCCGAATGCCGGCGAGACCGGCGCCTACTACGCCGACTTCGGCCTTACCCCCGAGAGTGACGGCTGGTATAGCACGGCGGACGCCGGGCGCCAGCTGCGGATTGTTTCCGCGCCCACCCGGCGGCTGGTCGAGATGCGGGTCGGCGTGGATGACCCGGACGACCTCGCGCGCGCCGCGGCCAGCCTGGAGCGCCTCGGCGTGCCCGTCAGCCTCAGCGGGAGGAGCCTGCAGGCGGTGGAGCCGGTGACCGGTACCCGGGTCTTCCTGGACGTCGCCCCGCGGATCCAGCAGAAACCGGCCGCCGCCGGGCGGTACAACGGGCCGGGCCGGGCCGAACGGCCGGACAGCCGGGCTCCGGGCTTCTTCCGGCCGGGACCGGTGCGGCCGCGCAAGCTCGGCCACGCCGTGCTGGGCAGCACCGACCATGAACGCTCGATGTCGTTCTTCACCGACGGCCTCGGTTTCAAGATCAGCGACCGGATAGCCGGAGTCGGCGCGTTCATGCGCTGCTCGACTGACCACCACAACGTGCTCGTGCCGGCCGCGCCAGTGAACTTCCTGCACCACACGTCCTGGCAGGTGGACGACGTCGACGAGGTGGGCCGCGGCGCGTTCGCCATGCTCGAGGGACGGCCGGAGCGGCACGTCTGGGGCCTCGGACGGCACTACGCCGGGTCTAATTTCTTCTGGTACCTCAAGGATCCGGCGGGCAACTTCTCCGAGTACTACTCGGACATGGACTGCATCGTGGACGACCAGCTGTGGACGCCGGAAGATCTCGAAGGCGCCCGGGGCCTGTTCGCCTGGGGGCCGCCGCCGCCGGCCTCCTTCCTGCACCCCGAGGACCTCGCGGCCATGATGACCGGCGCCCACGCCTCGCGGTGATGGAGCAGCCCACGAGCAGGCTCGCAGGCTTAGCGGACGCCGCTGGCATGAGGGCGGTTGCGGCCGCGTCAGACGCCCTCGCCGCGGATTCCTACCCTGCAGGGGCCCTTCCGGAGGGGGGACGTGCTCCGGCTTCGCGCCGGGATGTACCGGATCATGTACGTCATCGAGGGTGACCAGGTAACGATCCAGCGGGTTGATCGCGTTAGTGAGGGCTAACGCCGGATCTGGACGCCTCAGATCGGTTCGGGGTCTCCCGGACGCGACGAGGCCGTAGGCTTCCGGCCGTGATCGATCAACGGCTTCAGGAACTGGGCATCGATCTGCCCCCGGTGTTCCCGCCCGCGGGCAACTACCTCGGATGCGTGGTGGATGGCGGCCTTGTCCACGTCGGGGGACACGGGCCCATCAATGGCGAGAACGTCATCCGCGGGAAGGTGGGCGGCGATCTCTCGCTGGAGGAGGGACGGCAGGCGGCCCGGGCGACGGCCCTGTCGATCCTCGCCACGTTGCGGGCTGAGCTTGGTGACCTCGATCGCATTGCCCGGATCGTGAAGGTGTTCGGGATGGTCAACGTGGCCCCCGGCTTCAACCAGACCCCAGCGGTCATCGATGGCTGCTCCGACCTGCTGGTGGAGGTCTTCGGCGAGGCGGGACGCCACACCCGCAGCGCCGTCGGCCTCGCCGAGCTGCCCTTCGACATCGCGGTGGAAATCGAGCTGACGGCGCGGCTGCGGCCGGCCTGACCGCCGCTCCCCGGCTCGGCGGCTGCCGCGCGCCGGAGTGCCCGCCGCCGGGCAGTGCTACCAGCAACTCCGAACCATCTGCCCGGCACCGCCAGCCGGCGGCCGCGCCGCAGTGCGAATCCTGCCCACAGCCAGCGGCTACCGCTCACAACCCCACGCTTCATGACGACGGAGCCGCTATACCGACGATAAACTCGTGCCGATTTCCGGTGTATCGTCGGTATACATGAGATCGGGGCGGACGCGTCTGATGGAGGCCGCGCGTTCGCTGCTAGCCGAGCACCCCGAACGTGAACCCAGCACCCGAGAGCTTTACGAGGCGGCGGGTGTGGCCCCGCCCACGCTGTATCACCACTTTGGTACCAAGGGCGGTTTGCTCGAGGCCGTGGTTGAAGAAGCCTTCTCCGCTTATCTGGAGCGCAAGCGTGGAGTTCCCCGCACGGGCGACCTGCTCATCGACTTCGCGGCGGGGTGGGACATGCACATCGGCTTCGGCGTGGAGAACCCGGTTCTCTACGCTCTCATGTACCGCCGCGAGGATGGACGCCGCTCCCGGGCTGCGCAGACGGCTGAGGCGGAGTTGCGTCGCGGCCTGGAGCAGCTTGCCAACGCCGGACTCCTCCGGATAGGCCTCGATGAGGCGATGGCCGTAACGACGGCCATGGCGACTGGCTGCGTCACCCAGCTCATTCACGATGGGGGATCTGCCACCGGAACGGTGGCACGGTCGATGCGTGCCGCGCTGATGTCTGAGCTCACCGGGGACTCGCCGGAGCGCAACGACACCGACCAGGCTGCCCGGTTGCTGCTCGCTCGGCTCGGCTCGGTGCCGGGCCTGTTCACCCCCGCCGAGGAAGCACTGCTGCGTCAGTGGTTGCACACCCTCACCAAACACTTCGGGCCAATGCCTGGAGACGTCGACCGAGGCGTCGCGAGGCCGGTACTCCGACCAGGCGCACGAAAGAAGGAACGAGAAGATTGACCAGTTCCACCGGTGAGGAGTTCGTCGCCACCCACCTGGTGGGAGGGCAGGACCGAGTGCCCCGACTCGGATACGGTGCCATGCAGTTGGCAGGCCCCGGAGTGATCGGGCTGCCCGAAGACGTGACCGGCGCGATCGGGGTCCTGCGCCGAGCCGTAGACCAGGGGGTCCGGTTCTTCGATACAGCCAACGCCTACGGTCCGCGCACCGTCAACCAGATCATCGGGCGGGCACTCAGCCCCTTCGCCGACGACATCGTGATCGGGAACAAGGTTGGGGCATGGCGCGACCCAGCCGGTGGCTGGGCGACCGACAGCCGGCCGGAGACGGTGCGGACCCAGGTCGAGGATGCGTTGCTCGACATGCGCGCCAATTCCAGTCCGCTCACCTACCTGCGTCTGCGGGGCGACAGCCAGGCGCCGGGGAACGTGCCGCCTGAGGAGGTGCCGCTCGAGGACGCACTAGGTGCCCTCGTCGAACTGCACGACGAAGGCAAGATCCGCCACATCGGGTTGTCCGGCGCCTCTCCCGAAATGCTGGAGCGTGCACAGCAGGTCACGCCGATCGCCGCCGTCCAGAATCGCTTCAATCTGATCGACCGCAGCGGGATAGAGGTGCTGGCGGCCTGCGAGCGGCACGGGATCGCCTTCGTGCCGTTCTTTCCCCTTGCGACCGGTTTCCTCGGCGAACCCGCGGCGCTCACGCGGCCAGCTCAGCGGCTCGGCGTCGCCACGTCGGCGGTGGCCCTGGCCTGGCTGCTTCGGCGCTCGCCGGTGATGGTCCCGATCCCGGGTACCAAGTCGCTGGAGCACCTGGGTGACAACATCGGCGCGACTGAGGTCGCGGCCCAGCTGACCGACGAAGAGGTCCGCGCGCTGACCGCGGTCGAGGACGAAGAGTCCGCGACGCTGAGCAAGATGTCGGCCCAGATGGCCGGCGCTTTGGGGCGTAGCCGACGCAGGTCCGCCGGACGGCCGTAGCGGGCGAAGTGAGCCCGGCCATATTAATCGCCGTCCCCGGTGCCTTCCACGCCGTCAAGCTCGGCACCAGCGCCGCCGGCGCGGTTCGTCGCCGCGCCCAGCAGGCGACGCTAGCGCGTCGGGGCCGGAAGGACGACCCGCTCTACGGGCATCGGTTCGGCGGGAAGGCTGTGCCACCATGCGGTGATGGAGCTGACGCTGCGGTTTGAGATCTTTCCCGATGACCTGGACGCCACCGTGGACTTCTACACGAGAGTGCTCCGCTTCACGGTCACGAAGGATGAGCGCGGCGATCCGAGCCCGTATGTCTCGCTCACGCGCGGCAGTGTCCATGTCGGGGCGCTCAGGACAGAACCCACGGGTGACGCCCGTGCGGCCCGGCGGCCGCCTGCCGGAGTGGAACTGGTGCTTGAAGTGGACGACGTCATCGGGGAACGCGACTGGGTCGTCGCGGCAGGGTGGCCGCTCACCGAGGATCTCCAGGACCGTTCCTGGGGCCTGAAGGACTTCCGCATCCTCGATCCGGCGGGTTACTACCTGCGGATCACAGACCGGGCATAACGATCACCTGGATTGTGAAGGGCACGCCCGTGACGCCTGCGGAGGCGTATCGCGAAATCGCACCGACCGGGGAGTACGTGACAAGGTCGGCGCCGCCCACCTGCCGTTGCCCGGGGCACGCAAACCCCGGGGCCGGTCTCCGGTGACTGGAAGTGAGACGTGCTGAAGGTCTCTTCCCAGCTGAGGATTGACCATGATCTGGATCGCGGACCGTAACCGGGCGCAGGGCGAGCTGGTCGCGGAGACTCTCCGGGCCGCTGAGTCGGTACCGCGGGAGCGCAGCGCCATCATCGTCGGCGGCCTGCCGGGAGCCCCCAAGGATGCCGTGCTGGAGGGGCATGGCGTTGACCGGTCGCGGTACCTGACCATCAGCATTGATCGTGTCCTGGCCGCGATGGCGGCGGGCCGGCTCATCCCAGAGGTGGAAGGGCGGTCGCCGCTGGCGGCCGCTGACCTGGTCCACGCCGAGGCGCAGTATGTGGCCAAGCGGATCGCGCTGGCCGCGGTCAACGATGGCTGGAATGTCATCCTGGACGTCTCGCTGGCATCACGGCCGTCCGCTGAATCCTGGGCCTACGCACTGCGGTTCGCCGATTATGCCGTAACGGCCATGCTCGCCGATATTAGCACTGAGGACTCAGTCGCCTATGCCCTCGCGGCTCAGCGGCGCGGCGAGGAGGAGCACAGGCACGGCCGCGGATACGGCGGGCGGCACATCCCCGCCGAGGCGATCAGGGCGCTGGACGGCCCGGCCGTCGCCGGGGCCTGGAACAGCATCCGGTGGGTCTCAGGAGCTGAGCCCGCCAGTGTGACGGCCGGGAGTCCCAGAGGCGGGGGGCTGCCCGGCGGCGCCGTGGCCGCCATGATCAGCGCCTACCAGCGCGGCCAGCTGGGCCTGGAAGGGCTGGGACTGGAATTCCGTGTCCGCCGGTGGCCCACGGTGCCGTCAGCCTGCCCGCCCGGGCTCGGCCAGGCCCGGGCCGCGATCGACGATCTCGAGCCATATGTTCCCGGCTCGTTCGACGATGTCGTCCTCGCTTATGACCTGGGCCGGCTGTCGGACAAGGAGTATGAGTTCCTGGCTGAGTCGGCGGCAGTCTCCGCCCCCGATAATCCGTGACCCGGGCAGTGCGGCGGCGCGGGCGGGCGTCTTTCCAGCATCAGCGGGGTGCCAGCCCTGGACAAGCTGCTGGCCGAGCAGGACCTGCCGTTTCTACTGGCGGGATAGCACCCGGGTGACCCCCGCGGCAATGGTTGTGGCGAGGATCCATCCTGCCGCGATGAGCGATGCTGCGAGCCAGTGGTGCCACCCGAGGGGATTGAAAGCGGTGCGTTGCCCGAACCCTGCGATGGGGAGCAGCAGGTCGAGCGCGTAAAGAAATGGATTGAACTCTGGCGCCTGGGTCTGGTCGAGTGGCGCTGGGTGGTCGGCAGCGAAAGCGGCAGTGCCGATCGCCAGCAGCACGGCCAGCCAGAGAGCCGCGCGTTGCGGACGGTACCCGTATCCCACGATGCAGTCCTGCAGGTAGCCCCAGATCTGCGACGGTGCGGAGAGCGTGCGTCGGCGCCTGCGCTGCTTGGCCAGCAGGACCGTGCGGGCATCACTGTCGTGTCCCATCCTGCGGTAAACAGCCGCCAGCTGCTCGTAGGGCTGAGGCTGGTAGCTGCCGGAGTCCCGGGCAATCCAGGGGAGGCGGGCGGCTGCGGGCAGGGGAGACGCCGCAGTCGTATAGGTGAATCCGTCCAACCGGACCGTGGCTGGCCACCGGCCAGGATCGTCGTGCAGTACCTCGACTGAAGCGTGCTGCAGATCCAGGATCCCCGTGATCGTGGTGCGGGCGTCTGTCCGCAGCGCCGTCGCCCGGACGAAACGCAGGTCGAGCCCGGCGCGGATAGCGGCCGCCTCGAAGGACAGCTCGCGGTTTATCCGTGCGTGGACCATGCTGACCGGCCCGTCGGCGATGAATTGGCCATCGCAGCTGACCCCCCCGCCCACGGTCATGCCTTCCGCATTCAACGTCCGCCCTGATGAGTTTGAAAGCCGGGCTGCCGTGAGGTGCAGGCCGGAGCCGATGCGTGCGTCCACGAGACGGATTTCGCCCTGCGCCATGAAATCCGAGCCGCAGAAGAATCTCCCGGTCATCTCGAGGCGGTCCCCGAGCAGGGCCACCCCGCCGGGATTGAGCAGGCGTGCGCCGGTGAAGTTCGCGGAGCCCTGGATCCGCGCTCCGCCGATCTGGACCTCGCCGTGGGCGGCGAAGTTCTCCATGGCGTAGAGGCCGCTGTCGATCACGGTTCGGCCTGCGTTCAGCGCGATTCCGGAGGGATTGCGCAGCGTAGCGCCGTTAAGGCTGAGCCCGCCGCGGATGGTGGCACCCCGTAGCAGAACCTGGCCGTCGGCGGTGAATCCGCGGTTCAGCGCCAGTTCACCGTCGACGGTGACCCGCTCGGCCGCCAGCGCGACCTTCCCTGGATTTCGTAATGACGCGCCGGACATGGTGACCCCGCGGCCGATCTGGGCATCGGGGAAGCGGACCCCGCCGTCGGCGGTGAAGCCCTCCTGGCAGAAGACACCCCGCTGGACGATCACCCCATCCGCCGTGAGTGCCTGGCCTCCGGGATGGGACAGGTGCGCCCGGTCCAGCACCAGTCTTCCGCCTATGTGGGCGCCGGCCAGTACGCATTCGCCGTGGGCCGTCATGCCCACACAGACCAGCTCACGTTCGACCGTCAGGCTCACAGCCTTCAGCGCCGGATCACCGCGCAGTTCCGCCCCGGTGAGGGAAAGGATTCCGCTCACGTGCGTGCCGGTCAGGTCAACGCGGTCACGGAAACGGCATCTGTCCAGCAACAGCAAGCCATTGACCTGGGCATCTGGCATTTCCAACCCTGGCAGGCACGAGCCGGACAGGCTGACCCGCCGAAGCTGCGCTCCAGCCAGCCGAGGCTCCTCGTCCCAGAAGCAGCCCCGGAGCGAGGCGGCGTAGTTAACCTCGGCGAACGACAAATCCAGCTGGCCGGTGATCCGGGCGCCTGACAGCCGCACCGCGGGTACCCGCCCGGGCTCGACCGCTCGCGCCCCCAGCAGCAAGGCCGAGATCAGGTCAGCCCGGACGGACCGTTCCGGCCCCCATCCGGCGCCGTCGGCCGGGTCATCCGGCACGCCGCCATCCGGCCGCAGATCGACCGATCCGGCCTGCGGGAACGCTTCCCAGAGCTCGGCCTCGGCAGCCGAGAGATCCGTGACGTCCACTGGCGGCTCCAGGAGCGGATGCACCCGTACACATCCCCGCCCGAGGCCAGTGGGGAAACGAGGTGAGGAAGAACTACGTTACAAGCGATCTTGGTTCAGTTCGGCGCACCGGGCAAGCGGCACCGGCTACGCAATGGCTTCCGGGTCAGCGGCGCGGCCGGTCCGGGGGCCGGCGGGGGCGGGTCTTGAGCAGCGCCAGGGCGGCGATGAGGGTGAACGTGACGATGTTGGCGGCGAACACGGCGGGCTGTGCGGCGAGCAGGCCGTAGGCCAGCCAGCCGAGGACCCCCGTGGCGAAAACGCCCAGGTAGGTATAGGAGATGTCGTCGGCGCGGCCACGGCGCCAGGTCCGCAGCAGCTGGGGGAGCCACGCGCCGGTCGTGAGCAGGCCGGACAGGAGTCCGAGCGTAATGATCATGGCGGCTCAGGCGCGCGAACGGTACTGGCCCGGATGATCAGCCGGGTCGGATGGACCAGCCCGGTCCCGGTGCCCGGGGCGATCAGCCGGCAGGCGCAGTCCTGGCCCTGCTGGTAAAGGTCCTGGTGGACGGTGGTCAGCGGGGGAACCGCCCGCCCGGACTCCTCGATGTCGTCAAAGCCGGTTACCGCCAGGTCGCGGGGAACGTCCAGGCCGAGTTCGCGGGCTGCTTGCAGCACTCCGAGCGCCAGCACATCGGTGCTGGCCAGCACCGCAGTGGGGCGTTCCGGGCCGGGCGGGCTGAGCAGGACGCGTCCCGCGGCGCTCCCGTCGGCGACACTGTGGCCGGGCTGCTCCCACACCCGGACGGCCGAGGGTGGCAGGCCTGCTTCCGCGGCGGCACGCTGGTAGCCCAGCAGCCGCAGGCGGAACACCTCATAGCGGGCGCTGGCCTGCCTGGCCTGGTCGGCCCACCCGGTAAACCCGTCGGGATGCAGCCGCCAGGTCACGACGCCCAGCCTGCGATGACCGAGGTCGATGAGGTGGCGGGCGGCGGCCGCGGCGGCGGCATCGTTGTCGATCGTGACACAGTCCGCTCCCGCGGTGGCGGGTCCGCCGGACACCACCGTGGGCAGCCTGCGGCGCAGGGCCGCTGCCAGGGCCGGGTCATCGTCGGCCGGGGAATGGGCGATCAGCCCGTCGACGGCCGCGTCCCGGACCAGCCGCTCCGCGGTCTCCGCGGCGGCCGGGATGAGCTGCAGCGCCAGGCCGGCGGCGGCCGTCGCGGCGGTCACGCCATGCAGGAAGGAGACGGTACCCGGATCCCCGAACGCGTACGGCAGCGCCTCGGTGAGCAGCACCCCGAGCACGTCACTTCGGCCTCTCTTCAGTGCCCGCCCGGCTGCGCTGGGGCCGCCGTAGCCCAGTACTTCCGCGGTCGCGAGCACCCGCTGCCGGAGTTCCGCCGACAGCTGGTCAGGGTGGTTGTAGGCGTTGGACACCGTCATCCGGCTCACCCCGCACCGGGCCGCCACCTCAGCGAGCGTCACCCGCGCCCGGTCCCGCATCTCATCGCCCACAACATGACTTTACCGATAAAGACTGTATCGGTAAAGCCGTTAGGGAAGGTAGTCAGGCCCCTTGGCGCGGATCGGGCGGTGGAGCATGCATCGCACGAGGACCACCAGGTGTACCGGCGCTAGCCTGGCGGGCATGACGGCGGCGAGCGACAGCGGGTTCCCGGGCCACGTGCGAGCCCTCACCCAGGGGGACGTGCCCGCGTTAGTAGGGCTGACCCGTGATCGCGGGTGGAAGGCCGGGGAGGCGATGTGGCGGCTGGTCCTCGAGGCCGGTGACGGCTACGGCATCGACGCCCCCGATGGCGGGCTGGCGGGTGCGGTGGCCCTCGCCCGGTACCCGCCCGGCCTGGCGGTGATCGGCATGGGAGAGCGAGACCAGATCTACGCCCTCGTGATGCAGGCGCTGGGCTGACCCTTTCCGGCTTCCCCGCGCAGCCGACATCGCCGATCTGGGCTGCGGCCCGGCCCGCGATGGTGCGGCGTTCGCGGACGCGGGGCATCGCGTCACCGGCATCGACCGCTCGGCGGGCATGCTGGCCATCGCGGCGAGGGCGCTCCCCGGCCGTGCGGTCCAGGCCGGCCTGCGTGCCTGCCGCTCACCGGCGGGAGCCTGGATGGGATCTGGTGCTGCGCGGCGCTGCTGCACGTGCCTCTGGACGAGACCATGACGGTCCTAGGCGAGATGCGCCGCGTTCTGCGCCGCGGCGGCCATCTGGCGCTGGTCACCGCGTGACCCTCATCTGCGGCGATCACGCCGGAGGGCCGGACCGCGTGCCGTGTCGGAGGGGCACGGCAAGATGGGATTGTGGCCAGCAGCGAGAATGCGGGGTGGGAGGGAGACGATCGCGCGGTCCGCGTGATCCGCCCCGATCCGGGCATCCGGGTCGACACCTCCAGGTGGCCAGCCACGGTCCCGGCGGTGGAACAGCTGCTCTGCGAGGGCCTGGAACTGCCCGCCGGGCTGACCGTGCTGGTGGGGGAGAACGGTTCCGGGAAATCCACCGTCATGGAGCTGCTGGCCGAGGCGTGCGGGTTCAACCCGCAGGGCGGCTCGGCCCAGGCCCAGCTGTTCCGTCTCAGGGACAGCGAACCGGGGGCCGGCGCGCAGCTGATCGTCGAGCGCGGTCCTCTCCGGCCCCGCTGGTCTTACTTCCTCCGCGCGGACACCATGCACAGCCTCTACACCTATCTGGAAGAGCACCCTGGGCGGGCCCCGGAGCGCTTCCATGAGCTGAGCCACGGGGAGGGTTTCCTGGAGATCCTGCGCACCAGGGTCAACCAGCCGGGGTTCTACCTGATGGACGAGCCGGACGCGCCGCTGTCGTTCACGGCCAGCCTCGGGCTGGCCGGCCTGCTGCACGACCTGGCCGCTGAAGGGTCGCAGGCTGTCGTGGCCACCCACTCGCCGATCGTCGCCGCTGTTCCCGGCGCGGCCATCTGGGAGCTAGGCGACTGGGGCATCCGCACGTCCCGGTGGGAGGACCTGCATATTGTCGGCGCCTGGCGCGGGTTCCTGGCCGACCCGGGCGCCTACTTCCGGCACCTGCTCAGCGACTGATCCCGGCGCCTCCCAGGCCGCGCGCCGGAATCAGGACATGGAACGCGGCTCGGCCGTGGTCTAGCGTGGCGATTATGGACGACGCGTCGATCCGGGTGTCGGATGCCGAACGCGAGCAGGCCGTGGTTGTGCTCCGCGAGCACCTGCTCGCGGGCCGCCTCACGCTGGACGAATTCTCCGAACGGGTTGAGGCGGCCCTCCAGGCCCGGGTGGGTAGCGAACTGGCGCGTGTCCAGGAAGACCTGCCCGCCGTGCCCTCCCGCATCTCCCGTCCCGGCCGCAAGCCAGCGCGCTTCACTACCGCGCTGCTCGGTCATGTCGCGCGGCGCGGACCGTTGCGGCTGCGCCGGTGGACCCTCGCCACCAGCGCTCTCGGCGACCTGGACCTGGATCTGCGCGAAGCCACCATCGACGGGCCGCAGACCGCCGTAACCGTCCTCGTGGCTCTCGGTAACGCGGATATATACGTGCCGGAAGGCGTGAGCGTCGACGTCAGCGGGCTGACCATCTTCGGTCACCGCCGCGAGTGGGGCCGCGATACCGGCCGCCCGGACGCCCCGGTGGTGCGGGTCCGCGTTCTCGGCTGGTTCGGGACCGTGGATGTCTGGCGCGTGCCGCACGACATGCGCGGGAGCTACAGCGATATCTTCCGGCAGCTCGAAGAGCGTCAGCGTCAGCTGCCCGGCTGATACCACCCTGGTCGGGCCGCCCGGAGCAGGGACCGGTCGAGGTCCGCGAGGGTCGCCGCGCCGCACAGGGACATGGTGGTCCGCAGTTCGTCGCCGAGGATGTCGATCGCGTGCCGGACCCCCGCCTCCCCGGCCGCTGCGAGCCCGTAAAGATGAGCGCGGCCGACCAGGACCGCCCGGGCGCCGAGCGCCAGGGCGGTGACGATGTCGCTGCCCCGCCGGATCCCCGAATCGAAGAGCACCTCGACCCGGTCCCCGACCGCGTCGGCGATGCCGGGCAGGGCCTCGAGGGCCGCGGGGACGTGATCCAGCTGCCGTCCGCCGTGGTTGGAGACGATGACGGCGTCGGCTCCGGCGTCGGCGGCCCGCCGGGCGTCGTCGGGACTCAGCACGCCCTTCAGGGCGATGGGGCCGTCCCACTCCTGGCGGATCCAGCCGAGATCCGCCCAGCCCACCGTGCCGTCGAACATCTCGCTGAGCCGTTGCCGGGAGGTCGGCCCGTTCATCGAGAGGTTGGGGAACCCCAGCGCCGGCGAGGTCAGGAAGTGCCAGGCCCAGGCAGGGTGGCGGGCGCCGTTGGCGACCGTGCGCAGCGTCAGCTCCGGGGTGGGCAGCACGATGCCGTGCCGCAGCTCGCGTTCCCGTTTGGAGCGCACGGCGGTGTCGGCGGTCAGCAGGAGAGCCTGGTACCCGGCCACCCGGGCCTGCGCGATCAGCTTCCTGGCGGCGGACCGGTCGCCCCAGAGGTAGAGCTGGAACCACAGCGGGCTGCCCTGGGCGGCGCCGGCGATGGCTTCGAGCGACTGCGTGGCGAGCGTCGAGACACCGTAGGGCAGCCCGGCCTGGCTGGCCGCGCGTGCCACCGCGAGCTCACCGTCGTGATGGAACATCCGCGGCGAGCCGACCGGCGAGAGGGCGAGTGGCAGCGGG
Organism: Streptosporangiaceae bacterium; assembly: GCA_036509255.1. Classification (GTDB taxonomy): domain Bacteria; phylum Actinomycetota; class Actinomycetes; order Streptosporangiales; family Streptosporangiaceae; genus RYN-230. Next base: position 112,124 of record DATCFY010000218.1, read on the forward strand.
ATCCGCGTGCCCAGGACCGTCGTGGACGTATCCGGTCGGCTGACATCCCGCAGGACCCGGGGAACCAGTTCCACCTCGCTGAACGCCGCGCGGTTACGGCGCAGCGTCCACTCGTCCTCGCCGCCGCCCTCGAGATAGCCGACCGCGGCGGCGGGCAGCCGCAGCCGGGCCAGGCGGCGAAGGTCGCCGATGCTGTAACAGCGGGCCAGGGCCCGCACGCCGTACGGCGCGTCGCCCCGGGCGACGCGGACGAGCTCACGGATCTCGGACAGGTTCACGACGAACGTCCCCTCGTCACCGGCTGCCGATCGCTGTCACCACGGCCATCACGAACGTGGCCAGGGCGGCCAGCCCGTGCCCGAACGGGATGACCGCCGCCGGGTACACCCGGGGCTTGCGGGGCCGGGGGGACGCGCCCGCGGGCAGGCTGGCGATCACCTCGTCGACGAGCCGCGCCGCCAGGGCCTCGTCGGTAAGCGCGCGGGCCAGCGTGGCGTCCGTGAGCCGGCCGTGTACGGCGTCGTGGGCGGGCGGCGGGAACAGGGCCGCGCTCTGCGAACCGCGCCCGGGGCGGTCAGCCTCCGGAAGGCCCGGGTCCGCCGGGTCCGCTGCGGGCTCCCCGGCCGGCCGGGGATACGGGGTCCACAACGTCACTGTGCAGATGCCCAGGCCGATCGCCGGGGTCAGCAGGACCACGGCCACCCAGGTCAGCGGGCTCCAGCCGGTGGCCACGAAGACGGCCCAGACCACCAGGCCAGTGAGGGCCAGGCTGAAGTGCCCGTACAGGACCCGGGGGGACAGGCCGTCCCGGACCGAGCGCTGCCGGCGCAGGGCACCGTGGATCACCAGGGACCGGAGCATGTAGGCGCCGATTCCGGCGGTGAACATCCAGGTCAGGAGCGTGGCGAGACCCAGCGCGCCGCTGTGTGCCGTGGGGGCCGCACTAGCCACGGTCCGCCACCCGCCAATCTGCCCGCAGGTCCCGGACATGCCCGGTCAGACCCGGTCAGAGCGGGCGGCCCGGCGGCCGAGGAGCACGAACGTGAAGAGCCCGGCGGCTAGCACCAGGAAGGCCGAGAGCAGGAGCGCGGCGTGCAATCCTGCGTAAAACGCACTGTACGCCGCGTGGATCACTTCCTGCACTAGCGAGCCCTGGCCCGCTCCGGCCGCACCGCCCGCGCCCTTGGTGTTCCCGTTGGAGGGAACACCGCCGGTTTCGACGGCGTGGATGACGATGGACTGGAAGTTCGCCGGGATGCCGAGGTGCTTCAGCCGGCTGGTCAGGCTGGACCGTAGTTGCGCGTTGACCAGGGCGCCCAGGATCGCCACGCCGGTCACCGCCCCGATCTCCCGGCTGGTGTTGGTGGCGGAGGCGGCCATGCCGGACCGGGCCGGCGGGACCGCGGACAGGGCCGCCGACGTGATCGGGACCACGGTTGCGCCGATGCCCACGCCGGTCAGCGCGAGGGCCGCGGCGAGCGGCAGGTAGGCGGGGTGCGGGCTGAGCGTGAGCGTGGTCAGCAGCAGCCCGGCCCCGAACGTCAGGCAGCCGATGAAGATCGACCAGCGCGGCCCGGACGGGTCGGTCCACCGCCCGGCGAGCAGGGACGCGGCGATCATCAGCACGGTCATCGGCAGGAAGGCCAGCGCGATCTGGTACCCGGTGTCCCCGACGACCTCCTCGAGGTACAGGGCGGTGAAGAAGAAGACCGCGAACGTCGCGAAGTAGGCGCAGAACGCGACCACATTGGCGGTCAGGAACGCCGGCATACGGAGGAACCGCAGGTCGAGGAGGGGGTGGGCGGCCCGGCTCTCCCACCAGAAGAACGCTGCCGCGGCCACCACGCTCAGGCAGAGCAGGGTGAGCACGCTGGGTGCGGCGAAGCCGGTGTTCTCCGCGCCGATCACCGCGAACACGAAAGCGGTCAGGGCGGCGGCCCCCAGGACCGTCCCGAGGATATCCACGCGGTGCGCGTCCGGGTCGGAGTTCTCCGGCAGCACGATCAGCCCGGCGACCAGCGCCGCCAGTCCGAAGACGAGGTTGAACCAGAAGATCGCGCGCCAGTTCCACACGCCGGTCAGCGCGCCGCCGATGACCGGGCCGAGCGCCAGGGCCAGCCCGGATACCGCCGCCCACACGCCGACCGCCCGGGTCCGGGTGCGCTCGTCGGTGTACAGGTGCCGCAGCATGGACAGGGTGCCGGGCTCGCTGGCCGCGGCGCCGAATCCCATGACCGCGCGCCCGGCGATGACCAGGCCGATATTCGGGGCCAGCGCGGCCAGCACGGATCCGGCGCAGAAGATACCGACCCCGATCAGCATCACCCGCTTGCGGCCGAACTCGTCGCCGACCATGCCGAACCCGAGCATGGCACCGGCGAACGTCAGCGCGTAAGCGCTGACCACCCACTGCAGGGCGCTGACGCCCGCGTGCAGGTCGGCCTGCACGCTGCCGAGGGCCACGCTGACGATCGTGTTGTCCAGGAAGGTCAGGAACAGCACCGCGGTGAGCACGCCCAGGGCCAGCCCGCGGCTGCCACGGCACGGGGCAGGGGCCCGCTCGGCGGGCGCGCCTACCGAGCGGACCACGCGACTAGCCCGCAGACCGGCAAGCCGCCGGGAGCCCAGACGTCTTGCCGCCGTTTTCCGTGGCCAGCAGCCCGCAGAAGCTGGCCACCCCGACCTTCCAGGTACCGTCCTGGAGCACGGCCACGCCGGACTGGCCGGACAGCGCAGGCTGCCCGCCGAGCAGGATCGAGTAGGTCACCTTGGCCTGCGTGGGCGAGACCACCGTCACCTTCGTGACCTTGGCGGTGGCCGAGGCCGCGAGGCCCGAGCCAGCCTGGGACTTGATCACGGTGGCGAACGTCTGCCCGTCCTGGAGCAGGCTGACCCGCTTGGTCACCGGCGTCTTCGCGCTGAAGAACGCCTCCCAGTTCTTCGTGATCGTGGCCGTGGTACCGGAACTGGCGGCCGAGGTGGTTGGGCTGGGCGCGGTGGCGGAGGCGGAGGAGGAGGATGGTGCCGAGTTCGGACTTGAACTGGCACCTGAGCTGGAGCCATTGCTGCTACCCGAGCAGGCGGCGATGCCCGCGCCGAGTGCGCACACCAGCAGAATCTGCTGGAGAACTTTACGAGCTACCATGCAGCTATTTTCCAACTTCTCGCCGCCGGCCGCGACTCAGCGCCCCCCAGTCCATGACACAGCAGTCAGGCATCCGGCCACGCCCCGGCCGCGCGCGCAGAGGATGATGTGGGGAAACGTGCCCGTGGCCCACTACCGGAAGGAGACGCAGACGGACGCCAGCGGCCCCGCGAGCCCGGCCCCGCCCGCCTCGGCCGGGGCGGGCCATGAGCCTGACGCCCGGTACACCTTCGCCAACGAGCGGACGTTCCTCGCCTGGATACGCACCGCCCTGGGCCTGGTGGCCGCGGGGCTGGCCATCGTCCAGCTGCTGCCGCCGTTCCACGGGATCCGCTGGGGACGGCACGCCATCGGGGTCCCGCTGATCCTGCTGGGCGCGGTGGTGGCCGTATGCAGCTACCTCGAGTGGGCCGCCAACCAGCGGGCGCTGCGCCGGGGTGAGCCGCTGCGCCGTTCCTGGCTGCCCCAGCTCCTGGCCATCGTCATCGCGCTGGTCGCCGTGGCCGCGGCCATGATGGCGCTCATTTCCGGCTGAGTGGCGCGATGACCCGGTCCAGGGCGGGCGGAACCGACGATCCCGGGCTGGCCCGGGCCCGGACCAACCTGGCCTGGACCCGTACCGCCCTCGCGTTCGCCGCGATCGGCGCGGTCATCCTCAAGCGTGAACTTGCCGCGGGGTTGGTGGTGCTGGTGCTGAGCGGCCTGGTCTGGATCGTGGGACGGCTGGCCCGGATGCCCGGGCATGAGGTGCGGGCCCGCCCGGGGCGCCTGCTGGTGATCGCCATCGCGGTCACCGGAGTGTCCATCGCGGCGCTGATACTGGCCCTGTTTGGGCCGCAGACGGCCGGCCTGCGGCTCTGAGCGGCTCAGAAGTGGCTGGCGGTCAGGGCGGTCAGCACGGCCAGCACGAACGTGGCGCTGGCGGTGAACCCGTGCAGCAGGACCAGCCGGGGCGGGAAGCCGGCCCGGGCGGGCCGGTCACCGCGCCGGGCGGCCAGCATGTTGCGGACCAGCCAGCTGAGCCCGGCGGCGATCGCAGCGACCAGGATGCCGAACGACGCCCAGGCCAGCGGCGCGTGGCGGGTGCCCACGAACACGAACCAGACGCCGAGGCCGATCAGGCCCAGCAGCGGGTGGCTGAACTCCAGCAGCGGATGCTCGCCGGGGGTGGCGTGCACCTTGACCCGGGGGATGTCGGGGAGTCCCGACGGGCCGGAGGGGGGTACCGTCACCGGCGGGGCAGGAGCGGAGACGGTTTGCTGGGCGGCAGCACGCTTGGCCGCGCTTCCGCCCAGGAGCAGGGCCAGGCCCGCGGCAGCGGTGAGCACCCACAGGATCAGGGTCGCGATCGCCACCGGGCTCTCCCTCCGCGTCACCGGGATCAACGGCGGATCCGCCGGGACCGTTCCTCAGGCTAGCGAACGCCGGCTGGTGCTCCCGACCCGCCGGGCACCCGTGCCGCCGCGGCCCGGATCAGCACGGCCGCCCAGGTCCGGAACGGCTTCCAGGGCTGGGCCAGGGCGCGGAACTCAGCTTCTGGCGGGGGCCCGTCCAGCTGGTACAGCCGGGCCACCAGATCCAGCACCCGGGGCTCGCTGACTGGCAGCACGTCGGTGAACCCGGTGCCGCGGATCACGATAAGCGCGCTGTAGAAGGGGCCAATCCCGGCCAGCGCCTGGAGCCCGGCCATGGCGCGCTCGGGTCCCTCGGCGAGCAGCCGGTCCGCGTCCAGCCGGCCGTCCAGCGCCGCCCGCGCCACCCCGTGCAGCCGGGGCCACCTATCCGCCGGGATGCCCGGGAAGGACTCGACGGCCAGCAGCTGATCCGGGGTAGGCAGCGCCGGCAGCTGCTCGCCCGCCAGGTCGAAGACTGCGCCGTGCTCGTGGCCCAGCCGCTCGCGCACCCGCATCATCTGCGGGGCGGGCCGCCGCGCGCTCAGCACGCACCAGATCGCAGCCTCGTAGGGCGAGTAGAACAGCGGCGGCCGCAGCCCGGGGGCCGCGGCCTGGAGCCGCCCGATGACCGGATCACGCTCCCCGACGCGGCTGAACTCCCGGCCGTCGTGATCGAGCGACAGCACCCGGGCGACCTGGCGGCGCACCCGGCCCAGGTCGGCGCCGGCGGGCCCGTGCACCACGCAGTGCACCGTACCCGCGTGGTCTGGGCTGGCCTGGTCTGGGCTGGCCTGGTCTGGGCTGGCCTGGTCTGGGCTGGCCTGGTCTGGGCTGGCCTGGTCTGGGCTGGCCTGGTCCTGGCGGACTTCGGCCGCTACCTGGTCGGTGTAGCCATCCAGGCAGAACGCGAGCCGCATGACCCCGTCCCAGTCCCCGCCCGCGCGCTGGCCGAACCCGAACCTGGCCGCCTCCTCGAGCGAGAACGGTCCGTCCGGCGTGATGGTGAACGATCCGAGCTGCATACCGGGCATCGTCTCAGCCGGGTCTGACACTTACTCCCGGGCCGCGGGCTGCTCGGCGGACAGGTAGGCGAGCACGGCAAGGACACGCCGGTTGTCGTCGTCGGACGGCTGCAGGCGCAGCCGGAGGAAAATCGAGGCTGTGTGCTTGGCCACCGCCCGCTCGGTGATGAACATCCGCTGGGCGATCGCCGCGTTGGAGCGCCCCTCAGCCATCAGGCCGAGCACTTCACGTTCCCGCGGGCTGAGCGTGCCAAGGGCGTTGTCCCCGGAGTTGCGCAGCAGCAGGCGGTCGATCACTTCCGGGTCCATCACGGTGCCGCCCGCGGCGACGCGGCGGACCGCGTCCACGAACTGTGCACTGTCGAGCACCCGGTCCTTGAGCAGGTAGCCGATGCCGCCGCTGCCGCCGGCCAGCAGCTCGCGGGCGTAAAGCTGCTCCACGTACTGGGACAGCACCAGCACCGGCAGGCCGGGCACGGCGCGGCGGGCAGCCAGCGCCGCCCGCAGGCCCTCGTCGGTGAAGGTAGGTGGCAGCCGGACGTCCACCACGGCCACGTCGGGCCGCTCAGAGGTCACGGCGGCGAGCAGGTCGGTCCCGTTGTCGACGGCCGCGGTGATCTCGAGGCCATGGGCCTCGAGCATCCGGGTGAGCCCGTCCCTCAGCAGGAAGAGGTCTTCAGCGATGACAATGCGCAAGGGATCTCCATGGTCACCGCGGTGGGGCCGCCTGGCGGGCTGCTCAGGGCGAGCACACCGTCGAACGCCGCGACCCGCCGCTCGATGCCGCGCAGCCCGGTACCCCGGGACGCGTCCGCGCCGCCCCGGCCATCATCGCTCACGCCAACCCGGAGCATCCCGTCCGCATACCGGATATCGACCCACACCTGGGTCGCGCAGGCGTGCTTGGACACGTTGGCCAGCAGCTCGCTGACCGCGAAATACGCCGCGGACTCGACCGGGGCGGGCAGGCGGCCGGGCAAGTCGCTGGCCAGGCCGGCGCGCAGCGGGGAGTCCAGGGCCAGCGCGCGGACCGCGTCACCCAGGCCCCGGTCGGCCAGCACCGGCGGGTGGATGCCGCGGACCAGGTCCCGCAGCTCGGCCAGGGCCCTGGCTGATGTGTCGCGGGCCTCAAGCAGCAGCGCCCGCGCCGCGGCCGGGTTGGAGTCGATCAGCTGCCCGGCGGCGTCCAGGGTCATGCCCATGGCCACCAGCCGGGCCTGCGCCCCGTCGTGCAGGTCCCGCTCGATCCGGCGCATTTCCGCCGCGCCGGTGTCGATCGCCTCCGACCGGGTCTCGGCCAGGTGCCGGACTCGCAGCGCCAGTTCGGCGTGGCCAGCCGGGCTGAGCATGAACCGGGCCAGCGTCCCGTACCCGGCCAGCATCGCGGGGCCGGAGCCCAGCCCGAGCGCGATCAGCCCCATTCCCAGCAGGATCAGCACGAAGGATGTATTTCCGGGGAAAGCGGGCGGGGGGATCGCGACCAGCGGGCGGGTGGTGGGGCCGATGAACTCGACCAGGCCCACCGTGGCCAGCCCGGCTGGCAGGACGGCCAGGATCCAGCCCCCGCAGGCGTTGACGGCCAGCCACAGCACGTCGCGCGCGGTAGCCGGGTCAGCGAGCAGCCAGCGCAGCTGCTGGAAGTAGGTCCCGCGGACGGCGGCCGGGATGGGCAGGTACGGGTCGGCGATGCGGACACCGCACCACTCGCCCACCAGCCGCCGGGTCAGGCTGGCCAGCCGCCGGATAGCCAGCAGGATGCGCGGGAGCAGCAGCAGCCACACCACGCAGGCGGCCAGCACGATCAGCGCGGCCAGGAACAGCTGCCGGCCCAGCGGTTCGCCGGGCCCGGCTGGCTGGGGGACACCGCCGGGGACCACTGTGAAGTTAGCAGGGGACCCAGAACGGCCCAGCAGCCGCCCGGCGGCCAACCCGGCGAGCAGCAGCGGAGCGGCCAGGGCCAGCAGCAGGGCGGCCCCGGCCAGCATCAGCGCCCCGAAGCCCAGCCCGCGCCGGGCGCTGACCAGGCCCGCACCGATCCACCGGGGATGCGGGCCGCGCAGGCCGGAACTGCTCAGCGGCGGTGTTCGGCTGCTCATCAGGGTCTCCCTCGGCTGACCGGCGTCACCCAGCCAGTCTGCCCGCCCTGGAGCCGTCCGGCAGTGTCCCTGGCCCCCGGAACGCAGGTGTATCTAGGTCCACCTCCCCGCCTCCTACGCGCGCGGCGATGGCCGGCTGGCGATGAGGACCGTAGCCCCGTGCTCCTCGGAGCGGTCCACCCGGGCGGTCAGGCCGACGCGGGTAACGGCCCTGGTGCCCGAGGCCACCTGGCGCTCGCTGACCTCCGACAGCAGGTGGCCGCCCGGCGCCAGCCACTCCGGCGCGCCGGCGGCCACCCGCCGCAGCACGCCCAGGCCGTCGGAGCCGCCGTCCAGGGCCACCCGTGCCTCGAAGTCCCGCGCTTCCGGGGGGAGCAGCCCAACCTCGCCGGTGGGCACGTAGGGGACATTCGCGAGCAGGATGTCCACCCGGCCGCGCAGCGCCGCAGGCAGCGGCTCGTAGAGGTCGCCCTGGTAGACCCGGTCGCCCGCCGCGAGGTTGCGCCGCGCACAGCGCACCGCGGCCGGGTCGATGTCGGCGGCGTGCACCTCGGCCCCGTCTACGGCGGCAGCCAGTGCGGCGCCCAGGGCGCCTGAGCCGCAGCACAGGTCCACGACCACGGCCCCGGGCCGGGCCAGCGCGATGGCCTGCCCGGCCAGGAACTCGGTGCGCCGCCGGGGCACGAATACAGCCGGGTCCACCGCGATCCGCAGGCCGCGGAACTCCGCCCAGCCCAGCACGTGCTCGAGCGGCTGGCCCGCGGCCCGCCGCTCGACCAGGCCGGCCAGGTCCGCGGGCGTCGGGGCCGCCGAGATGAGCAGATCCGCCTCCTCCTCGGCGTAGACACAGCCGGCCGCGCGGAGCCGGGCGGCCACGGCGGAGCGGGAGGCGGGGGCGTCGTCAGCAGGCATGAGTGCCCGGTACCTTACCGGCTGATACGGCTTCACCGGCGTCGGCTGGTCCGCACACCCGCCCAGCCGAGCCAGGCATAGTTGCCCACCACGCTCAGGATCGTCGTGCCTGATGAGCCGAACGTCCCCGACCCAGCCCGGCTGACCAGGGCGACCGCCGTCCATGTTCTCGGTGCGGATCAGCCAGAGCGGCTAGGGCTGGGCTCCCGCCGTCGCGGTCAGGGCCGGCCGGGCACGGCATGTATTAAACGGCATGCATTAAGCGGCGCCGGGGCCTGGCCACGGAGGCCAGGCCCCGGCGGCCCGGGTATGGCCCGGGAGGTCAGGGTCAGATGCCGCGGCGCAGCAGCAGGACGATGAGCACAATGATCACGATGACCACGATGGTGCCTATACCGATGTACACCGGAGTGGTTCCTCTCAGTCGGTAGTGCGTGCCCAGCCAGGCGGCTGAACGGGGCCTGGCTACCCATGGGACCGGGCCCAAAACCCGCTGCGCTCCCCGCTACTCCGGCCGGCGGCCCGACGGGGAAAGGGTCTGCGCAGCTCAGCGCGGCAGCACGTGCGGGTTAAGGATGCCAGCAGGGTCAAGCGCGTGACGGATCCGGCCGAACAGCTCCCGCTCGGCCGCAGACCGGGCCAGCGGGAGCCAGCGGGCTTTCAGCGCGCCGATGCCGTGCTCGGCGGAGATCGAGCCGCCCAGCGACGCCACGAACGAGAACACCGCGTCCTCGTGCCGTCCGTCCGGGGGCGCCGCCGGGACGATGTTCACGTGCACGTTCCCGTCGGCGACGTGACCGAAGGTGATCACCGCGGCGCCCGGGTCCACGCCGGCCACCACCCCGGCCACCCCGTCGGCCAGCTGCACCCAGCGAGCGGCGGGCACCGAGACGTCCAGCTTGAGTGGCACGCCCAGGAAACCCGCCGCTTCGGGGTGGCGTTCCCGGTAGGCCCACAGCCTGGCCCGGTCCGCCGCCGACTGCGCGACGGCGGTGGGATGATCGCCGGCCACGGCCGCCAGATCCTCCAGCGCACCCGGCCCGTCCGCCTCCAGCAGGAGATACGCCTGCGCGGGCCTGGCCAGCGGCGGGGTGAGACCGGCCCGGCTGACCAGCAGACTGAGCCCGGCGGCCGTGAAGAACTCGGCCGAGAGCAGGCCCGGGACCTGGGTGACGGCCCGCCGCGCGGTGGCGTGCAGATCGTCCAGGCTGGGGAATCCGCACAGCACCGCGACCGGCGTCCGGGGCCGGGGGACCAGCCGTAGCCGGGCCTGGGTGATGACCGCCAGGGTGCCTTCCGACCCGGCCAGCAGCGACGGGTAGTCGTATCCGGTGTTGTCCTTGACCAGGCCGGACAGGTGGGACACCACCGTGCCGTCGGCCAGCACGGCCTCGACGCCGCGCAACTGGGCTCGCATCGGCCCGTAGCGCAGCACCCGCAGGCCGCCTGCGTTGGTGGCCACCGCGCCGCCTACGGTCGCGCTGTCGCGGCTGGCGATCAGGACACCGAGGTCCAGGTCCGGCCCGGCGGCTGCCGAGACCTGGCTGAGGGTCACCCCGGCCCCCGCGGTGACCTGTGCCGCCTCCGGGTCAGGCGGTCCGAGCCGGTCCAGCCGGGCGAGGCTGAGCACGACTTCCCCGTGGACCGGGACACCCCCTCCGACCAGGCCGGTATTACCGCCCTGGGGAACCACCGGTACCCCGGCGCCGGAGCACAGCGCCAGCACCGCGGCGACTTGCGCGGTGTCGGACGGCCGCACGACAGCGGGCGGGTCACCCCGGAATCGGCCGGTCCAGTCCACCGCGTAGCCCGCGGTGGCGTCGCCGGTCAGCACGTGCGGGCCGCCTACCGCGGCGGCGAGGTCGCGGTGCAGGGCCGGCGGCAGGGCCTGCAGGGGAGCGCGCGGCACCGGGTTACCCGGCGGGGCAGGTGCGCATGGCCATGGCGAACGCGTCGCCCCGGTCCCGGTAGTCGCGGAACTGGCCGAAGCTGGGTGCCGCCGGGGAGAGCAGCACCACGCCGTCCGGACGGGCCCAGGCGAAGCCGCGCTGCACGGCCGCGCCCAGGTCCGGGCAGGACAGCACCTCGGCCTGGCCGGGGTGGGCGGCCTCGATCGCGGCCGCGATCCGCGGCCCGCTGTCCGGCACGGTCAGCACGAGCGTGGGGGCGGGCCGGTCCGCGAGCCCGGCGGCCAGCGGTGCGTAGTCGATCCCGCGGTCCTGGCCGCCCGCGATCAGGGCCACCCGGCGGCCCGGGAACGCGTCCAGCGCCGCCAGCGTGGGCAGCACGTTGGTGGACAGGCTGTCGTCCACGAACGTGACGCCAGCCACGGTGCCGATGGCCTGCAGCCGGCTGCTGAGCGGCTGGAATCCCGCGGCGGCCTCCCGCAGCGCTTCGTGGTCAGCGGCCTGTGGCACGCCAAGGGCGCGCAGGCAGGCCCGGGCGATCAGGGCGTTGCGCCGGCTGTGCGCGCCGAGCAGGCCGAGCGGGCTCATCCAGTCCGCATCCGGGTCGTCGTCGGCGTGCACCCACTCCACGCGGCGGCCGAGCAGCGCCACCCGGTCCCGGAGCAGGCCGCTGTCACCATTGGCCACGGTCAGGTCCGCGCCCGGCTGGGAGCAGGCGGACAGCTTGTCCCGGTAGTAGTTCTCCACGCCGTGGTGCCAGGGCAGGTGATCGGGGTGCAGTGAGGTCACCGCGACGACCGGCGGTGAGCAGCCCAGGTCGGTGGCCTGATAACTGGACGTCTCGATCACCCAGTAGTCGTAGCTCAGGCCGGCCTGCGCGGGTTCCCACGGGGGCTGGCCGATGTTCCCGCCGACCATGCACCGGTAGCCCCACTGGGTGAGGAGGTGGCCCGCGATGGCCGTCGTGCTGCTCTTGCCCTTGGTCCCGGTGATGCACAGCACCCGGTCCCGGGGGGCCTCCTGAAGCCACAGGCCCAGGCCGCCCACGACCGGGATGCCACGGGCCTCCAGCTGCCGCAGGTCGTCGCGGTAGCGGCTGATGCCAGGCGACTTGATCACGACCTCGCAGGCGGCCAGGGCGTCCAGGCCGCCGCTGGAGGTGGCGAGGACCGGCTGCCCGCCGGCCCCGCCGGCCGGCGGATGGTCGTCGACGAGCACAGGCTGGCGGCCCAGTGAGGTGAGCGTGCGCAGGTTGGCCAGGCCCTCCACGCCGAGGCCCCAGAGCCCGACCTGGCCGCCCGCCAGCCCGGCGCGAAGGTCAGACCAGGAGATCGTCGGGCGCATAGACATCCGGGACGAAGTGAGGGCCGAGGGGGCGGAGCAGTTCGGCGGGGGAGGTCAGCTGCGGCAGCCCGTCCAGTTCCGCGGCCAGCACCTGGAGAAGCTTGGTGCCGGCCCGGTCGGGCCGCTGCGCGGCGAGCAACGCCGCGGCCCGGCATTCACCGACCTCACCCACGCACTCGAACGGCTTGCTCGTGGGGGAGGTGCCGAGCAGGGACCGGAACTTATCGGCTAGTGAGCCGTCGTCGCCCGGGCTGGTGCCGGCCATGCCGCTGTCGGCCAGCGGCTCGTGGCCGCCGAAGATCCGCTCCAGGTCCGCGGCGGGCAGGAACGGCGCCAGGATCAGGTCGATGAAGCAGCATTTGTCGCAGCGGCCGCACCAGTGGTCGAGCCGGCGCGACTTGTCGATGTGAAAGGCGCGGTTACAGCTGCGGAACGTGTCGTGGTACTGGGTCAGCGCCGCGAACCGCCGGGCCACCCACAGCTCACTGAACGGGCGCAGCGCCGAGAAGTAGGCGAAGTCCGGGCCGAGTGATCCGGCCAGCACGTCGCGGAAGCCCGCCTCGAACACCCCGCTCTTGGAGTACTGGTGATTGACCGGGGAGCCGTCCACTTCCAGGGTCGGGATGGACGCGGACCACTCGTTCGACATGACCACGGCGTCCCGGCCGTCGAGCACCGCGGCCAGGACGGCGATGGCCGAGATGATGCCGGTCACCGGAACATGGCCGTTGAGGAAGCCCAGATCCCGGGAGCGCAGCAGCTGCGCGTCGATCTCGCGCTCGGCGCGGATGACCGGCAGCCCGGTGACGGCGGCGGGCCGCTCGATGGCGTCGAACCGATCCCCGGGACGGCTGACGATGAACAGCGCGGGCTCGGCCCGCTCGCGGACCATCTCCACGGTGACGATCGAGTCGATGCCGCCGCCGAACGGCACCAGGGCCCGGCCCGCACCCGCCGCGGGCGTCGGCTGCGGTGGCCCGGCAGGGCGGGACGGGCCCTCGATGCGCAGCCCGGACAGGTCCAGCCCGTTGCGGTAGCCGAACTCGGCCAGGCCGCCGGTGTAGAACGAGCGCAGGAACGCCCGCTCGGTGTCGGTGACGGCAGTGTTGCCCAGATCGATGACTGCGGGGGCGGCTGTCTTGTAGTAAGAGACGCCGGCCAGCAGGCACACCAGCCGGGCCGCCTGCCGCGCCTCCTCGCGGTCCCAGCGGCCGGGTTCGGCGGGCACCGTGACCTGCTCGCTGAAGCGGTAGTCACCCACGGAGTACCGGCAGGTCAGCATCCCGCGGTCCGGGTCAATGTCGTACCCGTCATACCGGAACGGGGTGCTCACTCCACGCCCCGTCAGCTCGCTCACGTGCCCTCCCTGGGCTTAAGCCTGGCGACTGCGGCGAACCGGCCGCACGGGCGGGCCGCCCGGTCGCTGAAGAACAACTCCGGGCTGTGGCTGTGCATGCCCCTGCTGTCCGGGACCGGGCTGGCCGTGCTCAGGCCGCTGCCGTGGATCTGCGCGTCGGGCACCCCGGACTCGCGGATGACACGCCGGTTAGCCGCGGGCAGGTCGAACAGCCAATGGGCCGGGCCTGAAGAATTAGCGTCCGGGTGCATGATCCCGCCGGTGTTCCCGCCGAAGAACCGCTCCGCAGCCGCCGCGACCTCCGGGCCCACCTGATAGCGATCCGCCGCGACGGCCGGGCCGATGGCGGCCTGGATTCGCTCCGGCCGGGCGCCCAGCGCCTGCATCGCGTGCAGCGCGGTGCCGGTCACGCCGGCCACCGTCCCGCGCCAGCCGGCGTGCACGCAGGCCAGCACCCCGGCCTGCGGGTCGGTCAGGATGATCGGGACGCAGTCGGCGACCAGGATGGCCAGCACGGTGCCCGGGTCGGTGGTCACCAGCGCGTCCGTGGAGGCGATGGCGTCGTCCAGGCGGAGCGCGCCGCGGCCCCGGTCCGCCGCGGACACGACCGCGACGCGGCGGCCATGGACCTGGTTACAGAAGACGAAGTCGCCCAGGTCGGCACCGAGTGCCGCCGCCACCCTCCGCCGGTTCACCAGCACGTCCGCCGCGGCGTCGCCGACGTGCAGGCCCAGGTTGAGGGTGGCGTAGGGACCGGCCGAGACGCCGCCGTGCCGCGTCGTCACGAACGCGTCCACGTCCAGCGCGTCGAGCGACGGCCAGGCCAGCACGTCCAGGCTCCCCTGCCGGCGCAGGCCGGCCGTGGTCGAGGTTGGCGCTGTCACCACGCCGCAACAGTACACGGGGCCGGGGTCAGCCGGCCCCGTGTCACGGATTGGTGCCGCTCGGGCGGCGGGGCAGCCGCCGGTGACCCCGCTTCCCCTATGCTCGCGGCATGCGGCCTGAGGCGATGTAAGCGCATGCGCGCGGCTGTGGTGGTCAATCCCACTAAACACCCCGATGGCGACCGTTTCCGGGCCGAGGTCACCGAGGCCATGGCCGCGCAGGGCTGGAGCGAGCCGCTGTGGCTGGAGACCACCCCGGAGGAGACCGGCCGGGGACTGGCCGAGGCCGCGGTGGCCGAGCGGGTGGACGTGGTCGTGGCCAGCGGCGGCGACGGGACCGTCACCGCGTGCGCCGAAGGGGTCGCGGGCAGCGGCGTCCCCCTCGCCGTGCTGCCGGCCGGCACCGGCAACCTGCTGGCCCGCAACCTCGGCCTCCCGCTGGCCCTGGACGAGGCCCTGGCCGTCGCCCTGGACGGCCAGGACCGGCGGCTCGACGTGGGCAGCGCCAACGGGCACCCGTTCGTGGCCATGGCGGGGATCGGCTTCGACGCGATGCTGCTGGACAGCGCTAGCGAGCCGCTCAAGAAGCGGCTGGGGTGGCTGGCCTATTCGCTGTCGGCGCTGCGTCATCTGTGGGTCCGCCCGGCGCGGGCCACGCTGCGTGCCGACGGGGGCCGGGTTCTGCGCCGCCGGGCCAGCGGCATCATCGTCGGCAACGTGGGCTCGCTGCAGGGCGGCGTGGCTCTGCTGCCGGGCGCGGAGCCAGATGACGGGCTGCTCGATCTCCTGGTCCTGACCGCCTGGGGCTGGTCTGGCTGGCTCGCCCTCACGGTGGACGTGTTCCTGCGGCGGACCCGGACCGGCCGGGTCGCCCACAGCGTGTTCCGCGAGCTGAGAGTCCAGCTCGACCGGCCGCAACTGTGGGAACTGGACGGCGAGGTGATGGGCAGCACCCGCGAGCTGGTGGTCGTGGTCCAGCCGGGACGCCTGCTGGTCCGCGTACCCCGCTAGCGCTGCCGGGCCCGTCCCCCCCCGCGCTGGACTGGCCTGCTCGCGCCGGGCTGCTCCGCGACTGCCTGCGCATCTTCCTGGGAGAAAACTGCGACTTTGCCCTGCGTTGGCATACGGCGGGGGCTGGCGCGAATGGGTGGCGGCCGCCAGGGTAGAGAGGGGCAGGCTGTCGCGCCGAGACCGCGCCAGCCGGCAGCACCGCAGGCAACGCGGTCATCAACCAAAAGGTGGCGTGAACGTGTGGAACCGGCTCGAACAGCGTGAGCTGAAGCGGGTCTCCCGCCGTATTTCTGACCACAGCGCCGGCCAGCTCCCGGCGCCGGGCCAGCCCGCTGGCACCGACCTGATGCCCCAGATCAAGCACATCGTCGTGCTGATGATGGAGAACCACTCCTACGACAACTACCTGGGCACGCTGCGGGGCCGGGGTGAAGGGTTCCCCCTGGGCCAGGACGGCGAGCCGGAGGTCTCGAATACCGGCCTCGAGGGCGAATCAGTGCCCGCGCACCACCTTTCCGGCACGCTCCAGCTCCCGGAAACACCGTCGCAGAGCTGGGACGCCACGTACCTGCAGTGGGACGAGGGCAAGCTTGACGGGTTCGTCAGCGCCACCCAGCAGCTGATGCCCGGCAAGGACGCCTCGCAGGCCATGGGCTACTGGACCGAGCGGGACCTGCCCTTTTACCACGGGCTGGCCAGGACGTTCCCGCTGGCGGACCGCTGGTTCTCCCCCTGCCTGGGGCCCACCTTCCCCAACCGCCGGTTTCTCATCTCCGGCACCGCCAACGGGCTCATCGACGACCTGCCGATGAACCTGGCCGACTACCCGGCGGCCGGGACCATTTTCGACATGCTCAGCAGGCACGGGATCTCCTGGGTGAACTACCACCCGCTGGCCGGGGGAAAGACCGGGTTCCGGAGCGCGCTGCGCCACCGCCGCCGGATGCTCCAGCGCCGGCTGCGCTTCCTGCGCGTGCTGAACCCGTCCTCGCTCGCCACGCTGGGCAAGGATATGCAGTTCACCGGCGACATCTACCCGTTCGGCGTCGCCCGCTACATGCTGCACGCGCGTGGCACGCAGCAGTTCTTCGATGACGCCGATCAGGGCACGCTGCCCGCGTTCAGCCTCGTGGACCCCGACTTCAAGGTGTACTCCGAGGAGAACCCGCAGGACATCCAGAAGGGCGAGAGCTTCGCCGCGGAGGTCATCAAGCGGGTCATGCACGGCAAGGGGTGGCCCAATACCCTGCTGATCTGGCTCTATGACGAACACGGCGGCTACTACGACCACGTGCCGCCGCCACCCGCGGTGGAGCCGGACGGCGTGCCGGGCCGCAGCATGCTCAGCCGCCGGACCTGGATGCATGCACTCCTCGGGGTGCTGGCGCCGGGCTACGTGAAGAAGGCCCAGCTGCTAGACGACGGCCCGAAGCGCTACGACCGCTACGGGTTCCGGGTCCCGGCCGTGATCGTCTCGCCGTACGCCCGCCCGGAGTACGTGACCTCGCAGGTGTTCGATCACACTTCCGTGCTCAAGCTGATCGAGCAGAAGTGGAACCTTCCCCCGCTGACCGCGCGGGACGCCGCCGCGGTCTCGCCGCTCGACGCCCTCGACTTCGCCAACCCGCCCGCCTTCGCCGAGCCCCCGGAGCTGCCCGAGCCCGCGCTGCGCTGGGGATCGTGGTCGGCTGAGATCTAGGCCGCGGGAGGACCAGTCATGACAGTGAACATGCAGGACGTCAGCTCGGCCATGGCCGAGCTGGGTAGGCTGAGGTTCGGTGAGATGAAGGTGGAGGACGCGATGCACGAGATCGTGCGCTCCACCCACGCCATCTTCGATGTGGATGGGGCCGGGCTGATGCTCGCGGATGCCGACCACCATCTGCGCAACGTCGCGGTCTCCGACGACCGCCTGGCGCACCTGGAGGAACTCCAGATACGGCACCGGGAGGGGCCCTGTATCGCCGCGTTCGAGGATAAGCAGCTCGTGGGCGCGGAAGACCTGACCGAGGACCCGCGCTGGCCGCTGTTCAGCGCCGCGGCGGTGGAGCGGGGCGTGCGTGCGGTGCTGGCCAGCCCGCTGCCGTACAACCAGGACGCCGTGGGTGTGGTGGCCGTGCTGTCGGAGGACAGGCACCCCTGGTCGGCTGAGGGCGAGCTGGCCCTGCTGGCCTTCACCGACCTGGCCGCGCTGCTGATCGCCAGCATGATGCAGGGCCAGGAGCAGACCGTGCTGGCCGCCCAGCTGCAGGCCGCGCTGAACTCGCGGGCCGTCATCGAGCAGGCGAAAGGCGTGCTGATCGGCCAGCAGGGCCTGTCCGCGCATGAGGCGTACGAGAAGCTCCGTGCGCAAGCCAGATCGGAGCGCCGCAAGCTCGCGGCCGTCTCTGCGGACGTGGTCCGCAATGCGGCAGGCCGGCGATGATGATTTGCACTCAGCACCAGTTGCGGCATACTGGAATGGCCGTCGCGAAACCGCCGAGACTCCCGCGGTTGTCCGGAACGCCGGCGCTCGTCATCGATCGGCTCCGCTATTGCGTCGGGGCCGCTCCTCCCGACAGCGCCCAGCTGAAACCCCAGAGCAATTCGCTCTCATCGGATAACACCTCTTAGGAGATCTCATGATCATTCTCGGCATCATTCTGCTCCTGATCGGCTTCATAGCCAAGATCGCGATCCTGTGGACTATCGGGATCATTGTCCTGGTCGTCGGCCTCATCCTGCTGCTGCTGGGCACGCTCGGCCACGCGGTGGGCCCGCGCCGCCATTACTGGTAACGGTGCTGCTGCCCCGCCGCGCTTCACGGCCCGGCGGGGCCCCGGCGGCTGACGGCGCCACCGGGCCATACCGGCTCCGGCCGTACCGCACACGGCTCCAGCCACCCCCCCCGGGTGGCTGGAGCCGTTGTTTATCTCACTCGCGCAAGGTGATGGCGTAGCACATGGACGTCTGACGGGTTGGCAGCGACGGCGCGGCCGGCGGCAGTGCCGGTGCGGGCAGGGCCGAGCGGAAGGGGACGCCGTGGGCGCCGAGCAGGAGCGGGTCAAGTCGCTGGGGCACCTGGAGGACGGATTGCGCCAGGCGGGCGACTGGTACCTGTGGGGTCCTTACGTCAGTGAGCGGCAGTGGGGAACGGTCCGGGAGGACTACAGCGCCGACGGCGAGGCGTGGGATTACTTCCCGCACGACCACGCGCGGTCGCGCGCGTACCGGTGGGGTGAGGATGCCCTGGCCGGCTTCTGCGGCATAGTGCAGCGCCTGTGCCTGGGCCTGGCCCTGTGGAATGGCCAGGACCCGATCCTGAAGGAACGGCCATTCGGCCTGACCGGCCCGGAAGGCAACCACGGCGAGGACGTCAAGGAATACTGGTGGTACCTCGACGCCACCCCCACCCACTCGTGGAACCGCTGGCGTTACCACTATCCCCAGTGCGCCTATCCCTATCAGGACCTTATCGAGCAGAACGCGGCCCGCGGCCGGCTCCAGCCCGAATACGAGCTGATAGACACCGGGGCTTTCAACGACGGGCGCTACTGGATTACCGAGGTGCATTACGCCAAGGGTGGCCCGGATGACCTGCTCATGCAGATCTCGGTGACGAACGCCGGTCCTGAGCAGGCCACGCCAGCGCGCTGGCCCTGGCGCTCTACCTGGACGGCTCAGACGGGCCGGACCGGGCCGCAGACGGCGCCTTGCTGTTTGACGACGACTTCCTGGTGCTGGTGAACGCCTGGTGGGAGCCGCTCGACTTCCTGCTTCCAGACACCCGGCCGCAGGCCGGATGGCAGACCGAGGTGGACACGTTCGGTCCCCCGGTCCCGGAAGCCGGCCCGCTGGGCGGGCCCGCGGTGCCTGCCCGGGCGGGCGACAAGCTCACCGTCGGCCCCCGCTCCGTCGTGGTCCTGCGCAGCCCCGCCCGGCGGGCTGACCAGCCCCGGATCTGCCGAACCGGCGCGGGGGTTGACCGAAGGCCGCGATCCTAGCCCAGGCCCATGCTGTCCGGGCGGAGGATCGCGGGGCTGACGCCCTGGCCCGCCGACTCTTCGCGCAGCGCCGCCTGGCGGGAGCACACCGCGGCCCGCCGCTCCGCGCCCAGTCTGCGCTGCAGCGCCAGGTAGGAGGCGAGCAGCCGGCGGACCACCTGCGGTGAGCCGCAGCCGTACCGGATGATCTCACTGAAGGCCAGATCCAGGTAGCTATCCCAGTCCCGGACCGGCTCGATCAGCCGGACGGCACCGGCCTGGTCCGCGCAGTACGGGCTGCGATCCGGCCTGCGGCCCAGGTACAGCAGGATCTCCTCCAGGCGGTCGATGACCTGCACCGCCGTGGTGGGCTGGTTGACGGCGGGGGAGAGGGCCTGGCTGGCGATGTCGGCCAGCTGCCGGATCCCGAAGGCTGGATCCTGGTACAGCGACCGGCCCTCGCCCAGGCTGAGCCCGGCCAGCACGGCCCGGTCCGGCGGGCCGTCACCCTGGGTGTGCACCGCGACCACGGGTGAGCCCGCAGGCACGTACTCGCCACCTGGACCAGCATCTCCAGGACGCAGCCGTGTCGGCTGGCCAGCCTGGTCAGCCGGCCATGATCCACGCCCAGCAGCACGCCGTGGCCAGTCCGCCGGTGACGGCGCCGGGCCAGTGGCAGGCTGATCGTCCGGGACGGGGCGGACCCGGCCGGCTGGTCCGCGAGCCGGCACGCCCCGGCGGGCGGGACCGACTCGTCAATGGAGGCCAGGGTCTGCCGGGCCACCGCGGCGATGACCGAGACGACCTGGAGAAGCCGGACGGTGGCGGCCACGTAGCCCACGAAGATCGCCAGGCTGGCGGCGACCAGGGCCAGGGCGACGGTCACCGAGCGGGAGTCGGCCTCGCCGCGCTGCCCGCCGACCAGCACCAGGACCGTCACCGAATAGGAGAACGTGGCCAGCATGATCCCGAAGGCGACCTTGGTCACCCCGGAGCGGACGAAGTTGCGGATCACCCGGGGGGACAGCTGGGAGCTGGCCAGCTGGAGGGCGACCAGGGTCAGGGTGAATACCACGCCCAGGAAGGTCAGCGTGGAGGACGCGATGATGCCCAGGAAACCGGCAGCCTCGCCTGGTGCCACCAAGAAGCCGGTCCGCCAGGCCGCCGGCACCCCGAGCGTGCGGGCCTCCACCGTGAGTACCGCGAGCACCGCGCCGGCCACCAGCAGCATCGCCGGGATGACCCAGAACCGGTCCCGGATCCGCTCGAGAGCCCATTCCACGCGGTAGCCCACGGAGGCAGGCGAACGCCAGGCGTCCACGCGCGGCTGCCCCACCCTCCGCCCCCGTCCGGACTGGTGACAGGGTGACGATTCCCGGTGCGGCGGTTACTTATGCGGCCAGTGCTTAATGAGAGGCGGGTGTGACCTCGACGGCGATCTCGGCGCTCAGCCGGGCGCCGGCCTCCAGTTCCAGATCATTGCCGCTCCAGAACCGGCCGGGGTCATACCACTGCGGCTGATGCCGCCCGGACAGCAGGCCCATGGCCTGGTACGTGGCGGCCACGACCTCCGCGCAGTACGCACTCTCCAGGGCCCGGTCGGGGCCCGGGAGCTCCTCGGCCGGGCCGTCCGTGCGGTGGCGGGTCCCGGGGATGCCGGGGCGGGGCAGCCGGCCGAGGAGCCAGCGGCTGGCGAGGCGGGCGGTGCTGGGGAACGGGGTGCCGTCCAGCCGGGCGATGGTGCGCAGCACCGCGTCCTCCATCCCGGGCCCCGGCGCATGCTCCAGCTGGCGTAGCCACGCGTGCTGGCCGTACCGGCCCGTCCAGATCCCGACCGCGGCCCGCAGATCATGCAGCTGCACGCCGCGATGCCGGTTCCCTGACCAGAGGTCCTCCAGCGAGCGGCCCAGTTCCGCATGCCACATCAGCGGCGGCAGGTCCTCGATCACCACCGACATGCCGACGTGGTTCACCGGGCTGTTCGTGCCGACCCGGATCGCCCGGTCGGCCAGCGTGTGGCCGCGGAACAGCCAGATGTCACCGGTCCGGGTCTGCTCCACGGCGTCGTCCAGAGTGATACGCGTAATGGTCGGCACGGTCGTAGCCTAGGCAGGTGCGCTGGTGGAAAGTAGCAGGATTGGCAGGCCTGGCGGGCGTGGCCGCCACAGGTGTCGTCATCGCCCGGGCCGAGCGGCGGCGCCGGGCCTACACGCCGGAGGAGGTCAGGGAGCGGCTGCACGCCCGGCTCGCGGAGTCACAGCCCGCAGGCCCGGATCAGGCCACGGGCTGAGCTCAGGACCGGACCTCGTACAGGGACAGCCAGGAGACGCTCACCCGCCAGTCGCGGACCAGGCGGAACGGCAGTCCCCGGAGTTCCGGGGGGCGCCCGGGCCAGGAGACGTTGTTCTCGGTGACCCAGACCCGGCGTACCCCGGCCAGCCTGCCGCGCACGACCTGGGTCGGCGCGTCCGTGCCGGCGATGGTGTCTGACCGGGCGGGCGACTCGCCCAGCATGACGTCGTTCAGCCGGGCGAGCCCGTAGGGATAGGCTGCCGCGAACGACCGCGCGCCGGCGCCCTGCGGGTAGAGCACGGCATCCCCGGGATGCTCGTACTGGGCCAGGATCTGGTCCAGGCGGCGGATGTTGTCGGTGTGGCCAGCCGGCCCCCGCTCACCCAGCTGGAACGGCAGGGCGAGCAGCACGATCAGGACCAGCCCGGCGGCTGTGGTCACCCGTCCCGCCGCGGCCAGGCCTGTGCCGATCAGCAGGGCCGCCGCGGGCATGCAGAACACGATGTAGCGGAACGTGTAGGCCGGCTGGACCTGCGACATCAGGAACAGGATCGCCGGGGGCCCGACCAGCCAGGGCAGGCACAGCGCGGGGAGCCTCGCAGGCCAGTCGGTCCCCAGCCGGTGCCCCAGCGCCGCCAGCACCAGCCCGGTCCCGGTCAGGACCGCCGCGGCCAGCAGCAGCCCGGCTGAGCCGACCAGCCGGCCGGTAGCCAGCGCGGCCGATACTCCCGGCGGCCGCAGCCACCCGACCTGGGCCCGCTGTGCCCACGCTGCGGCCAGCAGCGGCAGCAGCGCCACGCAGGCGATGGCGACCGCCCGGAGCCAGCGGAGGGGCAGGCCCGGCTGGTGGCGGTGGCCCCGCCAGGCTGCCAGGGTCGCCGCGTGCGCCGGGATGAGCAGCAGGCCGAACACGTTAGCCAGGCCCAGCGCGATCAGGCTGGCCGCGTACCAGGCGGCCCAGCGCCGGCGGCCGTCGTCCCCGGCCAGCCGGACCAGGAAGTAACTGGCCGCCGCGGCGGCCGCGGTTTCGATCGCGAATGGCCGCGCGTCCTGGGCGAACCAGCTGACCGCGGGCAGCGCCGCGAAGGTGAGCCCGGCGGCCAGCCCGGCCCGGCGCGACACCAGCCGCCTGCCGGTCACGGTGATCAGGGCCGCGGCGGCGGCCATGGCCAGTGCCGAGGGCAGCCGCAGGGCCAGCTCACTGTGGCCGGCCAGCTGCACCTCCAGCCACATCAGCACGTAGTAGGCGGCATGCACCACATCCACGTGGCCGAGCATGGCGATCAGGTCAGCGAAGGAACGCTGGGTGGCCGACTGGGTCGCGCCCTCATCCCGCCAGAAAGACGGGACCTGGATCTTCCACAGGGTGACCGCGAGGGTGGCCAGCGCCACGCCTGCCGGGGGCCAGGACGACAGCAGGACCCGCCGCCAGGACCGGCGGACAGGGCCTCCGTTGGACGGGAAAGCTGGCCGGGGCCGTACCTCGGCCCGGGGTGCGGCGACCACTGGCACCGCTAAAGCTGTAGTTACATTCTGACCCACAGTAAGCACTCTAGGGTCGGGCGAGTAGTCGTTGCGCCGACATTGATCCGGTCTTTGCGCAATCCTGGCCTGGTGACGACGAGAATTCCCCGGCTGGTGCTGGCCTCCAGCTCGCCGGCCCGCCGCCGCCTGCTCCGTGACGCCGGATTCGCCCCGGTCATCGAGGTCAGCGGAGTGGACGAGAGCATCGATGCCGCTGCCGACACGGCCAGCGCCGTGCGCGTGCTGGCCGAGCGGAAGGCCTCGGCGGTCGCGGGACGGCATCCGGGCGACCTGGTGCTGGGCTGCGATTCCCTGCTCGACCTGGACGGCGCGGCGCTGGGCAAGCCCGTCTCGCCGGAGGCGGCAGCGGCGCTATGGCGGCGCATGTCCGGGCGGCAGGGCACGCTGTATACCGGGCACTGCCTGATCGACACGCGCTCGGGCCAGCGCACCATCGCGGCGGCCAGCACCCTGGTCCGGTTCGGTACACCCGGGGAGCGGGAGATCGCCGACTACGTGGCCACGGGCGAGCCGGGCTGGATGGCCGGCGGGTTCAGCATCGATGGCTTCGGCGCGCCGTTCGTGGACGGCATCGACGGTGACTGGGGCACGGTGGTGGGCCTGTCGCTCCCGTTGCTGCGCCGTTTGCTTGCCGGAGCCGGGGTGGCCGTGGCGGACCTGTGGCCCCGCCCGGCCGGGCCGCTGGTCCGGGACCTCACCGACGATGACCGGGACTGGCTGGCTGAGGTCGTGACCGCCGCCTGGGGCCTGCCGGTCGTCAGCCTGTCCGGGGTCCACGACGTGGTACGGCTGCCTGGCCTGGTGGCGGAGCAGGAGCCAGGGGGCGCGCGGCTCGGCGTGCTGACCTACCGGGTGCAGGCCGGTGCCGGGGGAGGGGTCCGGCCGGGCCTCGAGGTTGTCACCCTCAACAGCCTGGCCGAGGGCCGGGGGACCGGCAGCGCCCTGCTGGCCGGAGCCCGGCAGCGGGCCGGGCAGGCCGGCCAGCGCCTGTGGCTCACCACCGGGAACGACAACGTCGCTGCGATCGGCTTCTATCAGCGCCGGGGCATGGACATCGTGGCGCTGCACCGGGATTTCGCCGATGAGGTGAGGAAGATCAAGCCGTGGCTGCCCGCT
Source organism: Streptosporangiaceae bacterium (assembly GCA_036509255.1). GTDB lineage: Bacteria > Actinomycetota > Actinomycetes > Streptosporangiales > Streptosporangiaceae > RYN-230. The sequence goes on from DATCFY010000218.1 coordinate 136,111, forward strand.
GACCCGGGCGGTGGAATCGCCTTCCGGCACGCCATCGAGCTGGAGTACCCGGCCGCTCCAGGTGCTCAGCGGGAGGACAGCACCTCGGCTATCTTGGCGGCCGCCGCGGAGGGATCCTCTGTGTCATGCAGCAGCTCTCCCCAGGACCAGCGGTAATACCAGCGGAGCCGGCCCTTGCCGTCCGTGCCGGGGGTGCAGTCGATGCTCTCGGCGAGCATGGTCGCGCCGGGGATGAAAATGTGCAACGCGGCCGGGTACGTGGTTTTCACTGACGCATGCAGCCCTTTGGTATCGAGGGCCGTGGCCAGCCGGTGCAGATGGTAACTGCGTGCGTGATCCCGGGTTCCGTCCAGCATCTCCCCTGCCTAGCGTCGGTCGGCACATTGTCGCGGCGCGCGGGGTGGGTTTGTCAACCCTGACGAGAGTGATAGCCGCTATACCCGTCAGGGCCGTATGGGTCCTCAGTCTGCCCGCTCCGGTAGCGGGTGTCATCCCTGCTCCCCTGCGGCGTGCCAGGGTAGCCAGCCTGGCCGGGCTGGGTGCCGTAGCCGGGTGCGGGCGGATACCCGGGATCCGGCCGGTACGGGTAGGCGGACGCCGGTGCCTGCGGGGTCTGCGGCGCCGCTGGCGGCGCCGAGTACCAGGTGGCGCCCTGCTCCGCCTGGCCGTCGGGGGCCGGCTGCGGGCCGCCGGCCGGGTAGCTGCTCGGACCGCGGCTGTATGGGTCTGAGTACGCCGCTGTGGGGCCGGTCGTGTACCCGGGGTAACTGCCGCCGCCAGCCGGCTGCTGGCCCGGCTGATACGGGGACGCGGGCGTGGCCGACGGCGCCCTCGGCGCCGAGGGCGCCGGGGCCGACGGTGGTGCCGCGGCCGGCGGGACGGTCGGGGACGTGTCCACGTAGCTGCCGTACGGGTTGCTCAGGCCAGCCGCCGGGGAAGTCTCGTCCGCGGCGCCACGGTCGCTGCCCCAGCCCGGGGCCGCGGGCGTAGGCGTGGCCGCTGGCCCAGCCGGATAACGCGTGCTGGCTGCCTGCGCGGGCGCAGCCTGGCTGGGCGGGACCTGGCGGGCAGACGTGCTACGGCGCCGGCCTGGGCTGGTGCGCGGGGTACCGGGGTCAGTCCGTGCGGTGCCCGGGTCGGTCCGGTCGGCCTGGCCGGCCTGGTAGCCGTGCCTGCCGCCGGACGCTGGGTAATCCCGGCTCCCTTCCGGCGCCGCCGGATAGGCCTCGTAGCCGGCGGACGGGTCAGGATAGCCGTCGCGAGCCTGGCCGCCCTGGCTGTCGCGGCTGCGGCGTGGCCCGGGGTAGCTGTCCCGTCCGGGGGAGGGGTAACCGCCGGGGTGGCTCGGGGGATAGGCGTCGGCCGCGCTGGGATAGGCGTCGGCCGCGCTGGGATAGGCGTCCGGCCCGCTTGGGTAGGCCTCCCGGCTGGGGACCGGGTAACTGCCGGACAGCTCCTCAGCGGCGCTGCCCCGGGGAATGGCCGGAGAGCCGGCGCCCGGCCGGCCCTGCCGCACATCGGGGGTGCGCCGGGGGGTCCCGTAGGACCTGCTGTCTTCCGCCCCTGCCGCGCCACGTGCGAAGGATGGGCTGGTCAGCGGGTCATTGTCGGCCCGTGCCTGGGGCGCCCGGTTACGGGACGCCGACGGCCCGCCGGCCTCGGGCATGAACGCGGGGGGGATGGGCGGGGCCGGCTCGGCCGCCTGGGAGCGGTTCCTGACCGGCAGCCGCTCGGTCGCCTGACCCGCTGCGGCCGCAGGCCGGTCGGCCAGGCCAGGGCGGCCGGGGTCGGTATCCGCCCCGTCCGCCCGCCGGGCTACCTGCCGCTCGCCGGTCCGGCCGGGGCGGGCTGGCTTCGCGGCCGCGGCAGGCTTAGCCGCCGGGGGCGGGGTGCTGGACTGCGCGATGCGGGCCGTGGTCGCGAGCGGCTTGTCGGCGGACAGTTCAGCCCAGTACTGCTCGTCGGAGAGCTTGTCCCACTCGGTGCTCGGCCAGTCGTCGTCATCGTCGTCGTGCCGGCCACGGGATGGCCGGCCGCGTCCTTTGGCCTGGTTCTTCGGCCTGGCCTTGGCCTCTGTCTCCGGGATCTCCGCGCGTACCCGGGGGAAGACGTCAGAATCCGCCAGGTCCGGGTCGGCGCTGATGCTCGTGGTCGCGAAATCCGCAGCGGAGGGGCCGGTGTCAGACAGCGCGGGGCCGGGACCGGTGTCCGTGCCCACGGCCGCCCGGCGGGGCGCGGTGGCAGCGCGGGCCCGGGCGCCGGCCGGCGCAGGCTGGGGTGCGTCGTCGTAGCGGGTGTCCCGCCGGGCGGGCTGGAGGCGCTCAGTGCGCTGCGCATCGCGGCTGCGGGCGGGCTGGTCACCGTAGCCTCGTGGCGAGGGCTCGTAGCCGCGGGACTGGTCGAAACCGGCTGCTTCATAGCCGCGCCCCGGGCCGCCGTAGCCGCGCGGTTCGCCGGCAGGCCGCCGGGACGGCGAACTCCCGCGCCCGGCTGGTTTCCGGGCCGTCCGCGGGTCGGTGCTCCAGCGGGCATCGCGGTCCCGGCCGCGGAGCCGGTCCTGGACGGTTCGCCGCCCGCCTGGCTCGTCCTCATCACCGCGACGCCGCGTCACGAGGAAAACCGTGACGAGGACCGCGATGACAACGGCGACGACGCCCATCACGAGCAGAAGCATTGCACCACCCAACAAGCCATGGCCCTATGGGCGGCGCCAGCGAGACCAACGCGGCCATCACGCGGATCTTCCCCTGTATCGCTAGCGCCTCGAATCCATCCAAGGCTGAGCTACTGATCAGTCAGTCTGGCGGACCGTATGGGCGGTGTCATGCGTTTAGGGATTTTTTTTGCCAAGTCCGTTTACCCGTTGCGATCGCCCGATTACGGACTGGCGGTTGTCTGTAGCCTGCCGCGGGCGATCGCGGCTTGTGCGATTGCGCTCCAGGCGGTTTTCATGGCTACGCCCTCGGGCAGTGACAGTGACCTACTAAGGGCGTAGACAGTAAAGCGGTAGGTGTGCCGGCCATTCACCGGGCAGGGCGGATCATATCGGTCCGTTCCTTTGCTGTTGTCCGCCTGCCGGGCGCCGGGCGGAACCTGCCCGATCTGGATCCCGGTGGTCTGTGATCCGATATCAAACACGATCCAGTAGATATAGGGCTGGATCGGGGCTGAGGCGTCGTCAACGAGAAGAGCCAGCGACTTCGTCCCCTCCGGTGCGCCGGACCAGTGCAGCGACGGGCTCTGCCCGGAGCCGTGGCAGGTGTAGGCCGGCGGGAACAGGTGCTGGTTGAACACCTGGCTGGTCACGGTCATCTGATCCGGGACATTCTCCGACACGGTTCTCGGGCCGCCAACCAGGCCGCAGCCGCTGACCAGGGTCAGCGTCGCCAGTGCGGCAGCAGCTGCTCGGACACGCCGGGTCCGGCGGCGCGCGCCCCGGTTCCCACGTCTCTGCGGTGCACGGCTCACGGTGGCCGATCGTACGCGGTCCGGTCCCCCCCCGGGGCCAGGAGCCACCGGACCCGCGGGGTGTCGCGCCAGGGTCTGGACGGGTGGCGGGGGCGTGCCGGCATGCCTGGCCCGGACCCGGCGTGCCGTTATGGACCTTGATAGCGGGCCGCCAGGCGCTCAGGTCTATGCGGGCCACGGCAGCCGGCCGTATCCGGGAAGGACGGGCAGGGCCTGATGGGACCCGGATTTGGACCCCCGGGATTCCCCGGACAAAGGCTCGTCTCCGGGCCACCGCAACGGGCGGCGGCGGGCCGTGGGCGGACCCGCTTTGTGCGGATCGTGAACAGCGGGTGAATCAGTGTCGGTGACCGAGGGTAATCGCCGGCGCCGCACCCCGGGACCTGGCCGTCATGGGCCGTGACTCCGGTCTATTACCAGGAGATTAATAATCGCTCTGCGTGTCGGCCTATCACGGCAGGGGGTGAGCGCGGCTATCCGGCCGCGCGGATCACGGGACGATAACCGAGAGAATCGTGGCGTCGTGCACCGTCCACCTGCCGAGGCCCAGCCCGGATAAGCGGGAAAGGCCGCCTGCCCGGGCCGGTGAAATCCGGCTGGCCGTCATTACTCCGGCTGGCGTGAGGTGCCGAACATGATTTCATCCCAGGATGGCACGGACGACCGCCTGGACCGGCTTCCCGCGGCCTTGCGGGCCCTGCCGCGCTGCGGCGCGGGCGTCTCCTGGCTGCCTTCCTCCGGTGCGGCCTCGGCCAGTTCAGCCGCGGGACGGGCCTCCGGGGCGCGCGCGGGGCGGGCTTCGGCCGCCCGCGGTGAGTGCGCCCCGGCCACTCGTGGCTCCGCATCCGCGGTGCGTGCCGGGGGGACCTCGGCCGGGCGCGCCTGGCTCACCGCAGGCTCCGGAACAGGCACCGGTTCAGGCCGGGGCTCGGGCCGCGGAGCCGGGGGAGGCGGGGGAGGCGGCGGGGCCGCCGCCAGCCGGCTGCCGATGGGAGTGACCGTGGCCCGGGCCGGCTGCCGGGGTCCGGGCGCGAGGCCGGCCAGATCGGCCTCGGGCAGCGAGAGCCTGGCGGCGTCATCGTCGGCCGGGGTGACATGGCGGCGGCGCGGGTCGAACGACCACTCCGCCATCAGCGGCCGGCCGCTGATCGTGAACATCAGCTGGACCTGCCAGTTGTTGTCGCCCCGCTTGCGCGAGTCCCACTGGGCTTCCTCGATGGGCACGCCGAGTGCGGCGAGGCGCTCGGTAACGATGTCGCCGAGGCGGGGCCCGGGACCGGAGTCCCCGGGCTTCCGGATGGACGCGCGCTGCGCCTCCTGCGCCCGGTACGCCCGCTCGGCCAGCACGGGGCCCTCGAAGCGGCGAACTCGCTCGATGGGCACGCCCGCGGCGTCAGCGATCTCCTCCGCGGTCTCTCCGGCACGGATCCGGTCCTGGATCTCCTTGGGTCGCAAGGGACTCTCCACTTCGATCTCGTACTGAGCGAGCCGGGAGAACTGCCCGCGGGCCACGATCCGCAGCCGGTCGTCGATCGGCAGCGAAAAGCGCCCGCCGCGTCCCGGTACCGCGAGAACGGCGTAGCTGCCGTCCTCGCTTACCGCGACGATGCGCAGTTCCTGCATCGGCGTCCCTTCTGCGCCAGCCGGCGAGGCCGACCGACGTGATGCCGCGCGAGGGCGTAGCTCGGACTTCCCCCGGGGACGAGTCTGTCTGTCGCAGGCCCTCCTGGCCAGTACCGGGCCGGCATGTCCCGCAGATCACCGCACACTATTCGCGGCCGGGCGGGCGGGTGGCCCGAACGCGGATAGTCCGCAGAGCGCCCGCTGCCGCCGATTTGCCCGGGAACGGAAGCCTGCCGGCGGACGGAGCCGGGCCGTCAGGACTAACTTGTTAGACAGCAGCAGAACCTAGATCTCTAGTTTGCCAGTCGGTATACTCGATTTCATGCCCTCACTCCTCGGAACCCAGGTGCACTCAGCCGACCTCGCCGACGCGGTCTCCCGGCTCAGGCGCGCCATGCGCCGCGCCGCCCGCGCGGCTGACCCTGGCTCCGGGCTGTCCGTGGCTCAGCTGGAGATGCTGTCCTGCATGGCGGAGAATCCGGGGTCGCGCCCGGGACAGCTGGCCCGGCTGCTCCGGCTGGCGCCCAGTTCGGTGGCGACGCTGTCGAACTCGCTGCGGCAGGCCGGCCTGGTGACCCGGACCGGGGGCGAAGGCGACCGGCGCACCGCCAGCCTGGATCTGACGCCGGCCGGAGAAACGGCCGTGCTGCGCTGGAAGAGCCTCAACGAGCGGCTGCTCAGCGTGGCGCTCAGGAAACTGCCGTCCGACAGCCGCGGCACGCTGCTCGACGCGCTCCCGGCGCTCGCCGACCTGGCCGGGGCGGTCGACGCGCTGGCCGACGAGCCCTCGGCCACGGACGCGCTGGCCGACGAGACTTCCCTGGCCTAGATCACCTCGGCAGTTTCCGGCTCCCGTTGACCGGCTGCGGGGCCGCCGCCGGACTCGCGGCCCATCCGGGACGGCCACCAGTTCCAGCGGCCGAGTAGCAGCACGGTTGACGGGACGAGCAGCGTGCGCACCAGGAAGGTGTCCATCAGGATGCCCAGGGCCAGCCCGACCGCCAGGTTGACGAACTGGCTGCCGCCCGAGGTGCGGGCACCGACCAGCGCGAACACCCCGAATGTGCCGGCCAGCACCAGGCCGGCCGATGTGACCGTGGTCCCGGTAGCGGCCAGCGCGCGGCGCACGGCCTCGCCGAGCGTCAGGGTCCGCGCTTCTTCCCGGATCCTGGTCATGACCAGGATGTTGTAGTCCTCGCCGAGGGCGAGCAGGAAGATGAACATCAGGAACGGCAGGATGAAGGTCAGGTCGGCTGACCCGCCGATGTCGATGAACAGCAGCACCGCCAGGCCCAGTGCCGCCAGGTAGGACAGGCCGACCGACGCGATCAGGTAGAGCGGCGCGACCAGGCTGCGCATGACCAGGGCGAGCAGCAGGCCGATGACCAGGATCGCCACCGGGATCACCCGGGACAGATCGCTGTCCGAGATGGCGCTCACGTCGTAGAGCGCGGGCGCCTCGCCGCCCACCCCCGAATCGATCGCGCCGATACTGTGCGCGACGCGGGTGGTCTCGGCCCTGATCGACGGCACGGCGTCCAGGGCCGACGTGCTGGCCGCATCCCCGGCCTTCAGCCCGGTGGCGAACTGGACCGTGTGCCCGTCGGGGCTGACGTACTGCGCCGTCGCCCGGTACAGCTGGTACCCGGCCGCCGGGATCTTCAGCCCGGCTGGCGGCACCGGCGGCAGCCGGTTGGCCGGCCCGAGCCGGGCGTGCAGCGCGGCGTACTGCGCCGGGGTCAGCGCGTGCCCGGTCGGGTCGAGCGGCCCGGTGATCTTGGTGAACAGCCCGCTGCTGGACAGTTCCTGGCTGGCGCGGGCCAGCACGGCCCCATCCTCCCAGGCGGGCTGCTTCAGCTTGAAGATGACGTTGGTGGGGTTGGCCGTACTGCGCGGGAAGTACTTGGTCAGCAAGGTCTGCCCGGCCGCGGAATCGCTGTGCGCCGGCGCGCTCGTCTCACCGCCGAAGCCGGCGCCCTTGTATCCGAGCGAGACCACGGCCAGGGCGCCGAAGATGACCAGCCCGGTGACCAGGATGATCGCCGGATGCCGCGTGATGCGCACCGCGACCCGGGCCCATACCCCCGTCTTGCCGCTGCCCTCACGGGTCTTGCTGGGCCAGAACGCGGCCCGGCCGAAGATGGCCAGCAGCGCGGGCAGCAGGGTCAGGCCGGCCAGCAGCATGACCCCGATGCCGATGGCCAGCGGGATGCCCAGGGTCGAGTAGATCTGGAACGTCGCGACCAGCAGGGACAGCAGCGCGGCGATGACCGTGGCGGCGGAGAACGTGATCGATTCCCCGACCCGGGTCAGCGAGGTGATCACCGCCTCTCTCGGCTCCATCCCGCCGCGCAGCTGCTCACGGACCCGGAACACGAGGAAGAGGCCGTAGTCCGTGCCCGCTCCCAGCACCAGCACGATCAGCAGGATCTGGGCGAGCTGGGAGACCTTGAGGCCGGCCTGGGCCGCCTCGGCGACCAGCGGGCCTGCGATGGTGATCGCGATAAAGGCCGGGACCAGGGTGATCAGCGGGGCCAGCGCAGCGCGGAAGATCAGCAGCAGCAGCAGGATGATGATGAACACCACCGACAGGCCCTGTATCTGGTTCCCGGTGTTTCCCGTCTGCTTCTGCTGGTCGACCGCGATCGGGATCGCCCCGGCCAGGTGGACGGACAGGCCCTGCGGGGGCCCGGCCCGCTTGATCGCCCCCCGCAGCCCGCCGACCAGGTTGGTCACGGCGGTGGAATCGCCCTGTGAGACGTTGGACAGCGCCTCGACCTGCTCGGCGTGGCCGTCCGGGGACGCGCCGAGATCACGGACGAGGGTGACAGTGGGCACCGCGTGCAGGTCCTTCTGCAGGCCAGCCAGCCACGCCTGATCAGCCGCCGTCAGCGGGGCGCTGGTCCGCGGCGAGAACCAGCACCGGTGTCACGTTGGACGTGCCGAACGGCGTGGCCAGCTTCGCGGCGTGCTCACTCGGCGCGCTGGCGGGCAGGAAGTTCGCGTTGTTGCCCTGGGTCACGCTGGCCAGCGAGGGCAGGAAGTGTGGTACCAGCCCCGCCGCGACCAGCCATGCGACAACTATGAACCAGCGAAACGAACGGAAAAAGAGCCGATCCCCCGGAAGATACTGTCGATATGCACCGCGCAAGGGTACGACAGGCGGCCTGAGCAAGCACTGAGATTTTGGTGCCCCCGGGCTTTCGCCGGGCCTGGCCGTCGCACTGCGGCGGTCCGGCTGCGCGGACCAGCCCGGGGCGCCTGGCCAGGGGCAGCGGAGCGGAGGGGGCCCGGGGGAGTGCGCGGACCCGGGAGAGCGGCGTGACCCCGGCGGACCCTGGCTGGCCGGCGGATTAATCACCGCACTATTTCCGTGCCGCATAAGCGGCCGTCCGCACGGCCTGGCGGGTCCCGCCTGCTCAGGAAACCAGCCTTTAATAGTGCCATTGGGCCATCAACTATTTCGTTAGCGGGCTTGGTCTCCGCTATTCCTGGTCACCGCGGGAGAAGGCTGTCCGGCCTCTTTTCCCACGTGGGTGGTACGGAGGGACGGATGCATCCGGGCCGCGGTGCTGCCTGGCGGCCGCTATCCAGCCGGGCTCCTGTGCTCCGGACCTGGGCGGCTGGGATGACATGGCGGGCGGGAATAGCAGTCCTGGCTGCTGGTCATGGGGCGTTCAAGTAGAGTTTTGCGCCGGGATGCGCATAAAGCCAGGAAGCGCCGAGAGGTGGTGATCACGTGCTGAGGCATTTGCTTGGAGTAGCGTTCGCGGTCGCCCTGGCGGCGGCGATCTTTTTCGGTGGCGGCTGGGGAGTGGCGCAGATGACCAGGCTGGCGGGCCAGGACACCAGCCTGACCAGCATCAGCGGCCTCAGCGCCCTCGGGATCTTGCTGCTGGCCGGCTTGTTCCTCGGCATCCTGATGGTCGCGCCGGTCTCGCCGCTCAGCACCGCGCTGCCCGGGGCGGTCATGCTGATCTGGACCGGGTTGCTCGCGCTGAACGCCCAGCTCGCAGCCAGGATCATCCCGCTGCGCAGCGAGGGATACGGCACGGGATTCCACGCCATGCTCGTCAGCGGCGCGCTGGTCCTGCTGGGTACCTTGATGATCTGCCCGGTGTTCGTCCCGTCCCGCTGGCGGCACGAGGGCGGCGACGATGCCGGGAGCGGTGACGGTGAGGACGAGATTCCTGGCCGTCCCGCGCAGACGCGCCTGCTGTCCTAGTG
>DATCFY010000219.1:0-11565 GCA_036509255.1 Streptosporangiaceae bacterium
CAAGAAGGTGTCCAAGACCCAGTCGGTCACCTCGCAGATCCCGCACGAGATGGAGAAGGCCGCCGTGCACATCGGCCCCTCCGACCACGTGCCCTGGCTGGACGACCGGAAGTGGGCCTACATCCGGCTGGAGGGGCGGGCGTTCGGCGATGTCCCGCTCAACCTGGAGTACAAGCTGGAGGTCTGGGACTCGCCGAACTCGGCGGGCGTGATCATCGACGCGATCCGGGCGGCGAAGATCGCCAAGGACCGCGGCATCGGCGGGCCCATCCTGTCCGCCGCGTCGTACTTCATGAAGTCGCCGCCGGAACAGTACAGCGACGAAACCGCCCACGACCTGGTGGAGCAGTTCATCCGCGGCGAGATCGAGCGCTGACCCACCCGCTCCTTCCGCGATGGCACGTGCCCCGCCCAGGCGGGGCACGTGCCGTTCCATGCCTGGGCCATACGGAAACATTGCCCCGGGCGTCATTGGCGGGGGTTGCCGGGCGGATAGCCGCCCGTAGTCTGTGCGGGTGACCGTCCTGGCCGCCGTCAAGGCCATGCTGCGCGGCCGGCAGACCGGCCCGTCATTCGTCGCTGAATTGCGGAGTGTCCTGCAGGAGCGGGATTTCCGGCGGTTGTTCACCACCAGGCTGATCTCGCAGACCGGGGACGGCGTGTTCACTGCCGGGCTCGGCTCCTACGTCTTCTTCAACAGCACCACGTTCCCGGACCCGGCTTCGGCCGCGGCGGCCTTCGCCGTCCTGTACCTCCCGTACTCGCTGATCGGGCCGTTCGCCGGGGTCTTCATCGACCGGTGGTCACGGCGCCAGATCCTGGTCTGGTCGGCGCTGCTGCGCACCGCGTTCGTGGTACTCACTTCCGCGCTGGTCGTCTCGGGCAACCTGGGCGCCCCGCTATATGCCAGCGTGCTGCTGGTGCTGGGCGTCAACCGGTTCTTCCTGTCCTCGCTGTCCGCCGCGCTGCCGCACGTGGTCGCGGAGGACAAGCTGGTCATGGCCAACTCCGTGTCGCCGACCGCGGGCGGCGTCATGGCCGCGATCGGCGGGATCGCCGGCCTGGGCGTCCACGTGGCCACCGGGGGCGGCCGCACCGGTTCCGCCGTCACCCTGCTAGTGGCCGGCTGCAGCTACCTCCTGGCCAGCCTGGTGGCTAGGACCATGCCCCGCTCGCTGCTCGGGCCCTCCCGCGACCCGCGTGAGCGGCCGCCGGGCCGGATAGCGGGCGAGTTCGCGCTCGTGCTCGCGGGGCTGGCCGCGGGGGCCCGCTATGTGCTGCGCCGCCGCGGCCCGGCCGCGGCGCTCGGCGCCACCGGCGGGAACCGGTTCCTATACGGGATCTTGTTCCTGATGTCGATCCTGCTCTACCGGAACTACTTCTACCGCTCGGCCGGGGCCAACACGGCGCTCAGTCACTACACGGTGCTCGTCATCGCCTCGGCGCTCGGCTACGCCTGCGCGGCGCTGATCACCCCGCGGCTCACCAAGGTGCTGAGCAAGCCGGCCTGGATCACGGTCCTGCTCGCGGCGGCCGCGCTCATCAGCGGCCCGCTGGGCGAGACCTTCAGCCAGGTCGCGTTCCTGATCATCGGGTTCGCCCTGAACCTGGTGGGGCAGGGCGTCGCGATCTGCGCGACCACCATCCTGCAGGAGGAGGTGGACGACGACTACCGGGGCCGCGTCTTCTCCTTCTACGACATGATGTTCAACATCACGTTCGTGGCCGGTGCCGGGCTGAGCGCGGCGTTCATGCCCGCCACCGGTCGGTCGGCCGCCATCATCGGCCTGGTCGCGGCGGGATACGCAGTCACCGCAGGGGCGTACTGGCTGGCCAGCCGGCTGCCGTCGCCGGAAGGCGGGGACGGTCAGCCGCCGCCCTCCGGGGCAGGCGGCGCTCCCAGTCCCTCACCCTCGGCCCAGCGCAGCAGTTCCTGAGTAGCCCGCTCCTTACCTAGCGGACCGTGCTCCATCCTCAGTTCCAGCAGGTAGCGGTAGGCCCGGCCGACCTCGGGACCGGCCGGCAGGCCCAGAATGGCCATGATCTCGTTCCCGTCCAGGTCGGGCCGGATCTTCTTCAGATCCTCCTGGGCGCTGAGCAGCACGATGCGCTCCTCCAGGCCGTCCTGCGCGCGGGCCAGCCGTGCGGCCTTGGCCTTGTTCCTGGTGGTGCAGTCCGCCCGGGTGAGCACGTGCAGCCGGGTGAGCAGCGGCCCGGCGTCGCGCATGTAGCGGCGGACCGCGGAGTCCGTCCACTCGCCCGGCCCGTACCCGTGGAAGCGCAGGTGCAGGGCGATCAGGGTGGTCACGTCGGCCACCACCTCCCGGCTGAAGCGCAGCGCCTTCAGCCGGGAGCGGGCCATGGCCGCACCAGCTACCTCGTGGTGGTGGAAAGCCACCCGCCCGTCCGGGAGCAGCGAGCGGGTCTTGGGCTTGCCGATGTCGTGCAGCAGCGCCGCCAGCCGGACCACCAGGTCCGCCTGCAGGCCGTAACGTTCCTCCAGCTCGACGGTCTGCTCCAGGACAGTCAGCGAGTGCTGGTACACGTCCTTGTGCCGCATGTGCTCATCGGTTTCCAGCCGGAGCTTGGGCACCTCGGGCAGGACGATGTCCGCCACCGCGGTGTCCACCATCAGCTCGATCCCGCGGACCGGGTCGTGGGGCCGGGGCGCCAGCATGAGTTTCTGAAGCTCATCGCGGATCCGCTCCGCGGACACGACCGCCAGCCGCGGGGCCAGCTGCGGCATGGCCTCGGCGACCTCCGGGGCCACGGTGAAGCCGAGTTGCGCCGTGAAGCGGGCCGCGCGCATCATCCGCAGCGGGTCGTCGGTGAACGACTCCTCGGGGCTCCCCGGCGTGCGCAGCACCTTGTCTCGCAGGTCTCGCAGGCCACCGAACGGGTCCACCAGCTCCAGCGACGGCAGCCGGGCCGCCATCGCGTTCACGGTGAAGTCCCGCCGCCGCAGGTCGGCCTCCAGGGACGTGCCGTACCGGATGCCCGCAGGCTTGCGCGAGTCGGGCATATACGTCTCGCTGCGGTAGGTGGTGATCTCGAGGATGGTGTCGCCCTTGCGCATCCCCACCGTGCCGAACTCGATGCCGGTTTCCCAGATCTTGTCGGCCCAGTCCCGGGCGATGGCCAGGACCTCCGGCGGTGTCGCGTCCGTGGCCAGGTCCAGGTCGCTGTGCGGCCGCCCCAGGAACACATCCCGGACCGGCCCGCCCACCAGGGCCAGCTCGTGCCCGTGGCTCGCGAAAACGCGGCCCAGTGCGGCGGCGGGCTCGGCCGTCTTGCGCAGCAGGGCTGCGGCGGCCTTCCGCTGCTGCGGGCTGATGGGCGTGGTATCCGGCACGGGCATTGAGGGTAGGGGGTATAGGTGGGCCGGGGGAAATCCAGGGAGCCCGGACGCATCTTGGAAGAGCACTCAGGGAACGGCAATAGCATTTCCGGCATGCCGCGTCAGTGCCCAACGCAGCGCGACCAGAGGCCCGCCAGGTCGGCGTGGACCCGGCTGGCCCGGCGCTGGACTCTGGCGTGCGCCTTTACCGCGCTGGCCGCCGGGGGCCCGGCGCTGGCCGCGGGGGGGGCTGCGGCCGCTACCGCACACCCGGCCGCTACCGCACACCCGGCCGGTGCCGCACGTGCGGCCGGTGCCGCCTCGCGCGCGGCTGCCCCGGCGGCTCAGGTGACGATCGGCATCACATCGGTGAGCCCGCAGGTCGCGCGGCCCGGGCAGCCGGTCACCGTGCAGGGCACGGTCAGCAACCTGACCCGGGCCCCAGTGTCCGGGCTGAGCGTCCAGCTCCAGTCGTCCAGCACCCCGCTCGGCAGCCGCAGCGCGCTCAGCGAGTACGCGGCAGGGAACCTGCAGGTGTTCCTCGCGCTGACCGGCGCCCCGGCGCAGCTGACGGGAACGCTGGCCCCGGGAGCGGTCGACCACTGGTCGATCAGGGTCCCGGAGAGCAGCCTCGCCCTGACCTCGTTCGGCGTGTACCCGCTGGCCGCCCAGGTGGATTCGGTGGCCGCGGGCGGCACCGCGCTGAGCACCGCCCGCACGTTCCTGCCGTTCTGGCCGGGGTCCGCGGCCGCAGCCGGGCTGACCCGGCGCACCAAGATCGCCTGGATCTGGCCGATCTTCAGCGCGCCTGAGCAGGCGGCCTGCCCGGCCCTGCTCACCGGGAATCTCGCCAGCAGCCTGGCGGGCGGGCGGCTCAGCCGGCTGCTCGCGGCGGGCAGCACACCGGAAGCCGTCCGTGCCGGCCTGACCTGGGCTATCGACCCCAGCGTGCTGGCCAGCGCCGCGGTCATGCGCAGCAGCTACCTGGTGGGCGGGACGTCCAGTTGCTCCGGTGCGGTCGCCAGGCGGGCCAGCCCGGCCGCCGGCACCTGGCTGACCCAGCTGCGCTCGGTCACCGCGCAGCAGGATTACTTCGTCACCCCGTACGCGGACGTGGACATGTCCGCGCTCACACACGCAGCCATGCGCATCGACCTGGAGCGCGCCGAGCACAATGGGAACGCCGTGGCGCGCCGGTACCTGGGCGGCACGCAGCGGCCGGGCGGGCCGGGCGTCGGTGCGATCGCCTGGCCGGCCGACGGGTTCGCGGACTTCGAGGTCCTGGGCAACCTGGGCGCGGGCGGCTGGCGCACGGTGATCCTGAACAATTCCCTGATGCCGCCCACCACGCAGACGGCGTACACGCCCAGCGCTATCACCAGCGCCCTGGACGGGGTGAACGGCCGCCTCAACGTAGCCCTGTCCGACAACGGTCTCAGCCAGGTCCTGGCCGACGGGCCGACGGCCGCCGAGGGGCGGGGCGGGGCGGCGCAGGCCGGGAGCAGACGGGGCGCCGGCAGCGCCTCGGCGGCCAGTCGGTCGGCTCGAACCGTGCAGGCCGCCACAGCGGCCAGCTCGTTCGCGACCGAGCAACTCTTCCTGGCCGAGACGGCCATGATCGTCTCGGAGGCACCAGCCATCCCCCGCTCCGTGGTCATCACCCCGCCACGCCAGTGGAACCCCGCACCCGGCCTCGCCACCGCCCTGCTGAGCGAGAGCGACAATGCTCCCTGGCTGCGCCCGGCCAGCCTGGCTGACCTGATCAGCGCGAAATCCACGGCCGGGCAGGTACCGCGGATGTCCCCGCCCCAGCAGAAGTTCGCCCCCGGGGAACTGCCCCGGGGCCTGCTGCGCAAGGTCAAGGGCCTGGAGGGCGGCATCCGGCTGCAGGCCAGCATGTTCGGCCAGCCGGCCTCCAGCTATCTGGCCGGGGCGGTGGCCGCAGTGGAATCGTCGGCCTGGCGAGGCAACCCGCGCCAGGCCAAGGCCCTGCTCGCGTCGGTGGCCGGGTACCTGGCGACGCAGGATCGGCAGGTCCGCATCATCGACACCGGCCAGGACACGCTGACCGGGAAGTCCGGCCCTGTCCCAGTGTCGATCAACAACCGGCTGGGCCGGCGGGTCACCGTGCTGCTGCAGGCGCACGCCCCATCCGGCCGGATGACGGTCCGCCCCTCCGAGACCACCGTCACCATCGGGCCGCACCAGCAGCGGATCGTGGTGATCAGGGTGCGGTCGGCGGCCGCCGGCTCCTCGGTGCTCAGGCTGAACCTGGCCGCGCCGGACGGCGCGCCACTGCCCGGGGCGGGGGCGCAGCTCACCGTGGATGCCACCCACTTCGGCACCACAGCCATGGTCATCGTGGCCATCGCCATCGCGGTGTTCCTGGTCACCGCGATCGCCCGGGCCATCCGCCGCGGTGGGGCCCGCGGTGCGTTCCTGTCCTCTCGCCCGCGTCCCGACCCAGGTCAGGACGCGAACGGTGCGGAACCCACCGGATCGCCCGGCGAAACGGATACCGTCGTGTCCGAGCCCGCCCGTGATCACGACACACCCGAGGAGCCGGATGAGTACGCCAGCGCCCCAGGCTGGGTGGACCGCCCCTGACGGCGGCCGGGGGCAGCGCCGTGCTCCTGGCCGGCATCACGGCGCGGGCCGCGCAGGCCGTGGTGGCGGCGTGATCCAGGCCGGGGACGGGGGCCCCGCCGACCCCGGCGGGGGGCCATACAGCGATCCGGGCCAGCCGGCGCCGCCCGTCGGCCCGGGCGACGGGCGGCCCGCGGCCCGCGGGCCCGAGCCCGGGCCCGGGCCGCCGGAGGGCAGCAGTCTGCTGCGTTCCAGCTCGGTGATGGCCATGGGCACGCTGGCGTCCCGTGGCACCGGTTTCCTGCGCACGGTAATGATCGTCTACGCGCTCGGCGCGACCGTGACCAGCGTGGGAAACGCGTACAACAACGCCAACACGCTGCCCAACGCGGTGTACGACCTCATGCTCGGCGGCATCCTGAGCAGCGTGGTGGTCCCGCTGCTGGTCAGTGCGGCCAAGCGGGACACCGACCGCGGGGAGGCCTACACCCAGCGGATGTTCACGCTGGCCACCGTGGCCCTGCTCGCGCTGACGGTGGTCGCCACCCTGGCCGCGAGCCTGCTGGTGGGCCTGTACGCCCACGCGCTGACCGGAGCCGAGCGCCACCTGACGGTGATCTTCGCCTACTTCTTTATCCCGCAGATCTTCTTCTACGGGGTGAGCTCCATGGCCGGCGGCGTGCTGAACGCCCGAAACCGCTTCGCCGCGCCGATGTGGACCCCGGTCCTGAACAACGTCGTGGTCATCGTGGTGCTGCTCATGTTCATCGCGACCGGCGGCATCGGCACCGACGCGGCCACCGTCTCCGGGACCCAGGTCGAGCTGCTGGGCTTCGGGACCACGCTCGGCATCATCGTGCAGACCGCCGCCCTGTTCCCGGCGCTGCGCCGGGCCGGTTTCCGGTGGCGGCCGCGCTTCGACTTCCGGCGGGCCGAGGTGACCGAGATCCGCCGGATGGCCGCCCCGCTGTTCGGCTACATCCTGACCACCCAGGCGTCCTTCCTGGTGGTGCAGAACGTGGCCAACACGGGCGTCGGCTACGACTCGTTCTCCACCTACAGCTACGCCTGGCAGCTGTTCCAGTTGCCCTACGCCATCGTCGGCATCTCGGTGATCACCGCCCTGCTGCCCCGGATGAGCGCGCACGCGGCGGAGCGGCGGTACCCGCTGGTCCGGGACGATTTCTCCACCGGGGTCCGGCTGTCGTCGGTGATCGTGGTGCCGGCCGCCCTGCTGCTCATCGTGCTGGGCGGCCCGCTGGCCGAATTCCTGTTCGGCATCGCGCACGGCAGCACATCCGTGGCCGGGGCGCGGTACATCGGCGAGGTATTCGGCGTCTTCTCGCTCGGCCTGGTGCCGTACATGATTTTCCAGCTGCTGCTGCGGGTCTTCTACTCGCTGCACGACAGCCGGACCCCCATGTTCATCGGGGTGGCGGTCATGGCGGCCAACATCGGCATCAGCCTGCTCGTGCTGAATGTGGTCCCCGCCGGGCACATCGTGGAAGGCCTCGGCGCCTCATTCGGCGTGTCCAACGTGGTGGGCGCGGCGCTGTCCTGGCGGATCCTCAGCCGCCGCCTCGGCGGCCTGGCCGGCCGCCAGATCGCGGACAGCCTCGGGCGGATGCACGCCGCGGCGCTTCCGGCCCTGCTCCTCGCCTGGGCGGTGACGTTCATGGTCGGGGTGATCCTGGCCCCCGGCCCGCTCTACGGGCTCGTCACTGTTTTCCTCGGCGGCAGCGGTGGCATCCTCCTCTACCTGCTGTTTTCCCAGGCGCTCGGGATCAGTGAGGTGGCCGCGCTGCTGTCCACCGTGAAGAGCCGGCTGCATCGGTGAACGGCGCCGCAAGAAGGCGCCCGGGTAACGCCGCCACACCTGTCCCGATGGTCCCAGGCAGGGCGATCCGGAAGCGGCGCTGGTGTCTCTCACATGTAACGGTTTTCGGTGGCGGGGCATGCGGGAGGCATCCCGTGAGCCTGCGCGGCTTAGCATGGTGTCCAGCACCACGAGTACGCGCTCGTCAACGTCCGCAGATCCGGGGGCTCGGAAGGAGGGTCGAGGGCCAGCCCAGCTCTTGACTTCAGGCCTATGAGCACCTTCATCTCGGAACCGGGGACCCGGCTCGGCGGCCGCTACCGGCTTGAAGACCGGGTCAGCGACGCCAGCGGCTGGTCGGCGTGGAAGGCCATCGACGAGATCCTGGCCCGGCCGGTGGGCGTGCTGACGTTCGCCCCGGGTTTCCCGCGGATCAGCGAGGTACTCACCGCGGCCCGCGCGGCCAGCAGGCTCACCGACGCGCGGCTGGCCCAGGTCTTCGACGTGGAGGACGACTGGGACCAGGCGTACGTGGTGATGGAGTGGGTGGCCGGCGACTCGCTGGATGACCTCCTCTCCGACGGCCCGCTCGATCCGGCCCGCGGTGCCGAGATCGTGGCTGAGGCCGCCGAGGCCCTGGCCGCGGCGCACGCGTCGGGGGTGCCCCACCTCTGCCTGACCCCGCAGTCGCTGCGCTGGACGCCCGGCGGCGGGGTGAAGGTACTCGGCGCGGGCATCGACGCGGCCCTGTCCGACACGTCCGCCGATGACCCGGCCCTGGCCGACACCCGCGGGCTGGCCATGCTCCTGTACGCGGCGCTGACCCGCTACTGGCCCGGTCCCGGGATGGGCACGCTCCCGCCCGCCCCGCTGGCCGACGGCCGGCCGTGCAGTCCCCGCCAGGTGTGCGCGGGGGTGCCCGCCTCCATCGACGAGGTGACCGCCCAGGCGCTGTTCCAGCGTGAGCGCCGCCGCGGGGTGCCGCTGACCACGCCCGCGCTGTTCGCCGAAGCACTCGCCGAGGTGATCCCGGCCCCGCTCGCCCCGCCGCCCGCGGCGCCGCCGTCTCAGCCGTCCCGGAACGGTGGCTTCCCGCGGTCCGGGGAGTATGGTTCCGCGGCGCCCTACGGCGGGGAGCCACCGTCTGACTACCCGGGCACCCAGGGGTGGACACCGTCCGACAGCGGCAGGCCCTACGCGCCGCCGCGCGGCCGCCGGCCCATGCTGTCCCGGCTGGCCGTCGTCCTGGTCGTCCTGCTCGTCCTCGCGGCCATCGGCACCGGGGTATACAGCCTGACCCGCTCGCACAGCAGCGCCGGGGGCAGCCCGGGCAAGTCGAGCAGTAGCTCCGCCTCCCCCTCCAACGCCGCCAACACTGTGCTCACGCCGGTGGGGGCCGAGGGATATGACGCGCTCGGCCTGGCCAGCGACCCGGGCGACGAGGACAACGCCGGGGCCAAGCTCGCCATCGACAACAATCCCTCGACGGCCTGGCACACGCAGTTCTATCTCAGCAACCCCGTGTTCGGCGGCCTGAAGCAGGGCACTGGCCTGCTCCTGGACATGGGCAAGCAGGTCACCCTCCGCTCGGTGCAGGTCACCTTCGGCAGCACGGCCGGAGCCAACGTGGCCATCGAGGTGGGCAATAACAACGCCATCTCCCCCCAGGGCCTGGCCTCGTTCGCCAGGGTCGCCAAGCTCAAGCACGTCGCAGCGGGACCGGTGACCTTCCAGACCAGCAGCGCTTCCAAGGGCCGTTACGTGCTGATCTGGTTCACCAAGCTGCCGCCGAACCCCAGCAGCAACGGCCAGTTCGAGGCCTTCATCTACAACGTCGTCGTGCGGGGATCGGGCTGAGACGTGCCCGGGCAGCCCGGGCAGGCGTGGCCTGACCCCCAAGGGGTGCCGCAAGCCGAGCCCTCCGACCGCGACCTGCTGAAACAGCACGTCCAAGGGGACACCGAGGCGTTCGGTGTGCTGTTTCTCCGCCACCGCGACCGGCTGTGGGCCGTCGCCCTGCGCACGCTGGGCGATCAGGAAGAGGCCGCGGACGCCCTCCAGGACGCGATGATCTCAGCCTTCCGGCGGGCCGCGGACTTCCGCGGCGAATCGGCCGTCACCACCTGGCTGCACCGCATCGTGGTCAACGCCTGCCTGGACCGGATCCGCCGCCGGGCGTCGCGCCCCGCGGCCAGCGGGATGGACGAGCAGACTCTGGACGTCCTGGCCCAGGGATCGGCGCTGGCCGATCCGGGAATCGACAAGGACACCGCGCTGGACGTGCTCGCCGCGCTGCGCACGCTGGCCCCGGACCAGCGGGCCGTCCTCGTCCTGGTGGACATGCTCGGCTACCCGGTGGCCGACACCGCCGAGATCCTGGGCATCTCCCCTGGGACGGTGAAGAGCCGCTGCGCCCGGGGCCGGGCCCGGCTGCTGCCGCTGCTGGCGCATCTGCGCGGGTCAGGGCCGGCCGCAGGCCAGCCGACCTCAGGCGGGCAACCCGCGGCCGGGCGGAACCAGCCAGCCGTACCGCGCGTCTCACCAGCCGAGGGAATGGGTGAGAACCAGCCATGAGAGGGCACGTGGACGCGGAGTCCCTGGCGCTGTGCGCCGAGGGTCTGCTCAGCAGGCGGCGGAGCGAGCGGATCCGTTCCCACGTGGCAGGCTGCCCTGACTGCGCCGCCAAACAGGCCCGGCTGACCGAGGTCCCGGCGCTGCTCGCCCGGGTCCCCCCGCCCTCGGTGCCCCCGGGGATCGCGGCCCGGCTGGACGCGGCGCTGAGCGCCGAGGCCGCCCGCCGCTCCGCCCCGGATCCCGGAATGGCACCAGATCCCGCAACCGCGCCGGATGGTGCGGCGCCCGCCCCGCTCCCGGGCACCGTCCTCCGTCCTCGGGCGGGCCACCCCCGGGCAGCCCGGCCGCGCGTCCCCCGCCTGCGCCTGCCGGTCGCGGCCAGGGTCCTGGCCGCAGCGGGCGTGCTGGTCGTCGCGGGCGGGGTGGGCTACGTGGTGGCTCAGACGTCCTCGCCCTCGTCTTCTTCATCCGCGGGATCCAACGCGGCGGCGGAGCCCAGCGCCGCGGCCGGGCCGGACCGCCCCACCTCCCCGGAAGCCATCACGCCCGCGGCGGGCCAGCGCGGCAGCGCCCAGTTCACCGTGCGCCGCAGCGGGACCAGGTATCGCCGGGACACGTTCGCCGTACAGGCCGCCGCGTTGCTGAACCAGCCGTCCGCGGGGCTGCTCCGCCCCGGGAAGGTCAGCGGCCTGTCCCGGCAGCACCAGACTTCCGCCCTAGTCGGATGCGTGAGCACCGTCGCGGGCGCGGGCAACGTGAAGCTGGTGGACCAGGCCCGCTACCAGGGACGCCCAGCCACGATCATCGTGGTGGCCCAGCCCTCCTCCGCGACGGCCACGGTGTACGTGGTCGGACCGCAGTGCTCACCGGGACATTCAGACATCCTGGCCCAGAAACCACTGCCCGCCTCTGGCTGAACCGCCGCGTCCCGGCCCGCGCGACCTGGATCCGCACGTCGGGAACATGCGAGCCCTAGGATCGGTTGATGGCCTAGCAAGTTCAGCGAAGGGCAAGCAGACGTGACCGACGTTCGGGATGTCATCATTATCGGCTCGGGTCCTGCCGGGTACACGGCAGCGATCTATGCGGCGCGGGCCCGCCTGGCGCCACTCGTATTCGAGGGGTCGGTCACCGCGGGTGGTGCGCTGATGCAGACCACCGAGGTGGAAAACTTCCCCGGGTTCCCGGACGGCGTCCTCGGCCCGGACCTGATGGACTCGATGCGCAAGCAGGCCGAGCGGTTCGGCGCCGA
>DATCFY010000220.1:0-18391 GCA_036509255.1 Streptosporangiaceae bacterium
CAGTGGTTCCGGCCGCGCCGGTTTCGGCTGCGCAGACTTGCCGGGCACTGCGAGCTCAAGGGACGGACCTGCGGGCACCCGGAGATGATTCCCAGCCGGGCTCTTGCCTACCGCGCGGCGGCCGTTCAGCTGACCCGGGACAGGTACGGGGCATCCGAGGGAGGGAATCCCACCTCGGCGCCCCGCCACGCATCAGCGGTCCCCGAACTCGGCACCGTCACCCGGCGTGCGCTGCAGGGCCAGGTCGCCTCGGGCTGGGGTGAGATTCCCGCTCGACCAGCACTGCAGTCCCCAGCCAGCCCCTGCGAGCCAGGCTGGCCAGCCGCTGGCGGGCGATAGGGAAGCTGACATCTGCTATCGGGCGCTGGCCCAGCTGGCCTGCTCCTCGATGCGCCGCAAGATCACGGCGCTGGAGGAAGTCAACCCCGAACGCCGCAAACGAGCCCACATCCACCAGCTCGAAGCCCTGGGCGGCAAAGTCACCCTCGAACCCGCCGCCTGACCAGCGCTAACACCAGATCCGGCTCCGCGACGCTCCGCCGGATGCTGCCGCACGCCCGGTGCCTCTCCGATTTTCGGATTAACAGTCAGCCCGTAAGCGGCACCCGGCCAGGGATCAAGGTCACCCCGGCATAGGGCACTGCGTGCAGGCCGCGTCCGGCACACCTGCTATATCCCAGAACCGCGACTTTCGCCGGCCTGTGGTCAAGATCTTGATCACCTGGGAGGTTGGACGGGGACTTTCGGCTCTACCTGGCAGGGGTAGGGGCCCTTACGTTCGGTCCCATCCTGCTGTGGTCGGCGTCGGCGCTGCCTGCCGGGCGGCCGGCTTTCGGGTACCGGTGGCCGCGTGTGCGATCCGCCGGGGCCGGAGAGGAGTTCGGGGATGCCTTCGGTGCGTGATTTCCTCGACCGCTTCCGGCCAGCGGGGGCTCCGGGAGCGGCAGCGCGCGCTGCAGTGCCGGTGGATCGTTCCGGTGAGCTGGAAGCAGAGCTGGTGCCGGTACTCACGCTCCTGGATGGAGTAGATGCCGACTGCGCGCGCATCGCGGCGGTGGCCCGCCGCGAAGCCGGGCGGATCACGGGAGCGGCCCGCGAGGAGGCAGCGGCGACGCTCGTCGATGCGGAGCGGCGCGCCCGCGCGGCCCGCGAGCAGGCCGTGCAGCAGGCGCTGGCCGAGGCGCGGGCTGAGACCGGGGAGACCATGGCCAGCGCACGGCGGGAGGCCCGGCAGGTCCGTGAACTCGCCGGGCAGCGCATCCCTGCGCTGGCGAGCAGGGCCGCGGACCTGGTCCGGGGCCTGGGGAGCGGGGAGCTGGGGCCGGCTGCCGGTGGGCCTGACCCGCGGAGCGAGCCTGGCGGGCCGGGATGAGCGCCGGATGGGTGGCGGGCAGTGTCCGGGCGAGGGCACTGGCCCGACGTCGCCTTGGCTGTGAGGCGACGCGGCGGCTAGCGGCCCATGTTTCGCTGGCCGGCGCGCTGCGGACGCTGGCGGGTACGCCGTACGGCCGAGCGGATATGCCTGGGCAGACGCTGGCGGCGGCGCAGCACGCGATCGCGGCGACGGTGTTGTGGGACCTGCGGGTGCTGGCCGGCTGGCTGCCACGGGACGGCGTGTGCCTGCTGCGCACGCTCGCGGGCTGGTTTGAGCTGGCGAACGTCGATGAGCTGCTGCAGACGATGGCCGGCCGTCCTGCGGGCGGGGAGTTCCAGCTCGGCGCGCTGGCCACAGCCTGGCCGCAGCTGCGCCAGGCGGCGAGCCTCGCCGGGTTGCGGACGGCGCTGGCCGCCTCAGCCTGGCGGGATCCGGGCGGGGATACCGCAGTGGCGGTACGGCTGGGCCTGCGGGCACGATGGGCGGCGCGGGTGGCAGGGTGCGGCGATCCGGCGTGGGGCTGGGCTGCTGGCGCGGCGGCGCTGCTGCTGGCCGGCGAGCGGTTTGCCGCGGGCCGCACCGTCGACCCGGTTGTCATGCGCGGCGCGCTCGGCCTGCTCGGCCCGGCGGCGGCCGGGGCGGCCACGCTTGAGGAACTGGCTCACGTGCTGCCGGCCCAGGCACGCTGGGTGCTAACGGGGGTCAGCTCCCCGGCCGGCCTGTGGCGCGCGGAAGCGGCCTGGTGGGCGAGGGTCGAACGCGACGGATCCAGGTTGCTGGGCACCTCCACGCCAGGCAGTGAGACCGTCGTCGGTGCGGTGGCCGTGATTACTGCCGATGCGTGGCGGGTCTGTGCCGCGCTGGAGATCGCCGCCCGGGGCGGCGGCCCGCTGGAGGACTACGATGCGGTGGCCTGACGCGGTTGCACCGGTCCGGATGAGGCGCGTCGCCCTGGTGGCTCCGGCCGGGTCGCTGCGCGACGTGCTGGTGGCAGTCGCGGACGCAGGCACGGTCGAGATCGATCGAGGCGACGCTAGGGACAGGCCCGGCGAGGCAGCCCGCAGGCTGCAGCATGCGGGGCAGGCGGTGGTGGGGCCGGCCCTGGCGGCTGACCGGCCCGACCTCGGCTGGCTGGAGCGGGCTGGCCGGTATGACCTGCTGGCCGGCGAGGCGCAGCTGGAAGGCTACGCTGCGGCGGCGGTCCGGCGCTCGGGGGCGGCCGCGCTGGCCGGCTGGATCCCGGCGGACCGGTTGCCCGATATTGCGGCCAGGGTGGCCGGCGCGGGCGGGGCCGTGGTCCCGCTGCCCCGTCCCCGCGCGGCCGAGGTGCCCACCTTGCTGGGCGGCCGGGCGCTGCGGCGCTCGCTGACGCCGCTCGTGCAGACGTATGGGACGGTGCCGTACGCCGACATCGACCCGACCTGGCTCGCCTGGGCGGCGTATGTGCTGATGTTCGGCATGATGTTCGGCGACGCCGGGCAGGGCGTGCTGCTGGTCGCGATGGCCGCGGCCCTGCGGGCCGGCTGGCCGCGCCAGGCCCGCCGGTTCCGGCGGGCCTGGCCGTTCGTTGGTGGGGCGGGACTGGCCGCGACCGCCTTCGGGCTGCTTTACGGGGAGTTCTTCGGGCCAACCGGGCTGGTGCCGGCGCTCTGGCTGGATCCGCTCAGCCAGCCGGTCACCCTGCTGCTGGTCGCGGTCGGCATCGGCGCGATCCTGCTCGCCGGGGCGTACACGCTCGGCACGGTCAACCGGTGGCGGGAAGGCGGCTGGCCAGCCGCGCTGTACGCGCCGTCTGGCATCGCCGGCACCTCCCTTTTCCTCGGCGCGGGCCTCGCCATCGGCGGGTGGTACTTCCACCAGGCGCTGCTCCTCGGCGCCGGCGGGCTCGCTGCCCTGGCCGGGCTGCTGCTCGCCCTGGCCGGTTTCGTCGCGGACGCCGGCGGCGGGGGTGCCGGGATCCTGCAGGCGATGGTCGAGCTTCTCGACATGCTCGTCCGGCTCGGCTCCAACGTCGTGTCGTTCACCCGGCTGGCTGCCTTCGGCCTGACCCACGCCGCGCTCGGCCTGGTGGTGTGGGAAGGCACCCGGGCGCTGTGGCATCGTGGCGGCGCGCTCAGCGCAGCCGCAGTAGCGGTGTTCCTTGCCGGAACCGCGCTAGCGTTCAGCCTGGAGGCACTCGTCGCCGCCATCCAGGCACTGCGGCTGGAGTACTACGAGCTGTTCTCGCGGGTCTTCGTGGCGCAGGGGCGGCCGTTCAGGCCATGGCACCTGCGCACGGTCACCGGCCCCGAGGCAATCGTTCAGCAAGAGATCCGCGAGCTCAGCGGGAGAGGAGCGGGTGCCTGATGTGGGCCTGGCTGATCGGGTTGCCGGTGATTGCCGGCGCTGCCGTGCTGGCCCGGCTGGCGGCGCGGCGCTGGCGGCGCGGCGCCGTGGTCGTGGTCCTGGCCGGTATCGGCGCGCTGCTCATGACAGGTGCTGTCGTGGTGCTTGTCGTCGCTGTGACGGCAGACCCGGCGGGTGCCGAGGCCGGAGCGGCAGCGGCCAAGGCCGCGACAGGGACCGGCGGGAACTCGGCTGCCCTGATCGGCGCGGCCATCGCGGTGGCCGCGTCAACCATCGGCGCCGGCATAGCCGTGGCCTACACAGGCGCTGCGGCGCTCGCCGCGGTGAGCGAACGGCCCGAGGTGTTCGGGCGGGCCATGGTGGTGGTCGGCCTCGCGGAGGGGATCGCGATCTACGGCCTCATCATGGGGATCATCCTCGTCGGGAAGGCGTGAGGCCATGTCCCGGGCTGCCGTCATCGGGCCGGCGCTGCGGGTCCAGGGATTCGCGCTGGCCGGCGCGGTCGTCTGCCCGGCAGAAAGCCAGGATGAGGCGCGAGCGGCGTGGCAGTCACTGCCACCCGATGTCGCCGTGGTGATACTGACGGCCGGTGCCGCGGCCTGGCTCGGCGAGGAACTCAGCCAGCGGCCCGGTGTCCTGCCGGTGGTGATGCGGACATGACTGACGCCCGGGCTGCGTCCGCCGCGCTCGCGCCGGCCCGGACGCGCATGCTGCGCCTGGCCAGCGACCAGGCAGCCAGGATCCTCGCCGACGCGCGGCGCGAGGCGGACGCCATCACCTCGAAGGCACGGCGCAGCGCCGATGTGGCCGTCACGCAGGCCCGGGCCGCGGGCCGCCAGGAAGCGGCTGCGCTTGCTGCCGCGGAGCGCGGCCGCGGCCGCAGCGAGGCCAGGTCGGTGCAGCTCGGTGCGCAGCGCGAGGCACTCGACGAACTGCGCAGCCACGTCCGCGCCGCCGTCGGCGGCCTGCGCGGCGGGCCTGGCTACCCCCAGCTGCTTGACCGGCTCACCAGGATGGCCCGGCTGGCCGCCGGCCCGGACGCGGCGGTCACGGTTTCCCCGGACGGGGGTGTCGTGGCGCGGTCCGGCGGCGTGGTCGTGGACTGCTCGCTGCCCCGGCTCGCTGACCTGGCTGTCGAGGCACTGGGCCCCGGCGTGCGGGAGCTGTGGACACCGTGACCGGTGCGGCAGCCCGGATTGTCCGGGTGAACGGGCCCCTGGTGGAGGTGCAGGGGCTGGCCGCGGTGGCGATGTACGACATCATCGAACTTGGCCAGCGCCGGCTGCCCGGTGAGGCCGTGGCCATCCGCGGCGATGTGACCACCGTCCAGGCCTATGAGTACACCGGCGGCCTGGCCCCAGGCGAGCCAGCTACCTCGCGCGGCGAGCCGCTGTCGGCCCGGCTTGGCCCACACCTGCTCGGCGGTGTATTCGATGGGCTGCTGAGGCCCTTGACCGGTGCGCCGGCCTGGCTCGAGCCCGGCCGGGCCCAGGCTGAGGCCAGCAGCCGGGAGTTCGACTTCACACCCGGGGTGGCGGAGGGCGCGGCCGTCGGCGACGGCAGCATCCTGGGCTCAGTGGCTACGGCCAGCGGGATCGCTTACCAGGTGCTGGCACCACCCGGGCTCACCGGAATTGCCGAGAAGGTGCGCCCGGCCGGGCCCGCCCCGGGCGGCGCGGTGCTGGCGACAGTAACCGGCACGCCCGTGCCGCTGACCTCATCCTGGCCCGTCCGGCTGCCCAGGCCCTACCGTGAGCGGCTCGACGGCAGCGCTCCGCTGCTGACCGGGCAGCGCGTCATCGACGTGCTGTTCCCGGTGATCAGGGGCGGCAGCACTGCGGTGCCCGGCGGGTTCGGCACGGGCAAGACGGTGCTGCTGCAGCAGATCACCAAGTGGTGCGACGCGGATGTGATCGTCTACGTCGGCTGCGGCGAGCGCGGCAACGAGCTCGCCGACATGCTCGGTGAGCTCGCCGGGCTGGCGGATCCGCGGACGGGAGGGCGGCTGGCGGAGCGGACAGTGGTCATCGCCAACACGTCCAACATGCCGATGATGGCGCGCGAGGCCAGCATCTACAGCGCGGCCACGGTCGCCGAGCATTTCCGGGACATGGGACTGGATGCCGTCATCATCGCTGACTCCACCTCGCGATGGGCGGAAGCGCTGCGCGAGTTCGCCTCGCGCAGCGGGGAGCTGCCCGCCGAGGAGGGCTACCCGGCCAGCCTGTCCTCGGCCCTGGCCGCGTTCTACGAACGGGCCGGCCGGGTGGTCACCAGCTCGGGCCGGGAAGGCTCGGTCACGATCATCGGCGCGGTCTCACCCGCCGGGGGCGACATGACCGAGCCGGTCACCACCTACACCCAGCGTTTCGTCCGCTGCCTGTGGACCCTGGACCGCGACCTCGCCTATGCCCGCCACTACCCGGCCGTCTCCTGGTCCGCGTCGTTCTCCCGTGACGACGCCGCCATTGCCGCCTGGCATGCCAGCGCGGGCGACCCCGGCTGGGCCGACCGCAGGAAACGGCTGGCAGCACTGCTCTCGGAAGCAGACCGGCTCAGCTCCCTCGCCGAGCTGATGGGTGCCAGTGCCCTGCCGCCACGAGAACGGGCCACGATCCTGGCCGGGCGGCTGATCAGGGAGGGCATCCTGCAGCAGAGCGCGCTCAGCGCCACCGACGCCAGCTGCGACAATACCCGCGCCGCCGCGCTGACCAGCGCGGTGCTGGCGGTCGCGGAGCGCTGCCAGGACCTGGCCGGCAGCGGGGTACCCGCCGGCACGCTCGAGGAGCAGGACTTCTCGCCAATCCTGCGCGCGCGCGAGGAAGCCACCACCCCGGAGGCCGTCACCGCGCGAGAACACGCCATGCTTACCCACCTCAGCGAGCTGAACCCCGGCGCGGACCAGGGGGACGGCGGGCCGCCGCCGCCCGAAGACCCGGAGAACGGCGAGGTCATCCAGCGCGCGGAGGACGGGGCAGGATGACCACCTGGGCACAGCGCGAATACACCGACGTGGCGGAGCTGCGCGGCCCGCTGCTCGTCGTGCGGGGGGTCACCGGGGTCGGCTGGGATGAGTTCGCCACCATCCGCACCAGGACGGGCGAACCGCGGCACGGGCTGGTGCTGGAAGCCGACCGCGACCTCGCCGTCGTGCAGGTGCTCGAGGGCACCCAGGGCATGAGCACGGCCACGACCCGGGTCGCGTTCAGCGGCAGCCCACTGGAGATCCCGGTGAGCGCGGACTGGCTCGGCCGGGTGTTCAACGGGCGGGGTGAGCCGATGGACGGCGGGCCGCCGGCCGCCGGCGAGACCACCGCGCCGGTGACTGGTTTCCCGATGAACCCGGTGGTCCGCGAGCCGCCCGCGGAGCCGGTGCTGACCGGGATCTCGGCGATCGACGCGCTGACCACCCTGGTGCGCGGCCAGAAGCTGCCCGTCTTTTCGGTCGCCGGCCTGCCGCATCTCGAGCTGGCCGCCCAGTTGGCCGCCCAGGCATCGGCGGGCGGAGAAGCGTTCAGCGTCGTGTTCGCGGCGATGGGGCTCACCCACGCCGACGCGGCCTCGGTCCGCAGCGTGATCGAGGAGCGGTCCGCGGCCGGGGAGCTTGTGCTGCTGCTCAACCTCGCTGACGCACCGGTGATCGAGCGCATCCTCACCCCGCGCATCGCCCTGACCGTGGCCGAGCACCTCGCGTTCACGCTCGGCCGTCATGTGCTCGTCGTCATGGCGGACATGACGAGCTACTGCGAGGCCCTCCGTGAGGTATCCGCCGCGCGCGGCGAGATCCCGGCCCGCCGCGCCTATCCGGGTTATCTCTACAGTGACCTGGCTTCCCTCTACGAGCGGTGCGGGCGGATCCGCGGCATGCCCGGCTCGGTGACGTTGGTCCCGGTGCTGACCATGCCCGCCGGGGACATCACCCACCCGGTCCCTGACCTGACCGGGTATATCACCGAGGGCCAGATCGTCCTGTCCGCGGACCTGCACGCCCGCGGCATCTACCCGCCGGTCGACGCGCTCTCCTCGCTGTCCAGGCTGATGCGCCACGGCGCGGGCCCGGGCCGTACCAGGGCTGACCACCTGGACGTAGCCGCGCAGGCGATTGCCGCGCTGGCCGCCGCGCGGCGCGCCAGGGAACTCGCGGAGCTGATCGGCACCGCCGCGCTCAGCGCAGCAGACCGGCGGTACCAGGATTTCGAGGCGGCGTTCGAAGCCCGGCTGATGAACCAGGGCCCCCGGGAGAACCGCAGCCTAACGCAGACCCTGAGCCTGGCCTGGCAGGCACTGGCGGTGCTGCCGCGCCGTGAGCTGACCATGCTGCCTGCCGAGGCACTCGATGCCTACTACCCGGCGACGCCAGGCTCCGCTGACGGTTCCGCCGCGCACCGCACCGAGGCCGCGGAGCAGCGGGCGGGCAGCTCATGACCGCTCAGGGGCTAGCCGTACCACCGGGGCGCGCCGGGCGGCTCTGGCTGCAGCGGCGGCTGGAAACAGCGCGGCGCGGCGCGGATCTGCTCGACCGGAAACTGCGGATCCTTCAAGGCGAGCTCGACCGGCTGCGGAATGCCGCCGCTCAGACAGCGGCGGAGTGGGACCGGTGCCAGGCCGACGCTGATCGCTGGCTGCTGCGAGCGGGGATGCTTGACGGCCAGCGCGCGATCAGGCTGGCCGCCGACAGCTCATTCGCTGACGTGACGATCTCCTATGCGACCACCATGGGGATCCGGTTCCCGGCTGGCGCGACCTGCACCATCCCGCCCCCCGCCGCCTGGGACAGCCCGGCACTGACAGCCGCGAGGCATGCGCAGCGCGCCGCGCTCACGGCAGCCGTCCGCCACGCGGCCGCGGCGGAGGCACTCCGGGTCATCGAGGACGAGGCGGCCGCCACCCGGTACCGGTTCCGCGCGGTCAAGGACAGGTGGATCCCGCGTCTTGAGCAGGCGCTGGCCGAAGTGACGTTCGCCATCGAGGAACAGGAGCGGGCCGATGCAGCCCGGCTCCGCCTGGCCACGAGCACGCTGACCGGCCCGGCAGCCGCCCGGGCCGGCCCGGGCCGGAGCCCACGTGGGTAACCGTGCCGGCGAGCCCCTGGAGGGACGAACATCCCGGCAAAGGGCCACCTCCGCCCCAGCCCCGGCGCTGCGCCGCCCTGATGCCATGAAGATCAGGAAGCCATCGTGGCCCCAGCCAGGACGAGCGGAGTGAGTCATGTCCCGCCGGGATGAGCATCTAGATGCCTTGCTGAGGCACGTGGGTGCCACGTACTACGAGACCGTGCATGGCGACGCCACAGCGTTCGACGTGGCCAAGGCGGTTACCTCGGTGCAACAGGAGGCGGCTCACCGCTCAGAGGAGTCCCTGCCTGTGCGGCCGGGGGATCACCGGCGGCGGACCGGCCGGTGGCGGGTCCGGGATGTGATGCGGACCGCGGCGGTGACCGCCGGGAGGCAAACCCCGGCCCGGGAAATCGCCCGGCTGATGAGCGAGCACCGGGTCAGCGCCATGCCAGTGGTGGCTGGGCAGGGAAGAGTTCTCGGCGTGGTATCCGAGGCTGACCGGCTCCGCTCGCGGGAGAGCCACCACGGGCTCCGTGCCCGGCTGTCCGGGAGATCAGGCAAGCCCAGCCGAAAGACGGCGGCTCAGCTGATGACCACACCGGCCATCACCATCCATCCATCCATCCATCCATCCATCCATCCAGACGCGCCCCTCGCGGGCGCGGCGAGGCTGATGGACCAGCACCGCCTCAGAATGCTTCCCGTCGTGAACCCCGAAGGGGACCTGCTCGGCGTCGTCAGCCGCCGGAACCTGCTCAGCATCTTCCTGCGCCCGGACGAGGAGATCGCCGGCGAAGTCCGCGCCGTGCTAGGCGACATCCTCCTCATCGAGGACGGCACGGTAACCGTCTCCGTCCAGGACGGAGTGGTGACCATGTCCGGGCAGGTAGCGGAGGATGACAGCCGGCGAGCCGCAATGCGGCTGGCAGCGGAGGTGGATGGGGTACTGAGCGTGATATACGACCTATCGGCGCCGCCGGAGGCAGACCGCCTGGCCGTCCAGTCCTGAGCGCACCCCCGACGATCACCGGGATGCGCCGGTGGTGGAGGCGGAGGGTCTTCCGTCACCACCCGGAGCATCATGATCGCCGGCGCGGCTTACCTCTGGCGTGATCTCCTCGGCTTCTTCAGCGGGCTGTCCCGCAAGTTCACCGACCAGGCCAAGACCATGGAGAAGACCGAGCACCTCCGCCGCGTCGCCTAACTAAGACACGAACCGCGTGATACCAGCTGGCACATGCCGGAAAGCGGCGCCCGGGCAGGTGGCAGTCTGGCGACTGGCCGAGCATGTCGGGGCCGGGCCAGCTTCACCAGCGCCCGCGGTGCGTTCGAGAAGAAAGTGCAGTAGGAGAACGGGCGGCTCGTACCGGCGGGGACCTCAGCCACGACGAGCCGCAGTGCTAACTCGGAAGAGCAGGCAGTGCGGGACCGGAGGAGTGATGGGGAAGCAGCTGAGTTCGCGGAGCCAGGAACCGGCGGTGCCGGCGCTCGAAGAACGGTGCACCGGCTTGAGGTCCGGACCGAGGCGCTGGCCGACGCCGTGCGGCTTCTCGCGCGCGGTCTCGAGGCCGGGCCCATGGCCGAACCGGCCGCGGGCAGGTCGGCCGAGGCCGCCAGGCGTGCGCACGAGCTGCTGCTCGCCGTGGAGTCCGCCCCGCCGGTGGACCCCGGCGCCAGCAAGGCTCACCCCGGCGGCTAACCGCCTATGGCAGCGGCTGAGTAGTGACCGCCGGGTGAAGCGGCTGCCGGTGGTTGACGATGCGGGCCGGCTGGTCGGGATCGTGAGCCGGGTGGATGTGCTGTGCGTTTGTCCGGCCGGCCGGACAACGAGATCCGCGACCAGGTGGTCAAGGAGA
Organism: Streptosporangiaceae bacterium; assembly: GCA_036509255.1. Taxonomy (GTDB): domain Bacteria; phylum Actinomycetota; class Actinomycetes; order Streptosporangiales; family Streptosporangiaceae; genus RYN-230. The sequence goes on from DATCFY010000220.1 coordinate 10,635, forward strand.
TCAAACGACGCCCTCCGCATGCCGGAGGACCGTTCGCGACAGGCTTTCCCGGTGGGATTGCCGGCCATCAGGACGGCGAACGTCCTGCTCCGCTGGGCTGAAGGGCCCTGACCAACGCCCGGCACCAGCAGGCACGGTGGAGCGAGAAGGTGACGTCTAACGGGGGAGGTCTCCGATGAGCATGGTTGATCGCTGGCCGGTTGAGCTGACCATCAGCGAACAGGAGCGCGAAACACGCGCGGATGCGCGTCTTGCCCTGGCCGGCGACGCTCACCTGCTGGGTCACGGCACGGCGCGCCGCAACCCGGCCGACCCGGATATCACGGAAGTCGGCGAGAAGATCGCGGTCGCGCGAGCGTTGTCCGACCTGGCTCATGTGCTGCTTGGGTCCGCCGCCGCGGAGCTTGAGGACATCACCCACGAGCGGGCCCGGCTGCACCTGTGACGGGCGGGCGCAGTCCGTGAGAACCGGGTCGCTGGGCTGGGCCAGCGGGACCTTCGCCTCTGCCTTACCTCCGGTACCCGGCCTAGACAGATGAGGAGCGGCCTCAGCGAGAGACGAGACGGCGGGAGGTCCGGGCATGGAATGGAAGCCGATACGCAAGGGCCGTGAACCTGGGAACGGCTCTAATCTGCCGGACTACGACGCGGCGGTGCGGACCTTCTCGTGGGAGCAGGCGCGCGGGCGCCTCGATGGTCTTCCCGGCGGGCGTGGCCTCAATATTGCCCATGAGGCCGTCGACAGGCACGCAGCGGGCTCTCTGGCCGGAGTCGTGGCCCTGCGTTGCGTCGCCAAGGACGGCAGTGTCAGTGAGCTGACGTACGCAGATCTCGCCGGTCAGACCAACCGGTTCGCCAACCTGCTGCGCTCACTCGGGGTGGGCAAGGGCGACCGCGTTTTCACGTTGCTTGGGCGGGTGCCTGAGCTGTACGTGGCGGCGCTGGGCACGCTGAAGAACACGAGTGTGCTCTGCCCGCTGTTTCCTGCCTTCGGCCCTGAGCCGATCCGGGAACGGCTGCGGCTGGGTGACGCGACGGTGCTGGTGACCAGTGCCGAGCTGTATGCGCGCAAGATCGAGCCGATCCGTGCCACAGTCCCGGCCCTGCGGCATGTGCTCATCGTGGGGGAGCCGCCCGACGCCACGACCATCGGGCTGGCGGGGGCGCTTGCCGCCAGCAGTGGGGAGTTCGAGATTCCCGCTACCCGGCCAGAGGACATGGCACTGCTGCACTTCACCAGCGGCACCACGGGCAAGCCGAAGGGTGCGGTCCACGTGCACGAGGCGGTAGTCGCCCATTACGCCACCGCGGCCTTCGCGCTTGACCTGCGGCCAGGGGATGTGTTCTGGTGCACCGCGGACCCCGGGTGGGTCACCGGCACGTCCTACGGCATCATCGCCCCGCTGACCCACGGCCTGACCCTGATTGCTGATGCTGGCGAGTTCGACGCGCGCCGCTGGTATCGGCTCCTTGCCGAGCACCGGGTGACGGTCTGGTACACGGCCCCGACAGCGCTGCGGATGCTGATGCGACACCGGCCCGGGCTGGCCGCTGGCTATGACCTGTCGGCGCTGCGGTTCATCGCCAGCGTGGGCGAGCCGCTCAATCCAGAGGTGGTGGTCTGGGGCCAGGAAGCGCTGGGCTTGCCGGTACACGACAACTGGTGGCAGACAGAGACCGGCGCGATCATGATCAGTAATTTCGCGTCGATGGACATCCGGCCCGGGTCGATGGGCCGTCCGCTGCCGGGGGTGACTGCGACCTTGCTGGAGCGGGGCTCGGACGGCCGGGCCAAGGTCAGCGGCGGCGACGTCACCGTGATTGACCAGCCAGACATGGAGGGAGAACTCGCGCTGCGCCCCGGCTGGCCCTCCATGTTCCGTGGCTACCTGCACGACGAGGACCGGTACGCCGCCGCCTTTGCTGGCGGCTGGTACCTGACCGGCGATGTGGCCCGCCGGGACGAGGACGGCTACTACTGGTTCGTTGCCCGGGCGGACGACGTGATCAAGTCGGCAGGCCATCTCATCGGCCCCTTCGAAGTAGAGAGCGTGCTGATGGAGCACCCGGCGGTGGCCGAGGCCGGGGTGATCGGCAAGCCCGACCCGGTGGCCGGGGAGATTGTCAAGGCCTTCGTGTCCCTCAAGGCCGGTTACCAGCCCACTAACGAACTCCGCCGCGAACTGGTCGCGTTCGGCCGCCGCAGGCTCGGCGCGGTGGCGCCGAGGGAGATCGAGTTCGACCAGAACCTGCCGCTGACCCGCAGCGGGAAGGTGATGCGCCGCCTGCTCAAGGCGAAAGAACTCGGCCTGGCGGCTGGGGATGTGTCCACGCTGGAGAGTGCGCCGTGACCCCCCGCCCGTGCGCTGCCGGGCATCACGCCGACCTGCTGCGGCAGATGGTGCTCATCCGCCGGTTCGAAGAACAGTGCGTCGAGCTGTACAGCGCGGGCGAGATTCACGGCTTCGTCCACCTCTACATCGGGGAGGAAGCGGTCGCGGTAGGTGTGAACCAGGCGCTGACCCCTGATGACTCCATCGTCTCCACCTACCGGGAGCACGGCCACGCCCTGGTACGCGGCATTCCCATCAATGCGGTGATGGCGGAGATGTACGGCAAGTCCACCGGGTGCAGCGGCGGCCGGGGCGGCTCGATGCACCTGTTCGACGTCAAGACACGCTTCTACGGCGGGAACGCGATCGTCGGCGGCGGGCTGCCGCTCGCGGTGGGCCTTGCCCTCGCCGACCGGATGCGCGGCGACTCCCGGGTGACGGCCTGCTTCTTCGGCGATGGCGCGGTGGCCGAGGGTGAGTTCCACGAATGCCTCAACCTGGCCGCCCTGTGGCAGCTGCCGGTCCTGTTCTGCTGCGAGAACAACCTCTACGCCATGGGAACGGCACTGGCCAGAGCCCAGGCCCAGACCGACCTGGCCGTGCGGGCAGCCAGTTACGGCATGCCCTCCTGGCCGGTGGACGGAATGGACGTCCTCGCCGTCGAGCAGGCGGCCCGCCACGCCGCCGAGGCCGTCCGCGCAGGGGGCGGCCCGCACTTCCTCGAGCTGCGCACCTACCGGTACCGCGCCCACTCCATGTACGACCCGGAGCGGTACCGGGACAAGGCAGAAGTGGAGCAGTGGAAGCAACGCGACCCGATCGAGGCACTGGCCGCACGCATGCGGGATGCGGGCGAGCTGGCCGACAAAGACCTAGCCGCGATCGAGGCCGAGGTATCCGCGCAGATCACCAAGGCCATCGAGACAGCCCGGGCGGATCCGCTGGAACCGGTGAGCAGCCTCACCCGGTTCGTCTACCTTCGGGAGCGGTCATGACCAGCGCTAACCCCGAGAAGACGAGCTACCGGGAGGCCATGCGCGCGGCGCTGCGGGAAGCCCTGCGCAAGGACGACCGCGTGTTCCTCATGGGCGAGGATGTCGGCCGGTACGGCGGCTGCTTCGCGGTCAGCCTCGGGCTGCTGGAAGAGTTCGGCCCGGAGCGGATCAGGGACACCCCGCTGTCCGAATCGGCCTTCGTCGGCGCGGGTATCGGCGCGGCCCTCGGCGGGATGCGGCCAATTGTCGAGATCATGACGGTCAATTTCAGCCTGCTCGCGCTCGACCAGATCATGAACAACGCCGCCACGCTGCTGCACATGTCGGGCGGCCAGGTCCCCGTGCCGCTGGTCATCAGGATGACCACCGGCGCCGGCCGCCAGGTGGCGGCGCAGCACTCGCACAGCCTCGAAGGCTGGTATGCGCACATTCCCGGGCTGCGGATCGTTGCCCCGGCCACGCTGGAAGACGCCCGCGGCATGCTATGGACCGCGCTGGAGGACCCCGACCCGGTGCTGATCTTCGAGCATGGATCCCTCTACAACATGACGGGGCCACTCTCCCCGGATGCGGGCGCGGTCGACATCGACACGGCCGCTATCCGGCACCAAGGCACAGACATAACGCTGATCGCGTACGGCGGCACGCTCGGCAAGACGCTCGATGCCGCGGGCGAACTGTCCAGTGCGGGGATCTCAGCGGATGTCATCGATTTGCGCACGCTCCGCCCTCTGGACGACGCGACGATCATGGCGTCGGTCCGGCGCACCCACCGTGTGGTCATCGTGGATGAGGGGTGGCGCTCAGGCAGCCTCGCCGCCGAGATCAGCGCCCGCATCATGGAGCAGGCCTTCTACGACCTGGACGCGCCGGTGGAGCGGGTCTGCAGCGCCGAGGTGCCAATGCCCTACCCAAGGCACCTGGAGGAGGCCGCGCTGCCGCAGGTTCCCCAGATTGTGGCAGCGGCCCGCCGGGCGGTGGGCTGACATGGCCGAGTTCACGATGCCGGTGCTCGGTGCCGACATGGACGAGGGGACCGTGCTCGAGTGGCTGGTCAAACCCGGCGATGAGGTGCACAAGGGCGACGTCATCGCGGTCGTGGACACGGCCAAGTCAGCCATAGATGTTGAGTCGTTCCATACCGGGACCATCGAACGGCTGGTTACCCCGGCCGGTGACACAGTTCCGGTGGGCACGGTCCTCGCGGTGATCCGGGAAGCTACTCCCGGAGCAGGCGCAGCCGGGCCCGAGCTCGCAGTAGCGCCGTCAGCTGGCCAGCCGGCAGCGCCGGCCGACGGCCAACCGGCAGCACCGGCAGCGGGTCAGCCGGTCCAGCCGGTCGGCGGGCGGCCGATCGCAGCGGTGACACAGACACCAGCCCGCCGCATGCCGAACGCAACGCCGGTGGTCCGGCACGCAGCCGCGGAACTGGGCGTCGATCTGGCCACAGTGCGCGGCAGTGGCCGCAGCGGAGCGATCACCCGTAGCGATGTGGAGCAGGCCGCAGCAGCGCCCGGGCGGGACCGCGTGACACCGCTCGCCCGCCGGGTGGCTGCGGACCTTGGCGTTGACCTGAGCGCGGTCACCGGAACCGGCCCCGGCGGCGTGGTGCGTGCCGATGACGTCCGGCGCGCGGTGTCCGCTGGAGGGCCAGCACGGGAGACCTGGCAGCCAGCTGCCCCGGCGCGGGAAGCCCGGCAGCCGCACGGGCCAGAGACCATATCCCGGCGGCCGGAAAAAGCGGAGGCGATGCGGCACGCGATCGCCCGGCTGATGTCCCGGTCCAAGCGGGAGATCCCGCACTACTACGTCAGCAACACCGTCGACATGGCCACTGCACTGACCTGGCTGCGTGAACGCAACCGCAGCGCCGAGATGTCCGCGCGGATGGTCCCGGCAGCGCTGCTGCTCAAGGCCACCGCCCTGGCCGCCCGCCAGGTACCAGAACTGAACGGTTTCTGGATCGAGGATCACTTCGTCCCGGCCCCGAGCGTCCATCTGGGCGTGGCCATCTCGCTGCGGGGTGGCGGCCTGATCACCCCCGCCATCCACGACGCCGCTGACCTTCCGGCTAGTGAGCTGATGACGCGTTTGCGTGACCTGGCAAGCCGGGCCCGCGCCGGCCGGGTCCGCGGCTCGGAGCTGACAGACGCGACCATCACCGTGACAAACCTCGGAGACCAGGGCGTCGAGTCGGTTACCGGCGTGATCTACCCACCACAAGTCGCGCTAGCCGGGTTCGGCAAGATCACCGAGCGGCCATGGGCGGTCGGCGGGCTGCTCGGTGTCCGGCCGCTTATCGCCACCACCCTGGCCGCCGATCACCGGGCTACCGACGGCTACACCGGCGCCAGGTTCCTGGCCGTTCTCGCGGACCTGCTGCAACAACCGGAGGAGCTGTGACACCCGAACAAGCAAGCAAGACGATCAAGAGCGTGCTCGGCGAAATCGCGCCGGACGCCGACCTGGATGCTCTCTCCCCGGATGCTGACCTTCGCGACACGCTCGGACTGGACTCGCTGGACTTCCTGAACTTTGTGGAGATGCTCAGCGAGCGGTCCGGCAAGCGCATCGACGAGGACGACTACCCGCAACTCGCCACCCTGGCTAGCGGGGTCGCCTTCCTGTCCGGGCGTTGACCACCGGACGTAACTCCTTGAATATTCCAGCGTGACCGTGTCCCGGCCACCGCCCGCCGCCTCCGACCCCTGGCCTTCTGCTGCAGAGGGCATGGAGCCCAAGGCGGCTGCCCCAGAGCACTCACGGAGGAAGTCGGCGGTAACGCCGACGCCCGACCGTGGCCCCGCGGTTCTGCGGTGCCCAGGTAGCGGCTGTCAATAGCCCCAATGATCCGCCGGCGGGCTCGTTCGAGTTCTGCGACCTGGCGGAGGCTGAGGTCGCGCTCGATCGCGGCGAGTTCGCTGCCCAGGCTGTGGTCGGCGAGGGTGTCGTTGATCCAGCGGGAGAAGTCGCCGCGGGACAGGTGGTAGCCGAGGACGGCCGGGTCGCAGTGCCGGAGCTGGCGGCTGAACTCTTCCATGGTCGCGGCTGCCGTCGGCTCGCCGCTGGTGTGGAAGTAGAACCGGCGGTGGGGCGGGAGCGCGCTGGCTGTGTACTTGTGCTGGTGGCGCACGTGCGGGCTGATCCTGTGGTCGACGGCGAACGGCCGGGCCGGTCGGCCACCTGCTGACACGGTGGCGCGCGGGACAGCTGCCGACGTGTTCGCAGCTGGTGAAGGTGTTCCCGCGGTGTCGAGGGTGAGATCGACGGAATTGCGGAAGGCACCGGGCAAGGTGCCCGGCTGCCAGGTGACCAGGCAGGTGCCAGGTTCGGCCAGCCCCGGGCCGGGCGGCGGGCCAGCAGCACCGCTCAGGGCGAGATGCGCCTCATCGGTGATGACCCAGTGCGGGATGCCGTGCCCGCCTCGTGCGGCGGCGATGGCGGCAGGCAGCCGGCGCAGGTAGCCGAGCTTCCCGGCCTCCGGCACGCCGGATAGGTCCAGTACCAGGCTGGCCCGCCCCGGGCGCGCGCTGGCGAGCAGGTCGGTCGGACTGGGCAGGTGTTCAGCGGCGTCGACCAGGAGCACTCCGGGGCGTTGCGCCAGCCCGACATGATCCCCTTCAGGATCGATGATGAGGACGGTGTAACCGGCGTCGATCCACCGTTCGGCCAGCAGCCCGGCCAGGTAGCTTTTGCCGGCGCCGGTGTCCCCGGCGATCAGCACGCTGCCCTGGGAACCGGGCACCAAAACGCGCTGGCCGTCGTCGAAGGTGCCGATCTGAATCCAGCGCCGTCTGGGGCACAGCGGTTGCTGGCCCGCAAGGAGCGGCCCGGTCAGCAACTCGGCGACGCCCGCACCGTTACGCGACCCGAGGTGCAGGTCCGCGTGCGCAGCCAGCGATGGCACAGCGTTGGCGACGGCAGCCCCGACCTCGGCGGCCTGCAGCAGCGCCAGATCGTTTTCCGCGTCACCGACCGCGACTGTGTTGTGTGCGGATAGGCCGAGTTCGTCCAATGCCGCCAGCAGCCCGGTTCCCTTGGTCACCCCGGCCGGAAGGATCATCGCGGCGCCGCGGTTGCGCACCACCTGGTAGTCGAGGCCCAGGCCGTTGATCACGTCTACGGCCGCAGCAGCGTCGTCCCCGGCGATCGCTAGCAGCACCTGCCCGGCGCGGGCCGTCACGCCCCTTTCTGCCAGCACACGGCCGACCGACGGCTCGACCGGGCCCGCCAGCAGCCTTACGCCGGATCGGGTGTGCAGCACCGCGCCGTTTTCGGTGACGAGCGCATCGAACTCACTCCTGAGCCCGGGGAACGTGGCCTCCAGGTCATCGAGAACCCGGCCCGTTACCAGGACCATCCGCAGCTCGCCGCGGTTGGCACTGATAGCGGCCATCGCGCTTTCGGCCAGGTGATCATCCTCGGCCAG
>DATCFY010000221.1:0-49465 GCA_036509255.1 Streptosporangiaceae bacterium
CTTCGACGGCCTTGGCGTGCTGCCCTACGCGATCGTGCCGCACTACCGATCCCCCGATCACCCCGAAAACGCAGCCTGCGATCAGGTCGCCGCCCGGTACGCCGCCGCTGGCGTCCCGCACCGGACGCTCCGAGACGGCCAAGCCCTGGTCATCGACGGCGCCACCGAGGCCATCTGCTGACGGCGACCACAATGTCCCGGCCACGCCGGGCTGAACACCCGCGATGCCAGCTTCGAGCCGCCGCCCGGGCTGGGATGTCTTCGATCAGGGCAACCTGCCCCGGCACGTGGCCGTCGCCGTCACCGGAGAGATGCTGGGCTCGGGTAGCGGCCAGTCCCGTGTCACCCCGGCGGTGTACCGCGACGTGACCGAGCACTCCGTCTACGTGCGCCCGGACGCCTCTGGGCCGCGGCGTAGGCGGCGCGCTGCTGGCTGCGCTCACCGGCTCGGCCGACGCCGCCGGCTTCTGGGCCATCCAGACCGGCATTCCCCTCCGAGAACACCGCCCTGCCTCCGCCTCGATCAGCGGGCTGGCTACCGTATCGTCGGCACCCGTCTGCGCATCGGCAGCCGCCACGGCTTGTGACGCGACGTCACCCTCCTCGCACGCCGCAGTACCGCCATGGGAGCCTGACCGGCTTCCGCACAGGCCTCGGCTGGGCTCAGCGCTAACCTGCTGCTCGCCGATGTGGGTGCGGGAAAGTCACCAGAGGCGAGGCCGAGGTGCTGATGGGCTTGGGCCTGCCGTGGGAACGCCAGTTACGATCGGCTTGTGACCACGGGTCCTGGACATGCTGTCCAGCCTGGTGCTGGGAATGGCAGAGGCGGTCATCTGATGTCCCTGGAGGCACGCCGCAGTGAGGCGCTGGTCACGGCTGCCTGCTGCGATGACTGCGCGGTTGCGCCGTCAGCCAGCCGTGGGGAGAGCTGGCTGCGCGCGGCCCGCTATGCGCGCTGGCTGGCCTGGACATCGCTGGCGTGGATGACTGCCGAGGGCGTCGCCGGCCTGATCGCGGGTTTCGCTGCAGGCTCTATCGCCCTGGTGGGCTGGGCGCTGGGCAGCGGTATCGAGGCGCTGGCCAGCGTGATCGTCATCTGGCGGTTCACCGGGTCCCGGACCCTGTCAGAGACTGCGGAACGGCGGGCCCAGAAGGCTGTCGCGGTCAGTTTCTGGCTGCTGGCCCCCTACGTTGCCGTGGAGGCTTTCCGTGACCTGGCCGGGCACCATCCGGCCGTCACGTCGGCGCTCGGGATCGTCGTCACCGCGTCGAGCGTGGTCGTCATGCCGGTGCTGGGGATGGCCAAGCGGCGCCTGGGCCAGCGCCTGGATTCTGGCGCCACGGCCGGTGAGGGGACCCAGAACCTGATGTGCGCGGCGCAGGCCACGGCCGTCCTGGCCGGCCTGATCGTCGTCGCGGTCTGGCCGGGTGGCTGGCCGGCCGATCCTCTCGTCGCTCTGGGTATCGCTGGGTGGTCAGTGTGGGAGGGCAGGCAGTCGTGGCGGGGTGCGGGCTGTTGCTAGGAAAAGTGGCGCCGCGGGTGAGCTGAATCCGGGTTCTTCATGATCATGGGTGTCAGCCGAGGCCGGACCACAGGTACCGCGCACCGATCGCGATCACCAGAATCCCCATCACGCGCCTGATCAGCAGGTCGGGGAGGCGCCGCTGGATCCGGGCGCCGGTGTAGGCGCCCGCCAGGCCACCGATGCCGAGCGCGAGTCCGGTGGGCCAGTCGGGAGCGACCGACCCATGGTGATGAATCGACAAGATCATGAACGTCACCACGCCTGCCACCGAGGTCACGAACGTAGAGGCCAGCGCGGCGGGCGCGACTTCTTTCGGTGGCCGTCCGGTGCCGATCAGGATGGGGGCCAGGATCGACCCGCCGCCGATCCCGTAAATACCTCCCACGCAGCCCACCATCGCCGCCAGCAGGATTAGCACCGGCAGCGACACGACCCGGGCCGGCCGCGCTTCACCACCGGGGCGGGCTGGCCTGGTCAGCGCCAGCCAGACGCCGAGCGGCAGCAGCACCGCCGCGACAACGAAGTCGAAGACGTGCGGACTTGGGAGCAATTCCACGCGGATGACCGACCCGGCGATGACCCCGGGCAGTGTCCCGGCGATGAGGACCACGGCGAGCCGGCCGCCGGTCTGCCCCTGTCGCTTGACGGGTTCTGCTCGCCCCGGACAATAGGACAGCGGGGGTAAGGACGCCTAAGGCCTCCAGGGTGAAGCGTGACTTCGCGTGTACGTTGACCGGCGCCTTTCCGCCTGTGCTGGTTGTCCTCCGGGCACAGTCGCGCTTGGGTCTGGAGGGGCGCGCACGTACACTCAGCGGCCCACCGCCCGGAGCTGAGATTAATCAGGACCCCTGCCCTGTCTGTTATCCGGGCCGGTCCACTGCGGCGAATGCGGAGAGGGTGAACCACTGGGGGACGGCGCGGCGTAGCTGTGCTGGTCCGTCGATTGTGACGGCTGCGATGTGCAGGGCGTCGGGCCAGCTGAGGTCTCCCCGCCAGATCCGGGTCATGTTCAGCAGGGTGGCGGTGATGGTGACCGAGACGGGGTAGCCGGGGTCAGCGTCGCAGACGTCGGCGTCCTCGGGCGTGATTACCAGCCACCAATAGCGTGCGGGCGGGAGCACGTCGGGGAAGCTGAAGCTGACCACGGTCCGCTCCTTGGGGACAGCCTGGTGGTCGATGTTGCGGTGCATGTCCCACAGCAGCAGTTTGGGGTCGAGATCTTCATCGCCGATTTCCCCGATCCAGCGGATGCCCCAGGCACCCAGCGCCTCGACCACCGGGTGCAGCTCGCGGCCTGCGGCGGTGAGCACATAGCGCACGTCGCCGCTGTTGTCGTGCCGGTCCACGATCCCGGCCCGGGTGAGCTGGTGCAGCCGCTTGGACAGCAGGGTGGGAGACATCCGCGGCACCCCGCGGCGCAGCTCGTTGAAATGCTGGCTGCCAGTTACCAGCTCGCGGACGATCAGCATGGTCCACCGCTCGTCTAGCAGCTCCATGGCCTTGGCGACCGGGCAGAACTGGTGGTAAGAGGAGCCCATGCCCAGCAGGGTAACCCTGGCCTTGGATCAGGCCGAGTCCTAGTACAGATCATGTACTAGCTGCGCGCCCCGGCCGCGTCCTACCGTCGCTCCTGTGGCAGCCCGCCCACGGCCGCCAGGGACACGTTGAGGAGGGGCGTCATGACCGCACCGACTGCCGCGACCGAGGCTGACCGGACGCTGAAAGAGAAGCACCGCGCGATGTGGGCGCTGGGCGATTACCCCGCCCTGGCCACCGACATCATCCCCGGGCTGGGGCAGATCCTCGTTACCGCGTGCGGGGTGCGGGCGGGAGACCGGGTGCTGGATGTGGCTGCTGGATCTGGCAACGCCGCGATTCCCGCCGCTCACGCCGGGGCCCGCGTAGTCGCCAGTGACCTGACCCCTGAACTGCTGGCCGCCGGGCAGCGGCAGGCCGCGCAGCAGGGCATGGAGCTGGAGTGGCGGCAGGCCGACGCCGAGGCGCTTCCGTTCGGTGATGGCGAGTTCGATGTCGTCATGTCCTGCCTGGGGGTCATGTTCGCCCCGCACCACCAGGTCAGTGCCGATGAAATAGTCCGGGTATGCCGCCCGGGAGGCACCGTCGGCCTGCTCAACTGGACTCCGGAAGGCTTCATCGGCCAGATGTTCTCGGCCATGAAGCCATACGCCCCCCCGCCTCCGCCTGGCGCGCAGCCACCTCCGACGTGGGGCCGCGAAGACCACGTCCGCGCACTGCTCGGCGATCGGGTCCGCGACGTGTCGGTACGGCGCGAGACTGTCCGCGTCGGCCTGTTCGCCCGGCCCGAGGACTTCCGGGATTACTTCAAGGGCCGCTACGGGCCGACCATCGCCGCCTACCGGAACATCGCTGCCGACCCGGCCCGCACCGCCGCGCTCGACCAGGAACTCGCCGACCTCGCCCGCCGCCACGATCACGGCACCGGAACCACCGTCATGGACTGGGAATATCTGCTCCTTACCGGGCGAAAGCAGCCCTGACCGGCGCACCGTAAAGGCCAGGATTCCCGGTCCCGGCGTCTTCCCGATAGGCCGCCCATCCCTGGCGCTGCAGTCACGAGCTGGACAATCGGGCGCGAGGAAGGCGGCTCGCACGGCACCTTGCCAGTTCCGTATTGCCGCTTGATCAGCCGGTCCTGTGGCGGGTGGCCCGGCGTGCGCCGCGGGCGGGCCTCCCAAGGCAGAGCCCGCGGCGCTGGCGCCGGGCCAGCGGCGCCAGCAGGCGCCGCCTTGATCAAATACGGCTCAATTCGGCAACGCGGCGCGCAGGTGGCGCTGGGTGCCGGTGTGTCCTTCTGGGTTCCGGGCTGTGCATGCGATCTTGCGGCCGGTACGCTGGCCTGTAGTGCTAGCACTACAGGGCTGACCTAGCACGGGCAGGCGGATGATGACGCAGCGCCTTGACCCTCGATCTGATCGCCCGCTGGCGCTACAGCTAGCGGACCTGCTGCGGGCGGAGATTCAGGAGGGCCAGAGAAGGCCGGGGAGCCAGCTCCCCACCGAGAGCGGGTTCCAGCAGGAGTACGGGGTGAGCCGTACGACCGTCCGTGCCGCCCTGGCCGCTCTGTCGGGTGAAGGCCTGGTGGTGACCCGCAAAGGGTTCGGCTCCTATGTCCGGGACCGGCAGCCCCTTCGCCGGGTGTCCTCGACGCACCGGCATGCCTCGCACCGTGCCTCCGGGAAACCGGAGTTCGACACCGAGGCGCTCGCGCAGGGACAGACGCCGTCGCGGCGGATGCTGCGCACAGGCCGCGGGCCCGTCCCGGCTGATGTCGCGGAGTGGCTGCAGTGCCCTCCCGGGGACGAGGCGGTGATCCGGGAACGCCTGCAGCTCCTGGATGGCGTGCCCGCCGTCATCTCGGCCAGCTACTACCCGCTGTGGCTGGCTGCCGGGACACGGCTGGAATCCCCGGATGCGCTGCCCGAGGGTCCGGACAACCTGATCGAGGACCTGGGCCATGTGTTCGCCCGGGGCGTGGAGCTGCTGGCCGCGCGGATGCCCTCGCCGGAGGAGTCCCGGCTTCTGGAGCTGGACCCCGGTGTGCCGGTGGTGCGGATGCTGCACATCGACTACGACCCCGGGGGGCGGACTCTGCAGGTTGCTGATGACCTGTATGCCGGTGACCGGCACGAGTTCGCCTTCGAGTGGGAACAGGACGGCAACCCCGGTGGGTGAGTGGCCGAAGAACTGGGCCGAGCTGACCCAGGGCATCGGCTGTGAGATGTGCGAAGGCGGCCGCCCGGACGCCAACCGCTACGGGATCCGGATCCTGCAGGGCCGCTACACCGACGCGTATCTCCAGCGTGCTGATGTGCAGCCCGGGTACACGCTGGTGATCTGGCGGGGCCGCCATGTCAACGAGCCAACCGAGCTGGACGCGGAAGAGGCGGCCGGGTACTGGGCCGAGGTCCTGGCCGTGGCCCGGGCGCTGATCCAGGCGTATGGCCCGATGAAGATGAATTACGAGACGCTGGGCAACTCGATGCCCCATCTGCACACTCACCTGCTGCCCCGGTTCACCGTAGATCCCCGGCCCGGCCAGCCGTTCCCGCTGTCCGCCCAGCAGCCGGACCGGCAGATTCCGGAGGCCCGGCTGCTGGCCGAGGCCGCTGAGCTGCGCGCACTCCTGCAGTAAGCAACCTGTCTCCGTCCGGTAACCCTCCACAGTCTCGCTTCTGTAGTCCTAGGATCCTAGGATGGGAGGCAGAAGCGTTCCTCAACTGGAGGTGAAGGGCAATGGCCCTACGGAATGGCTCACGGTTTGCCGTGAGCATGGCGGACGTGTTCCCGCGCCGCGATGATCTACCAGCACGCCACAGCCGCCGCTGACCGCGCCATCGCTGACGTGCTGGACAGGCAGATCGAGACCTCCAAGGAGGGCGGCGAGGACCGGCCGGATGACGACGATGACGGCCTGGGCGGCGTGCTGGTCCCAGCCGGGTAATGGCACGTGAATGGCACGAGCACCCCGGCCAGCGATCTTGGCCGGGGTGTTTTGCCTGGTGGAGCTAAGGGGACTCGAACCCCTGACCCCCCGCTTGCAAACCCGGGCCGATCCTCACGCCGACCACGGTGAATGATAAAAGGCCAGTTCAGAAGCTCCTCTTCAACCCAGTTGAAAGGGGTTTGGGCACGGTCGCACACGTTGTGATCTCCCAAATTCCTCCCAGTTGATCAAGGAGGAGCAGCATGTCGAAGAAGCGTTCCAACCAGCTCAGGGCGAGCTATACGGAGGAGGAATACGTCGGTGACGAACCGCCGGACCTCGGCCCGTTGCGGGCCCTCGCTGAGCGCGAGGAGTTGGCTGACGCGGTGGGGCGGCTGGCCGACAGCTACGGCCATCGGTTGCGCGCCGACGACCCGCTGGCCCGCGACATCGCCCGGGCGTTGACCGAAGCCGGGTTCACCCTCCATCACTGCACCCACCCAGCACCATCCGCTGTACCGCCTCGGCGGCGTGTGCTTGCTGCCAGTCGCCCGCAGCCACGACCCGAGCGGCGAGGGCGGCATCGCGGTGTCCTGGACAACCCATAACCTGCTCTCGCTCGACTGGAACCGGTCATCGGAGTACCACGGCGCGCACGACGCCATGAATCGCGCCCTCGCCCAGGTGCTGGAGCAACTCGGGTATCAGCTGCAGCCGTTCAGCACAGGCGGCGCATGGATCGTGACCGGACACCGACCCAGCTGGGCAGAGGCCGGACGGTGAGCGTGGCTGCCGAAGTTTGAGCATCCGGTGGACAGGCGGAACCTGTGGTCAGGGAAGCAGTTTCAGTGCGGGCCGGTGGTCTACGGTCACTGCGCGGAAGTGGCGATCATCGAGCGTGGCCACCTCGCCATCCCCGAGCCGTTCCGCAGCGGAAACCACCGATGCATCGGCCACACCAGGGGGACCCCCCGTACTGGCGCATCAGCTCAGCCATCCGGATCAGGTCGTCCGCCGTGATCAGCCCGTGGTGAATGCTTCGTAGTTGACGTAGCCGGCTTCGTCATCTCTGGCCCCGAGGGTGCGGCCGTCGACGGAGAACAGCGCGACTGACATGCGTTCGCCGAGCAGGGTGGTTTCGATGCGTCTGCTGTCGCGGATCTCATACGGGGTGACGACCGGGCGGTCGCCGAGGCCCATCAGGGACCGGTTGCCGTCCGCGCCGTAGTGCAGAGTGGCCTCGAACCCGGTGAGGAGGTTCACCGACCGCACGGTCCGCCCCACGGTCACGGCGCGGATCTCCTCGTCGGTCATCGGGCGGATGCCCCGGTCGGCGAGCTCGGCGACGGTGTACATACCCTCGGAGGCCGGCCTGCCAGCACGGTCCTGCTCGCTGGGTGTGTACCACACGGGCGAGGTCCATGCGCGCTGCTGGACGCTGGCTGGCACGCTCGCCGGGAGCTGCCTGCCGTGCTTGACGGCGTCGTAGGTGGACCAGCGCGGCGTCGGGATTTCCAGGATCCGCGCGTAGTAGACGCACGCCAGAGAGGGATCGAATTCCGGGTCGGTCCACGCTGCGGACAGCTCGGCCGCGCCGATGTCGTTGCGGTAGGTGGCCTGGGTGATGTCGACGGTGTCGCCGACCGGCGGCAGCGCGCCGGTCCGCGGGTCGGGTGCCCGGCCACCGGAGGCGGCCACGTCGTACACCTTCTCGAAGAGCATGCCCCGGGTGGTCCAGCACTTGATGATCTGGATGCGGTCCAGGTTGGCGCCCAGCGCGTCCTTGGCCGCGTAGGCCAGGAACGTCGGCCCGGCGGCATTATCTGGCCGTTCGGGCAGTTCGGAGCCCATCGGCACGCCCCTGCGGTATCCGGCCGCGGCGAGGTTACTGGCGTCGGCGTCGCTGAGGTCCCA
Source organism: Streptosporangiaceae bacterium (assembly GCA_036509255.1). Lineage (GTDB taxonomy): Bacteria > Actinomycetota > Actinomycetes > Streptosporangiales > Streptosporangiaceae > RYN-230. The sequence continues at coordinate 7,906 of DATCFY010000221.1, forward strand.
TCCGCCGAACAGCCGGGGCATCAGGCGCACCCCGCTGGTGGCGAACGTCTCGCGGCGGCGCAGCGCGTCGAACAGGGCGTCGCGGGTGTTCTCGGTGGCCCAGACCCCGGTCAGCCCGGCCGGGTTCAGCAGCACTGAGGGAAGCCCTCCCTCGACCACCCCGAGCAGGCGCAGGTCGGCGGTGTCGTCGAGGTAGGCGTTCCCGCCGGTCCAGTCTTTGGCCTCGCTGTTGCCTGGTGTTCCCGAGTGGCCGTCGTTGCCGCCGACGAACCCGATCGGGAACGGGTTGACGCCGATGCGCTCTTGCTGGCGCAGCCCTTCCGCCAGGCCGCCGCGGACGGTCGCCCACCTCATCTGGCCGGTGGAGGCGGTCGCCGAGCCGGAAACCTGCTGGAACGCCTGGGAAGCGACGATCTCGAAGCCCGCGAACGCATCGCCGGGCGACAGCGCGGGCGTGGTCTCCGATGAGCCCTTGCTCTGGAACATCTCCGCGAGCGGCTCCCACAGCGCCCGGCGGCGGGCGTAGGCCTCGTCGATTTCCCGGCCGTCGCTGTAGCGGGGGTTGAACATCTCGCCGTTGCTGAAGTTCGCGTTATGGGTGATCGCCACCGCGTTGCCGGGGCCGCCGGCGGCGGTTTCCAGCCAGTCCCACAGCTGTTCGGGGTGGCTGGCCTCGTAATTGCTCAGCGGCAGGTCGGGGACGTCGTTGCCGCGGAAGATGATGACCCGGTGGAAGTTGACCCCGCCCGGGGTGGGCGTCCACTCGAACCCGTTCAGCGTCGTAAACCGGCCCGGATCGTTGTGGCTTTCGGCGATCTGGACGATCCGCCGCCAGATCGTCCGGGCCGCCTCCAGCACTTCCTTCTCCGGCGCCCCGAGGTTGAGCCGGGTGGGATCGGGACGGACCATCCCGGAGATGACCACCTCCACCATGTCGTGGACATCCCCGGCCCGGCCATCGTCGCCAGGAATCTGCGTCGCGCGGTACCGCTTCACCCGCTCGCGGGCCTCTGGGTCCTCCGGGAGGTAGTCCGGGTCGACGATGAGCCCGTACTCGCCCAGCCATTCGGCGTGCTCGGTGACCGCCGCGAAGTCCAGCGGCCGCGACAGGCGGTTCTCCTCCGTGTTGTTCAGCGACGAGCGGGCGGGCTCGCCCCTGGCGTAGCGGAACGCCTCGTCGGGGCCGTTCAGCGCCGCGAGGACGAACGCGTCCAGCGACCAGGCGGTATGTACGTGCAGCTCCCCGAAGTAAGGGTTCCGCAGCGGATTCGCGGGTGTGCTCATGACGGAGTCCTTTCACTGAGCACCTGGGGGTGGTCACCATGCGCCTGGGAACGCGAGATGTGTGCGGGGGTCGCGCCCTCCGCAGGCTCGATCTCGACCTGGTAGGCGTCCCGGACCTCCGCGTAGATGCGGTCCAGGGCCGCCGCGCGGCGTGCCGCGTCCAGGTCGGTCGCGATCCGGCTGGCGACCTCGGCGAAGTCGGGCACCTGGGCGGGCGCGTGCCGGGTCACCCGCACCAGGTGGTAGCCGTAGGCCGACGCCATCGGGCCGGACCAGCCACCCGTCCCGGCCGCGAAGACCGACGCGGCGAAGTCCGCCCCGAACCGGGCCTCCACCATGGGCCGGGTCCAGTCGCTCACCTCAGGCGGCACCGGCGGCGGATCACCCAGCCCATCCGCCCCGTCACCCCGCAGTTCACCCAGCGCGGCCTCTGCCGATGCGCGCGCATCAGCGCCGCGAGAGGCGGCGCTGAAGAACACCTGCCGGAACGACACCGACTCCGGGTGGGCATAGTCGGCACGGTGCGCGATGTAGTGATCCATCAGGTCAGACTCGCTGATCCCGGGCGCGTCGCGGAGCGCGAGCATCTCCATCTTCTGGACCAGCCGCCGCCGCACCACCAGGTCATCGCGATCGAGGCCGAGCGCGAGCGCCTCACGGTACAAGACCTCCTCGCGTACAAAGTCAGCCACGAACCTGTCCGACTCGGCGGCCGTGGGCGGCCTGCGCCATTGGCGCTGCAGATGCTCATCCAGCCACCGCCGCTTGGCCACGGTCACCACAATGTGACCGCCTGCCCCCGAAGCGCCCTCCAGCCGGAACGGAACCTGCTCCTCCTCGGCCTCGTCATGATGATGGCCCATCGATCGCTCTCCTCCCGGGCCAGAAGTGCGACCCAGATGACGATGAACAATGTGTCCGCCGAGCAGCAGCCCGGACTCGGAATGAACCCAGGGTGATCAGGCGTGGGGATCTTCTGCTTCCCTCGACGGATGGGGGCGGCGGCGCGGCGGCCGCGTCCTCCTGCTGAGCTGCCTCAGCCTTGGCCTGCCCGCGCCTGGACGCCACATGGGCGGTGGCCCCCGCAACCGCGGCGCGCCGCAACATCCGTGGCATCGTGATCACCCCCGATCGGCTCAGGGCGCCTGCGAGGTAATGCGACCAACTGGCGCTCAGGCACTTCCCGCTGCTTGGAACGGCGACGGATCTTCCGTCGCAGGGACGGTAGGACGCGAGCCGGCAATGGTACAGGGCCGAAGGTCCTCCCTGGCGGCCTGGCATTGACCCACGGTGCGGCCAGGGATCCGAGCAGACCGGGCCAATCGAACGAACCGCAGATCTGCGAACCCGTCTGGCCAAACTCGCCCGCGGAAATACAGCAACGGCCACCACCACGGGGCTGCCGTGGTTCACCCCCGCAGGGGGACCCCGGCGCCTGCGTGGCGTGATTCTCTGGCACTAGCACCAGCGGAGCCATCCGTGATGCGTACCGGCCAGCGGGCATCGCCCCGCTGCGGCCCCGGAGGGAGTGGCTATGACGGTGACGACCCGGCGGGGTCCAGCGCAGACCGGGACGGTGGAGCATATGAGCCGCACGGACCGGGTGGCCCGGGGCAAGGATGCCAGGAAGGTGGCCCCGCTCGAGGCGAATGCCGAGTTCCGCCCTGGCAGGTCGCGGGATCCGGTCGCGCTGCTGCTGAGCCAGGCGGCGTCGCGGGTGCCGGAGCTGATGCCGGTCCGGCACGGGCGGATGCTGGTGTCGCCGTTCACCTTCTACCGGGGAGCGGCGCTGCCGATGGCGGCCGATCTGGCCAGCACGCCCGCTTCGGGGCTGCGGGTACAGCTGTGCGGGGATGCGCACCTGTCGAACTTCGGCGCGTTCGCGTCGCCGGAGCGGCGGCTGGTCTTCGACGTCAACGACTTCGACGAGACCCTGCCCGGCCCGTTCGAGTGGGACGTCAAGCGGCTGGCCGCGAGCCTGACGGTGGCAGGACGCGACAACGGGTTCCCGGCCAAGGCCCGCCGCAAGATCGTCCTGGCGGCGGCCGAGGGCTACCGCACGGCGATGCGCGGCTTCGCCGGGCAGCCGCTCCTGGACGTCTGGTACGCCCACCTGGACATCGAGCCGGCCCTCAGCGAGTTCCGGTCCCAGGTCAAGGCAAAAAGGTTCAAGGCTGCCGAGGCACTGCTGGCCAAGGCGCACACAAGCGACAGCACGAAAGCGCTGCGCAAGCTGACCACCGTGGTCGACGGGCAGCGGCGGATCATCAGCGACCCGCCGATGATCGTCCCGGTCGAAGAGGTCTTCGCCGACGTGCAGGCCGACGCGCTATACAAGCTGCTCCATTCCGTGCTCGGCAAATACCGGCGCACCCTGCAGTCTGACCGGCGGCACCTGCTGGAGCAGTTCACCCTGGTCCAGGTGGCCCGCAAGGTGGTGGGGGTCGGCAGTGTCGGCACCCGCGCCTGGGTTCTGCTGATGGACGCCCTGGATGGCGAAGAGCCGTTGTTCCTGCAGGCCAAGGAGGCCCAGCCGTCCGTTCTCGCCGGCTACTGCGGGCGCAGCCGGTACACCAACCAGGGCGAGCGTGTCGTCGCCGGGCAGCACCTGATGCAAGCCCAAAGCGACATCTTCCTGGGCTGGACCCGCGTCCGCGCCCCCGACGGCGCGGACCGGGACTTCTACGTCCGCCAGCTGAAGGACTGGAAATTCTCCGTGCCGATCGAGCAGATGCTCCCCGCGGGCATGACGATCTACGCCCGGCTGTGCGGGTGGACCCTCGCCCGGGCGCACGCCCGCTCCGGTGACCGCATCGCCCTGGCCGCCTACCTCGGCGGTTCGGCCAAATTCGACCAGGCGATCGCCGACTTCGCCGAAACCTACGCCGACCAGAACGAACGCGACTACGCCGCGCTCCAGGCCGCTGTCAGGGACGGCAAGGCTGAAGCCACGACCGAAATCTAAGACAGCACCCAGGTCCGTTCACCGTTCCAGGAAATGCCCACGTCCGACCTCACGGACCGTTATCGGTCTTGGCGCCACGATCGGGACGCAGAAAGTGCGACAGCGACCGCGGCGATGCGGTCACCGGAGCGGGGTGTGCAGGTATTTCCCCCGTAAGACGCGGAGCGCAAGGCCTAGATTCGGCGGCGGCCCACCCGAGGTGAGACGGCCGCAGCTACCACCGCGGTCTTGGCCACTGGAGCGCCGCGCCCGGGTGTCACGGCGGAGGCTACTACTGCGGTCTTGGCGACCGGGGCGCGGATGACGCCGACCCTTCCGGCGCGTGCTGGCCTGAGCGGCATTTCAGTCTCCCGTCGTGGCGGTTGCCTGGTCGGCCTCAATCGAGGCAATGATCGCCTGAATGGGAATCCGCCCGTCGGCGATCAACTGGCCACCCGACCGCCGTGCCGCGGCAGCGAAGGACGCGGCCCACAGGTTCTCCCAGATGAGCACCCCGGCGGTACTGCCCGGCTCCATCGCGGCGGCCAGGTTCTCGACATCGTCCGCGGCTAGCAGTTCTCCCAGCTCAGCTTCAAGTGCCTGCAACTCGCCGCCGTCTTCAACGTCGGACAGTTCGGTCGCCTCGACGACGCCATCCGCGTCCTTGGTCAGGATCAGCACATCGATCACCCGGATGGTGCCAGAGTCGACCAGCTTCCGCAGCTCTGCCGCCATCTCGCCGGTGAAGTTGCTCGCTCCCGCCGGGAACTCGACGACCACGTAGTCGACCGGGCCTAGTTCATCAAGCGATACCTCGGTCATCATCACCCCGTTCGCTGGCCCGAGCGGAGCTGCCGCGGTGCGGGAGTCTCACGGGCGATCCTCACCGTAGACGGACGCAGCCCCGGCTGCCTCACCCGCCGCGGAGGATGCAGCGCGGGATCGCGACGACGCCTGGGCAACGGCCTCCGTTCTCGTCGCGGCCTGCTTGCTGCCAGGGAAGTCAACTGTGCTGAACGACGGAGAACTCTCCCGAATGCAATTGGGCCTAAGTAAGACTCCATTAAATCCGCCGTGCTTGCCGGAAGCAGGCGGTCATTCCTTAGGCGTCGAGCCGACAACAAACGACCGGAGCAAGATATGGCCTAACGTTCAGCTAACTCTGGACCGGCGCGGTCCGAAGTCGCACAATGGCCTTTACAATCAGGTGCCAGAGCGAATGCCGTAATCGCCGATGGCGCTCGCATTAAGTGGCAGCACTCGCAGAAGACGTCAGAAAACGGGGCGATACAAGGGTCATGGACAGTATGCAGGACAGTCCGTCAGCGGCGACCGCGAGGCCGCGGCGGAGGTCCCGCCAGCCGGTCAAGCGCTCGCGCACGGTGCGGTTCGATCTCAGCGACGAGGAGTTCGCTGAGGTGGGTGCCGCCGCCGCGAGGGCCGGGATGGCCAAGGGCGCCTACGCGGCACAGGTAGTTCTGTCCGCCGCCCGCAGCGGCACTGCCCCAGGAGAGTCGCCGCTGCGGGACGCGCTCGGGGAGTTCATCCGGGCCGCCGGGCTGGTCCGGCGGATCGGCGTCAACCAGGCCGTGGCGAAGCTGAACGCCACCGGCCAGCGCAGCGGCGACCTTCTCCCGTACGCGGCCGAAAGCATCCGCCGCACCAGGCTCCTCGACCAGGCCGCCGAAGACGTCCGGAAGAAGATCCGCTCGTGATCGGGAAGATCAGCCCACACGGCACACGTGTATCCGGACTGATCTACTACTTGTTCGGGCCTGGCCGGAGCGCGGAGCACACCGACCCGCACATCGTCGCCGGGTGGCGCCACCCCGCCGAACTGGAACCTCCGCTCCGCGACGACGGCTACCGCGACTTCCGCCACCTGAACGGCCTGCTCCAGCAACCCCACACCGCCCTCGGCTCACGCGGATCACCCCGCCCGGTGTGGCACTGCTCCGTCCGGGCCGCCCCGGACGACCGGCTCCTCTCCGACGACGAGTGGGCGCAGGTCATCTGCGACGTCATGCACCACACAGGCCTGGCCCCATACGGCCAGGAAGACGACGCGGTCCGCTGGATCGCGGTCCGGCACGCCCCGGATCACATTCACGTCGTGGCCATGCTGGCCCGCCAGGACGGGACGCGGCCCCAGACCTGGAACGACTACTACCGCGTCGGCGAGGCCTGCCGGGCCGCGGAGCAGCGTTTCGGGCTGCGCCGCACCGCTCCGCGTGACCGCACCGCGGCGCGCCGCCCGACCCGGGCCGAATCGGAGAAGACCCGCCGCCGCGGATACCGGGAAGCGCCCCGGATCACGCTTCGGCGCGCCGTCAGCACCGCTGCCGCCGGAGCAGCCAGCGAGCAGGAGTTCTTCGCCCGCCTGGACCGGGCCCGCGTGCTGGTCCGCAAGCGGTTCAGCATCCGCAACCCCGGCGAGGTCACCGGCTACGCCGTCGCCCTGCCCCACGACAGCACCGCGGCCGGCGGCCCGGTGTGGTTCGGCGGCGGCAAGCTCGCCGCGGACCTGACCCTGCCCAAGCTCCGCTCCCGCTGGGAGGCCACCGGCCCTCGGCCAGGCGACCGATTTACGGCAGCAGAACGCACTGCGATCTGGGAGCACGCCGCTCGCACCGCAGCGGGCACTGCGGAGCAGATCCGGAACGCCGCCGCCACCGACCCAGAAGCGGCCGCTGACGCCGCCTGGGCCGCGGCCGACACGCTGCACGCCGCCGCGGCCGCGCTGGGCAGCCAGGTACTCAGCCAGGCGGCCGACTCCTATGACCGCGCCGCCCGCGCTCCGCATGGCCGGATTCCGCGCCCGGGGGCGCCCGGCAACAGCTTGCGCAGGGCCGCCTGGCTGCTATCCACATCCATGCCGGTCACTGGGGATCCCACCTTCACCCAGATGATGCTCCTGGGCCGCTTCGCCAGGCTCATCGAAGCCATCGCCGACTTGCGGGAAACGCAACGCCACGCCGCCCAGGCCGCCGCCGCGCGCCGGGCCGCCGAGCAGTTGCGCGCGGCCATGCCCGGCTACGTCCCTCCCGCCTCCAGGACACACACCAAGGCACGCACAGCAACCCAGTGCGGCAACCTGGATTTTCCGTTCCCGCCGGGCGTTCCCCGACGTGGCGGCGATCCGGTGAGTAGCCCCACGCAGCCCAGATCCCGTCCGTCCAATGGTCACGGAGCGCCCCGCCCAAGAGGGCCAACCCGTTAGGCGCTTCGAGCCTTCGCTCGGACCTAAGGCTCAACTGAGGTTGTGGGTTCCGTCCTTCACCTGGGCAGCAAACACCAGCCACGCTGCGGAGTTGAACACCAGCCGTGGCCCGTCCGGGTCCTTCGAGTCGCGCACGGCGCAACGCGTGTCGGGCAGCACAGCGACTTCGATGCAGTTGCCGCCGTTCCCGCCGCTGCAGCTGCTCTTGCGCCAGGTGGCGTTGCTCAGGTCCATCGTTCCTCTGCCACTTTCATGATCAACTCTCGTGAGGGCCCGCGGGGCAGCGCTTCCGCCCGCAGCATGTCGAAGGTCTCGCTGACCTTCGCGACCACGGATGACTTCTCCGTGGTGTGGCCCACATCGGGTGACTCCATGTAGACGATACCCGGCGCGTTCTCGAAGGCAGCGATCGCGAACGCGCCCAGCAGCCCTACGTGGGCGCCGGCAGCGACGGGGACTACCTGGACCGTGATTTTGTATCGATCGGATGCGTCTACCAGGTGCTCCAGCTGGCCGTGCATGGTCTGCGCGCTGCCGATGCAACGAGTCAGTACACCCTCATCGATGACCGCCCATAGGGATGGCGGCTTGGGCTGCTCGAAGATGGCCTGCCGCTCGATACGGGCACTGACGAGCTGGTCCAGCTCCTCGGCGCTACCGGCTGACCGCCACGCCTTGAACAGCGCCCGGGCATAGTCGGGCGTCTGAAGCAGTCCAGGGATCAGCAAGGGTTCCCAGGTGTGCAGCGAGATGGCCCGCCGCTCGGCTTCGACCCATTCGGTGAACCAGGACGGATAGCTGCCGTCCCAGCGGCGGGCCAGCTCGTAGATCCGCGCGAACAGGCCCCCGGCATCGGGGAGCGCCCGGTCGCAGTACTCAACGAAGTCGGGGGAGGGCGTGCGCTCGCCGGTCTCGACCTTGCCGACCTGGGCGCCGGAGTAGCCGACCTTCTGGCCCAGCTGTTCCTGGCTCAGCCCGGCCGGCGCAGCAACTACGCCCGCCGCGTCTTCCGGCCCGCCTGCGACGGACGCCACGAAGCATCCAGCGGCCAGCCCGGAAAGCTCGTCATCGCCGACGCCACCACCTGGCCCGGCATCCCCATCGCCGCCTGGCCACCCGCGGAGCCCTCCGCTGACTACGCACCACCGCGCGGGCGGGGCATCCAGGCCATCCCAGCGACATGCCTCTCGCGTGCTGGCTCCCGATCAAGCCAGGCCTGACCGTGCACGGGCTGCGGCACGGCCACAAGACCTGGATGGCCGAGGACGGCATCCCCGAAATCCTCGCCGAACAGCGCCTCGGCCACCAGGTCCCCCGGTATGCGCGGTCTCTACGCCCACGCCTCCGACCGGATGCGCGACGACCTCAAGCACGCACTCCAGAAACGATGGGAAGACTCCTTGCACGCCCGCGCGGCCATCAGCCCGCACTCACCCGTCCCATTGCTCGACCAGCTGCTGACAGCAGAGGCGACCCACCGGAACCATGCGACACCGGGAAACAGGGAGAAGATGATCTCCCAAATTCCTCCCAACCGCCCCAGACGGCCAGCGCGGCCCAGGCTAGGGATACGGGGAGAACCGGAACTAACAGCGTCTGACCTGGCCAGATACCAGAATTTGGAGAGTGGAGCTAAGGGGACTCGAACCCCTGACCCCCTGCTTGCAAAGCAGGTGCTCTTCCAGCTGAGCTATAGCCCCGCGCGACGGCGGTACAAGGCTACCCGGTTAGCCAGCCCGGTCAGGGGGCGGCGCTGGCGGAGACCCGAGCCAGCGTCCGGGCGCGGACCCGGGTGTCCGCGGCACCGCATCACCCGCCTCCTGGCCGGCGACCTTCACAGACCCGCCAGCCCGCCCAGGAACCGCCGGGCCCTCCGAAGCCGGAGCCGCTGGATCCGGCATGGCCCCGTCGGCCAGGCCCGCGGCCGGATCGGTAACCGGCCCGGTCCCCTCCGCGGCCAGGACGTCCGGAAGCTCAGCGAAGCTGCCCAGCAAATGGGTCGCGCCCGCCCGATGCAGCCGGTCCCGGGTGTGGCCCCCGGTCAGGATCCCCACTACGATCTGGGCGCCAGCCCGCCGCCCGCACAGGATGCCGCTTTCGGTGCCTCCGGCGTAGGCCGTCTCGCGGACATCGGTCACGCCGAGCCGGAGCATCGCGCACAGCATCGGGTCAGGCCATGGGTAGCCGCGCGGCGCGTCTTCGGGGCAGAGCACCAGGTCGACCTGACGCCACCAGCCGAGCGTGTCCAGCACCAGCCCGAGCAGCCCCCGGGACAGTCCGGTGATGAAGCACACCCGGACGCCGGAGTCGCGGATCTGCTGCAGTGCCTCGGACGCCCCGGGCATGGGGGCAAGGCCGGATCGGTCGACGGCCAGCCGGTAGGAGCGGTCAAAGGCGAGCGTGGCGGCTTCGGCCCGGCCGGGGGCGTCGGGGAACAGCGCCCGGAACACGTCCACGGCGGATTGCCCGCGGGTCTGGTGCACATGCACCATGCTGCGGGCGTAGGCGGCGGTGCCGGGGACGATGCCCTGGGTGGCGAATGCCTCGGTGAAGGCGCGTTCGAGGATGCCGCCGTCGTCAGCGGTTACCCCGAGCAGCCCACAGCACAACAGCGTGACCGGCGTCGCGCTGCTCACACCGAACCCCCGTCGTCAGCCCGGCCGCTCAGTGCTCGCACCACGGGCCGGGCGTTGCCTGGCCTACTCGTCGCTGGTCGTCGCCTCGGTCCACAGGTCGAGCTCGGCGCGGTCCGCCTGGACCTTGCGCCAGACAGCGAACACGCCAATCCCCGCCAGAGCGAGCAGCAGCAACTTCTTCACAGTGCGGACCCCTTCACCTCGGCAATCGGAGCCGGCCCGGGAAGGGGCGGCCTGGCTCCTTACGCTCCATGCAGACTAGCAAGCGTTTCTGTCACCGGGGCCTGGCCACCCGAGTCTCATCCCACACCGGGTCGGTGGATTCGTACACGTCGCCGGCCGCGCCGAAGACCAGGAACCTGTCGAACGACCGGGCGAACCACCGGTCGTGCGTCACCGCCAGGACCGTGCCCTGAAAGGACTCCAGCCCCACCTGCAGCGCCTCGGCGCTGGCCAGATCGAGGTTGTCAGTCGGCTCGTCGAGAAGGAGCAGGGTCACCCCGCTGAGCTCGAGCAGGAGGATCTGCAACCGGGCCTGCTGGCCACCGGACAGCGTGCCGAACGGCTGCTCGGCGCAGTGCTGCAGCTCATACCGGGCCAGCGCGGCCATCGCCTCGTTGCGCTGCATCGCGTGCTCGGTCATCAGGATCTCGGCGGGCGCCCGGCCGGCCAGGTCCGGCCGGGCATGGGTCTGCGCGAACAATCCCGGGACGACCCGGGCCCCGAGCCGGGCCACACCGTCGTGCGCGACGTCAGCCCCGCCGAGCAGCCGCAGGAAACTTGACTTGCCTGATCCGTTGGAACCGAGCACGGCGACCCGGTCGCCGTACCAGACCTCACAATCAAAGGGGTGCATGAGCCCGGTCAGCTCAAGGTTCTCGCAGATCACCGCCCGCTTGCCGGTCCGGCCGCCGCGCAGCCGCATCCGCACGTTCTGCTCGCGGGGCGCCAGTTCCGGCGGACCCTCGTCCTCGAACCGGCGCAGCCGGGTGACGGCTGCCTGCAGCCTGGAGGCCATGGCGTCGTTGTAGGAGGCCTTCTGGCGCAGGGTGCGGACCAGTTGCTTGAGCTTCTCGTGCTCCTCGTCCCACCGCCGCCGCAACTCGTCGAGCCGCTCATTGCGGTCCCGCCGGGCCTGCGCGTAGCTGGCGAACCCGCCACCGTGCACCCAGACGTTGCCGTCCTCCACGGTGATGATCCGCTGCGCGGCGTTGGCCAGCAGTTCCCGGTCGTGGCTGACGAGCAGGACCGTCTTCCTCGTCTCGGCCAGCTGCTCTTCCAGCCAGAGCTTGCCTGGCACATCGAGGTAGTTGTCCGGCTCGTCGAGCAGCAGGACCTCGGCCGGGCCGCGCAGGAGGGCCTCCAGGACCAGCCGCTTCTGCTCGCCGCCGGATAGCGTGCCCACACCCCGGCCGCAGCACTGCTCGTAGCCCAGGCCGAGCGCGGCGACCGTGCACGCGTCCCACAGCACCTCAGCGTCGTAACCGCCCGCGTCGCCCCAGTCCGCCAGCGCGGCCGCATACCGCAACTGGGCGGCCTCGCTGCCCCGCGCCAGCATCGCTCCTTCCGCCGCGTCCAGCCGCGCCGCGGCCTCGCGCACCCTCTTTTCCGCAACGAAGACCAGCAGGTCGCGAACCACCGGCTCCGAGCCGGCTCGCCCCAGGGTGTGCTGGGCCGCAGCGCCGTCCCCCCGGATCCCCCGAATGCTCTGCTGGCCAATGCCCTGCTGGCCAATAAACTGCCGCATCACCCCCAGTCCGCCGCTGGTCGTGACGGTGCCGGCGTGCGGGGTCACGTCCCCGGCGATGAGCCGGATCAGCGTCGTCTTGCCCGCGCCGTTCGGCCCCACGAGCGCGGCGACCGTGCCCTCGCCGACCCGGAACGACGCGTCGTCCAGCAGCACCCGCCCGTCTGGCAGCGCGTGCCGCACATGCGCCACCTCGACGTGTCCCACCGCTGTCCCCTTCCGGCTGCTGGCCATCTCCCCAGCCGAGGTAACCAGCCGGCGTCCCGGACCGCAACGGATATACCAGCCGCCGCCCCCTGGCCGCGGGTCTTACGGATTCCTTACCGGCCAATTAAGGAAAGTCCTGTAACAGTTAATAAGTCGTATGTTCGGGCCATCACTTTCGCGAGCGCGGCCATACTAACGGCGTGATTCCCCCCGAACTTGGTGCCCGCCCGGGCGCCCCGCCCGCCGCCGTGACCTGTTGCACCGGAGTAGCGATGGTCCTGGTTTGACCGCCGTGCTCACCGGCCGCGGCGCCCCTGGCGGCGGCCGGCCGATGACGGCCCTGCCTGTCCGCCGGCCCGGGGAGACCCCTGACCCGGCGGACGCCGCCGAGCCGTGGCCACCAGTGGACTGGTTCAGGAAGCCGGACCGGGCGGCCCAGTACGGGGGCACTGGCGACCGGGCCGCTCAGCGCCGGGCCGCAGCCCCCGCCCCAGCGGCCCGGACCGCCCTGCGGGTCCAGGTTTCGTGGCCGTGGCTGGTGCTGTGGCCGTGGGCGCTGGCCTGGGTCGCATTCCAGGCCAGCATGGCGGGCCAGTCCTGGCATTTCTTCGCCCAGGGTGGTCGGCTCCTGTTCGCCAACGCCCCGGGCGCCGGCCTGCAGTTGTACGCGACCCATCCCGACCTGCAGATCGGCCCGCTGGCCCTGGCAGTGTCCGGTCTGCTCAGGGCCATCGGGCCCGGTAACGGCGAGACCACCGCGATCACCGCCATGTCGCTGACCGGCCCGCTGGTGCTGGCCGCAGTGTGGCGGCTGGTGCCCACCAGCGAACGCCAGCGCCGGAGCCGGCTGCTGTTCGCCGGACTGCTGTTCCTGCCTGTCTGGACGGAACTGACCACGCACTTCGCGCACATCGACGACCTGATGGCGCTGGGCTTCTCGGTGGCCGCGCTGCACGCGGTGGCCCGGCGCCACCCGGTCTGGGCCGGCCTGGCCCTGGCGGCCGCGGGCGACTCGAAACCGTGGGCGCTCGCCTTCGTGGCGCTGCTGCTGGCCCTGCCGCGGCGGCAGCGGCTGGCCGCGCTGGCCGCGTTCACCGGGGGAGTCGCGGTCGTCTGGCTGCCATTCCTGCTGGCCGACCCGCGGACCGTGGCCGCCGTCACCCGGTTCACCATCCCCAACGACCGCTCCTCGGCGCTGCGCGCGCTCGGCGTCATGGACCCCCGGACTCCGTGGTGGGACCGTTCAGCCCAGCTGCTCCTCGGGGTAGCCGGCGGGGTGGTGGCGGTCCGGCGGGGACGGTGGCCCGCGGTGCTCCTGGTCGCCGTCGCCGCTCGGATCCTGCTCGATCCTGGGGTGTACGCCTACTACACCTCCGGCGCCCTGCTCGGCACGGTCGTGGTCGACCTGGTAGTGACGCGGTGGCGGCTTCCGTGGGCCACCGCGACCGCGGCGCTGCTGCTGTATGCCGCCCGGTTCACCCACGAGCTGATCCCGTTCAACCTGCATCAGCTCGGTGAGCTGCGGCTGGTCTTCGCCATCGGCGTGCCCGTCATGGTCCTCGGTATCCCCGGCTGGTGGGTGGCCCGGCGGCCGGGGCGGCACGCCCGGGGCCAGGTCCGAGACGGCCTGCCCGCGGGAGCGGATCCGGCACCTCAGGCGGCCTCGGCCCCCGGTCACCCTTCCGGCCCGCTCCCTGTAGGTCAGCCGAGCATGTATCCCGGCCATCCTTCGGGGCCGTTCCCGGTGCCTCAGGCCAGCGGCTATCCCGGCCATCCCTCCGGCCCCCTTCCTCGGCTAGCTCAGAGCACGGCGCGCAGCGCCGCCCGGCCCACGTCCGGGCGGGGTGAGTTGCACGTCGGGCACCGTGACCCGCGGCCTGGGATGTTGAGCCAGTAACCGTCGACGATCCCGCGGGTCGCGTGGACCGCGGCGGTCAGCTGCTGGCTGGTGACTTCCGCACCGGGCGGGTTGGTGGACAGCCCGGCCAGGATGGCCACCCGCGGATTGGCCGCCCGGGCCTGTGCGGCCGCGTCACGCACGAAGGTGGCGTACGTGCTGGTGCTCCGCTCCAGGCTCTGCGCCTGGAGGTCGATGACGTCGGACACCTTCGCGATCGCCCCGGCCAGGCCCAGCCGGAGGAACTGGCGCCATCGCGGGCCACCGGCCGGGTCCGGGCGGACCGCGGCGAGGTTGAGCGCCGGGGCCACGATGAGCGCCAGGCCGCGCGCATGCGCGATGTCCTCGGCCCGCCGCGCCGCCTCAGCCGGGTTCAGCTGTTCGGTGCGCGGCGTGAACGCCCAGGCCTCCGGGTCGTAGAGGAGCGCGCGCGTACCAGCGGGCAGCTGGCCGCCGGACACTGCCTGATCCATCTCGGTCACCGACGAGAACGTCACCACGGACTGCGCGCCGGCCATGGCGAGCGGCTTCTGGCCCGTCTGCAGAATCTCCAGCACCCGGGACCGCCGCAGCCCGGCCAGCACTGCGGGTTCCGACGCCACCTGCGCGAGCGCGGCCCGGGTCAGCATCCAGGCCGGCCGGCCACCCGGGGCCAGGGCGGTCGGGGTGAAGGCGCCGGATGGCGCGGGGCCGGGAGCGGACGCGTGACCGCGGGGCGGTACGGACGCCGAGCAGCTGGCGAGCGCGCAGGTGACTGCGGTGAGCACGGCCGCCCCGCACACTTCGCGGGCCGCCGCCGCCATCAGCCGGGCGGGCCGGGAGGCGATCATGGCTCCTCACTACGTGGGCTGCCGGGCCAGGGCCCCGTGTTCGCAGATTATCCGCCGTGCCGGGTCCGAACCCGGTGCGTGGGGGCGGCCCGCCCCTGAAACCGTAACGAACCGAGCTGGACGTTGGCGGTCATGCCACTGAGCGGGGTGACGGGGGTCCGGCTGAGAGCCCGCACCACGGCTTCGTAGGCGGCGCTGCCCGAGTTGGTCACCGGGGTGGGGGAGAGCTCCGTGATCGTGCCCTTGACCCCGCTGAGCTGCGCGGCCGGGACAGAAATGGTCACCTCCCCGCCGGCCTTCACCGCGGCGGTGTCGGTCTGCGGGATCAGCAGCCTGACCTGCCACCCTCCGCCGGTGCGCAACGCGATCACCGGGAGCGCCATGCCCGTGGCGGGCAGGCTGGCCATCGGGCCACTGGGCAGGAGCGAGAACCTCGGCTGGCGTCCGGGCGAGGCCTGGGCGTGCGCGGCGGAGCCGCTGAGCCCGGCGGGACTGACCGTCTCGCCGGGCTGCCCGTCGATGGCGATGACGGTCCCGCTTCGGGGCGCCACGATCTCGGTCGCCGCCAGCCTCATCCGGTCCGCGGCCCGGCGGGCCCGGTCCTTGGCCAGCTCAGCCTGGGCGGCGGTGATGCTGGCCGCTGCCGATCCGTCGGCCTGCAGTGCGGCCAGGTTCGCCTTGTCGGCCGTGATCGCGGCCCGGTCGGCCTGGACCGCCGCGGTCCCCGCCGTGCCGGCCTCGGTAGCGAGCAGCTCACCCTTGCGGACGGCCTGCCCCAGGTGGACCAGGACGGTGCCCACCCGGCCGGAGGCGCCGAAGTTGAGGCTGGCGACGCCACTGCTGCTGACGACGCCCGCGAATGAGCGGCTGTCGGCGGCCAGGATGGACGGCACGTAGAGGGCTATCCCCACGACAGAGGCGGCGGCCAGCAGAACGCCGCCCAGGCGCTGGGCGTTGCTGACAAACGTCCGCGAGCCGTCTGCCTCGCCGTCACGGACTTCCCGGTGCGGGAAGACGGCCTCCAGCAGTGGGGCGCGCCGGCCCCGCGGCGGCTCATCCCAGGCTTCCGGCTCATAGCCGTCGTCCCACTCGTCGTCCGGCGGGACCGATAGGCAGCGGAAATCATCCTGGTCAGACCCGTACCAGCCCTCGCCGCCCGGCTGACCTGAGTAGCCGGAATAA
The DNA here is from genome assembly GCA_036509255.1 of Streptosporangiaceae bacterium. Taxonomy (GTDB): domain Bacteria; phylum Actinomycetota; class Actinomycetes; order Streptosporangiales; family Streptosporangiaceae; genus RYN-230. Next base: position 23,853 of record DATCFY010000221.1, read on the forward strand.
CGGGAGTCCGGCTCGCCGGGGCCTGAATACCCAGGGCCCGGATCGTCCGCCCAGGGATAACCAGAGCCGCCATGGCCAGGCTCTGGGTAACGGTGGCCGCGGAATCCGGGACCGCCAGCCGGGTTATCCTGGTCACCGGCGTAGCCCCTTTCGGGATAACGGTCCACCGTAATACCATCATCAGGATAACCGTGCTGGTAATAAAGGTCCTGGTGATAATGGTCCTGTGGCTCCCCGGCGCCGTAATCATCCGCCGGGCCGTCCTCCGCCGGATCCGGGGCATCCTGGATCAGCATGCTCCGCGGCCGGTGACTGCGCCAGCGAGACCGATCGCGCCGCTTTCCCGCGGACGCTGAGCGCTCCTGCCCCGCGGGCGCCTGCTGCTCCGAGTCCTGGGGTTCGGCCCCCTCGGGGGAGTCGTCCCCGATAAGGAGGGACACGTCGGCTCACTCCAATGGCTGCAGGGATAACGAAGTTATCACAGCACTTTGCGGCAATGAGCCGGATCCGGGCATCCCGCGTTCTACCGTGGTAAAGCACCGAGGGCCGGCGAACGCACTGGGCAACGGCATAAACCCTCGCTGGGCCAATGGGATCCGCTGACACGCTTTAGTGCAGGTACTTAATGGATATTTTGGTCTTTGCCCTCACGGGTGTTCTGCTTATAGTCCTCATCGCGGCCTGCCTGCTGCCGGTGAGCGCGGACACCCCGGAAGACCAGGGCAACGGGATGACTGAGGTGGACATCCCGCGGCACGTCCCGACCTCCCGGCGGCGGCCGCGCACCCTGGTCTTCTTCGGCGTGACCGCCATCGCGAGCCTGCTCTTCCAGCTCGTCCGCCGGCTCCCCGCGCTGTACGCCGCCTCGGTGGGGAACGTGGCCGACGCGATCACCCACGACCCGGCCACCGTCAACGGGTACATCGCCCGGCTGCGGCCTGCCCTGGTGTTCTTCGGGGTGGCCTACATCATCGGGACCGCGCTGGTGCTGCGCGCGAACCTTGGCCGCCGCCTGGCCGTGCTCGGGCACGCCGCGCTCTACATCGCGATGTCCATCCTCACCCAGGCGCTGATGATCGCGATCGGCATCGCCTCCGGCTGGCTGGTGGCGCCGTTCGGCATCGAGGCCACCCTGGCCAACCTGCTCATCGGGGGCCTCGTCGTGATGCGCCTGACGTTCACCACGTTCGTGCTGCCCCGGGCGACCACGCTGCCGGTGGAACGCCGCCCGCGGGTGTGGGACACCGTGCTGACCTGCTGCGCGCTGGTCACCGTGGTCACGGTGCTGATCGCCGGGTACGCGTACATCTCCGAGCAGTCCAACCTGGACTCGGTGTGGCAGGTGTTCCTGCCGCTGTACGCGGTGAGCGTGCTGTTCATCTTCATGTTCGCGCCGCTGTGGCTGCTCTGGTGGGTCAACCGCAGGCTGCCCGAGCCGGGCCGGTTCCGGCCGCCGGTGGACATCATCATCCCGGCCTACAACGAGACGGATAACATCGCCCGGCTGCTCCGCTCGGTGGATGTGGCGGCGGCCCGCTACGGCGGCCCGGTCCAGGTCGTGGTGTCCGACGACGGCTCCACCGACGACACCGCGCAGGTCGCCATGGAGGAGATCGCGACTTTCCGGCACGCCCGCGGGCGGGTGCTGCGCGGCCCGAACGGGCGGCAGTCCGCAGCGCTTAACCGGGCCATCGCGGCCACCGAGGCGGAGATCATCGTCCGGGTGGACGCCGACTGCGTGCTCGGCGAGGACACGCTCGTCTACGCCGTGCCCTGGTTCCGTGACCCGGAAATCGGCAGCGTCGGCGCGCTGGAGGAGCCGCGCACCGACACCCGCACCTGGTTCCACGAGATGCGCCGGCTGGAAACCGCCTTCCAGTTCCGGTTCGCCCGGCTCGGCCAGAGCCTGGTGGACGGGATCGTGGTCATCCCCGGCACCTTCACCGCCCTGCGCCGCGGGCCGGTCGAGGCGGCGGGCGGCTTCCCGGTCGGGATGAACGGCGAGGACTCCGACGTCACGATGCAGATCGGCCGGCTGGGCTACCGGGTCGTGGTCGACCCGCGGATCCGCTCCTACGAGGACGTGCCCCGCAGCCCCGGCGAATTCGTCGAGCAGCGCACCCGCTGGGCCCGGGCCGGCTTCCACGTGTTCGCCCGGCACGTCCCGCTGCGGGCCGGCTCCGCCGGCCCCCGGGTCTGGTTCTGGACCCTGCGCCGCGGCTTCTCCTGGTTCTCCATCCAGGCCGGCCTGGTCGCCCCCATCTTCCTGCTGGAACTGGTCCTGACCCAGCCCAGCGTCCGGGGGAACATCCTGACGTTCCTGCTGCTCTACGTGGCGGGCGGCGGGGTGGTGCTGGCCATCAGCCTGCCGTACGCGGTGCGTTACGGGTTCTGGCGGAGCATCTTGTGGGCACCGGCCTGGTTCGTGTTCGCGTTCCTCCGCCGGGTCGCCACCCTGGAGGCGGCCATCTCGCTGCCGGTCCGCCCGTTCCCGGCCCGCGCCGCCGCCGCGGCGCAGGAGCCGGCCGCCGGTGAGCCCGCCAGCGTCCTGTTCGAGGCGGCTGCGGTGGATGCGGGCTGGGAGGAAGACCCGTTGCCGATCCCTACCCGTCCTGGGCTGCTGTTTCCTGAGGACGACTAGCCTCCCGCGCAGGACCGGGCGCGCGGGTGCCATCGCGGGACCCGGGACGGTGCCGGCCGGGCCGGGCCAGCGCCGCGGTCAGCTCGTGCAGCGCGTGCACCGAGTGCGCGCTCAGCACCGCGTCGCAGTACGGCCACGCCGCGGCCATCCCGCCGGCCAGCGGCCGGTACTGCTCGCTCTTGGTCCGCGGGTTGACCCAGATGATGCGGTGCGCGACCCGGGAGAGGCGCTGCATCTCGCGGCGCAGCATGGCCGGCTCCCCGGTGTCCCAGCCGTCTGAAATGATCACGACGACGGCTCCCCGGGCCAGGCCGGGGCGCCCTACGGTGTCGTTGAACTCCTTCAGCGAGGCCCCGATGCGCGTTCCGCCCAGCCAGTCCGGCGCGGCCTGGCCGGCCCGCTGCAGGGCCTGCTCGGGCGGCATGTGCGCCAGCGCGCCGGTGAGCCGGGTCAGCCGGGTGGCGAACGTGAACACCTCGGCCTCGGCGCCGCCCGCCGCGCAGTACAGCAACTGGAGCATGGCCCGCGCGTAGGGCTCCATCGATCCCGAGATGTCGCACAGCACGATGAGCTGGCGCGGCCGCAGCGCCGGGGCCCGGCGGGCCAGCCGGAGCGGGTGCCCGCCGGTGCGCCGGGCGTGCCGCAGCGTGCTGCGCAGGTCGGTCCGGCGGCCCCGGGCCGAGGGATGCTCGCGGCGGGACCGGCGGAGCGGGACGGCCAGGGTCAGCTCGCTCATCAGGCCGGTCAGGTCCTGCAGCTCACCGGGGGTTAGCTCGGCGAAGTCCGTGCCGGCCAGCCGTTCGACCCGGCTGGCCAGGACCGGGCGGCCGGTCTCGGGCTGGTCCTCGTCCGGCTCCGCGGCTTCGCCGGCCGCTCTCTCCGGGGACCCGGTGCCGCGACCGGGATCGTCCGCCCCCTCCGGGCCGGCCGGCGGCGGGCGGGGGCGGGAGGCCGGGTGCTCCTGGGCGGCCCGCGCGGCCTCAGCCAGCAGGTCGTCCGGAGCCGGGTGGGGCGGCGTCCCCGGCAGTTCTGGTGCGACCGGCTCCGTCTGGCCGGCCGTGCGGCCGTCCACCCCGCCGAACAGGTCACCGAACACCCGCTGCACGGTCGCGATCTGCTCCGGCCCGGAGGCGAACGTGGCCAGCGCGCACAGGTACAGCTCGTACTGGGTGGCTGGGCGGGCCAGCGGTACCGCCCGGGCGAACCGCTCGCAGCGGCCCGAGTCGGCTGGCACCCCGGCATCCCGGAGTTCCGCGCCGAGCCGGGCGGCGATCAGCGCCAGGTCGGCGGGACCGCGGGCGCGGCCCTCAGTCACCGTCGGCGGCGGCGAACCCGGCCGTCCGGAGCAGCTGCAGGTCCTCGGAGTACTTGAGCACCACGCCTGCGGTCTGGGCCGCCACCGTCTCGTCGAGCCGGTCCGCGCCGAGCACGACCAGGGCCTCGGCCCAGCTGATCGCCTCGGCCACGCCCGGCGGCTTGGCCAGGTCGAGGCCCCGGAGCCGGGCGACACCCCGGGCCACCTGCCCGACCAGCGGCTCCGCCGCGGCGGGTACCCGGCGGCGGATGATGGCCGCGACCCGCTCGGTGTCGGGGTACTCGATCCAGTGGTACAGGCAACGCCGCTTCAGCGCGTCGTGCAGGTCCCGGGTCCGGTTGGACGTGAGCACCACGACGGGCGGCACCGCGGCCCGCCGGGTGCCGAGTTCCGGGATCGTCACCGCGGACTCGGCGAGCAGCTCGAACAGGAACGCCTCGAACTCGTCGTCGCCCCGGTCCACCTCATCGATCAGCAGCACGGCCGGCCGCGGGCCGGGGTGATCCAGCGCGGCCAGCAGCGGCCGGGCCAGCAGGTAGTCGGCGCTGAACAGGTCGGCGTCGCGGAGCGTCTCGCCGCGGGACTCGGCCAGCCGGATGGCGAGCAGCTGGCGCGGGTAGTTCCACTCGTACAGGGCCTCCGCGGCGGTCAGCCCCTCGTAACACTGCAGCCGGATCAGCGGCGTGTCCAGGACGGTCGCGAGAGCCTTGGCCGCCTCGGTCTTTCCTACCCCGGGCTCACCTTCGAGCAGGATCGGCTGGCCCATCCGGGCGGCCAGGAACAGCGCCATGCCCAGCGGCTGGTCGGTGAGGTACCCCGCCTCATCCAGGTCGCGGATGAGAGTCGCTGCGTCGGGCAGCCGTCCGGAAAGGTCACTCAAGGGCATATCTCCATCATGCGGCACGGGGCCGGATGCTGCGGGCATAGTCACCGGGGCTATAGAGCCAGGTCGGCCCGGACCGGGCGGCCCTGGAGGGCGGACCAGACGTTGGCTGGGGTGAGCGGCATGTCCGCGTGCCGGAGGCCTAGCGGGCGCAGCGCGTCGACCACGGCATTGACCACCGCGACAGGTGAGCCCACGGTGGCCGATTCCCCGACGCCCTTGGCGCCGATCGGGTGGTGCGGGCAGGGGGTGACGGTCTGGCCCAGCTCCCACGACGGGCACTCCACCGAAGTGGGCAGCAGGTAGTCCATGAACGAGCCGCCGAGGCAGTTCCCGTCCTGGTCATAGGCGATGACCTGCATGAGCGCCATGCCGACCCCGTCGGCCAGGCCGCCGTGCACCTGTCCCTCCACGATCATCGGGTTGATCCGGACCCCGCAGTCGTCCACGGCGATGAACCGGCGCACGGCGACCGCGCCGGTGCCCGGGTCCACGTCCACCACGCAGATGTACGCGCCGTAGGGGTAGGTGAGGTTCGGCGGGTTGTACACGGTCTCCGCGTCCAGGTGCCCCTCGACACCGGCGGGCAGCTCCAGCGAGGAGTGCGCGGCCATCGCGATCTCGGCGATGGTCCGGCCCTGCTCAGGGTCGCCGCGGACCTGCCACCGGCCGCGGGCCCACTCCAGGTCTTCCGGCGCGGCCTCCAGCATGGCCGCGGCCACCACCCGGGCGCGCTCCCGCACCTTGCGGGCCACCACCACGGCCGCGGCACCAGACACGGGCGTGGACCGCGAACCGTAGGTGCCCAACCCGAACGGGGTCCGGTCGGTATCGCCGTGCACCACCTCGACGTCGTCCGGGCGCAGGCCGAGCTCGTGGGCGACGATCTGCGCGAACGTGGTCTCGTGCCCCTGACCCTGGGTCTGGCAGGAAATGCTCAGCACCGCCGCGCCGGTCGGGTAGATCCGCAGGTCGGCGCCGTCGGCCATGCCGAGGCCGAGGATGTCCATGTCCTTGCGGGGCCCGGCGCCGACCCCCTCGGTGAAGAAGCTCAGCCCGACACCCATGTACTCGCCGCGGGCCCGCCGCTCCGCCTGCTCACGCCGCAGTTCCGGGTAACCGGCCAGGTCCATGGCGACCTGGAGGGCCCGGGGGTAGTCGCCGGAGTCGTACTCCCACCCGGTCGGGCAGGTGTAGGGGAACTGCTCGGGCCGCAGCAGGTTCCGCATCCGCAGCTCGGCCGGGTCCAGCCCCAGCTCGGCGGCCAGCAGGTCGACCATCCGCTCGACCAGGTACACCCCCTCGGCGATCCGGAACGAGCAGGAGTACGCGACCCCGCCGGGGGCCTTGTTGGTATAGACCCCGGTGACCTCGCAGTGCGCCGCCTGCAGGTCGTAGGAGCCGGTGAACATGTGGAAGAAGCCGGCCGGGTACTTGCTGGGCTGCGCGGACCCGTTGAACGCGCCGTGGTCGGCCAGCACCCGGGCCCGCAAGGCGAGGATCCGGCCGTCCCGCGTCGCGGCGATCTCGCCGTGCATGTGGTAGTCCCGGGCGAACGCGGTGGACATCAGGTTCTCCGACCGGTCCTCGACCCACTTCACCGGCTGGCCGGTGATCATGGTGCCGACCACGGCGCACAGATAGCCCGGGTACATGGGGACCTTGTTGCCGAAGCCGCCGCCGATGTCCGGGGAGACGATCCGGATCTTGTGCTCGGGCAGGCCGGCGATCAGCGCGTACAGAGTGCGGTGCGCGTGCGGCGCCTGGGTGGTGGCCCATACCGTGAGCTTCCCGGTGACGGGGTCCAGCTCGGCCACCGCGCCACAGGTCTCCAGCGGCGCGGGGTGGGACCGCGGGTACAGCATGTCCTGGGTGACCACCACGTCCGCGGCCGCGAAGGCCGTGTCGGTGGCGGCCCGGTCACCGGCGGCCCAGTCGAAGATGTGGTTGTCCCGCCGCCCGGCCACGTCGTCCCGGATCACCGGGGCGCCCGGGTCCAGCGCCCGGGTCGCGTCCACGACCACCGGCAGCGGCTCGTACTCCACCTGGATCAGCTCGAGAGCGTCCCGCGCGGAGTAGCGGTCCTCGGCCACGACGAACGCCACCTCCTGGCCCTGGAACCGGACCTTGTCGGTGGCCAGCACCGCCTGGACGTCCCGGGAGAGGGTGGGCATCCAGGCCAGTTTGCGCTGCTCCAGGGTCTCGCCGGTGATAACGGCCCGGACCCGGGGGTGGGCCAGGGCCGCGGCGGTGTCCACACTCACGACCCGGGCGTGCGCCAGCGGGCTGCGCAGGATCGCGCCGTATAGCATGCCGGGCCGCTGGATGTCGTCGACGAACGTGCCCTGGCCGCGCAGGAACCGGGCGTCCTCCTTGCGCCGGACCGGGCCGTAGGCCCCGTCGGCCCCGTCCAGGGCCGGATCAGCAGCTGCGGTCATCATCCCTCCCCAGGCTGCTCGCTGGCACCGTGCTCGCTGGCCCACTGGACCGAGCGCACGATGTTCTCGTACCCCGTGCACCGGCACAGCTGGCCGGACAGCGCCTCGCGGATCTCCTCCGCAGTCGGATCCGGGTGGTGGTCGAGTAGCCACCGGGCGGTCATCATCATGCCCGGCGTGCAGAATCCGCACTGCAGCCCGTGACATTCCGCGAAGCCCTGCTGGACCGGGTCAAGCTGGCCGCCGCGGGCCAGGTCCTCGACCGTGCGCACCCGGCGCCCGTCCGCCATGGCCGCCAGCACCGTGCAGGACTTCACCGGTGTCTCGTCCAGCCAGACCACGCAGGCCCCGCAATTGGAGGTGTCGCACCCCCAGTGCGACCCGGTCAGTCCGAGGTCATCACGCAGGAAATGGATCAGTAGCAGCCGGGCCTCCACATCCCTGGTGTGGCTGACCCCGTTCACGGTCATCGTTATCTGCATATCGGCTGCTCAGCCCGCATCCCGCGGAGCGCCGCCGGGCCCGCCCCCGCCATGCTGCCGGGCTCGCGCCAGGGCGCGGCGCAGCGACCGGATGGTGAGCTCACAGGCCAGGTGGCGCTTGTAGTCGGCCGGGCCGCGCTGGTCGGACACGGGCCGGCACGACGCGGCGGCCAGCTCACCGGCCCGGGCGAAGCTCTCCTCGGTGGCGGGGGCGCCGCGCAGGAAGTCCTCGGCCTCGGCCGCGGCGAAGCGCGGCGCGCCCACCGCGGTCAGCCCGATGCCCGCGTCGGCGATGGTGGGACCGTCCAGCCCCCCGCCGTCCAACCACAGGGCCGCCCCGGCTGCCCCGACCGGCCAGTCACCGGCCCGGCGCCCGACCTTCTCGTACGCGCTGCCGCCCCCGGGCCGGAGCGCGATCCGGATCTCGGTCAGGATCTCGCCGGGCCCGACCACTGTCTCGTAGGGGCCGGTGTGGAAGTCCCGGACCGGCACCGTCCTGGTCCCGCCGGGCTGCGCGATAACCATCGTCGCCTTGAGCGCGGCGAACGCCGCCGACAGATCCTCGGACGGGTCGGCCTGGCAGAGCGAGCCGCCGACCGTGCCCCAGTTCCGCACCACCGGGTCGGCGATCACCTGCTCCGCGTCGTGCAGGATCGCGAAGTGCCGGGCCGCTTCGGCTGAGTCGAGGAGCTGCGCATGCCTGGTCAGCGCGCCGATCCGCAGCTCATCACGGGTCACCGTGAGATAGGACAGCTCGCTGATCCCGTTGATGTCGATCAGCGTCTCCGGCTGGGCCAGCCGCAGCTTCATCATCGGGATCAGGCTGTGCCCGCCCGCCAGGATGCGCGCCTCAGGACCGAACCGGGCCAGCAGGGCGAGGGCGTGCGCGACGCTGCTGGCCTTCTCGTACTCGACGTACGCCGGAACCTGCATACGCCCTCCCTCGAGTAACCCGCCGTCTGCGCAGTGTACGAGTGCGCCTTGCCAGCGGTAATAATCAGAAGGTTATGACCCTGACTCAGCTCAACGCGTTTGTGCTGGTCGCCCGGCTGGGCTCGGTGACGTCCGCCGCGAACGCGCTCGGCGTCAGCGAGTCCGCGGTCTCGCAGGCGCTGACCGCCCTCCGCCAGCACCTCGGCGACCAGCTGGTCAGCCGCGGGCCCAGCGGGATGACGCTGACCGCAGGCGGCTCCCGGCTGCTGGCCACCGCATCGCAGATCGTGGTGCTCGGCGCCGAGGCGCACGCCGCGGTCCGGGCCGCCCAGGGCGCCCCGGAGCAGCTTCGCCTGGTGGCCTCACCCACCTTTGCCGAGTTCGTGGCCAGCCCGCTGACCGAGGCGTTCCGGCGCCGCTTCGCCGGGCCGCTCGAGGTGTCCGCCGGGGTGGCCGTGACCAACGAGATGGCGGTGCTGGTCGGCAACCGGCTGGCCGACGTGGCCATCGGGACCCATGTGGCCACTGACCCGGAGCTGCCGGTGGTAAGCGAGCCGATCTTCCGGTACCGCCTGGTCGTGGTCACCGCCGGGCAGTCGCGGCTGCGCGGCACCCCCCAGCAGTGGCGGTGGCTGGTGGACCCGTCCGGCACCGACCCGGGCAGCGACACGGGGCAATTGCTTACCGCGTTGCGGATCCCGGAAGACATGATCGGCGTGTTCCCCAACCAGACCGCCGCCTGGGCCGCGGCCGCCGACGGAGCCGGGGTCGCCCTGGCCGTCGAGCATCTCGTGACCCAGCAGCTGCGCCGGGGCGAGCTGTCCCTGGTGGACGTGCCGGGCGCGCCGGTGGAGGCGTGCTGGCACGTGACCCTGCTGGAGCGCCAGCACCGGAGCACGGTGGCCAGCGCGCTGCGCCGCTTCCTGACCACGCCGGAGGCCATGCAGCTGATGCGCGCACCCACGGCGGGCGTCCCGCCGTCGCGGTTCCGGCCGCCGGTCTACGTCACCATCTGGAGCTAGTCCGCCCTGTCCGGACAGCCTGGCGCAGGCGGCCGGGGGGGCAGTTAAGCAAGCACTTATTCACGTATTGCGCCCGCCTGGGGCCCGGCGGATCATGTGCCTCACCTCACACGAGGCATGCATGCCAGCCAATCCAGGGTAGGAGTGGGCTGATGCCGATCGAATCCGACGGGCATAGCCGCGGCAACCCGCGCATGTACGAACTGGTCGAAAACGCTCCAAAAGAGGGCAAGAGCCCCACGGTGTGGGCCTGGCCGCAGCTCATCGACTACCTGAAGATCGCCGGCCAGCCCGTCGCCGGCCCCTGGCCGCCGCATCAGGAGCCGCGCCCCGATCCGGAGGAGGACACCCTCCCCGTCGCGGTGGCTGATCCAGAAAATTCGCCGCAACGAAGCCCGGCCGGGCCAGCTGCCACCACCATCGGTGCCGCGGACGGCGGTGCTCCTGTCACCGGCACCCGGGGCAATGCCGCGGGCAGCGCTGGCGACGACGCCTAACCACTATCCGGCGTTTGGCAGGACAATGCCGTCCGGACAGGACACTGGAGGATCGGATGTACCCGTCTCGGTTCCGCTACGAGGCACCGCGCTCCCTCGACGAGGCCATCACCACGCTGCGCGACGGCGGGGACTACGCCAAGGTGCTGGCCGGCGGCCAGAGCCTGGTCCCGCTGATGAAGCTGCGCTTCGCCTCGCCGGAACTCGTGGTGGACATCAACAACGTGCCCGGCCTGGACTACCACCGCGCCGACCCGGACGGGACGCTGCGGATCGGGGCGCTGTGCCGGCACGCCGACCTCGAACGGTCGGCCCTGCTCAAGTCCGCGCAGCCGACCATGGCCGCCGCCGCGCCGCTGATCGCCGACCCCATCGTGCGCACTCGCGGCACGCTGGTGGGCTCGCTCTGCCACGCCGACCCACAGGGTGACTGGGCCTCGGTGGTGCTCGCGCTGGGCGGGTCCGTGGTGGCCCAGGGCCCGCGCGGCCGGCGCACCATCCCGATGACCGGCTTCGTCACCGGGCCGTTCGAGAACGTCCTGGAGCCCGACGAGATCGCGGTCGAGGCGGTGATCCCGGCCGCCACCGGCACCCGGGCGGGCGGGTACCTCAAGCTCGAGCGCCGGGTTGGCGACTTCGCCACGGTCGGGGTGGCGGTCGCCCTGGAAATCTCCGGGGACACCGTGACGAGGGCCGGGATCGCGCTGACCGGGGTGGGTGGTTCCACCATCGCGGCCACGGACGCGGCCCGCGCGCTGACCGGGCAGCCGCTGACCGGGCAGACCATCGAGATGGCCGCCGGGCTGGCCGCCGAGGCGTCACACCCCCGGACGGATCACCGCGGCAGCGCGGACTACAAGCGGCACATGGTGCACACGTTCGTGACCCGCATCCTGGGGCGGGCCGGCGGCACGGGCGCAGACGGCAATGGGGTAGGCGGCACGGCGGAAAGGGCAGCCTGACATGACGATGGTGTATGAGGATCACGGTGATGAGGCCGCATCCGATATCCCGATGCGCCGGATCCGGTTCACGGTCAACGGCCAGAAGAAGATCGCGGAGGTGGAGCCCCGGCTGCTGCTGTCCCACCTGATCCGCCGCGGGCTCGGGCTGACCGGCACGCACATGGGCTGCGACACCACGAACTGCGGCGCGTGCACGGTGCTGGTGGACGGCCGGCCGATCAAGTCCTGCACCATGCTGGCCGTGCAGGTGGACGGCCATGAGATCAGCACCGTGGAGGGGCTGGCCGGCGGGAGCGAACTGCACCCGCTGCAAGAAGGCTTCAAGGAGGAGCACGGCCTGCAGTGCGGGTTCTGCACCCCCGGGATGATGATGGCCGCCAAGGCCCTGCTGGACGAGAACCCGGACCCCAGCGAGGAAGACGTCCGCTGGGCGCTGTCCGGCAATCTGTGCCGGTGCACCGGCTACCAGAACATTGTGAAGTCGGTGCTGTGGGCCGCCGACAAGCTCCGAGCGGAAGGCTGACGCGCCGTGACCCAGGCACTCGACGAAATCAAGATCGGCGGGCTCGGCGCGAGCCGCAAGCGCGTCGAGGACAACCGCTTCATCCGCGGTAAGGGCAACTACACCGACGACATCACACTGCCCGGCATGCTGCACATGGAGATCCTGCGCAGCCCGCTGGCGCACGCCCGGATCAAGTCCATCGACGCCAGCAGGGCGTGGGAGATCCCCGGCGTGCGGCTGGTGCTCACCGGCGAGATGATGGCCACCCGCAACCTGGCCTGGATGCCGACGCTGTCCTACGACACCCAGGCCGTGCTGGCCACCGACAAGGTCCGGTTCCAGGGCCAGGAGGTGGCCTGCGTCATCGCCGATGACCCGTACATCGCCAAGGACGCGTGCGAGGCCATCGACGTCGAGTACGAGCCGCTGCCCGTGATAGTTAATCCGCGCCAGGCCGTGGCCGAGGGCGCACCTGTCATCCGCGACGATAAGGAGGGCCAGGCCGGCAACGTCATCTACGACTGGGAAGTGGGCGACGCGGAGGGCACCGAGCAGGCGTTCGCGGAAGCGGACGTGGTCTCCCGGCTGCAGCTGCACTACCCCCGCTCGCACCCGTCGCCGATCGAGTGCTGCGGGTCGGTCGCCGACTTCGACCGCTCCACCTCGAAGCTGACCGTCTACATGACCACCCAGGCCCCGCACATCATCCGGGCCGCGGTGGCGCTGGTCGCCGAGCTGCCTGAGCACATGATCCGGATCATCTCGCCGGACATCGGCGGCGGGTTCGGCAACAAGGTGCCGGTCTATCCCGGGTACGTGTGCACGATCCTGGCCTCGATCCTGCTGGAGCGGCCGGTCAAGTGGATCGAGGACAAGTCGGGCAACCTGATCTCCACCCACTTCGCCCGGGACATCTACCTGGACGGCGAGATGGCGCTCCGCCGGGACGGCAAGATCCTGGCCGTCCGGATGCGCACCCAGGCCGACCACGGGGCGTTCTTCTCTGACGCCCAGCCGAGCAAGTTCAAGATCGGCCTGCTGCACTCGGCCTTCGCCGCCTACGACATTCCGGTCGCGCACCTCGCCACCCGAGGCACGTACACGAACAAGGCGCCAGGCGGGGTCGCCTACCGGTGCTCGTTCCGGGTCACCGAGGCCATGTTCTTCCAGGAACGCATGATGCAGGCCGCCGCGCAGGACCTGGGCATGGACCAGGCCGCGTTCCGGCGGATGAACTTCGTCCGCGACGATGACTTCCCGCACCGCACCCCGTTCGGCTTCCTGACCGACTCGGGCCAGTACGGCAAGTGCCTGGATGTCGGGCTGCGGGCGATCGGCTACGACGACTTCCGCAAGCAGCAGGAGGAAGCCCGGGCCCGCGGCCGGCTGCTCGGTCTCGGTATCTCCACCATGACCGAGCCGCTGGGCGCCGGTAACAGCCGCGAGTACGACATCCTCGGCATCAAGATGTTCGACTCCGCCGAGCTCAAGGTACACATGACAGGCAAGGCCATCGTCCGCACCGGGGCCCGCGGCCAGGGCCAGGGCCACGAAACGACCTGGGCCCAGATCGTCAGCCACGAGCTCGGCATCCCGGCGGAGGACATCGTCGTCGAAGAAGGCGACACCGACACCGCACCGTTCGGGATGGGCACCTACGCCTCCCGGAGCACCCCGGTGGCCGGGGCGGCGGTTTCCATGGTGTCCCGCAAGATCCGGGCCAAGGCCCGCAAGCTGGCCGCGCACCTGCTGGAGGTGTCCGAGGAGGACATCGAGTGGGAACTCGGCCGGTTCTACGTGCGCAGCGCGCCGGACCGCGGGGTGACCATCCAGGAATGCGCGATGGCCGCGTACAGCAACATGCCGGATGGCATGGAGCCTGGCCTGGAGAACACGGCCTACTACGACCCGCCCAACCTGACCTGGCCGTTCGCGGTCTACATCGTCACGGTCGAGGTCGACCCGGAGACCGGGGTCTGGGACGTGCTGAACACGGTGGCGGTGGACGACTGCGGGGTCCGGATCAACCCGATGATCGTCGAAGGCCAGATCATGGGCGGCCTGGCCGAGGCGTACGCCATGGCCAACATGCAGTTCATCACCTTCGACGCGGAAGGCAACTGCGTCGGCTCGAACTACATGGACTACATGCTGCCGACCGCCTGGGAGACGCCCGGCTTCGAGCTGCACAGCGAGGTGGTCACCCCCTGCCCGCACCACCCGATCGGCGCCAAGGGCATCGGCGAGTGCGCGGCGGTCGGCGGCCCGGCGGCGTTCGTGAACGCGGTGCTGGACGCGCTGTCCGAAACCGGGGTGCGCAACATCGACATGCCGCTGCTGCCTGACCGGGTCTGGGAGGCGATCACCCAGCGCCACGACGTCTCCGGTGCACCGCCCGTACGGACGGACTGAGTACGGGCGGACCGAGGGGAGTTACGGATGAGCAGTTTTGATGTGCTGGAGGAGGCCGGCGAGCTGACCCGGCGGGGTCAGCCGTTCGCGCTGGCCACCGTGGTCTGGCGGCAGGGCCCGTCCTCGGGCCAGCAGGGCTCCCGCGCCATCATCACGGCCGAGGGTGACCTGCACGGCTGGATCGGCGGGGCGTGCGCGGAGCCGGTGGTCATCCGCGAGGCCCGGCAGGTGATTACCGAGGGCGTGCCGCGGCTGCTGCTGCTGGGGACGCCTGAGCAGTTTGCCGGCCGGGCCCAGGTCGGGGCGGCGGTGTCGGACGGGATGACGTTTGTGCCGATCGCCTGCCAGAGCGAGGGCGCGCTGGAGGTCTACATCGAGCCGGTGCTGCCCGCGCCGCACCTGGTCATCGTGGGCCGCTCGCCTATGGTGGCGACGCTGGCCGACCTGTCCCGGACGCTGGGCTGGCGCACCACGGTGCTGGACCGCGGGGCGTTCTCGGCCGCCGACGCGGACGAGAGTTCGATGGTGGTGGTGGCCACCCAGGGTCACGGGGACGAGGAGGCCGTCGAGCAGGCGGCCGCGGCCCGGCCCGCCTACCTGGGCCTGGTCGGATCGGCCAAGCGGGGCGCCGCGGTACTCGGCTACCTCACGGACCGGGGCGTGCCGCAGGAGCGGCTTGACCGGGTCCGGGTGCCCGCCGGGCTGGACCTGGGCCGGACGTCGCACCGCGAGATCGCGGTCGCGATCCTGGCCGAACTGGTCCAGCTACGCGCCTCCGGGGCTCTCGTGCCGGGCACGGCGGCTACGGGCGGCGCTCGGGTGGCTGAGCGCACGCCGGCGCAGGCGACCGATCCGGTCTGCGGGATGACCGTGACCGCGGACGCGTCGAGCTATCCCCTGGAGCACGAGGGCGAGACCTACTACTTCTGCTGCGCCGGCTGCCGCCGGTCGTTCCAGGAGAACCCGGCGGCGCATCTGAAGGAGAGCCGATGCTGATCACCAACGACTTCGAGGTCGCCCAGCCGGTCGAGAAGGTCTGGACGTTCTTCGGGGACATCCCGCAGGTGGCCACCTGCCTGCCCGGCGCGGAGCTGACCGAGGATCTGGGCGGCGAGAAGTACAAGGGCCGGGTGGCGATCCGGATGGGCCCGGTGCGGCTGCGGTTCGGTGGCACCGCGGAGATCGCCGAGCGTGACGACGCCGCCAAGCGGCTGGTCCTCAACGCGAGCGGCGCGGAGGAGAAGGGCCGCGGCCAGGCCAGCATGGTGGTCACTGCGACGCTGGTTCGCTCCGGCCGCGGCACCAAGGTCAACGTGGCCCAGGACCTCCAGCTGTCCGGCGCCGCCGCCCAGTACGGCCGGGGCATGATCTCCGACGTCTCCTCCGTGCTGATGCGGGACTTCGCCACCACCATGCAGGACCGCATCGAGCGAATCGAGCGCGGTGAGTCCGCCGAGCAGATCGCCACGGCCGGCAGCAGCCCGGCCAGCGGCTTGGCCCTCGGGCTGCGCGCCGCGGTCATGGCGCTGACCCGGGTGTTCCGCCGTTTCTTCGTCCCGTACCAGGCCACGAGCTGAGAAGGAGCCCGTCATGGTCTTGTGGTGGATCGGCAACGCCGTACTGCTGGTCGTGGTGCTGCCCGTCGTGATCTTCCTGCTGAACCGGGTGCTCGCCGCGCTGGAGCGGATCCGGGGCGCCGCCGACCAGATCCTGGCCGGCGGGGTCGAGCTCGTCGGCGAACTGCAGTGCGTCCCTGACGGCCTGGCCCAGACCGACACCACGATCCGCGAGGTCTCCGTGGGAGCGGTCCGGTACGCGGGTTCCGTAGCGAAACTTCTCGGCTGACCTAAGACGGCCGACTTTCAACGACGAGGGAGAGCAGTCATGCCAGCTGCAGCCTGGGTGACCCTGATCATCGCAGCGCTCATCATCGCGATCACCGCCATCGGCCTGCTGCGGGTGATCTTCCACCTGCGGGCGATCCGGGCCACGCTCGCGGCCACCACCGGCGGAGTGCAGGCGGTCGCCGCGCTGACCGCGCCGGTGCCGCCCCGGCTCACCTCGGTCAACGCCAGCCTCAAGCCGGTCCGCGACTTCTGCGAGACGGTCTGAACAGGATGGAACACCAGCTCAAGCGGGCAACGGAGCCCCTGCGAAGGAGTCACTGATGGAACCACATGTCCTGGCGGCCGGGACCTCCACAACCGGCTGGGTGGTGGGCTACACCATCGGCATCGTGATCGTCCTGGTGGTCGTAGCGCTGGTCGTGCCGATCCTGCTGCTGGCCCGCTCGATCGGTAACGAGGCACCCAAGATCAACGACGCGCTGACCGAGGCGGTGCAGAACACCGCGCCGCTGGGTGCGCTGCGCACCACGATCGAGCACGCCACCATCATCATCGGCGGCCTGCAGCGTGGCCGCGCACGGCTGGGAGGGTGACGATGCAGCCACATGTCCTGGCGATGTCCAGCACCGAGCACACCCTGTGGGTGACCGCGATCATCCTCGGCTTCGTGGTCGTGCTGGCCGTCGCGGCGCTGCTCAGCATCCTGGTCTGGCTGGTGAAGATCATCGACCGGCGGGTGGTCCAGGTGGGGGAGACACTGACGGCGGCCGCGGCCAACACCGCGGACACGGTGCTCATCCCGCAAGTCGCGGACGGTGTGGAGGCGGTCCTGGCTGAGGGCCTCCAGCATCACCTGTTCCTCGGCCGAGTACTCGAAAAGGTGAAGTCGTCATGACCGCGCTGGTCGTCCTGACCGTCATCGTGATCGCGCTGCTCATCGCGGGCCTGGCCTTCTACCTGTTCTGGGTCGGGACGCTGCTGACCCGGATCGCCGGGAACCTGGAAGGCGCGGCCGGGATCGTGCGGACCATCGTGGGCCACGCCAAGCTCATCGGGCCGGGTGTGGAGCACATCAACCGGACCGGCGGCGTGGTGGCCGGGGCGCTGCCGCTGCTGTACGGGATGGCCGAGGAAATCGTCGTGGACGTCACCCCGGCCGCCGAGCGTCCCCTGGTACCCGAGCCGGCACGGCCGGCGTCTGGGCGGCGCCGGTCGAGGCTGCACGACGCGGTGGGCTTCACGCCGCACGCGTAGCCGGGGGGTTCTGCGGGAGGCGGATTCTGCTGGGCGGTACATCGTGCTCCTCCCGCGGGAGGAGCACGATGTACCGCAATGAGCGTTACTCGGGAACGGGGTCACCGGGGGCGGGCTGGCCGGCCGGGCTAGTGCCCGGGGCCGCCGTCGGCCCGGTAGCCGGCCCGGTAGCCGGCGCGGTGTAGTCGCCGATCCATTCGTCCCGCCAGGCCTGGTCATACTGCTGGGTGTTGCAGCCCGGGTGGTAGACGGCGATCAGCTCGCGGCTGATCTGCTCCCGGTGCGCGCGGGTGCCGCCCGGCACCTCGAAGGTGGCGATGTACACCTTCCAGCGCGAGCCGGCCCGGCGCACCCAGGACGGCGCGCTGGGGTGCCGGAAGGGGAAGCGCTCGGCCGAGAGGTCGTCGCTGTGCCCTACGTAGATGACCGCGTACCGTTCCGGCCGGGTGTCCGGGTCCGGCTTGCAGAGGATCACGAAGACGGCCGCCACCGGCGGTGCGGTCCATCCGGCCAGCACCCGCGGGCCCTCGAACGCGTACCCGGCCAGCGACCCGAGCCGGATCATCCGGCCGCGTCCTCATCCTCGCTGATCGCCTCGGCCCGCACCACCGGGCCGGGCGGCAGGCCCGCCCGGGCGGCGGCCTGGCGTAGTTCCCCGGTGGCCTTCTCGATCGCTTCCTCGCGGGTGCCGGCCTCCACGACAAGCTGCGCCCCGTAACGGTTGGTGCCGATCCCGGTGGCGATGCCGTTGCTGGCTGCGACGGCGTCGGCCAGCTCCACCACTTCCTCACGGGTCAGTACCCGGTCACCTTCGGCCTCGACGCCGACGCTCCACAGCACCGCGCTCTCCTCGTTCAGGGTTTCCTAGTTCAGGGTGGGCAGCAGCGTGGCGAGCTCTTCCAGGCTGCTGAGGTCGTGGCCGGACAGGATCAGGTCGATGCTGGGGGCGGCGGCCAGCATGCCGAGCGTGGACGGCCGGAAGTGCGGGTCGTTGCCCTTGTGCGGGTTCATCCAGACCACCCGGTAACTGAGCCGCCGAAGCCGTTCCATCGCGGTGGCCAGCGTCTCCGGGTCCCCGCGGTCCAGGCCATCGGAGCAGATGACCACGATGCCCCCGCGGCACAGCCCGCGGCGGCCCCAGTCGCGGACGAAGGCGTCCAGGCTGGCCCCGATCCTGGTGCCACCCTCCCAGTCGAACACGGCGCCCGCGGCCCGTTCCAGGGCGTCATCGGGCTTGCGGTGATCCAGGGCCCGGGTGATCCGGGTGAGCCGGGTCCCGAAGCAGAACACCTCGACCCGGGCGGTGGCCCGCTTGGCCGAGTAGGCGAACTGAAGCAGGTGACGTGAGTAGTCGGCCATCGACCCGGACACATCCAGGATGAGGATCAGCGGCCGGAGGCGGACCTTGCGCTGCCGCCAGGCTAGCTCGCCGGGCTCGCCGTGCATGCGCAGCGACTGCCGCACCATCCGGCGCAGGTCGGGGGAGCGCCCGGCGGCGGCCGCCATAGTCCGCCGGGTGCGCCGCCGGGGCGGGGTGAGCCGGATCCGGGCCATGATCCGCCGGAGCGCCGCCAGTTCCTCCGGCGTGCAGGCGGGAAACGACTTATGCCGGAGCGTCTCAGCGTCCGAGGCCATCAGGCCCAGGCTTACCTGTTCCTGGAGGTCTTCCCCCGGATCCGTCTGCGGGACCTGGAGCACGCCCTCGGACAGTGCGTGCTCCGGCTGCTGCAGCTTGAGCATTTCCCGCACTGGGTCCCGGCTATCGGTGAAGAACCGCCGGAACACCCGGTCGTAGACCGGGAGGTTGTCCCGCCGGGTCACCAGCGTGGTCCGGCCGCCCCAGTACAGGTCGAGCAGGTCGGTCGGGTCCAGCGTCCCCATCGCCGCGCAGTAGGCCAGCACGTCCCCGGAGCCGACGGGCAGGCCCGCGGCCCGGAGCTCGGCGGTGAAGTCCACCAGCAGCGCGACGAAAGGAGCGCGCTCAGGCACCGGACGTGATCTCTTCCAGGTTCTCGCGGACCAGCTCAAGGTCGTCCCGTTCCTTGACCACCGCGCCCAGGGTGTCTCCTGCGGCCTCGGTGCCCAGGTCGGTTTCCCCGAGGAAGTCCAGGGTGCGTACCCAGTCGATGGTCTCGGCGACGCCGGGCGGCTTGGCCAGCTCCATCTCGCGGAGCCGGTTGACCGCGGCGACCACTTTGCCCGCCAGCACCTCGGAGACGCCGGGCGCCCGGACCATGACGATTTCCACTTCGCGTTCCGGCGGCGGGTAGCCGATCCAGTGGTAGAGGCAGCGCCGTTTGAGTGCGTCGTGTAGTTCCCGGGTCCGGTTGGAGGTCAGCAGCACCAGCGGCGGCTGCTCCGCTTTGATGGTCCCGACCTCCGGGATGCTGATCTGGAAGTCGGAGAGCACCTCGAGGAGGAACGCCTCGAACTCGTCGTCGGCCCGGTCTACCTCGTCGATGAGCAGCACCGCCTGATCCCCCGCGCGTACCGCCTCCAGCAGCGGCCGCTCCAGCAGGAACCGAGGGCCGAAGACCTTGTCGACCGCGTCATCCTCGGTCACCTGCCGCTCGGACAGGGCGCGGATGTAGAGCATCTGCCGGGCGTAGTCCCACTCGTAGAGAGCCTGGCTGGTGTCGATGCCCTCGTAGCACTGCAGCCGGATCAGCCGTCGGCCGAAGGCATCTGCCAGGACCTTCGCGACCTCGGTCTTGCCCACCCCGACCTCCCCCTCAAGCAGGACGGGACGGTGCAAGGAGAGCCCCACGAACAGGGCGGTGGCCAGGCCGCGATCAGCGAGGTAACCACCCTGGCGCAAGATCTCCGTGAGCTTGCCGACGGTGTCCGGATACTCCATGCAGCGGTCAGTGACCCTCAGCCTGGCCAAGCACCAGGTCCGCGACGCTGCCCCCGTCGGCCTTCAGCTTGCCCTCACGGGCCAGCCGGTTCCGCCACGCCGTGCGCAGGTCCTCCTCCGGGCCAGCCATGCCACCGAAGCCGACGTCGGCCATCCTCTTGCACGCCTTGGTGTTACCGCAGTCATCGTCGAGGTCGGCGGCGCTCTGCTGCTGTGCGCTCCATACCCCGCGCAGCACCTCGAGGGCCTCGCCCGGCTGATCATTCATAATCAGTACCTTCCCGGTGTCCTGGGCCCGACTCTAATTCGCCGGCCGGGTTCGGGCGACCTCGGATTAAGCGTTCTCTTATCGGGAGTGGCGGCCGCCTGCCCGGTCAGCAGCTGCGGTTGATGGTCAGTGCCTTCACGGTCGCGCCCCACTCGTAGGCGAGTTCGTACGGCCACATCGCCGCCGGGATCGGCGCGGGCATCACGTACACGTGGCCGCTGAAGCACCGCTCCATCCGCAGCCGGGCCCGCGAGTCCTGCGGCGTGACGGTGACCAGGGCGATGGAGTGCCAGTGGTACTGCCTGGCCAGCCGGGCCGCGTACTCCGCCTCGCCCTGGGTGGTGGCCGGGCGGGGGTCGAAGCAGATCTCCCTGACCCCCGGGATGGGCGGCGCGCATGGCCCGCTGGTGACGAAGTCGGATCCACGGGAGATCACCAGCACCGGCGCCCGGTGCTGGGCGGCTAGCCGCAGCGCCGTGGAGTAACGGTCACCTGGCCCGGCCATCAACACGATGGCGTCCACATGCGCCGGCATCCCGGAGGCAGGGAACAGGAACAGGCGCGCAGTCAGCCCGCAGAACGCCAGGAACACGGCGGCAACGGTCCCGATCACCACCCTGCGCCGCTTGCGGCGGCGTGGGGCACGATCGTCCACCGTCCCGGCGGAGGCGTCCGGGACTTCGTTGGTCAGCACAGGCAGCCCTCGTGCGGGGAAGGCGAAACAGCAGATCTTGTCGGGAAACAGGCTATGTGCCCGGCCGGGAGACACGCCCGCAGCCTGCCGTTACAGAAGCAATCCAGAGCTGGGGTTCAGCCCGGGGGCAGACAATGGGACGGTGATCGACGTCGAGCCCGCCATGTTCGAGGACATGGTCGTGACCGCGCTGGACAGCCTGCCCGAGGAACTCGGCCGGCTGATGCGCAACGTCGCGGTCACCGTCGAGCACGGCCCCGGGCGTCCCGGCCTGCTGGGGCTGTACCAGGGGATCCCGCTGACCAGCCGGACCTCGCAGTACGCCGGGGTGCTGCCGGACCGGATCACGATCTACCGGCGGGCCATCTGCGCGATATGCACGACCGAGGCGGAGGTGGTCGAGCAGGTCCGCCGGACGGTCATCCACGAGGTCGGCCACCACTTCGGCATCGACGATGCCCGGCTCACCGAGCTCGGCTGGTGAGGAGCGTCCGGCCTGCTGAGCGGGTGGCCGTGAACCTATTTGGCGTCGGTTGCGGATAACGGCTGTAGCGCCCGATCATCCGGAAGGGGTCACTATGGGCCAGCCCTACCCGTCCACCGGCCAGCCGACCGAGCCGCTGCGGCGTCCCGCTCCCGCGCCGGTGCTGACCGCAGTCAAGCTCATGTACGCAGGGGCCGCGGTCAGTACCCTGCCTCTGCTCATCGCGCTGGCTTTCGTCGGCGACATCCAGGCCTACCACCTGCGATACCTGGGCCACAGCCTCACCACGGCCGAGCTCAGCCACCAGCGGCCGCTCATCATCACAGTGGTGATAGCCACCGGCCTGGTCGTGGCCGCCTTGTGGTTGTGGATGGCGCGGGCCAACAGCCAGGGCCGGAACTGGGCGCGCATCCTGTCCACGGTCCTGATTGGCCTGGCCACACTGGGGCTGACCGGCAACAATGGCGTTGTGCAGATGTTCTGCGCCGTGCTGACCTGGCTGACCGGCCTCGCGGCGGTGTGGCTGCTCTGGCGCCCGGCCTCCAGCGCGTTCTTCAAGCCGCAGGGGCGTCTCATAACTTCAGCCGTCTCCTCCAAAGAGCCCTGACTACTCAGCGGCGCAGTGCTGAACGAAGGCCGTGAACTTGTTCGCAGCGGGCTCCGGATAACGGATGTAGCCACGCGGGCGCCCGGAAGGGCATGGGCATGAATCGAAGCCGGGGGTGAGATCCTCCGCTGCGGATGATGCTGCGGTCATCGAGAGTTCATGGCGGGAGCCGGAGCGGTTCGCGGTCCTGTTTGACCGGCACGCCCCGCACATTCACCGCTACCTGGCCCGGCGTGCTGACCGCCAGGTTGCCGATGACCTGGTCGCCGAGACGTTCCTGGCCGCATTCGCCAAGCGGCACCGCTATGACCTCGGCCACCCGGATGCCCGGCCCTGGCTGTATGGGATCGCGACCAACCTGCTCGGTCAGCATCGCAGGGACGAAGTCCGCCAGTACCGGATCAGGCGGGCCGCCGCGGCCGAGTCTGAGGTTCCCGGTCACGCCGAACGGGTGGCTGCCGATGTCACAGCCCAGGCGATGCGCACGCTGCTGGACGCGGCGCTGGCCGCGCTGCCGGCCGGTGACCGGGACGTGCTGCTGCTCATCGCCTGGGAGCAGCTGACCTATCAGGAGGTGTCGCGGGCGCTGGCCATCCCGGTGGGGACGGTGCGGTCCAGGCTGCACCGGGCGCGCACGAAGGTACGCCAGGCCCTGGCCGGTACCGATGCGGCGGCCACGTATGAGGAGATCACGACCAATGAATGACATGGAGCTGCTCCGGGAGCTGGGGCAGGAGACGCCCCTGCCCGCGCCTGCCGAGCTGGACGCAGCCCGCGCCAGGCTGGCCGCCGCGATCGCCTCCGCCCCGGCCGCCGCAGGCCTGGCAACCGTGCCAGAGGTCGCCACGGACCAGCCCTGCCCGTCCAGTGGCCAGCCGGCCGGGCCGCTCCGGCCTTCCGCTCCCGCGCCGGTGCTGACCGCGGTCAGACTCATGCACGCGGGCGCCGTCGGCACCGCGGTGTACCTGATCATCGCGCTGGCCTTCATCGGCGACATCCAGGCCTACCACCTGCGGTACCTGGGCCACAGCCTCACCGCGGCCCAGCTCAGCCACCAGCGGCCGCTCATCATCACGCTGGCCATAGTCACCGGCCTGGCCCTGATAGCCCTGTGGCTGTGGATGGCACGGGCGGTCAGCCAGGGCCGGAACTGGGCGCGCATCCTGTCCACGGTGCTGCTCGGCCTGGCGACGCTGGAGGTGACCGGCAATCATGGCGTCGCGCAGGTTTTCTGTGCCGTGCTGACCTGGCTGACCGGCCTCGCCGCGGTGTGGCTGCTCTGGCGCCCGGCCTCCAGCGCGTTCTTCAGGCAATGCCGCCAGGCGGCATTGACGCGGCGACCCTAGTCCGGGATGGCCAGGACCACCCGTTCTCGTGTGCCGGTGTCTACCAGGTCGTGGGCCTCGGCTGCCCGTTCCAGGGGCAGCAGTGTTCCTACCGGGATTGCCAGGGCTCCATCGCGGGCGGCGGCGGTGAGGCCGGCGGCGGCCTGCTGCCGGGCGGTCTCGGGGGAGTCGTCGCTGCCGGGGAGCCGGATGTTGTCGGAGAAAGCGACCTCGATGATACGGTCCACGCCGCCGGGCGCCAGGTCCCGGATGACGGCGGCCGGATCGGGCTGATCCAGCGCGACCGCATGCGCGACGGCCGGACTCGTGACCTGCGGCAGGTCGGAGCTACGCCGGACCGTCCCGATGACCGTCGCTCCGTCCCGCCCGGCGAGCTGCGCCGCCAGCGACCCGACTCCGCCCAGGACACCCTGGACCAGGACCGTCAGCCCGCTGACCGGACCGTCGGCAAAAACCGCGCGGTGCGCTGCGATGCCCGCGATGCCCGCGATGCGCCCAGCTGATCGGATACCTGATCTGGCAGGTAAACGGCTAGGCGCTGCCGTCCACTGGGCCGCACGGTCTGGGCCACCGGCGTCACCGGCGCTGACGGCTCCGGCGACCTGACCGGCCAGGCCTCGGTTCTGTTCACTGATAAATACTGGCTCTATCTCAGCTCATCATCGGCCCGGTCGTCGATTGTGGGAGTGACCGTCGGCAGGGGTCTCCTCGGCAGCTTCACGGCCACCGGGAAGTTCTCTGCTTCCCCCGCAGCGGATGCGGCGTGCCTGAACCCCTAGCCTGCCCCACGTGAGTGGCAGCTGTTAAGGGAGATCATCTCGACATGGCCGAGCTTCGGTTCCCGGTACCGCCCCTGGCTGGCGATGTGGTGCTGCTGCGCCCTTGGCGCGAGGCCGACGTGCCGGGCATGGTGCTGGCGTTCAGCGATCCGGTGATGCAGCGGTTCTCATGGCGTACTACTCCGTTCACCGAGACTGATGCGCGCGACTTGTTCGCTGAGCAGGAAGAGGTCCGCTTGCGTGGCGATGAGCTGAACTTCGCGCTGGTCGAACCGCACGACCAGGACGTGGTGCTCGGCAGCGTCTCGCTGCATGAGGTTCGCCTGGATCAGGGCTGCACGGCGGTTGGGTACTGGCTCGCCCCCGAGGCTCGCGGCCGGGGTGCCGCGACACAGGCGGTCCGCCTGCTTACCCGGTGGGCATTGGCCGAGCTGGGACTGGCGCGGCTGGAGCTGACTTGCGGTCCCGACAATGAGGCGTCACAGCATGTCGCCGAGCGCTGCGGGTTTTCCCGCGAGGGCCTGCTCCGTTCCCACGTGCCTTTCAAGGGAGCCCGCCGCGACAGCGTGATCTATAGCCTGCTTCCCGGCGAGCTGCGGTAGCCGAGTTTGTGGCCCGGTGCCGCGGAACGTGGCCCGGAGTGGCCCGGAGTGGCCCGTGGGATCCCGTCTCGGGACACGATGGAGATTCTGGGCAGGGGATGACCGTTACTGTCACTTCTGCTGTCAGCTCCGACGCTCGGCCCGGCTCAGGGGAGCGGGCAGGGCTGCGACGTGGGTGGGCCTAGATGGACTTGAACCATCGACCTCCGCCTTATCAGTTCCATCACCGCTCCTGTTCTGAGGCCTCAACCCCGCCATGGTGCGCCGTGACGGTGAGCCTAATGGAGTGGTTGGTCGGCCCCGTTGCTGTCAGCGTCCGGCCTGTCGTCGCTGGGTTATGAGCACGACGACGTGCGTCTCGATGGTCTCCCGCGTCGGGTCACGCGCACCCGACGCGCCATCCCAGAGTCGGCCCGTTAGGACGTCCACCACGGACAAGCCGGGTATCAAAGTGATATCATATTGATTAAGTGATCGGATGGCCGGCACCACAGCCCACAGGAGGCATCCCGATGAACGCACCAAACGACAACACCGCTCCGAAAGGCCTGCGCGGGTGGTGGCTAACTCCCCCGCGACCCGGCCTGCAACGCCTGATCCACCCATGGGAGTACCGCCACCTCCGCTTCTTTGGCGTCATTCGTATTGCCGCTGGCAGTGTCGCGGCCGCCGCGGGCTTCATTTGCCTCGCGTACGGCGTCTACGGATGGGCAGCCTTCTTCCTGGTTCTCGGGGCGCTGGTTATCGCGGTTGGCTGCTGGGAGCTGGCCATCGCCCGCTCC
>DATCFY010000222.1:0-17097 GCA_036509255.1 Streptosporangiaceae bacterium
CTCCAACGGCATTATCGTGCTCGCCGTGTTGTCGTGCGCCCTGCTGGCCGGGGCCGGCGCCAACGTCAACAGCCTGGTGCCGTTCTACGCGATCGGCGTGTTCACGGCGTTCACCATGGCCGGGTTCGGCATGGCCAAGTACCACCACACCCATAAGGAGCCGCACTGGCGGCGCAAGCTGGTGATCAACTTCTCAGCTGGCGTGACGTCGCTGGTCGTGGTGGCGATCTTCGTGCTGGTGAAGTTCACCGAGGGCGCCTGGCTGGTGGTGATCCTCTTCATCATCGGCGTACCGGCCCTCATCCGGCTCAACCGCGAGTACGGGATGGAAGCCCAGGTCCTGGACCGGATCAGCGACCGGCCCAAGCCGCCCGCGACCCCGAACTACACGCGCCGGACCGTGTTCGTCTTCGTGGACAGCTTCGACCTGGCCACCATCGCCGCCCTGCGGTACGCGCGCAGCCTGCGCCCCACGACCCTGCGGGCGGTTCATTTCGTCATCGACACCGCTGTGGCGGACGCGCTCCGCGAGGAGTGGACCCGGGCGGGCCTGGACGTCGTGCTGGACTTCATCGACTGCCCGGACCGGCGGATCGCCCGGGCCGCGGCCGAGCTGGCCAGCGCGGAAGCGCAGCAGCCAGGCGTGCAGGTCACGGTGGTCCTGCCCCGGCGCAGCTACTCGCCGCTGATTGGCCGGCTGCTGCATGACCGCACCGCCGACAAGATCGCGGCGGTGGTGAGCCGGATCCCGCACGCCGCCGCGACCATCGTCCCGTTCGACGTGCAGAGCAGGCTGGAGGTGCTGCACGCCCGCCACCTGGCGCAGACCGAGCGGGTGGCCGGGGACAAGGCGCACCTTCCGGGCCTGGTCAAGGAGGCGGACAAGGAGGACCGGGCCGCGGCCGCGGCCGCGCCCCTGGCCGACCCGGCCGAGCGCGCGGGCGGGGGCAACGCGGGCCGGGACCCCGCCGACCTTCGCCCCGCGGGCCGGGACACCGCGGGCCGGGACACCGCGCCCGTCGCGGCCAACGGGGCCGGCACGGCCACCGACGGCAGCCCGGCGGCCGCCCTGCCACCCATCATCGCCGCCCCGTCCGGCCTCCGCCGGGTCCTGCGCGGGCGGCGGCGCGGCGCCGACCAGCCGCCCCCCGCCCTGCCAGTCAGCGATCACCCCAGCTACGACCGGCCCGCGCCGTCCGCCGGGGTCAACCCCATCGGCTCGCTGGCCCGGCCGGGCCGGGCCACGGTGGAGGGCCGCGTCCGCGCGGTGGAGATCCGCCCCGTGGAGCGGAACTCGGTGCTCGCCGTCGATGTCGCCGACTCCACCGGCGACCTGACCGCCCTGTTCTACGGCCGGTCGCACATCCCCGGCGTCGTCTGCGGGGCCAAGGTGCGCTTCCGGGGGCCGGTGGGGCTGCGTCCGGAAGGCCCCGTCATGATCAATCCGGCCTACGAGCTGCTGTCCTCGAGTACCACCCGGGGCACGCTTGGGGAAGACTCTTCAGGCGGGAAGCCGCCCGGCCCCGGGCGGCGGGACGATGGGCAGGACGCCTGACAGGGGGCTTCCAGCGATGATGGCCGGCGGAGGACACGCGCACGACCATGCCCTGACGGCCACCGGGCGGCACCGCGGCAGGCTGGCCGCGGTCATGGCGATCACGCTGAGCATCGCCGCCGGGGAAATCGCCGGGGGGATCCTGTCCGGATCCCTGGTCCTGCTGGCCGACGCGGCGCACATGGCCGCGGACGCGGCGGGGGTGGGGCTGTCCCTGCTCGCCGCGCATTTCGCCAGCAAGCCCGCCACCCTGCGGCGGACGTTCGGCTACGCCCGGGCGGAGATCCTGGCCGCCACGGCCAACGCGCTGCTGCTGCTCGGCATGGCCACGTTCATCGTGGTGGAGGCGGTCCAGCGGCTCACCGCGCCCCCGCCGGTGAGTACCGGGGTGATGGTGGTCTTCGGCTGCATCGCACTGGCCGGCAACGGCGCCTCGATGATCTTGCTGCGCCAGGCCCAGGCCGAGAGCATGAACGCCCGCGGCGCGTTCCTGGAGGTCGCCTCGGACACGTTCGGCGCCCTGGCCGTGCTGATCACCGCGGCGATCATCGCGCTCACCGGCTTCACCCTGGCCGACCCGATCGCCTCGCTGGCGGTCGGCGTGCTGATCCTGCCCCGGACCTGGCGGCTGCTCCGGGACGCGGTGGACGTGCTGCTGGAGGCCAGCCCCCGGGGCATCGACCTGAGCGAGGTGCGGCGGCACATGACCGGGCTGGACGGCGTCATCGACGTGCACGACCTGCACGCCTGGACCATCACCTCCGGTCTGCCGGTGCTGTCCGCCCACATCGTGGTGGACCCGGGCACCCTGGCCAGCGGCTGCGGCCCCGGCCTCCTGGACCAGTTGCAGGAATGCGTCCGCGGTCATTTCGACGTGGCCCACTCCACGTTCCAGATCGAGCCGGCCGGGCACGCCGATCACGAGCCCTCTGTGCACGACTGACCGGCGCACGACTGACCTGTGCACGACTGACCGGCGTACGGGGATTGCGCCCGTCGGGCCTACTGAGTAGTAATAAAGGTGAGGCTAGCCGTTTCCCCCTCGCTCAGGAGGCTGCCGTGGGTACCTACGATCTTTACGCCACCCCGGTCCCGGACGGCACCTGGGACGTCCCCGCCTCCGGGGCGGCCCGGTTCAGCTGGGAGTACGACGAGGGCCGGAGCCGTCTTCTCGACCTCTACCAGCGCGGTAAGGACAAGCAGTGGGACGCGGTCAAGCGGATCGACTGGGACGTGCCCGTGGACCCCACGAACGTGATGGCCACGCCCGATGAGTTCTGCCCGATCTACGGGTCGCGGCAGTGGGACGTGCTGAACCAGGCCGAGCGCGAGGAACTCGGCCACCACCTCGGTTCCTGGCTGTTCAGCCAGTTCCTGCACGGCGAGCAGGGTGCGCTGACCGTGGCGGCCCGGATCGTCGAGTCCGTCCCGGACATGGACTCCAAGTTCTACGCCGCGACCCAGACCATGGACGAGGCCCGGCACGTGGAGCTGTATCAGCGGTTCATCCGGGACAAGATCGGCCTCTATTACCCCATCAACGAGGATCTGGGCCGGCTGCTCGCGGACGCGCTGAGCGACTCCCGCTGGGACCTGCCCTACCTCGGCATGCAGGTGCTGATCGAGGGCCTGGCCCTGGCCGCCTTCGGCGTGCACCGCGACGTGGCCGCCAACCCCCTGGTGAAGCAGCTGCTCGCGTACGTGATGCAGGACGAGGCGCGGCACGTGGCCTTTGGCCGGCTGGCGCTGCGCGACTACTACGCGGGGCTGACCGAGGCCGAGCGGGCCGAGCGCGAGGAGTTCGTGGTCGAGGGCTGCTACCTGATGCGCAACCGGTTCCGCGCGCAGGAGGTCTGGGAGCGGATGGGGTTCGACGTGGCGGAGTGCCTGGAGTTCACCGATCACTCCCCTATCCAGCAGGCGTTCCGCACGCTGCTGTTCAGCCGGATCGTGCCCTGCGTGAAAGACATCGGGCTGTGGGGCCCGAAGGTCCAGCATGCCTACGCCGACCTGGGTGTGCTGGACGCGGCCGGCACCGACCTGGAGGCGCTGATGCGGGACGATGAGGAGATCGCCGAGCGGATGGACCAGGACAAGGCCACGTACGCGGCGGAGATGGCGGCCCGCCGCGCCGAGGTCGACAGCGCCATCGCCGGCGCCCAGGACTGACACCTCACCCCCGCCCCACGCCCATCACAGGTCACACAACTCCACTCCGCCATTCCAGACCCAGCTCCGTGAACGTGATCTAACGATTGGTGTTCGGGGGACTCGAGCACGAGCCGCAACTGGTCCGGCTGACCGCAGCCGCGGCCAGCATGGCGCTGGAGCATGCCCGGCTGCAGGCCGAAGTGCAGGCCCAGCTGGAGCAGGTACGGGCCTCCCGGGCGAGGATCGTGGAGGCCGGCGACGCGGCACGCCGACGCATCGAGCGTGATCTGCACGACGGCGCCCAGCAGCGGCTGGTGACCCTGAGCCTGGCCCTCGGCATGGCCCGCGGCCAGGTGGCCGGGTCCGACCCGGGCCTGGCGGCACTGCTCGAAGGAGCCTCCAAGGAAGCTCGCGAGGCCATCGCCGAGCTGCGCGAACTGGCCCGCGGGATCCATCCGGCGGTTCTCACCGAGACGGGGCTGCCCGGTGCCATCCAGGCGCTGGTGGAGCGGTCGGCGGTGGCGACCACGGTCAGCGCGGTGCCTGCCGGCCGCTACCCGGCACCGATCGAGGCGACCGCCTATTTCGTGGTCTCCGAGGCGCTCGCCAACGTGGCCAAGCATGCGCCCAGCGCCACGGCACATGTAGCGATCCGGCAGCCGGCCGGGCAGATGGTGGTGGAAATCACGGACGACGGGCCAGGCGGGGCGCGGCCCGACGCGGGATCGGGGCTGCGCGGGCTGGCGACCGGGTCGCGTCCGTGGGGGGACCTTGCACATCGAGAGCGGCATGGGCGGCGGGACCCGGCTCCGGGCCGAGATCCCATGTCCGTGAGCGGGCCGGCGCCAGCGCCGCTGCGGGTGGTCATCGCCGAGGACGCGGTGCTGCTGCGCGAGGGCCTCAGCCGGGTGCTGGGCGACGCGGGGCTGGAGGTGGCGGGCGCCGCCGGGGACGCGGAGCGGCTCCTGCAGCTCGTCGGCGCGCTGCGGCCGGATGTCGTGCTCGCCGACATCCGGATGCCGCCCACCCAGACCACAGAAGGTCTCCAGGCGGCGCGGCTGATCCGCCACCGGTGGCCGGGCACGGCCGTGGTCGTGCTGTCCCAGTATGTGGAGACGGAGCAGCTCTTCGACCTGCTCGCAGACGACCCGCGCGGGGTGGGGTACGTGCTCAAGGAACGGGTGGCCGACGTCGCGCAGTTCACCAGCGCGATCCGGCGGGTGGCCGGGGGCGAATCGGTGATCGATCCCGAGATAGTCGCCCGGCTGGTGGCCCGGCCTCGGGCGGACAGCCCGCTGCAGGCCCTGACCGAGCGCGAGCGGGATGTGCTGGCCCTGATGGCCGAGGGCCGGTCCAACCAGGCGATCGCGAGCCAGCTCTGGATGTCACCCAAGACCGTGGAGACTCATGTCGGGAGCATCTTCAGCAAGCTCGGGCTGGCCCCTGACGCCGGGGATCACCGCCGGGTCCTGGCGGTGCTGGCGTTCCTGCGCCAGTGAACCCGGCCCGGGCGGGCCGGGTCTACTGGTCTGCCACCCGCATCGCCCAGGCCGCCAGCTCGGTCCGGTTGGCCAGCTGGAGCTTCGTCAGGATGTTCCTGACGTGCCCCTCCACAGTGCGCTCGGACAGCACCAGCCGGCCGGCGATGGCCCGGTTGGTGAGCCCGCGGGAGACCAGGGCGGCTATCTCACGCTCGCGCGCGGTGAGCGGATCCCCCGCCGAGAGGGCCTGGCGCAGCTCGCTGATCAGCTGCTCGCCGCGCCGGGCCGGGCCGGGCATGTCGAGCCGGCGGGCTTCCTCGGCGGCCTGCCGGGCGAGCGGCAGCGCCTCGTCATGATCGCCGCGCCCACCCCGGGTGCTCAGCGCCCCGGCCCAGTCCAGCCTGGTGAGAACCACGAAGGGGCGGGCGCCAAGCCGGGTGTTCACGGTCAGCGCCGTGGCGTAGTGGTTCAGCGCCTGCTCGGTGCGACCCAGCAGCGCCGCCAGCCGCCCGAGTGGCCAGTGCAGCGACCCGGACAAGAACACCACACCGGTCCCGGTGGCACCTGAGTCGCCCGTGTGCTTCGCCATCAGGTCGTAGGTCACCTGCGCGGTCTCGCGATCCCGGAACGCGATGATCAGATCCAGGATCTGGGTGATGACCCCGAGAATCCTGGTGTCGCGGTCGCCGGTACCGGGCAGCGAGCGCAGCGTCTCGTAGACGGCGCGTGCCTCCTCGGGCCGGCCTAGCGCGTACAGGGCCCGCGCCCGGCCCGCCTGGACGATCGGGATTGGCGGATACGCGGCGGTGACGTCAAGGAAGTCGGCCGGGAGCTCACTGGCCTCACCACGGACGGCCGCCAGCCAGACCGCGAACGCGTAGGACAGCCCCGCGCCGGACGGATCCTGGAGCCGGAGCGCGAGCTGATGGGCCGCCCATGAGCGGTCCCTGGCCTCGCCGAGCCGGCCGTCCAGCGCGGCCCGGGACGCCTGCTGGCGGAGCAGGTGCCAGCGCACCAGCGGCAGCCGGGTCGCCTCGGCCAGCTGCGCGATCTGAGTGATCTCCAGGTCCACGGCGTCGAGGTTCAGCAGCGCGTAGGCGGCGTCGATGCGCCAGACCCGGCCCAGCACCGCGGCCAGGGGCTGGCCGGTCAGCGTGGCCAGTTCCACCGCCCGGGTGCCGAGCCGCAGCCGCTCGGCCCGGTGCTCCGGGGCGGCCAGCGCGGCGGTGCGGGCCCGGATGGCATCGAGTTCGGCGACGGGATCACCGGCCACCTCGGCCGCCGCCATGGCCGCCGCCGATTCGGCCGCGGCCGCGTGCAGGTCGCCGAGTTCGGCCAGCGCGGCGGCCCGCTGGGCAAGCAGCCGGGCCCGCAGCGCGCCTGGGCACGCCCCGTCCGCCAGCGCCCGGTCACAGAGCCCGACCAGCGTCGTGGCGACGGCTGGGTGCCCGACCCCGCGCACCACCAGTGCCGCCGCCGCGACCATGTCCAGCCGGCCGCCCGGCTCGGCGGCATCTGCGGCGGCCACCGAGTGCGCGAGGCTGTCCGCGAACCGGCCGGCCCGGTACTCGGCGGTGGCCAGCTCGATCAGCAGCGCGGCCCGTTCCGCGACGGCAGCCCCGGCACTGTCGGCTGCAGCCAGCGCGATGGCCAGGTACCGGGCGGCGTCCTCGAAGGCCAGCGCGACGGTGGCCGCCTGCGCCGCGGCCGTGGCCCAGCGGGCCGCCTGCCGCAGCTCGGCCGGACCGGGTGCGGCCCGCAGCAGGTGCGCGGCGACCTCGCCGCCCCGGCCGGGAGCCGGCCCGGCCAGCGGCCCGAGAGTGGCGGCCGCGCGCTGATGCAGGCCGGCCCGCTGATCCTCCGGGATGCTCGCGTAGATGCCGTCGCGGACCAGGGCGTGGGTAAACCGCCAGGAACCGGGGTGGCCCAGCAGCGGGCTAACCAGGCCGCGCTGGTCCGCGGCGGCCAGGGCGCGGAGCACCTCCCCGGTCTCCGGGCTGATGGCGGCCACTAGGGCCGGGTCGAAGGCCTCGCCGAGCACACTGGCTGCGGCCAGCACCGCGGCCGTATCGTCGTCCAGGCCCCGCAGCAGGGACCGGACCAGCCCGCTGACCTCGGCACTGCTGCCCACGATCCGGGCGAGCGTGTGCTCGTCCAGCGGGCCGCCTGGCTCGCTGACCAGCAGCCGGGCCAGGGTGGTGACGTACAGCGGGTTGCCGCCGCTGTGGGCGTCCACGAGCCGGGCCAGCTCCGGGGTCACGGTCACTCCGGCGGCCCGCAGGATTCCGGCCAGCGCGGCCTCGTCCAGCGCCCCCAGCCGCAGCATGTGCACCACGGGCAGCCGGGCCAGGTCGCCCAGCGCGGCGCGCCACGGGTCGTCCGTGGCCTCCCGGCTCGTGGCCAGCACGAGCAGCCGCGATACCGGCAGCTCCGCGGCCAGCTCGTGGAGGAGGAACAGCGAGGCCTCGTCGGCCCACTGCAGATCCTCGAGCACGAGCAGCAGGCCGGCCTGGTCCGCCGCGGTGGTGATCGCGTCGACGGCAGCCGCGGCAGCCCGGTACCTCGCGGCGCTGAGATCGTCCGGGCGGGCACCCTCGGCCGTCACGCCTCTGGTCAGCTGGCCCCAGGCGTCATCACCGCCGACCGCGCCCAGGATCCGGCGCCACAGCCACAGTGGCGGCGCGCCCTGGTCCTCGACGCCGCGGCCCCACAGCACGCGGTGCCCGTCCTGGCGGGCCCGGGCGGCCAGTTCCTCCGCCAGCCGCGTCTTGCCGATCCCCGGCGCCCCGGTGACCAGCGCCAGCGCGCCGTGGCCGGCCAGGGCCGCCGAGCGCCTGCCGAGCAGTTCGGCTAGCTCGTGTTCCCGCCCCGCCAGCCCCCCCGGACCCGGGGCATCACCAGCCACAGGATGACTATGCCCTGGCCGGCCGAGCCCGTCCACCGGGAAAGCAGGTGGCGGACCAGGTAGTTCCACGCATGCGCGCGCCGGGCCGCCGGCCGGACAGTGGCTTAACCAGATTCCGCTCGGAAGGAGCCAGCCATGTACGCCCAGATCGACCACCTGACCAGCGAGCAAAGCCCGGAGCCAGCTCGTCTGCCCGCCGGGCAGCCCGGCTTCATCGCGGTCCGGGAACTCGACGGGCCCGCCGCCACCCGTATCACCTTGTCCGACACCAGGCCGGGCCCGGACAGCTATCAGGTCATGTTCGCCAAGCGGGGGACGTCCGCGGCGGAGGCGCCGAGCCACGCCCGGGTGCTGTACTTCGACGGCCCGCGGGCGCCAGAGCAGGCGGACGCGGAGGAGTTCGCCGGGCAGCAGCGCATCTGGCCCGCCATCCGGGACCTGAGCGGGCTGGTGGGTATCTGGGTGCTGCGCGGGCCGCAGTCCGCCACCGTAGTCTGCACCCTCGCCACGTCAGCAGCCGCACTGGATGCGATCACCCACGCGGTCATGGCCAGCGAGCTGCTGCCCGGCGAGGACGTGGCGCTGCTGCCGGGGCCCGATCGCATCGAGACCCTGGCGGTCACGGCATATGAGCTCGGCGCCGCCCTGCCGGCCAGCACGGCGGGGCGCTGAGATGACGAACCCCGTCGCCACCGCGGTCTCACCATCCGCCCAGCCAGGTTGCTGGGCGGCCAGGCCGGCCGACTGCACCGCCGCCTTCACGGTCCGGAACCTCGGGCTGCGCACCGTCACCGGGAAGATTCCGGTCACCGTGGCCGAGCTCACCGTGGGCCCTGGCGGGCACCCGGCCCGCCTCCACGCGGAACTCGACGTCCGTGGCATGGACACCGGCTCCCGGCGACGGGACCGGGACCTGCGCCGGCCGCGGTTCCTGGGGCCGGCCAGTGGCCGGTCATGACGTTCACCGCCGATGACATCCGGCCGCATGGCGACGGCTGGACGGTCCATGGGACCCTCGCCGTCAAGGACACATCGTGCCCGGTCCAGCTCGACGTGGCCGCTCCCCGGGTGGCCCTGTCTGCGGCCGCAGGCCCTGTGCAGCTGCGCGCCGCGGCCCAGTTCGACCGCCGGGCGGCGGGTGTGACCCGCTGGGCCCCGCCTTCCTCATCGGTCACCTCATCACCGTGACCCTGACCATCCGGCTTCAGCCACCGCAGGCCTGAGCCGGGCTGGCCCGGGACTCCGGCAGACAGGAAGGCGCCCCTGGTCCCGGGGGGAGGGATCCAGGGGCGCCATGGCCTAAAAGAGCGGGCGTCAGCGCTGCGGGCTCGGTAGCCGAGCGCGGCGCTACACGAGACGGATTCGTGCCCTCACGCCCGGGCGCGGCCCTGGCACGCGGGGCAGAGTCCCCAGAAGGTGACCTCCGCGTCCTCGACCTCGAAACCCGTGGCGGCCACGGGGTCCAGGCATGGGACGTGCCCGGGTACCCAGTCCGCGTCGGCGACCGTGCCGCAGTTCCGGCAGACGAGGTGAGGATGATGATGGCCGATCGGCGGGCACGCGGCACGGACGCGGTCAAGCATCGGTCATGCGGCCGACGTTACGCCCGAAGAGATGAACTTTTCAAGTTAACGATTGGTTCGTCATAACGGGGCCCTCGCGGCCGGGACCGGGGACCCGCCCTGGTCAGGCAAGCGCCTGACCAGGGCGGGCTTGATGAGCCGGTCCCCCGTATCATCTTTGGGTCCCCCACAGACATGATCGCATGCCCGTCCAGCGCACCCCCCGCGGGGGCACGGCGAGTCGGCTGCTGATTCGTGACCGTTGCGCTATTTCGCGATAAGCCGGGCTCCCGTGGGCTCGTCCCCGTGGATTCACCGTGGCCCGGCGGCGGCCTCGATCACGTCGGCGGCACGGCGCAGGCCCTGGCGGCCCTGGATTATGGCGGCCGCGCGTTCCAGCCGGCCCCGCATCGCCGTGTCCCCGAGCAGCCGGGCCAGCGCGCCGTGCAGCTGCCCGTCGGTAAAGCGGTACGTGTCCAGCCGGACCCCGAGCCCGAGCTCGTCGATCCGCTGCGCGTTGTCGTGCTGGTCCCAGAACAGCGGCAGCACGATCATGGGCTTGCCGAAGTGCAGGCACTCGGTGGTGGTGTTGTTGCCACCGTGCGTGATGACCAGGTCGGCGTCCGGGATGACCGAGGTCTGCGGCAGGAACTCCGCGCCGTGCATGTTGGGGGCCAGCTCCAGCTCGGCATGCAGCGGACCCTTGGACACGATGTAGCGGTGCGGGGTGGCGGCGAGGCAGTCGATGATCCGGCGCATCAGGGCCACGTCGGCCGACCCTAGCGAGCCAAGCGAGAAGTAGATGAGCGCACCGTCACCGGAGGCCAGCGGCTCGGGCAGGAGGAACGGAGCATCGGTCTCGCGGACCGAGGAATCCAGCCGGTGCCAGCCCGGCCCGAGCGGCCGGGACCGCGGGTAATCGGCCAGCTCCGGGTAGACGTACAGGTTGACCTGCCCAGGGTGGACGAATTGCAGGTCCGGCAGGGGCGGCGCGCCCTGCCCGGTGACCCAGTCGCCGAACTCCGTCCACATGGCCCGGTGCACCCGGTCGTACTCGGCCCGGAACGCCAGCCACTGGGCCTGGTCCCCAGCCGGGTAACCGGAGAACGCGGGGGGCAGCGCCGGGTCGGGGATCTCCAGCGGGTTGCAGGAAACGATCCTGACGAAGGGAACGCCGGCGGTCAGCAGCGCGGGGAAGCAGATCACGTTGTCTTCGACGATCACATCCGGGCGGGTGCGCGCCACGATCTCGGCCAGCTGCTCCTGGCAGTACTGCGCGCCGCTGATCAGTTCCGCCCAGACCGGCTTGATCCAGGTGTCCAGCTGCTCAATGGTGGGCTTGCGGAATTCCGGCGCGGTGCTGGCGATGAACTCCTTCCAGAACGCCCCGGCGTCCGGCTCGCCCGGCTCGCGGGCGGGCGGGGACAGGTCGACCAGATCCTCCTCGAAGCCCAGCGGCTCCAGCCGGCCCTTCCACGAGGCTTCGGCCGCGAACACCACGCGGTGCCCGCGGCGGCGCAGCACATCACCCATGCCAATGCAGTTGTTCGTCGGCCCGTACGCGCTTTCCGGCATGAACAGGACGGTCAGTGGCCTGCGGGGCATACCTGCTCCCTCGGGAACGACGATGGGCCGGTCAGGACAGTATGTCCGGACCTGCCCCCCCGGAGACGGTATCCCGGCCAGGCGCGCCCCGGTCCGCCGCGGGGTGCTCCACCAGGGCGAGCACCCGGTTGGCCATGAAGCGCGCGGTGCGCACCACCGTGCCGCCCCGGGTGACCTCCATGACCTCCACGATGCCGCGCCCGGTGACCACCTCAACCCGGCGGCCGGCCCGGGTGGCGGTCACCTCATAGGTGCGGGAGGTCCCGCCGGCGTCGATCACGATCTCGACCCGGTCCCCCTTCACGGCGTGACCACCTGGGCGCGCATGCCAGTTTTGTACCCCCCGCACCCCCAGCCGACTCCCGCTCGCCAGCCTCCTGGCCCGGGTCAGCGGACGGCGCGCGCCGCCCAGCGGGCCCCGTGCCGCTCGACCACCAGCGGGAGGCCGAAGCACTTGGACAGGTTCGTCTCGGTGAGCACATCCGAGACGGGCCCCGCGGCCAGCACTGAGCCCCGGCGGAGCAGCATCACGTGGGTGAAATCCTCCGGCACTTCCTCGACGTGGTGGGTGACCATCGCCATCGTGGGGGCCAGCGGGTCACGGGCCAGCATCGCGATCCGCCGCAGCAGGTCCTCCCGGCCGCCGAGGTCCAGCCCGGCGGCCGGCTCGTCCAGCAGGAGCAGCTCGGGGTCGGGCATCAGCGCCCGGGCGATCTGCACCCGCTTGCGCTCGCCCTCGGACAGGGTGGTGAACCGGCGCCTGATGAGGTGAGCGCAGCCGAGCGCGTCCAGGAGCTCGACGGCGCGGGTCACGTCGGAGGACTCGTAGTCCTCCTTCCACCGGCCCACGATCGCGTAGGAAGCGGTCAGGACCAGGTCGATCACTTTCTCGGCCGGCGGGACCCGGTCCGCGAGGGAGGCGCTGGCCAGCCCGATCCGCGGCCGAAGCTCGAAGACGTCGGTCTCGCCGAGCCGGCTGCCCAGGATCTCGGCACTGCCCTCGGAGGGGAACAACTGGCAGGCGACGACCTGCAGCAGCGTGGTCTTGCCGGCCCCGTTCGGGCCGATGACGACCCACCGCTCATCGTCGTGGACGGTCCAGTCCAGGTCACGCAGCAGCATGGACCCGCCGCGCCGGACGCCGACCCCGCGCAGCCGCACCACCTCGTCGGACATCCAGCTCCCTCCACCGCCACACGTGTGAGTCTGAACTTACGTCATGCCGGGCCGGGCAGCCCAACCGTGCGCACCCGCCACTCCGCCCCGGGTAGCGTGGGGCACCGATGGACGCCGCGCAGCACACCCTCCTGGTGACCCTGACCGGCCGGGACCGGCCCGGGGTGACCTCACGCCTGTTCTCGGCTCTGGCCACCTACCAGCTCAGCGTGCTTGACATCGAGCAGGTGGTGATCCGGGGCCGCCTGGTGCTCGGCGCCCTGCTCAGCTGCCCCCCCGATCCCGATCTGACCGCCATCCACCGGGCCATCCGGGCCGTCGCCGCGGACCTGGGACTGGACGCGGAGATCACGATGGGTTCCGGCGAGCCGGCCCGGCGCCGCGGCCAGCTGCACGTCACCGTCCTGGGCAGCCCTCTGACCCCGGCGGCGGTGGCGGCGATCGCCGGCCGGATCGCCGCCAGCGGCGCGAACATCGACCGCATCGACCGTCTCGCGAACCGGCCGGTGACCTGCATTGACTTCGACGTGTCCGGCGCCGACCCGGAATCGTTGCGGGTGGCCCTGGCCCGGGAGGCGACCCAGCAGGGAGTCGACGTGGCGGTCCAGCGGGGCGGCCTGCACCGGCGGGCGATGCGCCTGGTCGTCATGGACGTGGACTCCACCCTGATCGCCGCCGAGGTGATCGACTTGCTCGCCGCGCGCGCGGGCTGCGCCGGCCAGATGGCCAAGATCACTGAGGCCACGATGCGCGGCGAGCTGGACTTCGCCGCGTCGCTCCGGGAGCGGGTGAGCATGCTCGCCGGGCTGGATGAGTCCGTGCTCGGTGAGGTGCGGGGCGAGCTGCGGCTGGCCCCCGGCGCCCGGACCCTGATCCGGACGCTGCACCGGCTCGGCTACCGGTGCGGGATCGTCAGCGGCGGCTTCAGCCAGATCACCGACCCGCTGGCCGCAGAGCTCGGCATCGACTACGCCGCGGCCAACACGCTGGAGATCAGCGGCGGCAAGCTGACCGGAAGGCTGGCCGGGCCCATCATCGACCGGGCCGGGAAGGCCGACGCGCTGCGCCGCTTCGCGGCACAGGCCGGCGTGGCGGTCAGCGAGGCGGTGGCGGTCGGCGACGGCGCCAACGACCTGGACATGATCGCGGCGGCCGGGCTCGGCGTCGCGTTCAACGCCCGGCAGGTGGTCCGGGACGCCGCGGATGCCTCCGTCAGCGTTCCCTACCTGGACACCGTGCTGTACCTGCTGGGTGTCTCCCGCGATGACGTGGAGGACGCGGAGGAGGGCGACCTGGCGGCCGGACGTCAGCCCAGCGGGACCACGGAACCGCCCTTGGGAGTCCAGTAGCCGTCCAGCGAGCCGGAGCCGGGCGCGACCCGGTCCCAGGCGCGGCGCAGCCCGATGACGGCGAGCGCCGAGGTGGGGAAGGTCAGGCCGGATTCCCCGGTCAGGCTGGCCACCAGGTCCGCGGCGGCCGGGTTATGGCCCACCAGGGCCAGGATCTCCACCTCCGGGGGAATCTCCCGGGCGATCGCGATCATGTCGCCAGCGTCCGCCTGGTACAGCCGCTCGTCGTACCGCACCACCGCCGCGTCCTCGTCCGGCCAGACCAGCTGGTCACTGACCAGGTCCCAGGTCTGCCGGGCCCGGGTCGCCGTCGAGCAGCCGACCAGATCCGGTTGCAGCCCCTGATCCCGGATCCAGATTCCCAGCGTGACCGCATCCCGCAGGCCACGGGGAGCCAGCGGCCGGTCGAAATCCGCCGTTTCCTCGGGGTAGGCCGACTTGCTGTGCCGCAGCACTAGCAGCGTGCGCACGGTGGTGCTCATCACCTGAGTATGGCAAGCGCCGGGGCCGCTGATGACTGATCCCCCGGCCACCGTGATGGCCGGGGGATCTGTCAGGCTCCTGACCGGGTCAGCCCGTGGTTTTCGCGGCCGTTTCCCCCTCGGCCCCGCTGCCTGCCCCGGCGGCGGGGGTGGCCGTGCCCGGGCCCGTACCGTCGGTGGCCGATGGCAGGCCGGGGGCGCCGCCTGCGTCGGCCACGGCCGCCGCGGGCGGACCCCCTGCGGCCACGCTGGGAGAGCGCCGCTTGGAGATCACGACGGCAGTCACGATGATCCCGACCGCGACCAGGGCCACGCCAGTGCGAAGCCCGGGGTTGTGGCTGTACTTGACCACGCTGGTCGCGATGAGCAGCGAGACCAGGTTCATGACCTTGATCAGCGGGTTGATGGCCGGGCCCGCCGTGTCCTTGAAGGGGTCACCCACCGTGTCACCGATGATGGTCGCCTCGTGCGCCTCAGAGCCCTTGCCGCCGTAGTTGCCGTCCTCGACCAGCTTCTTGGCGTTGTCCCAGGCGCCGCCGGAGTTGGCCAGGAACACGGCCATCAGCGCGCCGACCGCGATCGCGCCGGCCAGGTAGGCGCCGAGCGGCGCGTAGCCGAACGCGAAGCCGACCGCGATCGGTGCCAGCACCGCCATCAGGCCCGGCGTGGCCAGCTCGCGGAGCGAGTCCTTGGTGCAGATGTCCACCACCCGGCCGTACTCGGGCTTCTCGGTGAAGTCCATGATTCCCGGGTGGTTTCGGAACTGCTCACGCACCTCGTAGACGACCTGGCCGGCCGCCCGGCCCACCGCCATGATCAGCAGGCCGGCGAAGTAGAACACGACGCACGCGCCGATGATGACGCCCACCAGGACGTTGGGGTGGTCCACCGACAGGTTGAAGGTGCCACCGTTAATGCCGAGCGCTTGTACCACCGTGGTGCGGAACGAGCCGAACAGCGCGGTGGCGGCGAGCACCGCGGTCGCGATGGCGATGCCCTTGGTGATGGCCTTGGTGGTGTTGCCCACCGCGTCCAGCTTGGTGAGCACCTGGGCGCCGTCGCCGGTCACATCGCCGGACATCTCGGCGATGCCCTGCGCGTTGTCCGAGACCGGGCCGAACGTGTCCATCGACACGATGACGCCCACTGTGGTCAGCAGGCCGGTGCCCGCCAGCGCCACCGCGAACAGGGCGATGGTGGCGTTGCCCGTACCGAGCAGGAAGGCCAGGTAGACGGCCCCGCCGATGAACAGCGCCGAGTAGACGGCCGACTCCAGGCCGATCGAGATGCCGGACAGGATCACCGTGGCCGCGCCGGTCAGCGAGCTTTCCCCGATCTCCCTCACCGGCTTGCGGTTGGTCTCGGTGAAGTACCCGGTCAGCAGCTGGATGGCACTGGCCAGCACCAGGCCGATGATCACCGCGCCGATGGCCAGCAGCCGCGGGCTGCCGCCGTGGTGCAGGATCGCCTCGGCGCCGGCCCCGGTCACGCCCTTGAACTCGCTGAACTTGGCGGGCAGGTAGAGGAACGAAGCGCCGATCACCAGCACCAGCGAGATGACCGCCGAGATGAAGAAACCGCGGTTGATGGCGGTCATCCCGCTCCGGTCGCCCTTGCGCGGCATCGTCACGAAGATCCCCGCCACCGCGGTGATCACCCCAATCATCGGGATGATCAGCGGGAAGACGAGGCCATCATTGCCGAACGCCGCCTTGCCCAGGATGAGCGCCGCGACCAGCATCACCGCGTAGGACTCGAACAGGTCGGCGGCCATCCCGGCGCAGTCACCGACGTTGTCACCGACGTTGTCGGCGATGGTCGCGGCGTTGCGCGGGTCGTCCTCGGGGATGCCCTTCTCGACCTTGCCGACCAGGTCGGCACCTACGTCGGCGGCCTTGGTGAAGATGCCGCCGCCGACTCGCATGAACATGGCCAGCAGCGCCGCGCCGAAGCCGAAGCCCTCCAGCACGCTGGGCGCGTTGGCCTTGTAGATGAACACCACCAGCGCGGCGCCGAACAGGCCCAGGCCCACAGTGAACATGCCCGCCACGCCGCCGGTGCGGAACGCGATCCGCATGGCCGGCCGCTCACCGGGGAAGCCAGCCCGCGCCGCGGCCGCCACCCGGACGTTGCCGCGCACCGCGAGCGACATGCCGGTGAAACCGGTCAGGCCCGAAAAGAAGGCCCCGACGAGGAAGAATATGCTGCGGCCCCACCGCACGCCCGACCCGTCAGCCGGGAGCACCAAGAGCACGAAGAAGATGATGACAACGAAGACCCCGACGGTGCGGAACTGGCGGCGCAGATAGGCGGCCGCCCCTTCCTGGATCGACTTCGCGATCTCCTGCATCCGCTCGGTACCCTGGCTGGCCGCGAGCACCTCACGGACCAGCACGGCTGCCACCGCGAGGGCAAGCAGCGCGACGACGCCAACGATGACAACCCAGGTGAGGTTGGAGCCGCTGACGCTCACCGCACCGCTTCCGGCGGCAAGACTAGACCTGAACATCTGTCCTCCTAGACAGTGGCACAAGGCCTCCCGAGCGTGGCTTCGCTGTCCCGGCTATCGGCCAGCCGGCATAGACGCATGGGATAGGCACCGTGCCCAAAAGCAGTGCCGGGAGTCTACGCACGCCAGCCACCGGACGCGAAGCGGGGGTCAGGCCCGGAGCGTGCGAGAACAATTCACCCTGCACAGGTAATCACATTAATGGGACCGGTAGCAGGCAGCCAGCACTTCCGGCCGCGAGTGGGGCCGCAGCCGGACGAGGTGTCAGCCGGTCCCGCCGGATGGCCAGCTCATCTTGATGCTGAGGCCGGCCGGGGTGCGG
>DATCFY010000223.1:0-15068 GCA_036509255.1 Streptosporangiaceae bacterium
CATGTCCTCCAGCCGGAGGGCCTTGAGCGCCTTGAAGCCGAACACGTTGCCGATGATCGACGAGGTGAGGTTGGCGATCGAGCCTTCCTCGAACAGGTCGATGTCGTAGGCGATGTAGGCGATGTACTCGCCCTCGCGGCCTGGCACCGGGTCGACGCGGTAGCACTTGGCCTGATAGTGCTCGTGCGCGGTGAGCCGGTCGGTCCAGACCACGGTCCAGGTGGCGGTGGAGGACTCGCCGGCCACCGCCGCGCCCGCCTCCTCCGGGGGGACGCCCGGCTGTGGGGAGATCCGGAACGCGGTCAGCACGTCGGTCGCCTTGGGCACGTAGTCCGGCTCGTAATAGCCCATCTGCGCGTACGGGAGCACGCCCGCGTCCCAGCGTCCCGGCTGCGGGTCCGTTGCTGCGGTCATGG
Source organism: Streptosporangiaceae bacterium (assembly GCA_036509255.1). Classification (GTDB taxonomy): domain Bacteria; phylum Actinomycetota; class Actinomycetes; order Streptosporangiales; family Streptosporangiaceae; genus RYN-230. The sequence continues at coordinate 417 of DATCFY010000223.1, forward strand.
TTCCTCCGGTGAGTGGGCGGCGGTGTCCTCCCTGCCCACCATGCCCGCTGACTCATCGGCTGTCTATTGAGAGTTTCGCGCCAATTCACAACCCATCACTTGAGGGTTGCCCACCCTGGCCGCGGCATCCGGTTAACGTGGTGCCTTTTGCCCCGCCGGCGGGGCAAAAGGCACCACGATCATGAATGCGGCGGGGGCGGGGGCTGGAAGCCGCCGTGTGCGAGGACGTGGGCGACCAGGCGGCCGGCGGCGGGGGGGAGCGGCCCGGGGTGGGCGACCAGGTACCAGTCCCGGTGCAGCGGGGTCCCCGGGACCGGCAGCGCGGCGAGCCGTCCGTCGGCCAGCTCGGCGGCAACCGCGTCGCGGGAGATCAGGGTGACCCCCAGGCCCACGCTGGCGGACTCGCGGATCGCGCCGTTGGAGCCCACCATCAGGGTGAGCGGGGCGATGTCGAGCTCGGTGAGCAGGGCGTCGGTCGCGGCCCGGGTGCCCGAACCCGGTTCGCGCAGCAGCCACGCCTGGCGGGCCAGCCAGGGCAGCAGACGGCTCCCGTCCGGGCCAGGGCGGCCCGACGCGGGGGCTTGCGTACCAGTCTGGCCCGGCGCGGGGGCCGCCTCGGCGGGGCGGCGCGACGCCGGGGCTGCCTCCTGCGCGCTGGCGGCCAGGCCGGGCGCGGCCACCACGACCAGCTGATGCGGCCGCTCGGCGAGCACCTCGACGTCCCAGCCTGGCTCGGGGCGGCCGCCGAGCACCAGGTCGACCTGATGCCGGTCGAGCAGTCCGCGGACCCGGTCCCGGTTTCCCGCCTCCAGCCGGACCCCCAGCCCCGGGTACCGGGTCCGGAAGCCGCTCAGCAGCCCGGGCAGGATCTGCTCGGCCGCCGTGGTCACCGCGGCGATGCGCAGCTCGCCGCGCTCCGGGTCGGCCGCCGCGGCGGCGGCCCGCCCGGCCTCGTCCAGCAGGCCCAGGACGCGGCGGACGTAGCCGGCGTACGCCCGGCCTGCCGCGGTGAGCCGCAGGCCCCGGCCGTCCGGCTCGAGCAGCGCCACGCCCAGGGACTTCTGCAGCGCGGCGAGCGAGGCGGAGACCGCGGCCTGGGTCACCACCAGATCCTGGGCGGCGGCGCGGACCGAGCCGGTCTCCGCCACGGCGAGGAAGGTGCGAAGCTGGTTCAGCGTCACGGACCCTGCCCGGCTGGTAGTTAACGTTTTGCCTAGCTATTGCGGAATACCCTCAACCTTATGCTCAGTGAACCTGCCGCCTCACCACCGCGTTGGATCGACGTGGCCCCGGAGCGCTTCCCGGGCTGGATCGCGTCCTTCGGCGGCCGTCACGGCGCGGTCAGCGTGAAAGCTGAGCCGGACGGCGTGGTCTTGTTCGCCGCGGCGGACGGGGCGCGGGCCCGCGCCCACCCGCCGTTCCCTCCCGGGCCGGCCCTGAGTACGGCACCGGATCCGGGGGAAGTGGCCCGGGTGATCGCGGCCCACGCCGCCGCCGACCGCACCGTGGGCGTGCTGCTGGTCCGGCTGGGAGGCTACGCGGCCGGGGTGTTCACCGGGGCGCCTCCGCGGCTGGCCGCCTCCAAGGTCGGTTCCCGGCTCGTGCACGGGCGCAGCGCCGCCGGAGGGCAGTCGCAGCAGCGCTTCGCCCGGCGCCGCGAGAAGCAGGCCGCCGAGGCGCTCGGCGCGGCGGCGGACACCGCGGCCGGGGTGTTCGGGCGCTTCGGGCGGCCGCTAGACGCGCTGGTGCTAGGCGGGGACCGGCGCGCGGTGGCGGCGCTGCGGGACGACCCGCGGCTGCGCGGGTACTTCGCCGCCGCGGTAGAGCGGTTCCTCACCGTGCCAGATCCCCGGCTGGCCGTGCTGCGCGAGACGCCCCGGATGTTCCGCGCGATCCAGGTCCAGCTGACCGAGCCCCGGCGGACCGGGCCCGGGCCTGACCGGGCGCCGGCGGATCAGGCCAGGGTCTGAACGCGCGGCTGCGGCGGACCAGGCCCGGGCCGGAACGCGCGGCTGCGGCGGGGCCCGCGAGCGGCGGGTACCCTGGATGCGGGCCCGCGGCCGTGCCGCTTCTTCCCCCGATCCTCGTTTGGAGTGGTGCCTGGTGATCGCCGCGACCGGCCTGGAGCTCCGCGCGGGCGCGCAGCTGCTGCTGGCGGACGCGAGCTTCCAGATTGCCCCGGGCGACAAGGTCGGCCTGGTAGGCCGGAACGGTGCGGGCAAGACCACCCTGGCCAAGGTGCTCGCCGGCGAGGGGGCTCCGGCGGCGGGCAGCGTGCGCCGCACGTCGAGCATCGGCTACCTGCCCCAGGACACGCGCTCCGGCGACCTGGAGGGCCTGGCCCTCGACCGGGTGCTGTCCGGCCGCGGGCTGGACGAGCTGCGCGCGGCCATGCGGGCGGCCGAAGAGCAGATGTCCGACAGGGTGCCTGCCCGGCGGGACGCCGCGGTCCGCCGCTACGGCCAGCTGGAAGAGCGGCTCTCCCTGCTCGGCGGCTACGCCGCGGAGGCCGAGGCCTCGTCGATCGCCTCCAGCGTGGGGCTGCCGGACCGAGTGCTGGCCCAGCCGCTGTCCACCCTGTCCGGGGGGCAGCGGCGCCGGGTGGAACTGGCCCGGATCCTGTTCGCGGACGCGCAGACCCTGCTGCTGGACGAGCCCACCAACCACCTGGACGCCGACTCGGTGACGTGGCTGCGCGACCACCTGAAGGCGTTCCGCGGCGGCCTGGTCGTGATCAGCCACGACACCGCGCTGCTCGACGTGGTGGTCAATAAGGTTTTCCACCTCGATGCCGATACCGCCACGCTGGAGGCGTACAACGTCGGCTGGAAGGTGTACCTGCAGCAGCGGGAAACCGACGCCCGGCGGCGGCGGCGCGAGCACGCCAACGCGTCCCGGGAGGCCGCCTCGCTGCAGGCCCAGGCGGACAAGATGCGGGCCAAGGCGACCAAAGCCAAGGCGGCCCAGAGCATGCAGAAGCGCGCGGAACGGCTGCTGGCCGGGGTCGCCGCTGAGCGCGCCCCGCAGCAGGTCGCGCGGCTGCGCTTTCCCGACCCAGCGCCCTGCGGGCGTGTCCCGCTGACCGCGGCGGACCTGTCCAAGTCCTACGGCTCGCTCGAGGTCTTCACCGACGTCGACATGGCGGTGGACCGGGGATCACGGATCGTGGTGCTCGGCCTGAACGGGGCGGGCAAGACCACGCTGCTGCGCCTGCTGGCCAGCCAGGAGAAGCCGGACACCGGGCAGGTCACCCCCGGGCACGGACTGCGGCTCGGTTACTACGCCCAGGAACACGAGACCCTCGACACCGGCCGCACCGTGCTGGAGAACATGCGCACGGCCGCGCCGCACCTCGTCGACGCCGAGCAGCGGCGCATCCTCGGCTCCTTCCTCTTCTCCGGCGACGCGGTGCACAAGCCGGCCGGGGTGCTTTCCGGCGGGGAGAAGACCCGGCTCGCGCTGGCCCTCCTGGTCGTCTCCGGCGCGAACGTGCTGCTGCTGGACGAGCCGACCAACAACCTGGACCCAGCCAGCCGGGAAGAAATCCTCGGCGCGCTGCGCCGCTACCAGGGGGCGATCGTGCTGGTCACGCACGATGAGGGCGCAGTCGAGGCGCTCGCACCGGAGAAGGTCATCCTGCTTCCCGACGGCGTCGAAGATACCTGGAATGAGGGGCTCGCCGACCTCGTCGCCCTAGCGTGACGGGCAGTCCGGCCCTGCGCGAAAAAGAAGTGATCACTTACCTGGATGTGGGTAGCCGTTCCCGCCGCGATGGGTGATCATGGCGGGAGACGTAACGCAGCGGTCACTTCAGTTCACGGGAGGTACGCGTGACCGAGACCCTCAAGAAAGGCACCAGGGTCACCGGTGCCGACCGCACCAAGCTGGCGTCAGATCTGAAGAAGAGGTACGACGCGGGGGAGAGCATCCGGTCGCTGGCCGCAGCCACCGGCAGGTCGTATGGGTTCGTGCACCGCATCCTGTCCGAGAACGGGGTCTCGCTGCGTGGCCGCGGTGGCGCGACGCGCGGCAAGGCGCGGGCCAAGCGCTGAGGAGAACATGACGGCCGGACAGTCCGATTTCGCACGGGCCGATCTCGCCCAGGCCGATCTCGCACGGGCTGATCCCACACAGGCCGACCTCGCGCGCGCCGGACTGCGCTTCGACATCGGCGTGCCTGCCCCCGGGGCAGCCACGATCACGCTGGACCGGAGCCAGCGGCGCAACGCGATGACGCCCCGCATGTGGCACGGGCTGGCGGCGATCGGGCGGGCCCTGCCGCCTGAGGTGCGGGTAGTCGTGGTCCAGGGCGCCGGGCCCTCGTTTTCCGCCGGGATAGACCTGCGGCTGTTCACGCCGGAAGGCATCCCCGGCGAGAGCCTGGTCGGGGCCGGCGATCCCGGTTTCGAGGAGTGGATCGCCTCCGTCCAGGCCGGGTTTACCTGGCTGCGCGACCCGGCCATCATGTCGGTGGCCGCCGTGCGCGGGCACGCGATCGGGGCCGGGTTCCAGCTCGCGCTGTCCTGCGATCTGCGGGTACTCGCCGACGACGCCCGGCTGTGCATGAAAGAGCCCGCGCTCGGCCTGGTGCCGGACCTGACCGGGACCAAGCCGCTGGTCGACATCGTCGGCCTGCCCCGGGCCCTGGAGTTGTGCCTGACCAGCCGCACCGTGGGGGCCGCGGAAGCGGCGGCGCTGCGCCTGGCCGAGCTGGTGGTGCCCGGCGCGGAGCTGGACGGCGCGGTCGGTGACCTGGTGGCGGCGCTGCTCGCGGTGGAGCCCGCGGTAGCCCGGGCCACCAAGGAACTCCTCCAGCAGGCCCCGGGCCATACCCTGGAGCAGCAGTCCGCCGCGGAACGCCGGGCGCAGGCCGCACTGCAGCGCACCCGCCTGGCCGCCCAGTCCTGATGTCCGTTCGCCTGTAGCGGACCCGGGAAGATCCGCGACAGTGAGGAGGTTTCCTCGCTCATGTATGGGTCCAGCTGGCACGCGATGCGCTCCTATTACCGGGACTCCGACGTCACCCGGCAGCGGCTGAAGCCCGGCACGGTCCGCAGGATCATGACTTACGCCCGGCCCTATCGCGGCCAGCTCGCCCTGTTCCTGGGCATGAACGCGCTCGCCGCCGTATTCACGGTCGCGGTGCCACTGCTCATGAAGACCATCATCGACCAGGGCATCCTGGCCCGGAACACGGGCGTGGTCATCGCGGTGGCGTCGGTGGTCGCGGGCCTCGCACTGGCCAGCGCGGTGCTCGCGGTCGCGACGCGGTGGTATTCGGCGAAGATCGGCGAGGGGCTGATCTACGACCTGCGCACCGAGGTGTTCTCGCACGTGCAGCGGCAGCCGATCGCCTTCTTCACCCGGGCCCAGACCGGCTCCCTGGTCAGCCGGCTGAACAGTGACGTCATCGGGGCGCAGCAGGCGCTCACCTCGACCCTGGCCGCGGTGGTGTCCAACGCGCTGACCCTGATCCTGGTGCTGATCGCCATGATCAGCCTGTCCTGGCTGGTCACGCTCATCACGCTGGTGATGATCCCGGCGTTCGTGATCCCCGCCCGGCTGGTCGGCCGGCGTCTGCAGCGGCTGACCCGTGAGTCGATGCAGCTGGACGCGGCGATGGGCTCGACCATGACCGAGCGGTTCAACGTGGCGGGCGCGATGCTGGTCAAGCTGTTCGGCAAGCCGGAGCAGGAGAGCGAGGTGTTCGCCGGGCGGGCAGCCCGGGTCCGCGACATCGGCGTGGTCACCGCCATGTACGGGGGGACCCTGTTCATCGCGCTGACCCTGCTGGCCTCCATGGCCACCGCGGTGGTCTACGGGGTAGGCGGCACCCTGGTCATCCACCACGCCTTCCAGATCGGCACGCTGGTCGCGCTGACCGCGCTGCTGGCCCGGCTCTACGGCCCGATCACCTCGCTGTCCAACGTCCAGGTGGACGTGATGACCGCCCTGGTCAGCTTCGACCGGGTCTTCGAGGTCCTAGACCTCAAGCCGCTGATCCAGGAGAAGCCCGGCGCCGTGCCGCTGCGCACCACCGCCACGGCGGGGGACGGCCAGCCTGGCTCCGCCCCCGCGGTCGACTTCCGGCACGTCTCGTTCCACTACCCGGCCGCGAGCGAGGTGTCGCTGGCCTCACTCGAGTCGATCGCGCACGCCGTGCCCGAGCGCGCGGGGAGTGCCCAGCCGGTGCTGCGCGGGGTGACGTTCCAGGCCCCGCCCGGGCAGCTGACCGCGCTGGTCGGGCCGTCCGGCGCGGGCAAGACCACGATCACTCACCTGGTGTCCCGGCTGTATGACCCGGACCAGGGCGCGGTGCTCATCGGCGGGCAGGACCTGCGCGACGTGACCCTGGACTCGCTGCACGACGTGGTGGGCGTGGTCACCCAGGACGCGCACATGTTCCACGACACGATCCGGGCCAACCTCAGCTACGCGCGGCCGGAGGCCACCGAGGCTGACCTGGTCGCGGCTTGCCAGGCGGCGCAGATCTGGGGGCTGATCTCCGCGCTGCCCGACGGCCTGGACACGGTGGTTGGTGACCGCGGCTACCGGCTGTCCGGCGGGGAGAAGCAGCGGCTGGCCATCGCCCGGCTGCTGCTCAAGGCGCCCTCCGTGGTGGTGCTGGACGAGGCGACCGCGCACCTGGACTCCGAGTCGGAGGCGGCGGTGCAGGCGGCGCTGAAGACCGCGCTGACCGGCCGCACGTCGCTGGTCATCGCGCACCGGCTGTCCACGATCCGGGAAGCCGACCAGATCCTGGTCATCGACGAGGGCCAGGTCCGGGAGCGAGGGACCCATGAGGACCTGCTGGCGGCGGGCGGCCTGTATGCGGAGCTCTACCACACCCAGTTCGCCGGGCAGGAGCCCGCGCCCACCCCGCTGAGCTGACCCCTGCCCGCCTGAGGAAGGCCCGCCTGAGGCCGGCCCACCTGAAGCGGCTCAGATGGCCTGCACTGCGCCGCCGTCGACCGGCAGCATCGTCCCGGTCACGTAACTGGCCGCGGGGGACAGCAGGAACGCCGCGACCCGGCCGAACTCGGCTGGCTCGCCGATGCGGCGCAGCGGGATGCGGTCGGCCAGCGCGTCCGGGGCCGGCCCGAGCTCGCGCAGCCGGTCGGTCGCGATCCAGCCCGGCAGCAGCCCGTTCACCCGGATGCCGCGCGGCCCCAGCTCGTCGGCGAGGGTTTTGGCGAAGCCAGCCAGGCCGGGCCGCAGCCCGTTGGAAATGGCCAGGCCGGCGATCGGGACCCGGACCGATGAGGACAGCACGAACGTGATCGACCCGCCGGCGGTGAGCGCGGCGGCCAGCGCCCGGCTCAGCCGCACCGCCCCGAGGAAGACGCTGCCGAACGCGGCCTGCCAGGCCTCGTCGGGGGTGTCCGCGGCGGTGCCGCCGGGCGGCCCGCCCACGCTGATCAGCGCGCCGTCCAGCCGGCCAAACTCCGACCGGGCCGCGCCGATCAGGCGGTCCGGGGTGGCTGGGTCGGCGTTGTCGGCGGCCACCCCGACTGCGTGCCCGCGGCCCAGGGCGTCGGCGGCCCGTGTCGCGGCTGCGGCGTCGCGGCCGCTCACCACGACGCGTGCCCCCTCCGCGACCAACGCCTCGGCGGTGGCATACCCGAGCCCGCGGCTGCCGCCGGTCACCAGGTAAACCCGTTCCCGCAGGCCCAGATCCACGTCCGCTCCCTCTCGCCGCCGCTTCTAGGCGCCGTAGCCCACCCGGCGCAGTTCCGCGCCGGCGACGGCCTCGATCTCGCCGGCCTGTGCCGGGACCAGTAGGCGGCGCCACGAGCCCGGCTCGGCCGCGGCCGAGTGGCCGGGGGCGGCCGGCTCCAGCAAGTGCACCGGGGTGGACAGGAAGTCAGAGATGGCGGCGGCCGCGTCCGCGGGCTGGCGGACCACGTCCTCGTACCGGAAAGTGATCATCTGGCCGGCGGACAGCTGGCCGCGAAGCCGCGCCATCTGCCGGACCGTGCCCCGCCAGCGCATCGCGCACCTGGCGGTCATGGACAGGTCCGGCCAGGCGGCCCGGTCGGCGTCGGTCTCTACGCCCAGCAAGGGGTGGGGGAACTCGGTGTCGATGTCCACGAACCCGGGCCGGAACCAGGCGAGCACGGACGGATCGGCCAGCATCCCGGCTACCGCATCCCGGCCGTCCCGGATGATCTGCAGGATCCGCGCGTCGGGGAACGCGTCGAGCAGTGCCTCGGCGCAGTACATCAGGTCGGGGCTGGCGTCCCCGTAGCGGATGACCGTCTGCTGGCTCACGCACGGTCCGACGCCATCCAGGCGCCCTGCTTCGCGGCATTGCTGGGTGCAGCCCAGGCAGCAGTCCGCGGTGACCTGCCAGGCCTGGGCGAACGCATCCCGCAGGACGGTCGCGGCGGCGTCGGGCTTCCCCCGGGAGATCGACGGCCGCCGGGCGAAGGCCTGCACCACGGGGATGACCCAGCGCTGGCCCAGCGTGAAGTGGAAGCCGGCGGACCGTTTCAGCGCCCGGGCCAGCAGATCGATGCCGGAGCACGGGGCCCCGATGATGAACACTGGCTGGCGGACCTTCCGCCCGTTGACCACGAGGATGTGCGGGCGTGGCCCAGGGGGGGCCGGGCCGGCGGACACGTCACCCAGGTCCCGGTAGTCGCCCGGGTCGGCGGCGGGGCGGGGGGCCGCGGTCACCGCTCGCCATGCCGCTGGACGGCCGGTGTGCCCGCGTCCGGCGTCCGGGAGTGCGCGCCGGCGTGCCGGTCCAGGTTCAGCGCGGCCTGGATCAACGGCACATGGCTGAAGGCCTGCGGCGTGTTGCCTACCTGCCGCCCGTAGCGGGGGTCGTATTCCTCGCTGAGCAGGCCCAGGTCGTTGCGCAGGCTCAGCAGCCGCTCGAACAGCCCCGCGGCCTCATCGTCCTGGCCGATCATGTGCAGCGCGTTGGCCAGCCAGAAGCTGCAGGCCAGGAACGCACCCTCGCTGCCGGGCAGCCCGTCCGGACTGACCTGGCCCGGGTCCCCCTCCGCTAGCTGGTACCGGCGCACCAGCCCGTCGCTCATCAGCTCACGCTGGACGGCGCGCACCGTCGAGACGACCCGGGGGTCATCCGGCGGCAGGAAACCCACCTCCGGGATCAGCAGGACGGCCGCGTCCAGCTGAGACGAGCCGTAGTACTGCACGAACGCGCCGCGCTCTGCGTCGTAGCCTTTCTCGCAGACCTCGCGGTGAATCTGGTCCCGGGTGGCCTGCCACTTGTCGGCCGGGCCGGCCATCCCGCCTTCCACCGCGCGGACCGCCCGGTCGAAAGCCACCCAGGCCATCACCTTGGAATGCACGAAGTGCCGCCGCGGGCCGCGGACCTCCCAGATTCCCTCGTCCGGCTCGTCCCAGTGCTTCTCCAGGAAGGAGAGCAGGGCGCGCTGGAGCGACCAGGAGTGCCGGTCCACGGCGATGCCGGAGGCCCAGCCGAGCGAGAGCGCGTCGATAACCTCGCCGTACACGTCGATCTGGCGCTGGTTGACCGCCGCGTTGCCGATCCGCACCGGCGCGGAGTTCTGGTAGCCGGGCAGCCAGCCGGCCTCCCATTCATCCAGCCGTCGCTCGCCCGCCACCCCGTACATGATCTGCACGTCGCGCGGGTCACCCGCCACGGCCCGGGCCAGCCAGGTCCGCCAGGCGAAGGCCTCGTCGGTGTACCCGGTGCGCAGCAGGGCCTCCAGGGTGATGGTGGCGTCCCGCAGCCAGCAGTAGCGGTAGTCCCAGTTCCGCACGCCGCCCAGGTCCTCCGGCAGCGACGTGGTGGCCGCGGCCACGATGCCCCCGGTGGGCTGGAACGTCAGCGCCTTCAGGGTGATCAGGGAGCGGACCACCGACTCCCGGTAGGACCCCTGGTAAGTGCAGCGGGACACCCATTCGTCCCAGAATGTCTGGGTCTCTGCCTCAGCCCGGAGCGGCTCGAGGCTTTCCGGCGCGCCCTCGTGCGAGGGCACCCAGATCAGGACGAACGAGACGCGCTCGCCGGCCGTGACGGTGAAGGTGGCCTGGTGCGCCATGCCCCGGCCGGTCAGCGGGATCGGCGTGGCCAGCCAGAGCGCGTCCGGGCCGGCCACGGCCAGCACGTTGCTGTCCACCCGCCGCACCCACGGCATCACCTTCCCGTAGCCGAAGCGCACCCGGAATACGCAGGACATGTCCACTGACCCGGTCAGCCCCTCCACGATGCGCACCAGGGCGGCCGGCTTGCCGTCCCGGGGCGGCATGAAGTCGGTGACCCGGACGGCCCCCGTGGGCGTGCGCCAGTCCGTCTCCAGGATCAGCGTGTCGCCCCGGTACCCCCGGGTGACCGTGATGCCCTCGCCCACGGTCACGGCCTCGCCCGGCGTGCGGGCCTGGCCGGCGCAGGCCCGCTCCATCCTCGGCTGTCCCGTAGTGGGCTGCTCCGAACCGGCGGCGCCACGGCTGGACTGGGCTGGCTGGCTGCCCTGCGAGGGCGGTGAGTCGTCCATGTGATCCACGGCCTCGGCCGCGGCGGCGGGGGCGATGCTCCAGTGCCCGTGCCGGTCGTCGCCGAGCAGCGCGGCGAAGCAGGCGGGGGAGTCGAAGCGGGGCAGGCATAGCCAGTCCACCGAGCCGTCCCGGCTGATCAGGGCCGCCGACCGCATGTTGCCGATGAGGGCATAATCCTCGATCAGGCTGGCCATCGGCACCTCCAGGTAGGAGCCGCGTACCTGGCGGCGCGACGAGTGGCGGGAGTGGTGACCCACCCGCGCATGGTTCCTCCTGCCGGTACCGTACCCGGATCCCCTTGGCCTGTGCTGGCCGTGACCGATCGTAAGCTGTGCACCGTGCATCTACGCGTAGCAGCCCTGACGATCGCTGGCTCCGTGCTGCTGACCGCCGGGCTGGGCGGCTGCGCCAAGTTCGACGCCGCGCTCGGCAAGCAGGAGGTGGTCGTCAACTTCAAGGACGGGACCACCACCGCTACCCGGCTGAAGGTCCGGGCCGCGTGCTCGCACATCCCTGAGGCCAGGCCGGAAGCGCTGCCGACCAACCACCTGGCCTCAGACCACCTGTACGACGTGATCTACCGGGTGGACAACGCCAGCGACGCGCAGATCGCCCGGCTTGACTCGTGTCTGCAAAAGTACCCGTCGGTGACCGGGGTCGACCTGCAAACCGCGGGGGACAGCTGAGGCACGGGCGGGCCAAGTTGCCCGAGGCTCTTGCCCTTCGGTTCGGGCAGCAGGGTGATAGTCAGAACCATGCCGACCGCGGCTGCGATCGCCGCGTCTATCTCCGCACCACGCAAGCCCATCGAGGCGGCGCCATGTCAGGGAACAGGTAGGCGCCGGCGGACGCGCCCATCTTGATCCCGTACAAGATGATGAACGCCGCGGTGACGGTCGCCGTGCTGGGGATGAGGGCCAGGATCTCCGGCGTGGAGATGGCGTTGCCGCGCTCTGCGGGGGCCGGTGCCAGCGAGAACAGGCTGCCTACCGCGGGTGTTCTTCCCTGAGTACTCGCTCATGATCGTGGCTGAGACCGGGAAGCCGCCGCCGATGCCGATGCCAGGGACGGCGCGGGAGATAAGCAAGAACGTGTAGTCCGGCGCGCACGCGGACGTGATGGCTCCGATGGCCAGGGTGATCGAGTTCAGCAATGAGACCTCGCTGGGGTCCAGGTGCCACTGGCCTTTCAGCAGGTAGACCAGGATGCCGATGACGAAGAGGTCGTAGGCATCGGTGAGGCCCCGTGCGGGCGGCTGCGGCCCGAGCTGGCTCACCTGGCGACAGTAAGCAGCGAACCGAAAGCGGAGAGTAACAGAACGGAGCCCGGAGCACAGTCGCTTAGTTAACAAATAGCAACTATAGCGTCACTTCACGTATCAAGGTGCTGACGAGTCAGGTCCCGAAAGATCATCCCATCAGCCCCTGCACGCCGCGTCCGCGGCGGATTTGCGCCCCCGGTCAGTGGGTATGGTTTAATCGGCCTTGCCTATCAAACAGATCGACATACTAACCTGATCGACAAGGTGGTCCTTAGATGAGACGAGCGGTACTTGCGGCAGCAGGGGCGGCAGCTATCACGGCGCTAGCGGCCGGGTGCGGGTCGTCCGCGGCCTCATCCGGCTCCGGAAGCGGGAGCAGCAGTAGCAGCGCCAGCAGCCACGTGACGCTGCGGCTGGGCTTCCTGGCTAACATCACCCACGCCCCGGCCCTGGTCGGGCTGAACAAGGGATTCTTCACCAAGAACCTGGGCAACGGGGTCACGCTGAAGACCTCGGTCTTCAGCTCCGGCACGCAGGAGACCACCGCGCTGCTGGCCGGCCAGCTGGACGCGGCCTACGTCGGCCCCAACCCGGCCATCAATGCCTGGCAGAAGTCCAGCGGCAAGGCCATCAAGATCATCTCCGGGGCGGCTTCCGGCGGCGCGGCGCTCGTGGTCAAGCCGAGCATCAGCAGCGTCAGCCAGCTCAAGGGCCAGAAGCTGGCCACGCCGTCGCTGGGCAACACACAGGACGTGGCGCTGCGCTACTACCTCAAGTCCCACGGCCTGACCACCACCCAGACCGGCGGCGGCGACGTCTCCGTCACGCCGATCACGCCGAACTCGGACGCGGTGCTGGAGTTCAAGTCGGGCCAGATCGCCGGCGGCTGGGAGCCCGAGCCCTACGCGGCCGAGATGGTCGCGGACGGCGGTAAGGAGCTGGTGAACGAGGCCAGCCTGTGGCCGGGCGGCAAGTTCGTGACCACCAACCTCGTCGTCTCCCAGCCCTTCCTGAAGGCGCACGCCAGCGTGGTCAGCGACCTGCTCAAGGGGAACATCGAGTCGATCAAGTACATCAACGCAAACAGCTCGGCCGCTGCGACGGCCGCGAACGCCGAGCTGACCACGCTGCTCGGCAAGGGCCTGAAGAGCTCCGCCCTGGCGGCGTCCTTCAAGACGATCACCTTCACCAACGACCCGATCGCATCCTCGCTGGCCACCGACGCCAAGCACGCCGAGGCGGTGGGGCTGCTCCAGCCGGTCAACCTGAACGGCATCTACGACCTAGGTCCGCTCAACGCCCTGCTGAAAGCCGACGGAGAAGCACAGGTGAGCCCATGAGCCTTGATTCACGAGGTGCTACGCCCCCAGGAGTCCTCCTGGGGGCGTCAGCCCATTCCCAGGCGGTGACCGGAGCCCCCATGACGACTGATCCCCGGCCTCGAGAGACCAAGACCGACGAGACCAGGGCCGGGACGGCCATCCAGATCAGCGAGGTGTCCAAGACCTTCGGCCGGGGTGACACGGCGCTGCTGGCTCTGGACCGGATCTCGCTGTCCGTCGCCCCGGGCGAGTTCGTCTGCCTGATCGGCGCGTCCGGGTGCGGCAAGAGCACCCTGCTCTCCCTGGCCGCAGGCCTGGACGCGCCCACCTCGGGCACGGTGGACACCGGCGAGCGCCGGGTGTCGCTGATGTTCCAGGAGTCCGCGCTGTTCCCCTGGCTGACCGCGGCGAAGAACGTGGAAATGCCGATGCGCGCCAGTGGCGTGCCGAGGGCGGAACGCCGGGAGCGGGTGGCCGAGCTGCTCGACCTGGTGCAGCTGAGCTCGTTCGGCGACAAGCGGCCTCACGAGCTGTCCGGCGGGATGCGGCAGCGGGTCGCGCTGGCCCGGTCCCTGGCCCAGGACGCGGACGTGCTGCTGATGGACGAGCCGTTCGGGGCGCTCGACGCGATGACCCGGGACCTGCTGCACGAGGTCCTGGAGGGCATCTGGCGGCGGCGCCAGCTGAGCATCCTGTTCGTCACCCACGAGGTGCGCGAGGCGGTCCGCCTGGGCGACCGGGTGGTGCTGCTGAGCAGCCGGCCCGGCCAGGTGATCGGCGAATTCCCGGTGGACTTCGAGCGCCCGCGGGGGATGGACTCCGCGGAGACCGTGGGGCTCGCCATCAAGATCAAGGACCGGCTGCGTGAGGAGATCGTCCGCCATGGCCATTGAGACCCCGCAGGAGCCGGCCGCGGCCCTGGCCGGCCTGGACAAGCTGGAGCTGGCCCCGCCGCAGCAGGCTAAGCGGCATCTCGCCGCCAAGGCCTGGGCGGCGGCCTGGCCCAAGCTGCTGGCCCTGGTGCTCGCCCTGGCCATCTGGCAGCTGATCTACCTCAGCGGCTTCAAGAGCGCGATCCTGCCCGGCCCGGCGACGACCCTGACTGACCTGTGGCACCAGCTGCACAGTGCCCTGCTCTGGACGGCACTCGGCACCACGCTGCGCCGCGCGGTCATCGGGTTCGCGCTGGCCCTGGTCATCGGCACGGTGGTGGGCGCCCTGGTCTCCCGGATCAGGCCGCTGCGGGCCGCGGTCGGCTCCCTCATCACCGCGCTGCAGACGCTGCCGTCGATCGTGTGGGTCCCGTTCGCAATCATCCTGTTCGGGGCGAACACCACCGCCATCCTGTTCGTGATCATGATGACCGCGGCACCTGCGATCGCTAACGGTCTTATCGCGGGAGCGGACTTCCTGCCGCCGCTCCTGCTGCGTGCGGGCAAGACCATGGGGCTGCGCCGGGTCTCCCTCTACCGGCACGTGATCATGCCGGCCACCCTGCCCGCCTACGTGAACGGGCTCAAGCAGGGCTGGGTCTTCGGCTGGCACGGCCTGATCGCGGCCGAGATCGTGGTCATC
>DATCFY010000224.1:0-5844 GCA_036509255.1 Streptosporangiaceae bacterium
GATGAACGTGGTCCCGATAGTACGGGGAACGCGTACTTGCGGCCGCAGCGAGCCGAGCCAGCCTGGCCGCCTGCCGCCGGGCTCGGGCATGACCGCCACGGCGATGATTCCGGCAACGAACGCCGCGAGCAGCAGCCACCAGACCAGCCCCGTGGGATAGGGCCCGTACTGGACAAGGGCAGCGGAGCCTAGCGCGCCGATAGCCAGGCCCAGCATCTGCGACCCGCTCGTCAGGAGCCCCGCCAGGCGGCTGCCCGCCGGCTCAAGCTCGAGCAGGGACGCTCCGATCGCCCCGGTGGCCAGTCCCACGCCGACGCCCTGCATCGCCCGCGCGGCATACAGCGCGCCCGCCCCGGGCGCCAGCCACCACACGACGCACGCCGCCGCGCCGATCGCCAGCCCCACAATGATGACTGGCCGCCGGCCGAAGTAATCCGACAGCCGTCCGACCACGAGCAGCGCCGCGAGCAAGACCAGGGCGTACACAGCGAAGATCGCCGTCACAGTCACCGCAGAGAAATGCCACTCGGCCTGGTAAACCCGGTACAGCGGCGTCGGCACCGCACTCGCGAAAGTGATCAGGAACATCGTGAACGCGACCACCCAGAAGGATGCTCCGCGGGACAGGAGCCGGAACCGGTCGGCCGGGCCGGCCTGCACACGGCTGGTCTCAGTGAAAGGGGGCGTGGCGGGCATTGTCGCTCCTTCAAGCGTCAGGATGTCTGCGTGGCGTACTGCGCCAGCTCACCACGCGCCCCGGTGACCGCGGTATCAGCACCCTGACTGCATTCCCCGGCAAGGTGCGGTCACCGTGCGGATGCTGTCGTCCGGTGCCATGGCACCTGGGCCGCGCAGCAGCGCCTACGCAAAGTACTCCCTGCCGCTGACACCTTCCAGGCAGTGACGCTCATCAGCGCGCCCTCCGCCGCCCTGAGCAGGTGATACAGGAATCCGTCGCGCGAACCACCGATCCCGGCGGAGTTTGTCGGTGCCCGCTCCGCAGCGGCGGTACCGGCCCTGGCACCGTCCGGCTTCACCCCGTCGTCTAAGTGCAGTCAGCGTCCGGATACCTCCATGCCGGGCCGGGAGCACATTCTGTGCTTGCTCGTCTTTCTCACTCAGCCGGAGGCCCAAGTGAAACACAGTCCCGCGTTTTGGTCCAAGGTGCTCCTGCCGGTTGCGGTGGCCGCCGCGGTCGGCATCGCCGTGCCGGCCGCGTCCGCTCACGCTGGCTCGGCACCGGCACCCGTAGCAGCATCATCGACGTCAAGCTGTTCGCTCGACCCGTCCCCGCCCGCCGGGTTTACCGAGGCCAAGGTCAGGGTGGACGGGATCGGGATCAACTACGTGCGCGGCGGGCACGGGCCGACGCTGCTCCTGATACACGGGTACCCGGAGTCGTGGTACGAGTGGGAGGACATCCTGCCCGCGCTCGCCCGCCACTACACCGTCGTCGCGCCGGACCTGCCCGGAGCCGGCCTCAGCGACGCTCCCTCCGTCGAGGCCGACTACACCAAGAAGGCCATGGCCGCCGATCTCTACGCGCTCATGGTCAAGCTGGGCCTCAGCCATAACGTCAGCATCGTCGGCCACGACGTCGGCACCATGGTCGCCTACTCCTACGCCGCCGCCCACCCGCACGATGTCGCCAAGCTCGTGCTGAGCGAGGCCCCCATCCCCGGGACGAGCATCTACACCTACCCCGCCCTCACCGCGAACGGCCCCGGACTGTGGTGGTTCGGCCTGTTCAACGACCCCGGCACCCTGGCCTACGACCTCATGAGGGGCAAGGAGAAGGTGTGGGTCTCCGAATCCATCCCGGTCCTCGAGGTCGTGAAAAACTCCATCACCCAGTGTGACCTGGCGCTATTTACGCATTACCTGGAGCAGCCCGGGCACCTGCAGGCGACCATCGACTGGTTCTCCACCTTCTCCCAGGACATAAAGAACGACGCGACGTACCAGAAGACCAAGCTCACCATGCCAGTCATGGCCATAGGCGGATCGGCCAGCCTGGGCAGTTCAGTCGCCACCCAGGTCCGCAACTACGCCACCAACGTGACAGGCGCAGTCATCCCGGACACCGGCCACTGGCTCTACGAGGAACGTCCGGCCGAGATGACTAGTCTCCTCCTGCAGGTCCTGAAGTAAGGCAGGCGGCGGGCGTGACCGCCGTCCGTCGTCGCCCGCCGCGGTGCAGGCCCGCGCTAGAGGACCGCGGCTGCCTAGCGTGCCGCCGGCGGATCTCACGCTACATGACGGCATCGATAGGGATTCCTGCGTCCTCCCGGTACCTGCCGCAGAGGCCTAGACCATTGGTCTAGCGGGGGCGGGGCACCGCGCACCGCGCCGCCCAGGCGACCGCCGACATGATCATGAAGGCGGCGCAGACCATCCCCGGGACCAGGGTCGGCGGCGCGGCTGTGACCCACATCCCGGCCGCCGTCACCGCCTCCGGCTACTGCCAGACGTAAGTTCCCGCAGCTCAAAAGGCTGCCACCCAACAGTTCCCGAACAATCGCGCGGACGTCTCGTCACCATACGGGGCGTCCGCGCGTGACCCAGGAATGCCCCATCCATGCCCCACGATGACAAAAGCCGTTGGGTGCAGCTCTTCTGGAGGGACTGCCCACCTGGAGTTTTGCCGGATGACTGGTTGATTGGCGGCCTCGTCTTCTACCGTCGTTTGCGGGGGAAGGAGAGGGCGGATGGGCTCGCTGATCGAGGAACTCGAGCGCCGGGAAGCGGCTGCCCGGGCCGAGGCGGACCGGCTGCGCAGCCGGATAGAGGAGCTGGCCGGGGAACTGGCCAGGGCCGAGGAGCAGGTCACGCGGCTGGCGATCGCCCGCGAGGAAGTCATGCGGGTTCTGGCGGAGCCCGCCGGCGCGGAACTGGCCGGCAGTTCCGCGAAGGAGCCGGGGCCGGTCCCGCCGATCGGGGCGGTGGCGGTGCCGCCGTGGCACGAGGGTGCTGATGGATCCTGGCTGCCGCGGTCCTATCAGGACCTGCTGGAGGTGGCCGCCGATGCCGGCCGCCCGCTGAAGGCGGCGCAGTTCGCCGCCGCGACAGGGCTGAGCACGGACCGGGCGAAGGTGGAGGCCCTGCGGTCGAAGCTGAAGCGGCTGGCCGGGCGGGGCTGGCTGGCCGAGGAGCCCGGAGGCCTGTTCACCCTGCCGTCACGCGAAGTAGCGGGGGAAACACCGAAACCGGGACGGTAAGGGGTTCTTCTTCCTAGGTTCGGAGGTGCTGGCCATCACGAACCTCGACAGGAAGAAGAACCCTCATGGAAGCGTACGGCACGGTTCCCGGCGGTGATCCGTTCGCCATCTCGAAAGGCATGTTCACCGAACTGGCCGGGCAGCTCGCTGGTCCCGCCGCAGCCGGGATGACCGCCTGCGAGCTCGAGCAGCACCTGGACGAGCGGGGCCGGGACCTGCTGCGGCAGCTTCTGCAGGACCACCTGGACCTGCGGGCTGCGCGGGAAGAACAGCAGGCCCGGGAGGACCGCGCGCCCGCGACGGGAACCGACGGGATCACCCGGACCCGGCGGGAGGCCGGCCACGGCAGGCTGCTGGCCACGCTGTTCGGGACCGTGCGGGTCACCCGGTGCGCCTGGCGGCACCCGGGAGCCGTCAACTTCTGCCCCGCCGACGCGGCCCTGTCGCTCCCGGCGGCCCGGCATTCTCATTCCCTGGCCATGCTGGCCTCCCTGGAAGCGGCCCGCGGCTCGTTCGGGGCCGCGCACGCCGCGATCACCCGCCGCTGCGGGCCGGTCATCGGCAAGCGGCAGGCCGAAGAGGCCGTGGTGCGCGCCGCAGCCGACATCGCCGCGTTCTACCAGGCCCGGGTTCCCGAGCCGTGCACCTCCTCGACCCTCCTGGTCATCTCCGCCGACTGCAAGGGGATCGTGATGCGGCCCGGGGCGCTCAGGGCCGCCACCGCCCGGGCCGCCGCCCGGCTGGGGAAGATGCGGACCCGGCTGACCGCCGGTGAGAAGCCGAACCGCAAGCGGATGGCCGCCCTCGCCGCCGTCTACGACGCCGAGCCGGCACAGCGCCGCCCGCACGACGTGATCGCCCAGCCCGGCGGGAGGAACCGATCCCGCGCTCCCCGCAAAGGCCCCCGGGCCAGATCGAAGTGGCTGGCCGGGTCAGTCCGGCGCGCCCCCGCCGAGGTGATCGCCGCCGCCTTCGACGAGGCCGAGGCCCGCGACCCGGCTCACCTGCGGACCTGGGTCGTCCTGGTCGACGGGGCCGAGCACCAGCTGGACCTGATCCGCGCCGAGGCCGCCCGCCGCGGCGCCGCCGTTCACATCGTGATCGACCTCATTCACGTCCTGGAGTACATCTGGGGCGCAGCGTGGAGCCTGCACGCCACTGGCGACCCCGCCGCCGAGGACTGGGTCGCGGCCAAGGCCCTCGCGGTCCTGGCCGGCGACAGCGCCCGGGCCGCCGCCGAGATCAGCGCCGAGGCCGGCGCGGCCGGCCTGCCCGGCGGCCGGCGGCACGGCGCCGACGCGTGTATCCGCTACCTGAACAGAAAGCACGAGTACCTCCGCTACGACCAGGCACTGGAAAAAGGCTGGCCGATCGCGACCGGAATCATCGAGGGAGCGTGCCGCCACCTGATCGCCGACCGCCTTGACATCAGCGGGGCGAGATGGGGCCTGGACGGAGCCGAGGCCATCCTGACCCTGCGCGCCGTCATCAGCAACGGAGACTTCGACGAGTACTGGCGATTCCACCTCGAACGCGAGCACCAGCGCCTCTACCCCGGCATCAAGCAAGGTCAGTACACACTCGGAGCCTGACCTACGAACTCACTCCAAACGAGCTGCACCCAAAGCCGTTTAGCCTTCAGGCTAAACGGCCAGGTCAGAACGGGTGCGCCGCCAGGGACTTGAACCCCGAACCCGCAGATTAAGAGATGCTAGCACGTGCCGGGAGCTGCCATTTTGTCCGGTCGCCCGCATCCGCGTCGCGCTGCAGATGCCGGATGCTGCCGCAGCGTACCGGGGCATCCGAGCAAACATGGAGCAAACATCGGTGCGCACAGGTCTAGACCAATGTGCCAAGTCATCTGGGCACGGGCCGCCGGGGGGCTACGCGCGCCATCGGTGAAAGGTACAGGTCGCCGCGCGACGGGACGCGGCGGTTGCGATCGAGAGCCTGGCCGCAGTTATCGACACGCTCGGTAATTCCTGATGGGAGCAGCCCGGCCGAGATGCGCGCCCCTGATGGCTAGGAAACCGGAACCGCCGGTGCCTGGCTTGCTGCAGCGCCCGCAGGTTACGCTCGGCGTGTGACTGGTCACGTTCGGAGGTGTGGTGGGCGGGACTTTAGAGCCGGCTGTGCGTCGCCCGGGTGAGGTCGTCCGGGCGGCACGACTCGGGAACGGGCTGACCCTGGCGGAGCTGGGGAACCGGACGGGGTACTCGGCGGCGCAGGTATCGCGGTACGAGAGGGGCGTTACGCCGCTGAGGGACGTGTCGGTGCTGCGCCGGTTCGCGCGGGCGCTTGCGATCTCTCCCGGCGAGCTGGGCCTGGCCGTGACCGGGCCGGGCGGCGGGTCTGGCCGAGCCCTGATAGCTGTGGCGAGTGGCGCGCTTTCGAGGGTGGTGCCGTCTAGGGTTGCCGGTGAGCCTGGGGGAAGGGACGAGGACGTGCGCAGACGGCAGCTCCTGGCAGCGCTGGGCGCGGCAGCGGCCAGCGCTGCTGGCAGCCGGGTCGGCGCTGCGGTTCCACTGGTCGTGCCAAGAGGCGCAGGGGTAGGGGAACTGCTGGTCAGCCAGGTGCGGGACGCGATGCTGGGCCTCGCGCCGGCGCCTGCGCGGGTGTCGGCGGG
>DATCFY010000225.1:0-10289 GCA_036509255.1 Streptosporangiaceae bacterium
TGGATGGCGGAGAAGTGCACGAACACGTCCCTGCCACCGTCGACCGCGATGAAGCCGTAGCCCTTGTCCGCGTTGAACCACTTGACGGTGCCCTGAGCCATTACCCAACAACTCCCTAACTCCGCTCGGGCCTCGGGTTCCACCCTTGCCTTTTTGCGGAACCCGTCGATCGCGGCGCGGGTTAGGCGAGGGCAAGCCAAGGCTTGCCGTTGCCCCGTACCGACAGCGACCGGACACGACCTTACCCCGTGCGGTGCGCCTTGGGGACCTCTAACTACCCGAACGCGACCGGGTCAGTTTCCGCGTCTGGCCAGGACCCGTGGACGCTTGAGCAGATCCTGGGCGGAAAATAGAGCGCGCGGACAGCCCGGGATCATCCCCCTGCGACGGCAGGAATCACGGACACGTGTGCACCGGCCGGAACCGGCGTGTCGAGCCCCTGGGCGAACCTGACGTCCTCCTCGCCCACATACACGTTGACGAAGCGGCGAAGCTGGCCGGCGTCATCCACGATCCGGCCTCCGATGCCCGGATAACTAGCGTCCAGACCGGCGATGACCTCGCGCAACGTCCCCGAGTCGGCGGGGACCTCGGCCGCACCGCCGGTGAACGTACGCAAGATAGTGGGGATACGGACGGACACGGTCATGCCGGGGCCTGCCTTTCCAGAGAGCGTGATAGCAGCTCAACGCGGCTGAACGGGTCCTATAGTGCCCGGTCAGCGCGGTCTGCTCCAGGGCCGGGTGAGCGCAGCCGGGGCCATGGACCGCCGGCCGCGCCCGCCGGTTCAGAGCGGCTGGCCGCCTGAGGGGTCGCCCAGCGAGGCCTCGAAGGCCAGGAACGCGTCCACTGTGGGACGGATGGGCGATGTGGAGTTCGCCACATCGGCGACCGCATCCAGCGTCTTGAGGCCGTCACCCGAATTGATGATCACCGTCTCGGCGTCCGGGTCCAGCTGGCCAGAGTCCAGCAGGCTGCGCAGCACTCCCAGGGTCACGCCACCGGCCGTCTCGCCGAAGATGCCCTCGGTGGCGGCCAGCAGCCGCATGGCCGACACCACGGTTTCGTCGTCCACGTCGGCCACCACACCGCCGGTGCGGCGCACGACGTCCAGGACGTAGGGCCCGTCGGCGGGATTCCCGATGGCCAGCGACTTGGCAATGGTGGAAGGGCGGACCGGCTGGACCACGTCGTGTCCCTGCCGGAACGCCTGCGCCACCGGCGAGCAGCCGGTGGCCTGGGCGCCGAACACCTTGTACGGGGTGTCCTCGACCAGGCCGAGGGTCACCAGCTCACGGAACGCCTTGTCGATCTTCACGAGCTGGGCGCCGGAGGCGACCGGCACGACGATCTGCTCGGGCAGCCGCCAGCCGAGCTGCTCGGCGATCTCGAACCCGATGGTCTTGGAGCCCTCCGCGTAGTAGGGCCGGACGTTGACGTTGACGAAGGCCCAGTCCTCGCGGTCGTCGGCCAGCTCGGAGGCCAGCCGGTTCACGTCGTCGTAGCTGCCCTGGACCGGGACCATGGTGCCGCCGTAGACGCCGGTGGCGATGATTTTCTGCGGCTCCAGGTCAGCGGGGATAAGCACGACCGACCGGATGCCTGCCCGGGCCGCCGCCGCGGCGACCGCGTTCGCGAGGTTGCCGGTGGACGGGCAGGCGAGCACCTTGAAGCCCAGTTCCACCGCGGCCGCGAGCGCGACGGCCACCACCCGGTCCTTGAAGGAGTGGGTGGGGTTGGCCCGCTCGTCCTTGACCCACAGGCTGCGCAGCCCGAGCTCACGTCCCAGCTGCTGGGCGTGCACCAGGCGGGTCCAGCCTGGCTCGGTGTTGGGTGTGCTGGCCACGTCCGGGGCCACCGGCAGCAGGCTGGCGTATCGCCAGATGCTGGCCGGGCCGGCCTCGATGGCGGCGCGGTCCAGCTTCGGGTAGTCGTAGCGGACCTCCAGCGGCCCGAAGCATTCAGCGCAGGCGTGGGTGGAGCCCAGCGGGTAGGTCTGGCCGCATTCGCGGCAACTCAGGCCGGTGGCGTAGCCGAACCGGGAAGGCGTGCGGGAAGCGGAGGTGGTTACGAGGGGTGTGCTCACGTGGCGAGGCCTTTCTCCTCATCTGCCCCAGCGGCCGGATGGCCGAGGGCCGGACTTGGCACCTGTCACGGGAATGGCCTCGCAGGGCACACCTCACCGTGATGGTTGCCGGGGCTTCACCGGGCCGTATCCCTCCACCCCTCTGGATGAGCGTTATGAAGTTGTACCCAACACTCTAACCGATCCCGTATCGGTGCTCTCAGTCTGATCCAGCTAGCCTCGCGTGCATGGACCAGAGCGGCGGTCAGCCGCGCCGCGCAGCGGCGGGCGGGGAGCGCCGGGGCGCCGGCCCCACAGGCCAGCTGGGCGGAGGGCGCCAGGGGGTCGCCTCCCCGCGCCAGCAGAGCGGCCGGGTGCTCATCGCCTCCAACCGGGGACCGGTCTCCTTCGCAGTAGGTGACAACGGCTCGCTGGTGGCCCGGCGGGGCGCAGGCGGCCTGGTCTCAGGCCTCTCGTCGGTCAAGGATCACGCCGATGTGCTGTGGGTGTGCGCGGCGCTGAGCGACGCGGACCGGGCCGCGGCCCGGTCGGCCCCGGGCGGGCGCCTCGACGCCGAGCTGACCCCGGGGAAGTCCGCCGTCCGGATGCTGGACATCCCGGCGGCCACGTTCCAGCGGGCCTACAACTCGGTGGCCAACTCCACGCTCTGGTTCGTGCATCACATGCTCTTCGACACGCCCAACCAGCCCGGCTTCGGGCTCGCGTTCCGACGTGAGTGGGAGTCGTTCCGCGCCTACAACGCCGCGTTCGCGGAGGCCCTGGCCGAAGGGGCCGGGCCAGGCATGGCCGGCCGCCAGGCCAGCGCGGGCCAGGCCAGGGTGATGGTCCAGGATTATCATCTGCCCCTGGTTCCGCGGATGCTCGCCGAGCACCGCCCCGACGTGAAGATCGCGCATTTCTCGCACACGCCGTGGGCCCCCCCGGACTACTACCGCCTGCTGCCGGACGAGGTGGGCTGCGAGGTGCTGGACGGGATCCTGGGCGCGGATCACGCTGGCTTCCTGTGCCAGCGCTGGGCGGACGCGTTCCTGAGCTGCTGCGCCGAGTTCCTCGGCGCATCGGTGGACCAGGCGGCCGGCACGGTCCGCTACAAGGGCAAGCTGACCTCCGTCGCGGTGCACCCGCTCGGTGTCGACGCCGACGAACTGCGCCGGCGGGCCGCGGCCCCGGACGTCGAGGGGCAGGTCGCGGCCCTGACCGCCATCACCGCGGGCCAGCGCCTCATCGTCCGGGTGGATCGCACCGAGTTGTCCAAGAACATCGTCCGCGGCCTGGCCGCCTACCGTGAGCTGCTGATCACTCACCCGGAATGGCGCGGCCAGGTGACCCATCTGGCGTTCGCCTACCCGTCCCGGCACGACCTGCCTGAATACCGCGAGTACACCGCGCGGGTGCAGCGGATGGCCGGGGAAATCGAGGACGAGTTCGGCACCGACACCTGGAACCCGTTGATCCTGCAGGTGAACGACGACTACGCGCGTTCGCTGGCCGCCTACCGTCTCGCCGACGTGCTGCTGGTCAACCCGATCCGCGACGGGATGAACCTGGTGGCCAAGGAAGGGGCGATCCTGTCCGAGCGCGCGTGTGCCCTGGTCCTGTCGACGGAAGCCGGCGCGGCTGCCGAACTGGGCGACGACGCGCTCCTGGTCAACCCGTTCGACGTCACGCAGACCGCGGAGGCGCTGCACCGAGGGCTCACCATGCCGGACTCCGAGCGAGCCCGGCGGGCCGCCCGGCTCGCGGCGGCAGGTGCGGCCTTCCCGCCCAGCGCCTGGCTGCAGGCCCAGCTCGACGCGCTCGCGGAGTAACTTCCGGGACCGGCACGCCCGTCTTTCCCGCGATAATGAGACGCCTGGAGCCGATTACGGTCGCCGGCAGGGCCGAATTGAGGTGGTGTGACCTAGTGAGTGGGCTGGTGGCCGCGGCACTCACCGTGGCGTGCCTCCCTTTCCTCGTCGCACGGGCGGCGGGCGGGCAGCCACCGAACCCGGGCCCGAAGCTGGCCGCCCTGGCCCCGCTGGGCATCGTGCCCGCGGTCGCCGGGTTCGTGGTGGCGGCGCTGTCCTCATGGTGGCTTGCGCTGATCCTCGCCGTGCCCGCGCTGCTCCTGCTGGCCTGGCAGCTGCCCCGGGTCAGGCCGGTGCCCCGGGTCAGGCCGGTGCCCCGGGTCCGGGAACCGGCCCAAGCGGCCGGACCGGGCCCGGGCGGCCTGGGCACGCCGCTGCGGGTGCTGAGCCTGAACGTCATGGGTGGCGCGGCGGAGGCGGAGGCCATCACCGCGAACGTGGCCAGTCTCCGGGTGGACGTCCTCGCCGTCCAGGAGCTGACCAGCGGGCTGGCACGGCGGCTGGCCTTGAGCGGGCTGGCGGACCTGCTGCCACAGTCCCAGCTCGCGCCCCGCGAGGGGTCGCGCGGCACCGGGCTGTGGACCCACTGGCCGCTGACCCCCCTCCCGCCGGTGGATGGGCTGGTCGCGGCGACCCCACGGGCCCGCATCGACCCGCCCGGCGGCCCCTCCGTGACCGTCACCGCCGTGCACCCGGTCGCCCCGGTGGCGGACCGGGAACACCGGTGGCGGCAGGAACTCGGGCTGATCCAGGCGGCCCTCGCCGCGACCAGCGGCCCGCAGCTGGCGGCCGGGGACTTCAACGCCAGCCGGGACCACCGCGCGTTCCGCGCCCTGCTCCGGTCCGGCTTCGTGGACTGCGCCGACGCCGCCCGGCGGCGGCCCTGGCCCGGTTTCACCTGGCCCTCCAACCGCCGCTTCCCGCCGCTGATGCGGCTGGATCACGTGCTGGCCTCACGTGGTGCCGTCGTGCACGAAACCAGGATCGTCCGCGTGCCGGGCACCGATCATCTGGGCGTGCTGGCCGTCCTGGAGTTCCGCTCCGCTGACTGATCCCAGTGCGGCTGCTACCCAGCCTGTCCGGCGGCGGCGGCCAGGGAAGCCAGCAGGGCCACGACGCCGTCCGGGCCGTCCACCACCAGGTCGGCCGCCTCAGCCAGCGCGGTGACCTCGGCGGAGCCGCTGAACACGGTGAGCCCCGGCATGCCCTTGCCGCGAAGCGCGCGCACGGCATCGAAGGCGGCCACGTCGCCCAGGTCGTCTCCGCAGAACATGATGGCGGACGGTCGCCGTTGCTGAACGAGGGTGCGCAGGGCCTGGCCCTTGTCCATGCCCTGCGGCCGCAGCTCGATCACCATCCGGCCCGGCTCGACGGCCAGCCCGTGCCGCGTGGCCAGGTCGGCCAGCGGGTCACGGAGCCGTTCCAGCGCCGCCTGCGGATCAGCCGCCTGCCGCGTGTGCACCGCGACCGCGTGGCCCTTGTCCTCGATCCGCGTCCCGTCCGGCGCGCCGGCTCCGGCCAGCAGCCCGGGCAGCTCGGCGCGGGCCGCCTCAACCCCTGGCGGCGACGGCGGTGACTCCAGCGCCCCGTCCGACCAGCGCTCGAGGCCGTAGTGGCCAAGCACCACGAGACCAGGGACCGCCTCGAACCCGCCCAGGTCCACAGCGGAGGCGGCGGGGCGGCCGGTGATGACCGCGAGGGTGCCGATCACGGCCGCCACCTGACGCAGGGCCGGGACCGCGCCCGGATGCGCCGTGGCCGCCGCCGGGTCGGCCACGATCGGGGACAGCGTGCCGTCGAAGTCCAGCGCGACCAGGGCCTGGCCCGGATCGGCGAGCAGGGCCGCCAGCCCGGCCCTGCCCTCGCCGGTGACCGGCACCGGCAGAGTCGGCGTCCGGCTCACCAGGAGGTGCCGTCGCGCCGGTCGGGGCCGGCCGAGCGCATCCGGTGCCGCCTGGCCCGCTGCCGGCGCAGCCGCGTCACCAGTGCCGGGTCGAACACAAGCGCCTCCGGGCGGTCGATGAGATCGTTCAGCAGCTGGTAGTAACTGGTCGCGGTCATGCCGAGAGCATCGCGGATCTCCTGCTCCTTGGCCCCCGGCGACCGCCACCAGCCACGCTCGAAGGAGAGGACCCGCATCTCGCGTTCGGACAGCGCCGCCATCTGCCCTCCAGTACCGCGCCCGCTGCTTCATCCTAGGGCGGCTCTAGCCCCTGTGCCCACGACCCCGTACGCTCAGCCATCGTGGCTTCATTCGACTGCATAACGTTCCTTACTGACTACGGCCTGGAGGACGGGTTCGTCGCGGCCTGCCACGGGGTCGCCTCCCGCATCGCCCCCGGCACCAGGCTCATCGACATCACCCATCTCGTGCCGCCGGGCGACGTGCGCCGCGGCGCGGCCGTGCTGGCCCAGACCATCCCCTACCTTCCGCGTGGCGTGCACGTCGCGGTGGTGGACCCCGGGGTCGGGACCGCCCGCCGCGGCATCGCGGTGGCCGCGGGAGACTGCGTCCTGGTCGGCCCGGACAACGGCCTGCTGTCCTGGGCGGTAGCCGCGCAGGGCGGGGCCACCGCCGCCTGCCAGCTGACCAACGGCGAGCTGTGGCTGCACCCGGTATCGCCGACGTTCCACGGCCGGGACATCTTCACCCCGGTCGCCGCGCACCTGGCGTCCGGGGCTGACCTGACCTCGGTCGGCACGCCGATCGACTTGGCGGACCTGGTGATACTGCCCGCTCCGACCAGCCGGGTCCACGACGGTGAGGCCGAGGGCGAGGTGATGTCGGTGGACCGGTTCGGCAACGTCCAGCTGTCCATCGCGGCTTCGGACGCCGACCGGCTGGGGCTGGGTTTCGGTTCGCCGGTGGTGGTCCGCTGCGGGCGGCGCCAGCTGACCGTGCCGTACCTGGAGACGTTCGCCGCGGTGGCCCCGGGGGAGATCGTCGCCTACACCGACAGCGCCGGGCTCATCTCGCTCGCCGTCAATGGCGGCGACGCCGCAGAGCAACTCGGGCTGCCGCCGGGGGCGCATGTCCGGCTGTCCGCGGCCATGCCTGCCTGAGCCCGCTCCACCGCGCCGTAGCCAGCGGCTTTAGCTGCCTGCCGGACCCGCCTCCGAACCGTCCCGAACGTGGCAGAATGCCCGGGGGATGAATGGGAGGGTCAGGGCATGGCGCAGCGGCTCCGGAGCCGGGCGGCGGCGGCTGTCGCCGCAGGTCTTGCAGCGACCTGCATCGGGGTGGCGGCGGCGCCTGCTTTCGCGGACACGGTCCGTAACCAGGAGTGGTGGCTTACCTCTCTGCATGTGACCAAGGCCTGGCTTTCCAGCCGTGGCACTGGCGTGACCGTGGCCGTGCTGGACACTGGCGTGGACGCCACCCAGCCCGACCTGGCCGGCTCGGTCACCACCGGGAGGGATTTCACCGCCTCAGGGCGGACTGCGGGCGGGCCGTTCTGGGGCGTGCACGGCACAGCGGTGGCCAGCCTCATCGCCGGGCACGGGCACGGCCCGCACCACGGCGACGGGATTATCGGGGTCGCGCCGCAGGCGAAGATCCTGTCCGTCCGCGTCACGCTGGAGAACAAGGACCCGCTGCTGGCTAACCCGACCGTGGTCGCCGCGCTGCCGACCGCGATCGCCCGCGGTATCCGCTACGCGGTCCGGCACGGCGCGCAAGTCATCGACCTGCCCCTGGATCCGGCGGCCCAGGCCGGCGGGACCACCCAGGGCGGCAGCCCGGCGGAGCGCAGCGCGGTCCAGGCGGCACTGGCCAAGGGCGTCGTCCTGGTTGCCCCCTCCGGCGATAACGGCGCCGGGAGCGACACGCCCAACTTCCCGGCTGCCTACCCCGGCGTGATCGCGGTCGGCGCATTCGGTCAGGGCTTCGTCAAGGCGCCGTTCACCAACCTCCAGTCCTACGCGGCGCTGACCGCGGCCGGTAACGGCGTCATCGCGGCCAACGGCCCGACCGGCTATGCGAAGCTGAAGAGCACCAGCGCGGCCAGCGCCGTGGTGGCCGGCATGGCGGCCCTGATCCGCTCTCAGTTCCCCACGCTCACTCCCGTCCAGGTCGAGCAGGCCCTGACGACCAGCACCGCGTTCCAGCCTCAGGGCGGCCGGAAGGACGGCTCCGGGTTCGGCACCGCGGACGCCGCCGCCGCGCTGCTCGCGGCGGCCAAGATCAACGCGACGCCGACCAGTCCGGCGTCGGCGGGCGCGGCGGCCAACCCGACTCCGCCCAAGGCTCCGAAGGTCCACGTGACCACGAAGAGTCTGTGGCAGGCCGTGCGGATCCCGGTGCTCGGTCTCCTGGCCCTGGTGCTGCTCGCGCTCATCATCCTGATCACCGTACGGGTCCGGCAGCGGCGCGCACTCGACGCGCAGCTGGCCCCGTTGCAGGCCGCGGCCCGGGCTTCACGGGCGCAGGCGGTGGCCGGGATGACCGGCATGGGCAGCCCCGGACCGGGTTACGGGCCGCCTCCCGGCGGCTCCGTGGCGGGCCGTGTCCCGGCCAGCAGCGAGCCCGCGGGCAGCGGCCCGGGGAGTTTCGGGCTGTCCGATGCCGACTTGGCCGGTCCAGGAGCGGCCAGGATTGGGTCCGCTGGCCTGACCCCGGCGGGCAGCCGCTTCGCCAGCAGTGGGATGCCCGACAGCGAGCGCTCGGTGCCAGGATCGGTGGGGCGCGCGACGGTCAGCGGCAGACCACCCTGGGAAGAGGACGACTTGCTCGCCCCGGCTCCCGCGCCGGCGCCACCGGTACCGGAACCGGGCCGGACCGGGGCCAGGTTCATGCTGCCGGGCCGCGGGCTGGGCAGCCTGGACACGCCGGGCGGCAGGCTGGGGACGGGCGGCTCCGCGGGCGGCAACCCGTCTGACAGCGTGGCCCCTGGTACGGGGAATCCCGCCACGGGCAGTTCCGGCCGCAGGCGCGGCGAGGGCACGAGCAGCCTGACCCTCGGCGGCTGGAGCCTGGGCAAGCCCAGCAGCGGTGGCCCGGGCCGGCTCGGCGCACGCAACGGCGTCCCCGACGAGGCCACCGGGACCGTGGGCAACGGGACTGCGGGCAATGACACCGCGGGCAACGGGACGTCCGGAAAGGGCACCGCGGGCAACGGCACCACGGGCAACGGAAAGACAGATAGCGGAGACACGGGTACCAGAGATACGGGCGCGGGAGACACGGGCGCGGGAGACACGGGCGCGGGAAGCGGGGGCCCAGGGTCCCGCGGGTCCCTGGGCGGGTTCGGCGGCACCGGCTCGAACGGGGCGGCGGCCGCGGCCCGGGCCCGGTTTGGCCCGTCGCCGTTCGATAATCCGGCGTTCGAGATCCCCGCGTTGGATCCCTCGGCTTCCGGCGGCTCCTCGCGCGACGACCGGGTGTTCGGTCCCGCAGCGGGCTCATCGCCCGGCTCATCCGCACCCGGCGCACCCACGCTGGGCTCATCCACACCGGACGCACCCACGCCGGGTTCCTTCACACCGGGTTCCTTCACACCGGGCGCATCCGCACCGGACGCGTCCATGCGGGGCTCATTCACGCGGGGCGCATTCACTCCGGACGCGTCCACGCCTGATTCATCCGCACCGGACGCGTCCGCACCTGGTTCATCCGCCCCGGACGCGTCCACGCGAGGCTCATCCAGGCGGGGCGCATTCACTCCGGACGCGTCCACGCCCGCTTCATCTACGCCGGGCTCATTCACGCCCGGGGCATCAGTACCGGGCGCACCCACACCAGGGGCACCCGCGCTACGGCCATCCGCACCAGGCTCATTCACGCCGAGCTCATCCACACCGGGCGCACCCGCCCCCGGCGCACCCGCCCCCGGCGCACCCGGCGCACCCGCACCCGCCGCACCCGCACCCGGCGCACCCACACCCTGGGGAACCGCGCCGGCCGGCGCCGCAGAGGCCACTCCCCCCGTCCCGCCGGCGGCTCCGGGTGGCTCGCGGGGCTCCGGCCGCCACGGCGCGGCGCGAGGCACCCCGGGCGGAGCCTCTCCTGCGACCGGAGCTGATACGGACGGGCCCGTCCCGGGCCGGCTGGGCGACGCTCCCGCCCCGCCGATGCGGGCGCTCGGGTCTGCCAACCGGCTCAATGCGGCACGCGCACCCAGGCCGGGCGGTCAGCCGCCCTGGGAACCGGCCGAGAAGCCGTCCAGCGAACTGCCGTGGATGGACGCGCCCGTCTCCAGCCAAAGCCAGATGGTTCCCCCCCGGCGCGTCTTCCCCGTGGGCCCCGAAGGACCCTCCGCCGGCGCGGCCTCCAGTGGCATGGCTCCCGGTGGCGGTGTCGGTAACCGCGGCCAGGGCGCCGGCGGCCCCGGCGCGGGCGGCAGCGGCCGGCCGCCGGC
>DATCFY010000226.1:0-2867 GCA_036509255.1 Streptosporangiaceae bacterium
GAGAGAGGGAAGATCATGACGAGCAAGCGTGACGTGAGGGTCCGCCGGGCCTACGACGAGCCGGCCAGCGGAGATGGCGCCCGTGTCCTCGTGGACCGGATCTGGCCCCGGGGACTGAGCAAGGAGAAGGCCGGCTTCGACGAATGGTGCAAGGCGGTCGCGCCGTCCACGGCGCTGCGCAAATGGTACGGTCACGCCCCGGAACTGTTTGAGGAGTTCAGCCGCCGCTACCAGGCCGAACTCGAAGAGCCCGAGCGTGCCGAGGCGTTCCAGCACCTGCGCGACCTGGCCAGACACGGCACCCTCACGCTGCTCACCGCCACGAAGCACGCCGACATCAGCGAGGCCGTGGTGCTGGCCGGCCTGCTCCGGGATTGATCCGACGTGCCTGGCCTGCCTGATCGGCCGCGGAGGTGCCTGTCCTGCTGCGGCTCCTGGACATGGCGGTCACCAGCCACGAGCGACCGCCGGCACCTGTCACCTCCGCTGCCGGGGCCCTGCTGCCGTGCGTCAAGCCCAGGCCGGCCGCCATCACCTGCGCCGGCACGGCGCGTGCTTGCCGGGGCAGAGGCGGGCCGGGCGGCCGGATCCGGCGGAGCCGGTGCCGGCCGGGTGGGGTACGCCGGAACGCCGGGTGGGTACGGCGCCGGGGTGGTGGTGAGTGACCTCGCCGGGTTGCCTGGCCAGTCATGATCGGGCGCCCGGGGTTCACGGTCGAGCCGTGGTGCCTGCGCGCGACCAGGCTCGAGCTGGGAGTGCTCGCGCAGGCCGAGTCGCTGTTCGCGCTGTCCAACGGGCATATCGGCTGGCGCGGCAACCTGGATGAGGGGGAGCCGCACGGCCTGCCCGGCTCATACCTCAATGGCGTCTACGAGCTACGGCCCGTCCCCTATACGGAGGCCGGCTACGGCAGCCCGGAGTCCGGGCAGACGGTGATCAACGTCACCAACGGCAAGCTGATCCGCCTGCTGGTGAACGACGAACCGTTTGATATCCGCTACGGGCAGCTGCGCGCGCACGAGCAGATGCTCGATTTCCGTGCAGGCGTGCTGCAGCGGCGGGCCGACTGGTCCTCCCCGGCCGGCTGCACGGTCAGGGTGTCGTCGGAGCGGCTGGTGTCTTTCGTGCAGCGGTCGATCGCGGCGATCTGCTATGAGGTGGAAGCGCTGGATAGCCCCGTGCGGGTGGTGGTGCAGTCCGAACTGGTCGCGAACGAGCAATTGCCGTCGCCCGGTGGTGACCCACGGGCCGCGGCGGTTCTCGAGGCGCCGCTGGCCGCCGAGGAGCACGCGGCGAAGGGCGCCCGCGCCGGGCTGGTGCACTCTACCCGGCGCAGCGGCCTGCGGATCGCCGCCGTCATGGACCATGTCGTCGACGGGCCGCCCGGTACCGAGGTGCTGGCCGAAAGTTTCCCTCACCTGGCCCGGGCGACGGTGATGGCGGCGCTCGAGCCCGGCCAGCGGTTGCGGCTGGTCAAGTTCGTCGCCTACGGCTGGTCGGGGTCCCGGTCGCTGCCCGCGGTCCGCGATCAGGCCGACGCCGCGCTTGCCGGGGCCCGGAAGGCCGGCTGGGACGGGCTGCTGACCGCGCAGCGGTCCTACCTGGACGCGTTCTGGGCCCGCGCCGACGTGCAGCTCGACGGGGACCCCGAGATCCAGCAGGCGGTGCGCTTCGCGCTGTTTCACGTGCTGCAGGCCGGCGCCCGCGCTGAAGGCAGGGCCATCCCGGCGAAGGGCCTGACCGGCCCGGGCTATGACGGGCACTGCTTCTGGGACAGCGAAGCGTACGTCCTGCCGGTGCTCACCTACGTCGCGCCCGGCGCCGCCGCACATGCGCTGCACTGGCGCCATTCCACCCTGCCGAAGGCCACCGGCCGGGCCCGCCAGCTCGGGCTGCATGGCGCCGCGTTCCCGTGGCGGACCATCGCCGGCGAAGCGTGCTCCGGGTACTGGCCGGCCGGCACAGCAGCCTTCCACGTCAGCGCCGGCATCGCCGACGCGGTCATCCGCTACGTGCAGGCCACCGGCGATGTGTCCTTCGAACGCGCCGTCGGCATCGAGCTGCTGGCGGAAACCGCCCGGCTATGGCGCTCCCTCGGCCATCCCGACACCACGGGCCGCTTCCGGATCGACGGGGTCACCGGCCCGGATGAGTACAGCGCCGTCGCAGACAACAACGTCTACACCAACCTGATGGCCCAGCAGAACCTGCGTGCCGCCGCCGACGCGGCCGCACGCCACCCCCGCCGCGCCCGCGAGCTCGGCATCAGTGAGGAAGAGATGGGAGCCTGGCGGGACGCCGCCGAGGCAATGTACATCCCTTACGACGGCGCACTCGGCGTCCACCCGCAGTCGGACGGCTTCACCAGCCACCAGGCCTGGGACTTCGCCGGCACCGCAATCGAGCGGTACCCGCTGCTGCTGCACTTCCCCTACTTCGACCTCTACCGCAAGCAGGTCGTCAAGCAAGCCGACCTCGTGCTGGCCATGCACCGGCGTGGCGATGCGTTCACACAGGAGCAGAAGGCACGGAATTTCGACTACTACGAAGCGCTCACGGTGCGGGACTCGTCACTGTCGGCCTGCACCCAGGCTGTCATCGCCGCCGAGGTGGGTTACCCGCGTCTCGCATACGACTACCTGGCCGAGGCTGCGCTGATGGATCTCGACGACTTCGAGCACGATACCCGCGACGGCCTGCACATCGCCGCCCTCGCGGGCAGCTGGATCGCGCTGGTTGCCGGGCTGGGCGGCATGCGG
Source organism: Streptosporangiaceae bacterium (assembly GCA_036509255.1). Classification (GTDB taxonomy): domain Bacteria; phylum Actinomycetota; class Actinomycetes; order Streptosporangiales; family Streptosporangiaceae; genus RYN-230. The sequence goes on from DATCFY010000226.1 coordinate 2,760, forward strand.
CAGCGAGGGGACACCCTGCACTTCGCGCCGCGGCTGCCTGAAGGGCTCAGCCGGCTCGCCTTCACGATCTTCCAGGGGGAGCGGCGCCTGGCGGTGGAGGTGAGCGCG
>DATCFY010000227.1:0-11441 GCA_036509255.1 Streptosporangiaceae bacterium
CCGTGACGACCGCCGCGGCGGTGGCGCCGACAAGGGCACCGCTTACCTGGAGCGGGTCGTCACCATCAACCGGGTGGCCAAGGTCGTCCAGGGTGGCCGGCGGTTCAGCTTCACCGCCCTCGTCATCGTCGGTGACGGCAACGGGATGGTCGGAGTCGGCTACGGCAAGGCCAAGGAGGTGCCCGCGGCCATCGCCAAGGGCGTCGAGGCGGCCAAGAAGTCGTTCTTCCGGGTGCCGCGCATCGCCGGCACGATCCCGCACACGGTGCAGGGTGAGGAGTCCGCAGGCGTCGTGCTCCTGAAGCCGGCCAGCCCCGGTACCGGCGTCATCGCCGGCGGCCCGGTGCGCGCCGTCCTGGAGTGCGCGGGCGTGCACGACGTGCTGTCCCGGTCGCTCGGCTCCTCCAACCCGATCAACGTCGTGCACGCGACGGTGGCCGCCCTGAAGAGCCTGAAGCGTCCCGAGGAAATCGCCGCCCGGCGCGGGCTTCCGATCGAGGACGTGGCCCCGGCGGCCATGCTGCGCGCCCGCGCAGCAGCGGCCGCGCTCGGCGCCGCGTCCGGGAACAGCTGAGCGGAGCAGGATGATGGCACAGCTGAAGGTAACCCAGACCCGGTCGCCGATCGGGGGGACCAAGGAGCAGCGGGCCTCCCTGCGCTCGCTTGGGCTGAAGCGGATCGGGCACGTGATCGTCAAGGACGACCGGCCCGAGTTCCGCGGCATGATCTATGCGGTGCGGCACCTCGTCACCGTCGAGGAGGTCGACTGACATGCTGAGGATCCACCACCTCCGCCCGGCCCCGGGCTCGCGCACTGAGCGCACCCGGGTCGGCCGCGGTGAGGCGTCCAAGGGCAAGACCGCGGGCCGAGGGACCAAGGGGACCAAGGCCCGCGGGCAGGTGCACCTGGGCTTTGAGGGCGGCCAGATGCCGCTCCAGCGCCGGGTGCCGAAGCTGAAGGGCTTCTCCAACCTGCAGTTCAAGACCACTTATCAGGTGGTCAACATCGCCCGGCTCACTGAGCTGTACCCGGAGGGTGGCGACATCACCCCGGAGGACCTGGCGGCCAAGGGCGCGGTACGGGCCGGCGAGCTGGTCAAGGTGCTCGGCGAGGGAGACGCTGGTGCGGCGCTGAGGGTGACCGCCCACGCGTTCTCGGCTTCCGCCCGGGAGAAGATCACTGCAGCCGGGGGAACCGTCACTGAGCTGTGATGCGCTTGCCGGCCAGGCGGCGGCCCGGGGCCGCCCGGAGCCGCCGCCTTGGCACGTTGCGCAGCAGTGGCACGTTGTCTACTTGTCGGCAGCGCACAGTCATCATCTCCGCGTGCGGAGGGCTGTTACAGTGCTGCGAACGCGTTACACTGCGGCGCACCGGCCGACGCCGTCACCCCTCGGGAGGGCGCGGCACCACCCCGTTGACCCATCTAGTTGAGGACGGCGCATGCTGACCGCGTTCCTCCGGGCCTTCCGGACGCCTGACCTGCGCAAGAAGCTGCTGTTCACGCTGGGAATCCTGGCTCTCTTCCGGTTCGGCGCGGCCATCCCGACCCCGGGCATCTCCGAGAAGGCCGTGCGAGTGTGCACCGGACTGGAGAGTAAGAGCAGTGCTGCTGGCGTCTACCAGCTGGTCAACCTGTTCAGCGGCGGCGCGCTCCTGAGGCTGTCCGTCTTTGCCCTCGGCATTATGCCGTACATTACGGCCAGTATTATCCTGCAGCTGCTCGCCGTGGTGATTCCCCGGCTTGAGACGCTGCGCCAGGAAGGCCAGTCCGGCCAGGCCAAGATCACCCAGTACACCCGGTATCTGACCGTCGGGCTGGCCATTCTGCAGTCCACCGGCATCATCGCCTTCGCCCGGTCTGGGAACCTCTTCGGCGCCAGCTGCCCCGCGCTGATCCCGAACCCCTCGGTGTTCACGATCACCACCATGGTGATCTGCATGACCGCGGGGACCGCGGTCATCATGTGGCTGGGTGAGCTGATCACCGACCGTGGCGTGGGCAACGGCATGTCCGTGCTCATCTTCACCACCGTCATCTCCCAGATGGCCGGCTACATGGTGGACGTGTACCACGTCAAGGGCGCGTTCGTGCTGGCCATCGTGCTGGTGGTCGGAGTCGGCATCGTGGCCTTTGTGGTCTTCATGGAGCAGGCCCAGCGCCGGATCCCGGTGCAGTACGCCAAGCGCATGGTGGGCCGCAAGATGTACGGCGGCACCTCCACCTACATCCCGCTGAAGGTCAACCAGGCCGGTGTCATCCCGGTCATCTTCGCCTCGTCGCTGCTCTACATCCCCGAGCTGGCCGCCACACTGTTCGGCAGCAAGACCCACCCGGCGGGCTGGGTCACGTTTGTGGAGAAGTACCTGGGCTCCGGGACCACCGGTGACTCCTCGCTGTACATGGGATTGTTCTTCGTCCTGATCGTGTTCTTCACGTACTTCTACGTGTCCATCACGTTCAACCCGACCGAGGTGGCGGACAACATGAAGAAGTACGGCGGGTTCATCCCCGGCATCCGCCCTGGGCGGCCGACCGCCCAGTACCTGAACTACGTGCTCACCCGGCTTACCGCCCCAGGCGCCTTGTACCTGGGCCTCATCGCCCTCGTCCCGATGGTCGCGTTCGCGCTGCTCGGAGTGGGGACCCAGTTCCCGTTTGGCGGAACCAGCATCCTGATCGCGGTGGGGGTTGGACTGGACACGGTGAAGCAGATCGAGAGCCAGTTGCAGCAGCGCAACTATGAGGGCTTCCTCCGATAGTGCGAGTCGTCCTCGTCGGGCCCCCCGGTGCGGGCAAGGGGACACAGGCCCAGTTCATAGCGTCGCATCTGTCCATCCCGAAGATCTCGACAGGTGATATCTTCCGAACCAACGTGAGCCAAGGGACGGCGCTCGGCCGCCGCGCTCAGGCATTCATGGGGCGCGGCGACCTCGTTCCGGACGAGGTGACGATCGCCATGGTCACCGACCGGCTGCAGGAGGACGATACCCAGTCGGGTTTCCTGCTGGACGGGTTCCCGCGGACCGTCCCGCAAGCCGAGACGCTCAAGAAGATGCTCGCGGCCTGGGACACCCGGCTGGACGTGGTGCTGGAACTCGTGGTGGACGACGACGAGGTGGTGCGGCGGCTGTCCGGCCGCCGGACCTGCCGCCGCTGCGGGCGCGTCTGGCACGTGCTGTTCGATCCGCCCGCGCACCGGGATCAGTGTGATGACTGCGGCGGTGAGCTGTTCCAGCGCGACGACGACCGTGAAGAGACGATCCGGCACCGCCTCGAGGTCTACCAGGAACAGACCGCCCCGCTCGTCGCGTTCTACGCGGACGAGGGCATCCTGCTCGGCATCGACGCCACCGGCCCGGTGGAGGAGATCACCGAGCGGGCGCTGAGCGCGCTCCGGCGTTTCATCCGCTGAGGCGCCGTAGCGTGGCGGCGGGGACACTGAGGCCATCCCGTCGCGTGGCCGGCCAGGAATTCAGCCTCCTGGGTACGGTGGACGCAGAGACCCTCAGGAGGATGCGGATGCCGAGCGATCCGAAGATCCGCGCGTCGGACGCGGACCGCGACCGGACCGCGGCCCTGCTCCGCGAGCATCATGCCGCGGGCCGGCTCACCGCTGAGGAGTTCCACGAGCGGCTGGACCTGGCCTACGCGGCGAGGACCCTGGGCCAGCTGGACGAGCTAATGGCGGATCTGCCCGGGATCGACCTGTACGAGCTGCCCGACGCCAAACTGCGCCGCGGCCGGACCGGGAACGTGCCGCTGCCCTGGCAGCGGCCCGGGGAATAGGGCCGGCCGGGGTCGATAGGTCCCGGGACGAGGCTCCGCGGAGTAGGCTGCAGGGCAGGGCCCGGAAGGGTGCGGGGCCGGGAATTTTCCCGTCCTGTCCCTGGTTCGCAATGTCAGGCAGGGTCGCGTAGACTCTGCTGCGGCTCGTGAGTTGCCCTGTGCTGGCTTTTGGCCGGTTGCCTCGTGAGTACGGGAACTGAGATCACGCATTCCTGGTTCGGCACAGTACTGGGATGCACCACGACAAGAACAGTAGACAGCACCCGCCTGCACACCGTCACCGGTGGCGAGCGGGCCCGACAGTGAAGCGCGGAGGACATGCCCAAAAAGGACGGCGCCATCGAGATCGAGGGCAGGATCGTCGAGTCACTTCCCAATGCCTTCTTCCGGGTGGAGCTAGACAATGGGCACAAGGTCCTCGCCCACATCAGCGGGAAGATGCGGATGCACTACATCCGCATCCTGCCCGATGACCGGGTGGTCGTTGAGCTGAGCCCGTACGACCTGAGCCGTGGCCGGATTGTCTACCGGTACAAGTAACAGACTGACGCAGGACATTGACCCGTCCCGGCGCCGGAGGAGGCCACGATGAAGGTCAAGCCAAGTGTGAAGAAGATTTGCAGCAAGTGCCGGGTGATCAGGCGGCATGGCCGGGTTATGGTCATCTGCTCTGACCCGCGGCACAAGCAGCGCCAGGGCTGACGCCCGACCCACACGCACCGCAGCCCGTGTGCGGCACCAGCCGCGCACGGGTTACCCCCGGTAGGAGGCCGGGGCCCGGCCCGGGCAGGGGCGGGGGAGTGGCGCGTACGACCTCCTCGATGAAAAGGAGAACTGCCCGCCCATGGCACGCCTCGTTGGCGTCGACCTCCCCCGCGATAAGCGGCTGGAGGTCGCTCTTACGTACATCTACGGCATCGGGCGCACCCGTGCGCACGAGACGCTGAGCGCCACTGGCGTCAGCGGTGACACGAGGGTCCACGAACTCGGAGAGGACGATCTGGTCCATCTCCGTGACTGGATCGAAGCGACCTACCGGGTCGAAGGCGATCTGCGCCGTGAGGTGCAGGCGGACATCCGCCGCAAGATCGAGATCGGGTGCTACCAGGGCATTCGCCACCGTCGTGGGCTGCCGGTACACGGCCAGCGTACGCAGACGAACGCCCGCACCCGCAAGGGCAGGAAGAAGACAGTGGCCGGCAAGAAGAAGGCCGGGAAGAAGTAGTCCGCGCCCGTTGCCACTGCTGGCCGGGGCCAGACCACCGGGCCCCAGCCACACTGCGGACCGACGACCTCACTGAATAGGAAGCAGATGCCGCCAAAGAGCCGCACTGGCGCCAAGAAGGTGCGCCGGAAGGAACGAAAGAACGTCGCTCACGGGCATGCCCACATCAGGAGCACGTTCAACAACACCATCGTGTCGATCACCGACCCGGTGGGCAACGTCATTTCTTGGGCGTCGTCCGGCCAGGTCGGGTTCAAGGGATCACGCAAGTCCACGCCGTTCGCGGCGCAGATGGCGGCCGAGGCTGCGGCGCGCCGTGCCATGGAGCATGGAATGCGCAAGGTCGACGTGTTCGTCAAAGGTCCTGGGTCCGGACGGGAGACCGCTATCCGGTCGCTGCAGGCGACCGGTCTCGAGGTCGGCTCGATCCAGGACGTCACCCCGGTTCCGCACAATGGCTGCCGCCCGCCTAAGCGGCGCCGGGTCTGAGGAGTAGCGCGAAGATGGCTAGATACACAGGCGCGGACTGCAAGCTCTGCCGCCGCGAGAAGATGAAGCTCTTCCTGAAGGGCGCCAAGTGCGATTCGCCGAAGTGCCCGATTGAGATCCGGCCCTACCCGCCGGGTGAGCACGGCCGCAACCGGCCCAAGGAGAGCGAGTACCTGCTCCAGATCCGGGAGAAGCAGAAGGCCCGCCGGATCTACGGCATCCTCGAGCGTCAGTTCCACGGCTACTACGAGGAAGCCACCCGCAAGCGGGGTATGACCGGAGACAACCTGCTCCAGATCCTGGAGAGCCGCCTGGACAACATCGTGTACCGGGCCGGGTTCGCCAAGAGCCGGGACATGGCCCGCCAGCTGGTCCGGCACGGTCACTTCATGGTCAACGGCAAGAAGGTGGACATTCCGTCCTACCGGGTGACCGAGAACGACATCGTCGAGGTCAAGCCGGGCTCGATGGAAATGACCCCGATGGTGGTGGCGCGCGCCGAAGCCGGCGAGCGGCCGTCTCCCGCCTGGATGGAAGTCATCCCGGACAAAATGCGCATCCTGATCCACGCCCTGCCGGCCCGGGCCCAGATCGACACCCAGGTCCAGGAACAGCTCATCGTCGAGTACTACTCGAAGTAATACGCTCGCTACGGGCCGCCGCACAGGCGGCGGCCCCGGCGGGGGCGGCCGGGGTGTCGGCATCAGCGGGCACCTGGCAGGCCGTCAGAAGATCGCGACGTCAAATAGCGGGCGTCGCGGAAAGGGGTACCAATGCTCATCGCCCAGCGTCCGACTCTGAACGAAGAGCAGGTCGGCGACTTCCGGTCGCGGTTCGTCATCGAGCCGCTGGAGCCAGGTTTCGGCTACACGATCGGGAACTCAGTCCGCCGTACGCTGCTCTCCTCGATCCCCGGTGCGGCTGTGACCAGCATCCGGATCGAGGGTGTCCTGCACGAGTTCTCCACGGTCCCCGGGGTCCAGGAGGATGTCACTGACATCATCCTCAACCTCAAGGCCCTGGTCGTTTCCTCGGAGCAGGACGAGCCGGTGGTCATGTACCTGCGCAAGCAGGGGCCTGGTGAGGTGACGGCTGCGGACATCGCGCCGCCGGCCGGGGTCGAGGTGCACAACCCGGACCTGCACATCGCCACGCTGAACGCCAAGGGCAAGCTGGAAATGGAGCTGACGGTTGAGCGCGGCCGCGGCTACGTGTCCGCCGCCCAGAACAAGCAGCCCGGCCAGGAGATCGGACGCATCCCGATCGACTCCATCTACTCGCCGGTCATGCGCGTCACCTACAAGGTCGAGGCCACGCGTGTTGAGCAGCGGACCGACTTCGACAAGCTCATCCTCGATGTGGAGACCAAGCCGTCCATGCGTCCCCGGGACGCGGTGGCCAGCGCGGGCAAGACTCTCGTCGAGCTGTTCGGCCTGGCCCGCGAGCTGAACGTCGAGGCCGAGGGCATCGACATCGGTCCCTCGCCGACGGACGCCGCGCTCGCGGCTGACCTGGCGCTGCCGATCGAAGAGCTCAACCTCACCGTTCGCTCGTACAACTGCCTCAAGCGGGAGGGCATCCACACCGTGGGTGAACTGGTCGCCCGCAGCGAGCAGGACCTGCTCGACATCCGGAACTTCGGCGCCAAGTCGATCGAGGAAGTCAAGCAGAAGCTGACCGACATGGGGCTGGCGCTCAAGGACTCCCCGCCTGGATTCGACCCGGGCAGCGCCGCGGACAGCTACGGCGCGGACGACGACGACGACAGCTACGTCGAGACCGAGCAGTACTGATCCCGAGTAGTACTGGCCGGGCCGGACCGGCCCGGCCAGCGAACCTAGGAGAACGTTCCGATGCCCACGCCCACGAAGGGCCGCCGCCTGGGTGGTAGCGCCGCCCACCAGCGTCACCTGCTGGCGAACCTGGCCACCGCCTTGTTCGAGCACGGCAAGATCACCACGACCGAGGCCAAGGCGCGCCGGCTTCGGCCGTACGCCGAGCGGCTGATTACCTTCGCCAAGCGGGGTGACCTGTCCGCGCGGCGCCAGGTGCTCACCGTGGTCACCGACAAGAGCGTGGTGCACACGCTGTTCACCGAGATCGGTCCGCAGTTCGCCACCCGTGAGGGCGGCTACACCCGGATCACCAAGATCGGCCCGCGCAAGGGCGACAACGCCCCGCTCGCGGTGATCGAGCTGGTCCAGGAGGAAGTCGACGCCAAGCCGCGCCGTCGTCGGGCCCGGCGGACCCAGCCCGCCGCCCGCCCGGCCCGGGCCGCCGAGGCTGAGACGGCCGAGACCGAGACCGCCGAGGCCGCCGACGCTGAGGCCACGGCCGAGGCGGACGCCGGCGACGCTGTGGCTAAGGACGAGGCCGTTGCGGATGCCCCGGCTGACGGTGAGGACGGGGACTCCGCCGAGGCCTCGGAGAAGTAGCAGCCGGAAAGCCGCTGCCGTTGACTGCTGAGGCCTGCCGGGTCCGGATCGACCTCAGCTACGACGGTGGCGGCTTTTCTGGCTGGGCCCGCCAGCCGGGCCGGCGCACCGTCCAGCAGGTGCTGGAGGACGCGCTGACCCGGGTGCTGCGGGCCGACCACCCCGTCCAGCTCACCGTGGCCGGCCGCACAGACGCCGGGGTGCACGCGCGGGGCCAGGTGGCCCACACTGATCTTCCCGCGGCGGCGTGGCTCGGCGCGGCGCCGGCCATCCTGCGCAGGCTCGCCGGGGTGCTGCCGCCTGACGTCCGGGTCCGCCGGATCGGGCCCGCCCCGGACGGATTCAATGCCCGCTTCTCCGCGCTGAGCCGCCGGTACTCCTACCGGGTCTGCGACGACGCGACCGGCCCCGACCCGCTGCGCCGGCACGACACGCTCTGGTACCGCCACGGAGTCGGCATCGGCCCCATGAACGAGGCCGCTGGGCTGCTGCTCGGCGAGCATGACTTCGCGGCCTTCTGCCGCCGCCGCGAGGGCGCCAGCACCGTCCGCGAGCTTCTCTCCCTCTCCTGGGACCGCCCCGAGTCCGCAGTCGCCGAGGCTACCGTGGTCGCGGACGCGTTCTGCCACTCGATGGTGCGGGCCCTGATGGGCGCGCTGCTCAAGGTGGGCGAGGGTGCCCGGCCGCCGTCCTGGCCTGCGCAGGTGCTCACCGCCCGGGTCCGCGACCCCTCCGTCCCGGTGGTCCCGCCGCACGGACTGTGCCTGGAAGAGGTCCGTTACCCCCCGCCGGGTCAGCTCGCCGAGCGGGCGCTGGCCACCCGGCGGGTCCGCGCCGACCCAGGGGAGCGGACTGCCGAGCGCGCGCCTGGCTGAGCGTGCCCGGCTGAGCCCGCCGGTGGCGGCGATCGCCGCCTGATCCGGTTACGGGATCTCCGGCTTACCGAACACCATCCGGCTGGTCAGGCTGATCCCGGCGGTACTGGCGACCAGCTGCCGAGAGAACGTGTCCAGCTCCGTCCGCCGGGCAGCGCTGGACGGAGTCCGGAGGTTCGTGAACTCGGCCCAGGTCAGGATCAGGTAGTGGCCCTTGAACTGGGCCTCTTCCAGCCCGGTCCCCTTCATCAGGTTCCTGGTGGGGCCGTGCGCGCCCGGGAGCTGCTTGATGAACGCGGTCGCACCGGTCGCCTTCCCGGCGCGCTCCGCGTCGGTCACGTTGGCCAGGTTCAGCACCCCGATGGTGGCCATGATCTTCTGTCCGGCGGACAGGTAGCTGGCCCGCATCACCTGGGTGCAGTCGGCTTTGCGCAGGGCAGCCCGCAGCCGGTTCCCCAGCACCATGCCCGGGCAGTTGTGCCCGGCCCGCTGGACCGTCCGGACGACGGTCCCGCTGGCGGAGTACTGGGCCGGGAACAGCTCGGTGAGCGAGAGGGCGGCAGGATCCTCGGCCCGGGTGGTGATGTGCTTCCACAGGCCCAGAGCGGGCGACGCGCCGGACGCATTGGCCTGCCCAGCAGTCGGCGCCGCGGCCGGCACACTCGACTGCCCCTTCGCGAAGTGCAGGTAGGCCACCGTGATTCCGGCGATGACGATCACCATCATGGCCAGCGGCATCAGCCACATCCTGGCCCGGCTGGGCGGCTTGCGCGGTTTGCGGGGCTTGCCGCCGCGTGCCGCGGACCGCGATCCCGTGGTCGTGCCTGCGCCCGCGCCGGTACCGGGTTCCCGGGTTTCCTGGACGACGTCCGGCAGGCCCGGCTGGCGGCCTTGCCGGGCCGCCAGCCGCCCCCCTGGCCGGGCTGTTCGCAGCGACGGGTCAGTCTGGCCCGGGTACCCGGCCTCACCGGGAACCCCGGGACTGTCCGCGTCCCTGGTTTCCCTGGAGAAGCCTGCGTCGTCAGGGGGCCGGGGCTGGCCAGGGAATACGCGCTGGCCGGAATATTCGGGTTCGCCGGGGTAGCCAGGCGTTCCGGCCTGGCCCGCGTACGGGGATGGCGCCGCCCCCGATGGCGCTACCCCGGATGGCGTCGTGGTGCCGCCGGCCGGCTCGAAGAACCCTCGCGTCCCGACCCGGCCCTCGCTCGTCGCGGGGAGCCCGCTCTCGCCCCGCCCCGCCCGTGCCGGGGCGTCCGCGGCTGCCGCGCTCCAGTCATCCAGCTGGGCATCGTCGAGCACCGCCCAGGTCTGGGTGGCCGTGGCGTCGGCCGAGGGGTCGCTCACGGCCAGCAGCGAGTACCCCGGCTCGGATGTTTCGGGATCGGATCCGGTGGCCAGTCCGGGCCGCCCGGCGGCGTTGACAGCGCGGAGCGCCGGCGCGTTCCACGGCGAGAACTGGCCCGGCGGGTACACCGGATCGGGCGCTCCAGGCGCGGGCGGGAATCCCCGGACCGGGCCGCGCCCGCCGGGCCCCGCCGTCCGGAATGCCCCGGCGCTCCACAGCGACCCCCGGGACGAGGATCCGCTGTTGCCGGGACCGTTCCCCGGCCCTCCCTGGATCTCCTGACCGGGCCGCCGGTCCGGGCGGCGCCACGCGTTCTCCCGTGACGGAGGGCCGCCGCTGACCGCGAGCGGGGCCTGGGCCGCCCGGGAGGCGCCTGGGCCGGGCTCGCTGTCCCCGGCCGGGTCGTGCCGGCGCCGTCCTGTTCCGCGGCCGGACCCCGGTCCTGGTGTGGCTCCCGCACCGCCTGGCGTGGACGGCAGGTACCCAGTCCCGCCAGGGCTGGCCGGGGTGGCCGGGGTGGCCGAGCCGGGGGCGGGAGTGGTGCCCGGGTTAGCGGCAGCCGGGTCTGGGCGCCGGTGGCTGCCGCTGGACGCACTCCGGTACCGGGTCTCCGCGCCGTACCCGGATCCCCCCCCATAGCCCAGGGAAGCTGCGTCATCCCCGGTTGTCCCGGCGGAGGCCGGGGAACCGCCGGATGCGCCCCGGCGGACGGCCGCTTGTCCGGGCTCTTCCTCGCCGGGCGCGGGGGGCCATAGCGCAGTGCTCCGCGTCGTGTCTGCCTGGCCGCCAGCACGCCCAGATGGGGTGCCCAGTCGGCTGTCCGGCGGGCCGCCGCCCTCGTCATCCGGGTAGCCCATGGCGGGAGCGTATCGTTCTACGGGACCGGCCTCGGGCGGACCGGAGATTTGGCTGCCTGGGGCGCCGGACCGCCGGGGTCTGCCGCTCACTTTGACCGTTGGTCGCCAGGGCCGGTATCCTTCTTGGACGTCCACGTGTGTTCGCATGCCCGCGGTGCCCGCTCAGCGAGGCTGGTACGCGGCGGCGGATGCGTCGGACTCCCTCACCCGGGATAGCAGCCCAGCTTGTTGTGCCCCCCGGGCGTGGAACCAGGATTCACGTCCCACCACACGAAGGCTTACCACCGTGCGCACATTCAGCCCCAAGGCCGGCGACATCCATCGTCAGTGGCACGTCATTGACGCGTCCGACGTCGTCCTCGGCCGCCTGGCCAGCCACGCGGCGATCCTGCTGCGCGGCAAGCACAAGCCGATCTTCGCGCCGCAC
>DATCFY010000228.1:0-25397 GCA_036509255.1 Streptosporangiaceae bacterium
GGGTCTGGTGCCCGAAGTGCACGCCGCTCTCGAGCAGCTGCCGCATAGTGACGACCGGAGCCATGCCCGCGGTCCCCTTCCTGTTACGCGCCGTGCCTGATCGCACCGACGCTCTCGGTTGTTGCCTGGCGCCCGGGCGCAACCCGCCGCGGTGTGCGAAAACCGCGGACCGGTGGGATGCGTCCCGCCTGGGGCCGAGCCGGCACCTGGCGGCGAGCGGACGCGCGAATTAGCCGGGAGGCCGTCTGCATAGAGCGGGCAGACTCCACGACCTGTCAGTCAGTCTACTCGCTGCGCTGAAGCCCGCGGATGCACTCGCGTGGCTCGGCTGGCCCGGTCCGCTCGAGTCCTTCGGCTCGTGCGGTCGGCCCGGCCGGTCAGGTCCTCGGCCGTCAGGATCTCTGGCCGCTCTGGCCCCCTGGCCCGCTGGCCCGCCCGCTGTGGCCCGCTGGGCGCTCAGGCCCGGGGATGCGCCTGCCGGAACGCGGACGTGAGCCGCTCCACCGAGACGTGCGTGTAGATCTGGGTGGTGGCCAGCGACGCGTGACCGAGGATCTCCTGCACGCTGCGCAGGTCCGCTCCGCCTTCCAGCAGGTGGGTCGCGGCGGCATGGCGCAGGCCGTGCGGCCCGGTATCGGGGACGGCGGGCACGGCAGCCAGCCTGGTGTGCACCACCCGCCGCGCGGTCCGCGGATCCAGCCGCCTGCCCCGGGCCCCCAGGAACAGCGCGGCCGCGCTGCCGGCGGTGACGAGCAACGGCCGGCCGTCCCGGGCCCAGCGGGCCGTGGCCCGCTCGGCGGGCAGGCCCACCGGGACCGTGCGTTCCTTCCCGCCCTTGCCCAGGACCCGGACGGTCCGCCGGTCATGATCGAGGTCGCCGAGGTCGAGCCCGCACAGCTCGCTGACCCGGATCCCGGTGGCGTACAGGAGCTCCATGATCGCGGTGTCACGGAGGATCAGCGCCTCATCCCGGGGGTCCGGCGGCCGCGCGTCCGGCTCCCGGCCCTCGTGCGGCCCGGCGCCTTCGTGCGGCCCGGCGCCTTCGTGCGGCTCCCCGGTTCCTTCTGGCGCCGGCCGCCCGCGGGGGCGGCCTGGGGAGCCCAGCACCGCCGCCATCTGGTCCTGCCGGATCACCTCGGGCAGCTTGCGCCGCAGCCGTGGCGTGCCCAGCAACGGCCCCGGGTCGGTGGGCAGCCAGCCGCGGGCGTACCCGAACGCGGTGAACGTCCGGGCCGATGCAGCCCGCCGGGCCAGCGTGGCCCGGGCCCGCCCGGTCGCGTGCTGGTCCGCGAGCCAGCCCCGGAGCACCGCGATGTCCAGGCCGTCCGGGCTGGTCACACCCGCCTGGGCGGCGTGCTCCAGGAGGGCACGGACGTCACCCAGGTAGGCCCGGACCGTGTGCGCGGAAACCCCGCGCTCGGCCGCCAGGTGCCGCCGGAAAGCCTCCAGGGCTGACTCCAGCCGGTCCGGCAGTTCGGGCTGCTCGCGCATGGATCTCAGTCTGCAGCAGGACGGGCGCTCACTCCACCGTCACGCTCTTAGCCAGGTTGCGCGGCTTGTCCACGTCGTTGCCGAGCGCCACCGCCGCGTGGTAGGCGAGCATCTGCAACGGCACGGAGAGCAGGATCGGGTCCAGTTCGGGCTCGTTCTTCGGCACCCGGATCACGTGGTCGGCCAGCCTGGGATCCAGGTCCGTGTGCGAGACGGCGACAACCGGCCCGCGGCGGGCGCGGATCTCGCCGAGCGTGGACAGGTTCTTGTCGAGCAGCTCGTCATCGGGGACGATCGCGATCGTGGGCATCTCCGGGTTCACCAGGGCGAGCGGCCCATGTTTGAGCTCGCTGGCCGGGTAGGCCTCCGCGTGCAGGTAGGAGACCTCCTTGAGCTTCTGTGCCCCCTCCCGGGCGACCGGGTAGCCGCGGACCCGGCCGATGAAGAACATCCCCGGGGCGTTCACCAGCTGGGCGGCAACGTCAGCCACGTGCTGCTCGCCGGCCAGCATCTCCTCGATCTGCCCGGGGATGGCGTGCAGTCCCGCGATGATCCGCCGGCCGTCCGCCGGTGAGAGGTCGTGGATGCGGCCCAGATGCAGCCCCAGCAGGGCGAAGGCCACCACTGTGGCGGTGAAGGTCTTCGTGGAGGTGACCGAGATCTCCGGGCCCGCGTGCAGGTAAATGCCGCCGTCGCACTGCCGGGCGATGGCGCTGCCGACCGAGTTCACCACCCCTAGTACGCGTCCGCCCTTGCGCTGCAGCTCCTGGATGGCGGCCAGCGTGTCGTAGGTCTCGCCGGACTGGCTGACCCCCACGTACAGCGTGTCCGCCTCCACCACGGGGTTGCGGTAGCGGAACTCCGAGGCCGGCTCGGCGGACGCCGGGATGCGGGCCAGGTCCTCGATGAGCTGGGCGCCGACCTGGCCCGAGTAGTAGGCCGAGCCGCAGCCGAGCACCAGCACCCGGCGGATCTCCCGGAGCTCGCGTGCGTCCATGTTCAGGCCGCCGAGGTGCGCGGTGTGGAACCGGCTGTCCAGACGGCCCCGCAGGGCCCGCTCGACGGCGCGTGGCTGCTCGTGGATCTCCTTGCGCATGAAGTGCGTATAGCCCTCGGCGTCATAGGAGCCCGCCTCGGTGTCGATGGTGGAGGGTTCCTTGATGGTGGTGCGCGCGTCGAGGGTGGACGTCACGAAGCCGTCCGCCCGCACCGCCGCGACCTCACCGTCGTCGAGGTGCACGACCTGGCGGGTGTAGCGGACGAGCGCGGACACGTCCGAGGCAACGAACATCTCTTTGTCGCCCAGGCCGAGGACCACGGGGCTGCCGTTCCGGGCCGCCACGATGAGGTCCGGGTGGCGGGCGTCGAGGACCACGATCCCGTAGGTGCCGACCACCGAGGTCAGCGCCTGGCGGACCGCCTCGACCAGGTCGTCGGCGCTGCTGGCCGCGATCAGGTGGGCCAGCACCTCGCTGTCGGTCTCAGAGGCGAACACGGCCCCCTCCACGCTCAGCTTGGCCCGCAGCTCATCGGCGTTCTCGATGATCCCGTTGTGCACGATGGCGATCGGCCCGCAGACGTGCGGATGCGCGTTAGCGTCACTCGGCTCGCCATGAGTGGCCCAGCGGGTGTGACCGATGCCCGGGCTGCCCTTGAAGCGCGCGGGCAGCCCCGCCGCCAGGTCGGCGACCCGGCCCTTCGTCTTGTGCACCCGGATTTCGCCGGACCGGCTGAGCACCGCGATCCCGGCCGAGTCGTAGCCGCGGTACTCCAGCCGGGCCAGTCCCTCCAGCAGGATGGGAACGCAGTCGCGCCCACCGATATGAGCGACGATTCCGCACATGGTCTGCCCCCCTCAGCCGTAGATGATGCGGCGCAGCTGACGCAGCGTGTACTGGGGCGGTGCCACCAGCCGCTGCCGCAGCTCAGCCGTAATCTGATCGAACGCGCAGTCGTTGGTCAGACCCCGTGCCTTGAGCTCCCCGTGGCGCCTGCGGACGAACACGTCCGCTGGCTCGGAGAAATACCCGACGACGTCATCGACCAACCGGGCGGCCTCTCCGGGCCCCAGCGAGCTGCTCCGGGTCAGATGGGCGATCAGGTCCTCGAACGGCCGTTGGGCGACTGCCACACGAGCCAGCATGCTCCCTAATCCGGCCAGATGGCAACCGAGCTTGCCCGAAATCGGGCAGAATTTGGCTAATAGGCCGCCGCTTTACGGGGGCTGTTCCGGGCCAGCCGCCCGGCGGATCCGCCAGCCCCGCTCACAGCGCTCGATGAATCCGGCCGCCGCCAGCCCTCCCAGGCAGCGCAGCACGGTATCGAAATCCACGCCTGCCGACACCGCGATCCGGGCGGGTCCGCGGCCTCCACGGGCGGGCACGGCCTCCAGGACGCTCAGGCTGACCGGGTTCAGCTCGTCGCGCGGCAGGACCGGGCCGCGGGACGGGTCGGCCAGCTCGCCGGGGTTGAACGTCAGGCAGGCGAGCACGTCGTGCACGCTGGTGACACAAACGGCCCCCCAGTCCCTGATGGCCTGGTGGCAGCCGGCCGAGGCCAGGGACGTCACCGGCCCGGGCAACGCCATCAGGGGGCGGTTCTGGTCCCTTGCATGCCGGGCCGTGTTCAGCGCTCCGCTGCGCTGCGCGGCCTCAACCAGCACGGTCCCGCGGCTGAGCGCGGCGATGAGCCGGTTGCGGACCAGGAACCCGGGCCGGGTCGGCGTCCGGCCGGGCGGATGCTCACTGACCAGCGTTCCCTGGGCGGCGATGGCCTCGAACAGGTCGTGGTGGCTGCGTGGGTAGGGGATATCCAGCCCGGAGGGCAGGACCGCGACGGTGATCCCCTCGGCGGCGAGCGCGCCGCGGTGCGCCTGGCTGTCGATCCCGAATGCGCCGCCGGAGACCACCGTCCAGCCGCGCTCGGCCAGGGCGGCGGCAAGTTCGGCGGTCACATGGATGCCGTAGGCGGTCGCCGCCCGGGTCCCGACCATGGACACCGAGCGCAGGCAGGCGAACCGGAGGTCCACCTGGCCGCGGACCCACAGGCCCCACGGCCGCTCGTCGCCCAGCGCGTCGAGCTGGGTGGGCCACTCCGGGTCACCCGGGCAGACCAGCCGGATCCCGTCCTGCCGCCAGGCCTCCAGCGTGACGCCGGTGGGCGCGTCGCCGAGCCGGGCCGCCCACCGGGCCCAGGCCCGGTCCAGGCCGGGGATGACCGGCGCGACCTCCGCAGCCGTCCCGGTGAGGAGCGTGGCGACCACCGCCGCTGGTGACCGCTGCCGGAGCAGGGCCCCCAGCTGCGCATCGCCGGGCTCGGCGATCCAGGTCAGCACGGCCCGGGCCAGCCGGTCCCGGTGCTGCGCATCACGGTGCTGCGCATCACGGTGCTGCCCGGGCTGCTGCTGCCCGGGCTGGACATCAGTCATCGGGGCACCCCCAGCCACAGGCAGAGCGCGGCACTGGTCTGGTCGGCGTCCGGGCGCGGTAACCCGGCCAGGTCGGCCAGCGTCCAGGCCACCCTGATCACCCGGTGCACGCCCCGGGCGCTGATCTGCCCCAGGTCCATGGCCCGCTCCAGGGGCACGAGCGCGCCCTGGGCGGGCGCGTAGCTGCGGCGCAGCTCGCTGCCCGGAACCTCCGCGTTGAGCCGCCAGGGCGTGTCCCGCAGCCGGGCAGCCGCCCGGCACCGGGCCGCCTCGACCCGGGCGGCCACGGTCGCGCTGGACTCTGCGAACGTCCGGTCGCTGAGCAGCTCACCCCGGCTGACCGGCAAGAACTCGACCTTCACGTCGACCCGGTCGAGCAGCGGGCCGGACAGCCGGGCCAGGTACCTCCGGCGGACCGAGGGCGTGCAAGTGCAGCCCGCCTGCGGCCCGGGCCCCCTGGCGCACGGGCAGGGGTTGGCCGCCAGCAGCAGCGTGAACCGGGCCGGGAAGCGCGCCGTCACGCCCGACCGGGCCACCACGACCTCCCCGGACTCCAGCGGCTGGCGGAGCGCGTCGAGCACGTCGCGGCCGAACTCGGGCGCCTCGTCCAGGAACAGGCAGCCCCGGTGGGCCAGGGAGGCGGCTCCCGGGCGGATCACCCCGCTGCCGCCGCCGACGATCGCGGCCTTGCTCGCGGTGTGGTGCGGGGCGCAGAACGGCGGCGCGGTCAGCAGCGGGCTCCCATCGGGAAGCACGCCCGCGACCGAGTGGATCGCGGTCACCTCGAGAGCCGCGGCGGGCTCGAGGCGGGGCAGCACGGTGGGAATCCGCTCGGCCAGCATGGTCTTGCCGGCGCCCGGGGGGCCAAGCAGGCACAGGTGATGGCCGCCCGCGGCGCAGATCTCCGCGGCCCGGCGCGCCGTCGGCTGGCCCAGCACGTCGGCCAGGTCGGGCCCGGGATCCCCCGGGTCCCCGGACGGGTCCCGGTCAGCCGCCGTCCGCCCGCCGCCTTCGACCAGCCGGACCGGGCCGGCCAGGCCCCCAGGCGCGGCCAGGCTGCCCTGCTCCCCAGGCGCCGCGGCACCGGCCGGCGGCCGGCCGCGCAGCCAGCCCAGCAGCCCCCGCAGGCTGGGGGCGCTCAGCACCCGGAGGTCGGGGACCAGCGCGGCCTCGGCCTCATTGGCGCTGGGCACCGCGACCCGCCGGAAGCCGCTGGCCGCCGCAGCCGCGGCCGCGGGCAGCACCCCGCGGACCGGGCGCAGCTGGCCGTCGAGCCCGAGCTCGCCGAGGAACGCCACCCCGTCGATCGCCGCCGGCGGGACCAAGCCCGCGGCGCCGAGGATGGCCACCGCGATGCCGACGTCGAATCCGCTGCCCCGCTTGGGCAGGCTGGCGGGGGACAGCCCGACGGTGATCCGCCGCTGCGGCCACTGCTCGCGGCTGTTCACGATCGCGGCGCGGATCCGGTCCCTCGCCTCGCGGAGCGCCGTATCGGGCAGGCCCACCAGGAGCAGCCCCGGCAGCCCGTTCTGGATGTCGGCCTCGATCTCGACGGGATGACCTTCTACCCCGACCAGGGCGATCGAGTGGGTCCGGGCGACCGGCATTCAGCCCACCCCCCGCACGTGCTCGAGGGTGAACTCTCCTGACGCGTCCCGGACCAGCCCGATCACGTCGATCCGCACCTCGTCGAACCCCAGCTCCTGGGCCGCCAGCCACGAGGACGCCAGCCGGCGCAGCCGGAGCCGCTTACTGTGGCTGACGGCCTCGAGGGGACTGCCGTACCTGACTCCCGAGCGAGTCTTGACCTCGCAGATCACGAGGACACGCCGCTCGAGGGCCACGATGTCAAGCTCGCCGGCCTCGCAACGCCAGTTGCGGTCGAGGATCCGCAGCCCGGCCCGTTCCAGGTACTCCGCTGCGACCTGCTCGCCGCGGCGGCCCAGCTCGTCCTTGTCCTTCACCCGGCACCACCTCCGGTGATGACGGTGCCGGAACGGGAAGCCCCGCGCAGGGTCAGTTGACGCGCTGTGGACGACGCAGCACGAAACGGGATTCTGTGGACAGACGACGCCGTTTTGTCGCTGCCGCGTGCTTCAATCCAGGTGGGCCACGGCGCGCCGGCGCCAGGTCATCCACCACCAGGTCATCCAGCGCCAGGTCACTTGGTGTCGTCGGGAACCTCGAGCTCGGCCCGGGCCAGCTCCTCGACGTTGACGTCTTTGAACGTGACAACCCGGACGTTCTTTACGAAGCGCGCCGGGCGGTACATATCCCACACCCAGGCGTCCTGCATGATGACCTCGAAGTACACCTCGCCGTTCTCGGCGGCGCGGACGTTCAGTTCCACGTCGTTGGTGAGGTAGAACCGCCGCTCGGTCTCGACCACATGGGTGAACAGCCCCACGACGTCCCGATACTCGCGGTAGAGCTGCAGTTCCATCTCGGTCTCGTACTTCTCGAGATCTTCTGCGCTCATGTCCTCCCCCTCCGATCAGCCTGCGTCGGGAGGTCCGGTCCGGATGGCATCAACGATAGGCCAATTCTTCGCCGAGCAATTCTCGGGACCTCGCCTGATCGTCACCCACCGGGCCGTTCCCCGCCTGTGCCACTGCCTGTGTCACTGCCTGTGCCGCCGCCTGGCCGGCCACCTCCGGGCCGGCCCTCTCCTGCTCGTCGCCTTCCGGGCCCAGCATGGGCTCCTGGTCCGTCAAGCCCTCGCCCACCATGGGCTGCTGATCCAGGCCGGCCTCCTCGTCCACCACCGGCAGGTCCCGGACCAGTCCATTGACGTTAGCGAATGATGCCCGATGCTCCGGGCAGGGCCCGTGCTTGGCGAGCGCCCGCATGTGACTCCGGGTGGAGTAGCCCTTGTGCTGGGCGAATCCGTAGGCCGGGTACTGCTCGGCGAGCCCGGTCATGATGCGGTCCCTGGTCACCTTGGCCACGATCGAGGCGGCCGCCACGCAGGCCGCTACCTCGTCGCCCTTCCACATGGCCAGCGCGGGGACACCCAGGCCGCGGACCGCGAAGCCGTCGGTGAGCACGTAACCGGGCTGGCAGGACAGCCCGGCCAGCGCCCGCCGCATCCCGGCGATGTTGCAGACGTGCAGCCCGCAGGCGTCGATCTCGGCGGCCGGGATGATGACCCGGTGCCAGCTGAGCGCGGTCCGCATCACCTCGGTGTAGGCCTCGTCACGGGCCGCCGCCGTCAGGGTCTTGGAGTCCGCGATGCCGCTGAGCCCGGAAAGTTTGCGGGGATCCAGGACGACCGCGGCGACCACCAGTGGGCCGGCGCAGGCTCCGCGGCCCGCCTCGTCGATCCCGGCCACCGGGGACAGGCCCGCCCGGGCCAGGACGCGCTCGTAGCCCGTCAGTCCTGCCGCACGCCGGGGGGTATAGCCGGGATGCCGCCACCAAGGCATCGCCACGTCGTTACCGGCGTTTCCCGGGAAGGCCGGGCCACCGCCCGCCTGACGCCCGTTGCGGCACTGCCGGGCCGGACCCGGGCCGGCGGCGCCGCAGCCGCCGGTCCAGCCAGGTCAGCGGCATGGCCACCGACCCGGCCAGCACGAATGGCGCGGCGGGGGTGGCGAGATCACTCAGGGCCCGGGCGCCGACCGCCTGGCTGGTGTTCAGCTTGGTGAACGTGGCCGGGATCGGCAGCACGCGGAACCGGCTGGGCGGCCACAGGATCAGGAACGCCCGGCCGACCACCTGGCTCTCCGGGATGGTGCCGCCGCCCGGGTCGCCGACGTGCCCGCGTGAGTCGTAGGAGACGTTGCGGTGATCGCCCATCACCCACAGGCGGCCCGGCGGCACGGTGATGCTGAACTTCGTCATCGACGGCGGGTTGTCCGGGTACAGGTATGACTTCTCGCTGAGCGGGACGCCGTTCACGGTGACCCGGCCCTGCGCGTCACAGCAGGCGACGTGATCACCGGGGAGCCCGATGACCCGCTTGATGTAGTCGTGCACACCCGGGGACATGCCGAACAGCCCGGTGATCGCGTGACCGAACTCGGTGGCCAGCCGGACGACCGGGTCGCTGGACGCCGGCGCGCTCGGCGGATCCCAGGAGCCCTCGCCGTTGAACACGACCACGTCGCCGCGATCGATCGAGCGGAAGTGGTAGATGAGCTTGTTGACCAGGACCTTGTCCCCGATGTCGAGCGTGTTCTCCATCGACGAGGACGGGATGAAGAAGGCCTGCACCACGTAGGTCTTGATGACCAGCATGATCGACAGTGCGAGCGCGAACAGGACGAGCAGTTCCGTCCACCAGGAGAGGCGGCGCCTCTTCCGGGACGGGCTCTTCCGGGACGCGGCCGCTTTCGCCGTGCCCGGACCCCCCTGGGCGCGGCCTGGGCCACTGCCCTGGCCGCCGGTGTCGCCGGACTGGGCCGTGGCGTCACGGCCCGGCGGAGGAGTCATCGTCCCGGTGCCCCCTGGCATCTCCGGCTCTGCGCTGACTGCCCTGTCGCCGTCCTGGCCAGGCAATTCAGCGCCTGGAGAGCCTGTCATCGCAGACTCGCCCATACCCCGGTCGTCGTTCATTGTGTCCGAGCCTAACGCCGGCCCGCGGCAATGTGTGCGGTCCGCCGGAGCCACGCGCGTGGCCCCGGGGGCATTCCGGCCCGTCGCACGGTCATCGGCAGCGCCGCCGGCCGCCCCGGGCGCGCCGGGGCAGCCAGCCCGCGCCCGGCGAAGACCAGGACCGCTAATCCGACCCTGGACCGCATCCGGCCCGCACGAGTGGGCGGGCCGGCGGCCGGAGCCGGGCCCGTGTCACCGAGATCAGTCCCAGCCACCGGAGAGCGCGGTTAGCGGACCGGCTAGCGGCGTTCCCGGATGCGGGCGGCCTTGCCGCGCAGCTCGCGGAGGTAGTAGAGCTTCGCCCGGCGCACCCGGCCCCGGCTCACCAGCTCGATCTTCTCGATCGAGGGGGTGTGCACCGGGAACGTCCGCTCGACGCCGACGCCGTAGCTGATCTTGCGGACGGTGAATGTCTCCCGCGCCCCGCCACCCTGGCGGCGGATCACGATGCCCTGGAAAACCTGGATCCGGGACCGGGTGCCCTCGGTGACCCGCACATGGACTTTCAGCGTGTCCCCGGGGCGGAATTCGGGGATGTCAGAGCGGATCTGGGCCTGCTCCAGCTCGGCGATGGCGGTGTGCATGGCTGCGGTTCCTCAGTTGTCCTCACGCGCACACAGGCCAGCGAACGCGCGGCATCGTCTCGTCGGTGTCAGTCAGTCTTCCTGGGCGCTGAGGGCACCAGGACGCGCATCCGCAGGGTCGGCCTAGTGCGGATGGCAGACTTCAGTGTGCCATATCTTCGGCACTGATCGGGAAGCCAGCCTCAATCAGCACCTGCCGGTCCCGGACGTCGAGCTGCGCTGCCGCCGGGTCGGCGGCCAGTCGCGCGGCCAGATCCGGGCGCAGCGCGGCGGTCCGGCGCAGCGCCTGATCGCGCCGCCAGCGCGCGATGGCGGCGTGATCCCCGGACAGCAGGACCGGCGGGACCTCGCGCCCGCGCCAGACCCGGGGCCGGGTGTAGGACGGCCCTTCGAGCAGGCCCGCCATGGGACCCTGGCCGGCCCCGAACGAGTCGTCGGCGGCCGACTCCGCGTTGCCGAGGACGCCGGGCAGCAGCCGGGCGACGGCGTCCACCATCACCAGGACAGCGGGTTCACCCCCGGACAGCACGTAGTCCCCGATGGATACTTCATCGACCGGCATCCGGTCGCGCGCCTCGTCGACGACGCGCGCGTCGATCCCCTCGTACCGGCCACAAGCAAAAACCAATCTTCCGCAACGGGTCCAGTCCGCGGCCATCGGCTGAGTGAACGGGATCCCGGCGGGGGTGGGGACCACGAGCCGGGCCGGTGACAGGCCCGGGCCGGTCACCTCGTCCAGCGCCGCACCCCACGGCCCGGGCGACATGACCATGCCCGGGCCGCCGCCGAACGGGGCGTCGTCCACAGCGCGGTGCACCCCATCAGCCCAGGTCCGCAGGTCATGCACCTGGAGTTCGATGTCTCCGCGGGAGGCCGCCTTGCCGAGCAGCGAGACGCTGAGCGGGGTGAAGTAGTCCGGGAAGATCGTGATGATGTCAATGCGCACCCGGCTCGCCTCAGTTTCCTGCTGCCGGGGCCTGACCGGGTTCCCCGGCGCCCAGCTCGAGCAGCCCGGGCGGCGGGTCGATGACGAGCCGGCCCGCGGCCACATCGATCTCGGGCACGAGCGCGGCCACGAACGGGACCAGCAGCTCCTCCGGTGCGCCGCGCGCCCGTCCCCTGGCCGCGAGCGCCGGGCCACGGCCCGCCGGCCCCGTCGGGGCCGCCGGAGCCGGCCCAGCCACGGACGGCCCAGACCCGGACGGCCCAGACCCGGACGGCCCAGACCCGGCAGAGCCGGCGGGCTGTGGCTCAATGACCAGCAGGTCCTGCCCGAAGTGCCGGACGTCCGTGACCCGGCCGACGGGCTGACCCGTGGTCGTGACCACGGCCAGCCCGATCAGCTCCGCGTCGTGGAACTCATCCGGGTCGTCAGACGGGCCGGCCTCGGCCGAGTCCAGAGTGAGCCAGGTCCCGCGCAGTTCCTCGGCCAGGTTCCGGTCGGTGACCCCGGCGAACGTGACGAGGAGCCGCCCGGAATGCCAGCGCAGCGATTCGATCGTGAGCGGGCCGACCGCGATCGGGTCGGTGGCCAGCACCCGGCCCACGGCGAATCGGCGGTCTGGCTCATCGGTGCGCACTTCCACCGATACCTCGCCGCGGACCCCGTGCGGCCGCGTGATGCGGCCGACCACCAGTTGCATGACGGGCTAGCGGACCTCGTCTACGTCCAGCAGGTCAACCCGGACGTACTTGCCGCCGGCCAGCGACCCGATCACGGTTCGCAGTGCCTTGGCGGTCCGGCCGCCGCGGCCGATGACCTTGCCAAGGTCCTCGGGGTGAACCCGCACCTCGAGGACCCGGCCCCGGCGCAGCCCGTGGCTATCCACCCGGACGTCATGCGGGTGCTCCACGATGCCCTTCACCAGGTGCTCGAGGGCCTCTTCCAGCATGTCAGGCTCCGTCGCCCTGCTCCGCGGCCACCGGCTCGGCCTCGGCGGTCTCCGCCGCCTTCTCCGTGCTGGCCTCGTCGGTGCTGGCCTCGTCGGTGCTGGCCTCGGCCGCGTCAGCCTTGGGCGCGTCCGCCTTCGCGTCAGCCTTGGGCGCGTCCGCCTTGGGCGCGTCGGCCTTCGTGTCAGCCTTGGCCACGTCGGCCTTCGCGTCAGCCTTGGGCGTGTCAGCCTTGGGCGCGTCAGCCTTGCCGCCCTTAGCCGCCGTGGCCTGCTTGGCGCCAGCCCGGCCCGCTGACCGGCCTGAGCCGGCCTTCGCGCCGTCCGCGTCCGCCTGGTCGCCGTCGGCCTTGGCGCCAGCCTTGCGGCCCTTGCCCTTGGCGGTGTCCGCGACGCCCACGGCCTCGGCGACGGCCGCAGCGTAGGCTTCCTTCTTGTCCGCCTTCGGCGTCGCCGTCTTCAGCGTCCCCTCGGCACCGGGCAGGCCCTTGAACTTCTGCCAGTCTCCGGTGATCTCCAGGATCTTGCGGACCGGGTCGGTGGGCTGGGCGCCCACGGACAGCCAGTGCTGGGCCCGCTCCGAGTCGACCTCGATGAACGAGGGCTCATGCTTCGGGTGGTACTTCCCGATCTCCTCGATCGCGCGGCCATCCCGCTTGGTGCGGGCGTCGGCCACGATGATCCGGTAGTACGGCGCATGGATCTTGCCCATGCGCTTCAGCTTGATCTTGACAGCCACGGGTGTGGTCTCTCCCAGTAAAGCTCGGATTGCAGGCAGCGCTCGCGCCGGGTGGGGACCACCGCGTCGGCCTGCTCGGTCCCGGGCCTGGCGAGCGTGAGAGGGCGTCGCTAGATCCCGGGGTGACTGTGACATTGTGCCAGACACCGGGGGGCAGGGCGTAATCGCAGCCGAATCCCCGCTCCCGCAGGCCGACGTTCCCAGACCCTGCCCGGGCATTTCCGGTGTCCCGGTGCAGGCACTTTCCGGGCCACCAGGGCACTTTCCCGGCCGCCGGGAGCATTTCCCGGCCCGCTCCCCCCGTACGTTCCGGGCGTGCCGGTGACGATCAGACCGTTGGAGAAGAGCTACGTCGCAATGGCGGCAGGGAGCCGGGGTTACTTCTCGTCATTCTTGTTCTGGCGGTTGCGCCGCAGCAGGCCGAAGCCGGCCGGCAGGCTGGACGGCCCGGACGTGCCCCCGGTCAGCGACTCCGGCGGGGGCATCTTGCTGGCGACCTTGCCAGCCGCCCGGAGCGCGGCCGGGTTGGCGGTCAGCGCCTCCAGGCTCGCCGCCAGTTCCTCCTGCGACCCGGGCACGCCGCCCAGGGCGCCGCCTCCGCCCAGGCCAGGCGGGAGGGCCGGCCCCGCGCCGTTACCGGCCTTGGGGGCGCCGGCCGCCTTGGCGGCACCGGCCTTACCCACCGCCGCCGGGTTGCCGCCGGGACGTCCGCCCTTGGGCTTCTTCTTCGTGTTCTTCTTGCCCTTGGCGCTCTTGGTCGCGGCCCGCCGCATGCCCGGGATGGCTGGCATGCCGGGCATCCCGCCGCCGCCCATCATCTGCCGCATCATCTTCTGGCCCTCGAGGAACCGGACGACGAGGTTGTTCACCTCGCCGACGGTGACCCCCGAGCCGTTGGCGATCCGGGACCGGCGGCTTCCGTTCAGGATCTTCGGGTTACGCCGTTCCACCGGGGTCATCGAGTTGACGATGGCCGCCGCGCGGTCCAGGTCCTTGTCGCTGATCTGGCTGAGCATCTCGCGGTTCTGTGCCGCGCCAGGCAGCATGCCGAGCAGGTTCCCGATCGGGCCGAGCTTGCGGACCATGGCCAGCTGCTCGACGAAGTCCTCCAGGGTGAAGCCCTCACCGGAGGCCAGCTTGTTGGCCATCGAGGTGGCCTGGTCCTCGTCGAAGGCCCGCTCCGCCTGCTCGATCAGGGTGAGCATGTCGCCCATGTCGAGGATGCGCGACGCCATCCGGTCGGGGTGGAAGACGTCGAAGTCCTCGAGCTTCTCACCGGATGACGCGAACATCACCGGGCGGCCGGTGAGCTCGGCGACGGACAGTGCCGCACCACCGCGGGCGTCGCCGTCCAGCTTGGTGAGCACGACCCCGTCGTAGCCGACGCCGTCCAGGAACGCCTGGGCCGTGGCCACGGCGTCCTGGCCGATCATCGCGTCCACCACGAACAGGATCTCGTCCGGGTCGGTGGCGTCCCTGATCCCCACCGCCTGGCGCATCATCTCCTCGTCGATGCCCAGGCGGCCCGCGGTGTCGATCACGACCACGTTGTGCTGGCGGCGGCGGGCTTCCTCGATCGACTCCCGCGCCACCTCGACCGGGTCGCCCACCCCGTTGCCGGGCTGGGGGGCGTAGACCGCCACCCCGGCCCGCTCGCCGAGCACCTGCAGCTGCTGGACCGCGTTGGGGCGCTGCAGGTCCGCGGCGACCAGCATCGGGGTGTTGCCCAGGTGCTGCAGCCAGAGGGCGAGCTTGCCCGCCAGCGTGGTCTTACCGGAACCCTGCAGGCCCGCGAGCATGATGACGGTCGGCGGGACCTTGGCGAACCGCAGCCTGCGGGCCTCGCCGCCGAGGATCGTGATCAGTTCCTCGTGGACGATCTTGATGACCTGCTGGGCCGGGTTGAGCGCCCCGGAGACCTCTTCCGACGACGCGCGCTCCTTGATGCGGGCGATGAACTCCCGCACCACGGGGAGGGCCACGTCCGCCTCGAGCAGGGCGATACGGATCTCGCGGGCCGTCGCGTCAATATCGGCCGCGGACAGCCGCCCACGCCCGCGCAGGGTGGAGAAGACCTGGGTCAGCCGGTCGGAGAGAGTCTCGAACACGTATACCAGGCTATCCGGTCATGGCCACCGGGTCAGTGCTTAGCTCGTGAGCGTTAAGCCCGTCAGGGCCGCGAGCACCTGGGCGGCGATCTTGCCCCGGATACGGGAACCGCCGACCGGGCCACCGGACGCATCGACCACGTAGAAAACGTCCACCGCCTCGGCGCCGAGCGTCTCCACCCGGGCGGCCTTCACGTCCAGGCCGCAGTCGCCGAGCGCGCGGCCGATCCGCCACAGCAGCCCCGGCGCGTCGTGGGCGCGCACTTCCACCACCGTCGCGGTCCGTGAGGCGTCGTCCAGCAGGGTGACCTTGGGCGGGGCCACCGGGACCGGCGCCGGTGCTTCGCGGTAGGCGCGCATCCGGCGCTCCAGCCGTTCCGCCACGTCGAGCCGCCCCTCCAGGGCCCGCCGCAAGTCGCTGGTGACCAGCTCGGCGTCCGGGGGGTCGCCGTATTCCGGGGCGACGGTGAAGGCGGCCACCGCCATGTTCCCGTGCGAGGTGGCGTTCGCCGAGCGCACGGCCAGCCGGTGCGAGGCGAGCACGCCCGCGGCCTGCCACAGCAGCCCGGGGCGGTCCGGGGCGACGATGCTCACCTCGGAGCCCGTGACCCGGGCGGCGGGCGCCCCTTCCTCGGCGAGCGCGACCTGGTCCGCGCGCAGCGGCAGCGGCTCGGGCGGCACATCCCCGGCCAGCCGGGCCTCCACCCGCCGCACCAGGTCGCCGACCAGGCCTTCCTTCCAGTCGTTCCAGGCGGCCGGGCCGGTGGCCTGGCCGTCCGCGATGGCCAGCGCGTGCAGCAGCTCGAGCAGCGGCCGGCCGCCGACCACGGAGGCCACCTGGGCCACGGTGACCGGATCGTCCAGATCACGGCGGGTCGCCGTCTGCGGCAGCAGCAAGTGATGCCGCACGGCCCCCGCGACCAGCTCCGCGTCGGACGGGCCCAGCCCCACCCGGCGGGCCACGTCCCTGGCCACGACCTCGCCGGTGACCCGGTGGTCACCGGGCCAGCCCTTGCCGATGTCGTGCATCAGGGCGGAAAGCAGCAGCAGGTCGGGCCGGGCCACGTCCCGGGTCAGGACGGCCGCCCGCGCGGCGGTCTCCACCAGGTGCCGGTCCACCGTGAACGTGTGCAGCGGGTTGCGCTGAGGCCGGTTGCGCACCCGGTCCCAGTCCGGCAGCAGGCTCGCGACCAGCCCTTCCTGGTCGAGCGCTTCCCAGACGGGGACGGCAGCCGGGCCCGCGCCGAGCAGCGCGACCAGGGCGTCCCGGGCGTCTGGCGGCCACGGCACGGGCAGCGGCGGGCATTCGGCCAGCCGGGTCAGGGTGCGCGGCGCGAGCACCAGCGCGGCCTGGGCCGCCGCCGCCGCGGCACGCAGCGGGAGCGCCGGGTCGGTGGCCGGATCCGCGGCCCGGGCCAGCACCACCTCGCCGTCCTGCTCGACCAGGCCGTCGGCCAGCGGGCGGCGCTGGGCCTTGCTCCGGCGCCTGCCGCCGCGGCTGCGCTGGGCCTGACGGAACGCCTGGTCCACCGAGTAGGCGACGGCCCGGCCCGCCCCGGCCAGGTGGCGCATGAGCGCGTCCGCGTCCAGCAGCCCGAGGACCCGGGCCACCTCGTCCTGCTCCTGCAGGACGAGCCGGTCGGTGGGACGGCCGGTGATCTCGTGCAGCGCGTGGCGGGCGTCCATGATGGACTCGTACGCGGCCCGGACCCGGGGCCCGGGGCCGGGGGCGACCCACGCGGCCGCGATGGCCTGGATCGCGTGCACGTCCCGCTGCCCGCCCCGCGCCTCCTTGAGGTCGGGCTCGAGCAGGAAGGCCAGTTCGCCGCTGCGCTGGGTGCGTTCCACGTGCAGGGCCTGCAGTTCGGCCAGCCGGGTGCCGGCCGAGGCCCGCCAGTCCTCCAAGGCGCCGAGGCGCAGCGCGCTGGTGAGGTCAGGATCACCCGCCACATGCCGGGCGTAGAGCAGCCCGAGGATGACCTTCAGGTCGGTCCTGGCCACCCGGCGCGCTTCCGCCGTGGTACGCACCGCGTGGTCGAGGCGGGCACCGGAGTCCCAGATCGGGTACCAGATCCGGTCCGCCATCGCGGCGATGCCGTCCCGCCTGTCGTGCAGCAGGAGCACATCGAGGTCGCTGCCGGGCAGCAGCTCACGCCGCCCGTAACCGCCGACGGCGACCAGGGCGACTCCTGGTTCTGCGCCCAGCAGAGATGCCAGCCAGCGATCAGTCTCCGCACTCCGCCGGGCGCGGTCGGCGGCGAACGAAGTCAGGGGTGGCCCGTCGGATTGCGAACGGGCGGAGGGTGCGGACATCACGACTGCCCAACCCCCCGACCCGTACTGCGCACTCCGATCAGACCTCTATCGCTACTAGGGGGCTAGAGGGCGCCTGAACCGCGCTCTCCAGTCCTGACTCGCACGACGGTTTCAACCGGGACAGCCCACACCTTCCCGTCCCCAATACGTCCAGTCTGCGCTGCCTTGACGATCACCCCGATCAGGTCATCGGCGTCCTCGTCATCAGCGAGCACTTCCAGTCTTACCTTCGGTACCAGGTCAACTTGGTATTCAGCGCCGCGGTAGACCTCCGTGTGGCCACGCTGGCGGCCGTAGCCGCTGGCCTCACTCACGGTCATCCCATGCACACCGAAGGCCTGCAACGCTGCCTTCACTTCGTCTAGCTTGAACGGTTTGATTACGGCAGTGATGAGCTTCATGCGACCACCTTCTCGGGGCACCCTGTCCTGTGCCGACCCTCCGCCTAAGGCGTTTCGCCCGCCATCACAGAGTGTTTCGGGGGAGTGAAAGACGTGGGCCACATGTTACGGGCAAGTTTCGCCAGCAGACAGGGCCGGTGCCGCCGGGAGTTTCCGGTTATGCCGGGCGTAGGCCGGCCGCAGTTCCGCTTCCGCGTAGTAACGGTGGAACACCCCGGTGACCGAGCCGGAGATCGGCGGGACTATCCACGTCCAGTCGGCCGGGCAGACCCGGCCGGCGCGTTCCTCGCGGGCCAGGTGGGTCAGGAAACGGCGTGATTCCGTGTGGTGGTCGGTGATCGTCACGCCGGCCGTCTCGAACGAGTGCAGCACCGCGAGATTGAGCTCGACAAGCGCCAGGTCGCGCCAGAGCGAACGGTCCCGGGTGGTGTCCAGCCCCATCCTGGCCGCGATTTCGGGCAGCTGGTTGTAGCGACCGGAATCCGCCAGGTTGCGCGCCCCGATCTCGGTGCCCATGTACCAGCCGTTGAACGGGGCCGCCGGGTAGCAGATGCCCCCGATCTCCAGGCACATGTCGCAGATGACCGGCACCGCGTACCAGCGCAGGCCCAGCTCACCGAACCACGGCAAGCGCGGATGGATGAGGTGGACCTCGGTGACCGCGTCGGCTGGCACGCCGAACACCTGGGCCCCCTCGTCGGCGGTGGAGACGATCAGCGGCAGGACATCGAACCGCCCCTGTGCGTCAGTCTCCCAGCCGAGCCCGCGGGCCAGGTCGGTGAGCTCGGTGCTGCACGGCTCGCCGAGCACGGATCCATCCGGCTGCTGGTAACCCGCGTACCGGACGAGCTGCTCGTTCCAGATGCGCGGGCCCTTCCGGGCCGGCGTGTCCGGGGCGAACACCGTGATCGTGGGCCGGACCCGGCCGTGATTGGTGGCGGCCCGCAGGTGACCCGCACACTCCGCCGCGATGCCCGCGGCCGTGTCGATCTGGCGACGGTCGCGGACCTTGAGGCTCTTCCAGTAGAGCCGGCCGATGCAGCGGCTGCTGTTCCGCCAGGCCACCCGCGCGCCGAACTCCAGTTCCTCGACCGTGTGCTGGTAGGTGCCGGTCAGGCTGATCTCCCGGCGGATCTCCCGCAGCCGCGGCTCGACCGGCCCCGCGTCCGGGACCTCGCTGCGGTGCAGCCGGATGAACTCGGCCGCGGCGTCCATGTCCACCGACCGGCCGGACCGGCCCAGGCCGGTGAAGCGGGCCGGGCGGAAGACGCGACGTGGCCACCGGGACCGAGCGGGCGGGTCTATCCGGGCGGGTGGAGCGGGCCGGGGAGCTGCTCCGACCGCGACCGGGCCGGGGGGGCTGGCGGCGGGCGGGGAGTCCTCTCCCGGGCTGCCTGCTCCCGGGCTGCCTGCTCCCGGGGCGGGGGCCTCCCGGGCGTCGTCCACCAGGCTGGCTGCCGCAGGACTGGCCGCCACCGGACTGGCCGCCACCGGGCAGCTGAGCACCGGGCTGGCCGCTGCGGGGCTGGCCGCTGCGGGGCTGGCCAGCATCAGGCCGTCGGCCACGGGACTGCCTGTCGACGGGCCGTCCGCCACGGAGTCAGTCCCCGGAGGGCTGGCCACCACGCAACTCTTGACCATGGAACTGGCTCCCGCTGGGCCGACTGGACGAGTCATCACCGGAACGGTCATCAAAGGCCTGGCGACGGTGGAACTGGCCCGGGCCGGAGCCGCCACTCCGGGACCGGCCATCAGCGGAGCAGGCAGGAGCGAGCTACCCGGCACACGGCACACGGCGGCCAGGGCGGGGCGACGCGTAGCGCGCGCCGTCACCGCCGAGGGCATCCAGCGGGCAAATAGGCCCCAGCACAAAACGGTTCTCCAGGCTGCCTTCATCGCCGCGCCATCCCGTTAAGCGTAGCGTGCGTCGAGTACGGCTATTAGTTAGCGCACTCATGACCGATGGAATCCTCCACTGCCCTATCCGTTAACGTGCTAGGAGGATCCACCGGGTCCGCGTGAATACGCCAATTACGCCGCCCCGTGGTGCGCAGCACCTGCATGCACTTATTCACCATCGGCGAGGGCCCGCTGACGTAGACATCGTCGTCTTTCTGTGGCAGCTGGCGCGCGATAACATCGGGGAGCATTCCCTTCACGCCGCTGTAGTCCGGGTCGCCGGAAACAGCGGTGCTGATGCGAAGCCATGGGTAGTACGACTCGAGCCGCCACAGGTCGGGCAGGTCGTGGAGCTCCGACTCACAGCGGGCGCCGACGATCAGGCGGATCCGGCGCCGCTGGTCGGGCTGGCTGTCCGCGATCGCCTGCTCGATCAGCGCCTTGAGCGGCGCCAGGCCTGAACCGCCAGCCACGCAGAACATGCCCCCGCCGGAACCGGCGGCAAGCGTCATGCTGCCCTGCGGCGGCCCGAGGTTCACCCGGTCGCCCATTCTCGTGTGGTGGACCAGGGCGGAGCTGACCCACCCGCCGGGCACGGCGCGGATGTGAAAGGTGAGCAGACCGTCCGCCCGCGGCGCGTTGGCCACCGAGAACGGCCGCCACACCCGGTGCCACTGGGCCGACTGGATACTCACGTACTGGCCGGCCTGGTACGGGAACGGCTCCTCCGGGCGCAGCGTAAGGACGGCGAGCGTGGGGCTGCGCAGTTCATGCCCAACCACTTCGGCCGACCACCAGGGCGGAGAGTGCTCCGCGGACTTGTCCGCGGCCGCGGTCATCAGCTTCATCGCCCGTTCGTAGGCGCCCGCCCAGGCGGCCTCCGCGCCCGGTGTCCACGCGGTGCCGGAGAACCGGCACAGCGTGGCCAGCAGCGCCCGGCCCACCGCCGGGTAGTGCTCGGTCAGCACGCCATACTTGCGATGATCCAGCCCGAGCTGGCTCAGATACGGCTCCATCCGCTCGGGCGCGCTGAGGCTGTGCACGATCCGGGTGAGAGCGTGGAAAAGGCGGTCGCGCTGAGCGTCCATGGCGGCCGGGAACATGGGGCGCAGTTCCGGGTTCTCCGCGAACAACCGGCCATAGAAATAGGCTACCGCACCGTCGCCCGCCTGATTAACGAGCGAGAAAGTATGGGTTATTGCTTCGGTACTAGATAGGACCGGAGGCTCTGCTTCACTCAGCACGTTATCTAGAGCGGGGGACCTCGGATTGGGACTTCCGACACCGTTGTTGCCCATCAGAATCGCCACGCAGGGCAGTTTGCCACATGCGCACCGTGACCACAACTAAGTCCCACAAAAATGCGCGACCCGGTACGTGGCCTTCTACTAATGTATTTAGAATATTAGTCACACCGAAATCACTCGATAATGCATAATCCGGCCAAACTGATTTGGGCAAACCCCGCATAAGACACCACCAAGCCGGGAGCGGCCCCTCCCGCGGGCCTCCGTTTCCCGTGGGCTCCGTTCCCGCCCTGCCCCGCGCCCGTGCGCGCCGGCCTTGCGCAGTGCCCGAGCAGAAGTTCTGCGGTCCGGGCTGGGTGGCCCGGGGGTCCCGGGGCGGGCCCGGCCGGCGGGCCGGCCACTCCCTTCCGGGCCGGTCCTGGCCGCGGAGAGGTGACAACGGGGACTGTCCTAGCCGCGTGGATGTGACAACGGGGCTGTTCTAGGCGCGTCGATGTGACAACGGTGTCGTTAGGGTGCGCGGAAGGCGCGCGGGGGCGCGGGGTGAGGCCCCGGCCCCGGCGCCGGGGGCGCGGGGTGAGGGCCGGGGCGCTGGAGGCGGGTCATCGGGTGGCGGCGTTTGGTGTGCCGCGACCCGATGACCGCCACGGGAGCCACCAGCCGGAGCCACCAGCGGCAGCCAGCTAGGGACAGGCGCTCGGGCGCTGCCCGATCCCCTCAGCTGCCGAGGATCGCGTCGACGAAGGCCTCGGGCTCAAACGGCGCCAGGTCGTCGGGCCCTTCACCGAGCCCGACCAGCTTGACCGGAACCCCCAGCTCCCGCTGGACGGCGATAACGATGCCGCCCTTGGCCGTCCCGTCCAGCTTGGTCAGCACGATCCCGGTCACGTCCACCGCCTCGGCGAACACCCGCGCCTGGCGGAGGCCGTTCTGGCCGGTGGTGGCGTCCAGGACGAGCAGGACCTCGTCCACGGTGGCCCGCTTCTCGATGACCCGCTTGATCTTGCCGAGCTCATCCATGAGGCCGGTCTTGGTGTGCAGCCGCCCGGCGGTGTCCACGATGACGGTGCTCGCCCGCTCGTCGATGCCGACCCGGACCGCTTCGAACGCCACGCTGGCCGGGTCGGCTTCTTCGCGGTCGGACCGCACCACCTGGGCGCCGGTCCGTTCGGCCCAGGTCTGGAGCTGGTCGGCGGCGGCGGCGCGGAAGGTGTCGGCGGCGCCGAGCACTACCGTCTGGCCCTCGCCGATGAGCGCGCGGGCGAGCTTCCCGGCGACCGTGGTCTTGCCGGTCCCGTTGACGCCCACGATGAGCATGATGGAGGGCCGGTCCCCGTGTGAGCCGGTGTGCAGGGTCCGGTCCATGTCCGGCCCGATCTGGCGGATGAGCTCGGTGCGCAGCATCGTGCGCACCTGGCCCGGGTCGCGGGTGCCGGTCACCTTGACCTGGGTCCGGAGTTCCTCGGTGATCTGGCGGGAGGGCGCGACACCCATGTCCGCGGTGATCAGGGTGTCCTCGATGTCCTCCCAGGCCTGGTCGTCCAGGGCGTCGCGGGAGAGCAGGGTGAGCAGGGTGGAGCCGAACCCGCCGCGGGAGGCGGCCAGTCTCCCGCGCAGCCGGGTCAGGCGGCCGCGCAGCGGGGCCGGGGCCTCGTCGCGCGGCCTCGGCGGGACTGTGGGCGGGAGGACCTCCGTGGGGGCGGCGCCGCCCCCGGCCTGCTCTGCTGGAGGAGCTGTGGTCCGCCCGGCCTCTGGCCCGGGTACGGGCGGCGGTGGCGGCGCGCTGACCCGTCGGCGGCGCGGGCGCACCAGGAACGTGGTCCCCAGCCCGGCGACCACCAGGACGGCAATGGCAATAAGAATGATCACAAGTTCCATAACGGCCCCAGTCTCGCAGACGCCCCGGCCTGCGTCGGCCGGCCACTGCCGTAGTCACGGCATCCCGCACGGTGCTGTCAGCCCTGCCTACCCGCCAGGCGTGGCCCGATGCAGGCCACAGCCTGGGGCGACGCTTCCGGATCCGGCGCAGTCAGGCGGAGTCCGCCCGGGTCAGGCGGTCTCGCGCTCCCGCAGCCGCTGGCTGACCACGGCCGAGACCCCGTCGCCGCGCATGCTGATCCCGTACAGGGCGTCGGCGATCTCCATGGTGCGCTTCTGGTGGGTGATGATCAGGAGCTGGGACACCGACCGCAGCTCCTCAAAGATGCCCAGCAGACGCTGCATGTTCGTGTCATCGAGCGCGGCCTCGACCTCGTCCAGCACATAGAACGGCGAGGGCCGGGCCTTGAAGATGGCCAGCAGGAAAGCGATCGCGGTCAGCGACCGCTCACCGCCGGACAGCAGTGACATCCGCTTGACTTTCTTGCCCGGCGGCCGGGCCTCGAAGTCGATCCCGGTGGCCAGCATGTCGTCGGGCTCGGTGAGGAGCAGCCGCCCCTCGCCGCCGGGGAACAGCCGGGAGAAGATCCCTTCGAACTCCCGGGCCGTGTCCTCGAACGCGGACGCGAACACCTCCTGGACCCGGTCGTCCACCTCCTTGACCACGGTCAGCAGGTCACGCCGGGTCTTCTTGAGGTCCTCGAGCTGGGTGACCAGGAACGCGTGCCGCTCCTCCAGGGCCGCGAACTCTTCCAGGGCGAGCGGGTTCACCTTGCCGAGCTGGTCGAGCTGTCGCTGGGCGGCCGAGGCCCGGCGCTCCTGCTCGGCCCGGACGTAGGGGATCGTCCCGGTCAGCACCTGCTGTTCCTCGCTGGGCGGGGCAGCCGGCGCGGGCGGCACCGGGGTACTGCCGTTGCTGGCGCTCTCAGCGGCCTGCGGCGCGTCCGGCGAGCCGTCTAGTGACTCATCGTCGGGCCCGGCGCCTTCGGCCCCCTCAGCGGCCGGAGCAGGGCGGCTGGGCGGGGAGTCGGGGCTGATGACGGGGACCGGGACGGCGGGGCCGTACTCGGCCACCAGTTCCTCCGCCGAGACCGCGAACTCCTCGGCCGCCCGGGCCGCTAGCAGCTCGAGCCGCATGCGGTGCTCGGCCCGGGCCATCTCGGTACCGTGCGCGGCGTCCACCACCCGGTCGAACTCGACGGCCAGCTCGCGGACCTGAACACGCACTTCCTTCAGCGCGACCGCCCGGCCCTTGCTGGCCTGCTCGGCCGCCTGCCGGTGCTCGCTCGCCGCAGCCAGCGAATCTGCCAGCCGGGCCAGCGTGTATGCAGCGCCGTCGGCCACCGCCCGGGCCACCACGGCCTGCCGCTCACGCAGGACCCGCCGGGCCGCGGCGCGGTGCGCGGCCTGCCGCTCCGCCGCGGCCGCGGCGACCAGCGCGTCGGCCCGGCCCGCGATCGCCCTGAGTCGTTCCTCGGCGGTCCTGACCTCCAGCCGGGCTTCCATCTCGGCGTTCCGCCCGGCCGTCACCTGGCCGGCCAGGGCATCCCGGTCAGCGGCGGGCTCTGTCTCGTCCTGCGGACCACCGGGCTCCGCAGGCTGCGGCCGCCCATCCGCGTCCTGGCCCGCCTCAGCCTCGGCCAGGGTGGCCTCGAGCCCCGCCACCGTGGCCTGGCTCGTTTCATGCGCGAGGCGGGCCTTCTCGATGGCAGCCTGGAGCCGCTGCGCCTCGTCGCGGGCAGCCCGCGCGGCGCCCGACAGCCGGCCGAGCCGGCCGGAGACCTCAGCGGCCGCCGCGTCGACCTCACGGAGGGCCGCCTGGGCCTTGGCCACGGCCTGGCGGGCCTGGTCCTCGGCCTCCATGGCCAGCGCGAGCTGCTCGGCGGCCTGCTCGCAGCGCTCGTCCACGGCCTCAAGCCCGGCCGCTGCCTCATCGGCCACGCTGCGCAGGGTGAACTCACTGGCCGGGCGGGCCGATCCGCCCGAGGCCCAGTGCGCACCGAGTACGTCGCCCCGCCGGGTGACCACGCGCAGCGCCGGGTACGTGCGGACCAGGTCGCGGGCCTGGGCCAGGTCGGCGGCTACGACGATGCCGGACAGCAGGCCGGCCAGCGCGGGGGCCAGCTCGCCGGGGGCCCGGACCAGCGCGAGCGCGGGCTGGGCTCCATCCGGCAGCTGGATGCCCGGCAGCGCGCCGTCCGCGAGCGCCGCCGGGTCACCTGGCGACCCGGCCGCGATCATCAGGCCCGCGCTGCCCGCGTCCTCGTCCTTGAGCACCTCCAGGATGGCCACGGCGGCGTCGAGGCCGGTGACCGCCACCGCCTCCGCCGCTCCGCCCAGCGCGGCCGCGATGGCTTCCTGGGCGCCGGCATCCACGCTCACCAGCGCCGCTACCCCGCCCAGCACGCCGGGGTACTTCTCCGGGTCGGCCAGCAGGGTTCCCGACGCGTCCTTGCCGGCGCGCAGCGCGTGCACGCCTTCACGCAGCGCCTGGACCCGGGCCTGCAGCGCCGCCCGCTGGCCGCTGGACTCACGCTCGGCGGCGCGGCGCTCCGCGACCAGCGCTGAGGCTTCGCTGAACTGGGCTGTGGCCCGTTCGTGGTCTCCAGTCAGCCCGGCCCGGTCATCGTCCCGGCCGGCGCACAGTTCCTGCAGCTCTTCGAATTCCTGCTGGGCCTGCTCAGCCCGGGAGCGGGCCTGCTCGACCGCGTCGGCCAGCCGCCCGGCTTCCTCCTGCGCGGCGGACGCCTTACTCTGCGCGGCCCCGACCTGGGCGCGCAGGCGGGACAGGCGCTCGGCCCGCGCAGCCTCGGCGCGGGCGC
>DATCFY010000229.1:0-62671 GCA_036509255.1 Streptosporangiaceae bacterium
CCCGGTGGCCGAGGAAGAAGAGGAAGCCTTCGGCGGGGTGGCCCGGTACTTCCGGTACTCGCTGGACCACAAGGTGGTCGGCATCCAGTACCTGGTCGGGATGATCATCTACTTCTGCACCGCGGGCCTGTTCGCCATGGCCATCCGGACCGAGCTGCTCTCGCCGACCTACCACATTATGAGTGCCTCCACCTACCTGATGGTGGTCAGCGAGCACGGCACGATGATGATGATGCTGATGACGTCGGTCGTGCTGGGCCCGTTCGGCAACTTCCTGATGCCGCTGATGATCGGGTCGAAGCGGATGGCGTTCCCCCGGCTGGAGGCGCTGGCCTTCTGGCTTACCCCGGCGGCGTTCCTCGTCCTGCTGTCCAGCGTGCTGGTCGGCGGGTTCCCCACCGGCTGGACCGGCTACGCGCCGCTGAGCGTGCAGGCCACCCAGGGCATGGACGCCTACGCGGTCGCCTTCGGCCTGATGGGGATCTCGGTCATCCTGGCCGGGTTCAACATCATCGTGACCGTGATCAACTACCGGGCGCCGGGGATGCGGTGGAGCCGGCTGCCGATGTTCGTCTGGTCCATGGTGACCGTCTCGTTCCTGATGGTGCTGGCCACCCCGGTCCTGGTCGGCGGGCTTTACCTGCTGATCCTTGACCGGACGGTGGAAACCTCGAACTACGTGAACCAGCTGGGTGGCAGCAGCTACCTCTACGAGAACCTGTTCTGGTTCTTCGGGCACCCGGAGGTCTACATCCTCGCCCTGCCCGGGTTCGGGATCGTGTCGGAGATCATCCCGGTGTTCTGCCGCAAACCGCTCTTCGGCTACCGGGTCGCCGGCGCCGGCATGATCGGGGTGGCCCTGCTCAGCTTCTTCGTCTGGCAGCACCACCTGTTCGTGAGCGGCATCAACCCGGAGATGCGGCCGCTGTTCATGCTGACCACCGAGCTCATCTCGATCCCGACCGGGTTCATCTACCTGGTCGCGATGGGCACGTTCTGGAAGGCCAAGATGCGGCTGACGGTGCCGATGCTCTTCGCGCTGGGGCTCTACTTCAACTTCCTGATCGGCGGGATCTCGGGGGTGTTCCTGTCCGACGTCCCGGCGGACACCACCGAGCACGGCAGCTTCTTCGTGATGGCGCACTTCCACTACACGATCATGGGCGGGATCATCTTCGCGTTCATGGGCGCCTGCTACTACTGGCTGCCGAAGATGGTCGGCATCAAGCTGAACCAGAAGCTGGGCTACCTCCACTTCTGGACGATGTTCATCTTCTTCAACTCCACCTTCCTGCCGCTGTTCGCGGTGGGCATGCTGGGCCAGCCGCGCCGCGTGTTCGAGTACGCGCGGAACCTGCAGGGCCTCAACGACTGGGTGTCGATCTCCTCGTTCCTGCTCGGTGGCTCGATCCTGATCTTCGTGATCAATGTCATCTGGTCCACGGTGATCGTCCGGGAGCGTGAGGTGGGGAACCCGTGGAATTCCCGCGGCCTGGAATGGCAGGTCGCCTCGCCCCCGCCGCCGGGCAACTTCGAGCACATCCCCGTGGTGCTGTCCGGTCCCTATGACTACGGCGTGAAGGACGCGCCGGCGGTCGCCGACCTGAACCCGCCGGTGGGCGTGGTCAGTGCCGCGTACGCGAGTGCCGGCACGGCCAGCACCGGAGTGGAGGCATAGCCATGGCCGAGCAGACCACGCAGCCGCCGAACGAGCTGGACCGGGCGGCCGAGGAAGCCGGGTTCTACCACGAGGCGGCGCTCAACGCCGCCTGGACCGGGTCACGGTTCGCGGTCGGCGCGCTGGCCTTCCTGTACGGGGCCTTCGCGTTCGCCTACTTCTACCTGCGCTCGATCAACTCCTCAGGCCGGTGGAAGGGCTCGGGCTACCACGCCCCGTCCATGGGCTACGGCGTGACGATCCTGGTCCTGGTCCTGCTCAGCGCCGTCGTCCAGTACGTGGGGCTGCAGCGGATCAAGGCCGGGGCCAAGAGCGCGTGGCAGGCCGCCGCCCTGGTCGCATTGCTGCTCGGGGTGGCCGCGGTCGTGGTGCAGATCCTCCAGCTGCTCAACCTGGGGTTCCAGCCGGGCGGTTCCGGATTCTCCGCCGTGTTCGTGGACACCTACCCGGTCCTGCTGGTCAGCTGGCTCGGGGCGATGACCTGGCTCGAGATCCTGGTCATGCGTGTCCGCCCGCTGACGTCCATCTCGTTCCTCGAGCAGCCGCCTACCTACGCCGAGGCGTTCGCGGTGCAGCGGTTCCAGTCGTCGCTCAGCGCGTTCACGCTGATCTGGAACTTCATGGCCGTGGTCACGCTGTTCTTCTTCCTGCTGTTCTACGTGCTCTGAGCGGAAAGGAGCGGCCCGTCCGGACAGGCTCGCGCCTGCGTGAGCCGGCCGGCGGACCACCACCGT
The DNA here is from genome assembly GCA_036509255.1 of Streptosporangiaceae bacterium. Lineage (GTDB taxonomy): Bacteria > Actinomycetota > Actinomycetes > Streptosporangiales > Streptosporangiaceae > RYN-230. Next base: position 2,413 of record DATCFY010000229.1, read on the forward strand.
CATGAACCTGGTTGTCTCGCACTGGTCGGCCAACGCGGCAGTTCTCGCCGTGTGCCTGGCCGTCGTGGTCGTGCACCTGGCCGGCCTGCTCGGCCTGCGTGCCGACGCGCGCCGGGGCGGGGCCGCGCTGCCGGACGGCCTGGTCCGCGAGGTGATCGCGTTCTACTCCGGGCTGCTTCTCGCCGCCCTGGCCCTGCTCTCGCCGCTGGGCTACTTCTCGGGGAGGTTCATCTGGCTCCGGGTGCTCCAGGACATCGTGCTCGGGGTGTACGCCCCGCCGCTGATCGTGCTCGGCGCGCCGTGGCTGGTGCTGTGGCGCGGCCTCGGGCGCACGGCCCGGGCCACGTCGGCAGGCGGGCCCGTGCCGGCCGGGCCGGTGCCGCCCCGGCTGCGCAGCTGGCCGGTCGCGGTGACCGCCCTGTTCATCCTGGTCTGGTGCGGCTGGTACGTTCCCGCGCTGTATGACGGGGGCGTGCGTCACCCGGTGGTGCTCGCCGTGCAGGCCGTCACCACCATGGGCGTGGGCGTGCTGTTCTGGCTGCAGCTCATCGGTTCCCGCCCGTTCAGCCCGCAGTTCGGGCCGCTGTACCGGGTGTTTCTGCTGGCCGCTGTGGTGCTGTGCGGCACCATCCTGGGCATGGTGCTCAGTTTCGGGGCTAACGTCATATACCCCGCCTATATCGGGGTAGGGAGCCACCACCTGCTGGGCCTGGTTTTCGATCAGCAGGCGGGTGGCTCCGAACTCTGGGTCCTGGTACTGGTGCCGTACATGATCGCGGGAATCGCGCTCCTCATCAGATGGCTGAACGATGAGGAGTCCGAAGCTCTCACGCTCGGCCTCAACCGGATTCTCCGGCCGTCCAAGTCCACCTGGCCCACCCGGACCGGATGGAGATGATCAGTTTGGCTTCCAGCAGGAGGATAGAGTGCACAGCGTGATCGCTGCGGTATCGGTGACCTATTACCCGCTAGGCGCGCAGGTCATGACCCTGATCCTGCCGCTGGGCTTCTTCATCGTCGTGATGGCGGCCCTGTACTTCGTCTTCACCAGGCCGCACACCGTGCCCGGACGCCGGCCCATCGCCGGGGCCCGGCCGGTCGCGCCCTCCGAACCGGGTCGTGCGGCATCGCTCGCCGCCGCGACCGGGCTGCCCACCGCGACCGCGTCGGGCGCGTCCGAGCCGCTGGCCGACCGGGGCACTCCGCCCGCAGTCGGCGTGCGGGCCGAGGACGCGATCCAGGAGGCTGCCGCGGAGGCGGCCGACGCGGCCAAATCGGCGAAGGATAAGGTAACCGGCGGGTCTGACAAGGACCAGGACGCTGCACCCGAAGGCTCGGAGGACCAGGAGTGACCCCAGCGACCGACGCGCTACCCGCCATCGCGGGGCGGCGCCCCGCCCGGGTGGTCGCCCGGTCGCTGTTCGCCCTGACCAAGCCCCGGATCATCGAGCTGCTGCTGGTCACCACGATCCCGACCATGCTGCTCGCGCAGCGCGGCCTGCCCCCGGTCCGGGTGCTCCTGGTCACGCTGGTCGCCGGGGCCTGCGCGGCGGGCAGCGCGAACACCATCAACTGCTACATCGACCGTGACATCGACGCGATCATGCGGCGGACCTCGCGGCGGCCGCTGAACGGCAAGGGCCGCGAGGCCGCCTTGATCAAGCCGGCTGAGGCGCTGGTGTTCGGCATCCTGCTGGGCGCCCTGTCCACCATCCTCCTCGGCTTCCTGGTCAACTGGCTGTCCGCGATCCTGGCCGATACCGCGATCCTGTTCTACGTGTTCGTCTACACGCTCGGCCTGAAGCGCCGGACCCCGTCCAACATCGTCATCGGCGGCGCCGCCGGCTGCTTCCCGGTGCTGATCGGCTGGTCCGCGGTGACCGGCCGGGTCAGCCTGCCCGCGGTCGTCCTGTTCGCCGTGATCTTCTTCTGGACGCCGCCGCACTTCTGGGCGCTGGCCATGAAGTTCCGCGACGACTACGCCGCGGCCGGGGTGCCCATGCTGCCGGTGGTCGCCTCACCGGCCGTGGTGGCCCGGAAGATCCTCATGTACTCGTACGTGATGGTGCTGGCCACCCTGGCCCTCGCGCCCTACGCCGGCTGGCTGTACACGGCCGCGGCGCTGGTGCTCGGCGGCTGGTTCCTCGTCGAGGCCCACCGGCTGCATCACCGGGTGGCCGCGATGACCTTCGGCGACGGGCCTGCGTTCCCGGGGGTGGCGAGGCGTGCACCGGAGGGTGCCAGCTTCGCCCCGGCCGCCGGGGGGAACGTCGCGGTCGCCACGCCCGTGCTCGTGGAGACGGTGACCGACGCGCCGGCCGGCCAGCCCGCGGCCAGCGGGGTGGCCGAGGGAGCCTGCGCAGGCCTGGCCCAGCCCAGCAGTAACCCGGCCCCGATGCGCCTGTTCCACCTGTCGATCGCCTACCTGACGCTGCTGTTCGCCGTCATCGCGGTCACGGCGCTGCTTCCCTGGGGGAGCTGGTAGGAGCGGAGCCGGCCGGAGCGGAGTTGGCCGGGCTGGCCGGAGCGGAGTTGGCCGGACGCCCGGTGCGGGCGGCAGGCAGGAGCACCACAGCCCGCAACCCCGGGGCCGCATCCTCCAGCCACGCTGACCCGCCGTGGGCCTGGGCGGTGGCCCGCACGATGGCCAGCCCCAGTCCCGCCCCTCCCGCGTCGTCGCCGTCCCGGCTGCGGTCGGCCTCGAGCCGCGCGAACCGGCCGAAGGCGCGCTCCCGGTCCTCAGCCGGGATGCCAGGCCCGTCGTCGGTCACCGACAGCCGGGCGTTCTGGCCGGACGTGCCCACCGAGACCGCGACCTGGGACCGGGCGTAGCGCGCGGCGTTATCGATCAGGTTGCTGAGCATCCGGCGCAGCCCGTCGGGGTTGCCGGTCACCTCGGCGGGCCCGGTACCCGCCAGCCGGACCGGGACCCGGGCCTCGGCGTACCGGCTGACCTCCTCCCGGACCAGGCCGGCCAGGTCCACCCGGCGCTGTGCGGCGCGCTCGTCCGGCCGGGCCTCGTCCAGCCGGGCCTCGTCCAGCCGGGCCAGCGCCAGCAGGTCCTCAGCCAGCCGGGCCAGCCGCATCGTGTCCGTGAGCACGTCACCGGCGGTCTGCTCCCAGTCCTGGCTGTCCGGGTGGTCCAGCGCCACCTCCAGCTGGGCCCGGATGCTGGCGATCGGGCTGCGCAGCTCGTGCGCGGTGTCGGAGATCAGCCCCCGCTGCCGTTCCTGGGCCGCACCGAGCCGGCTGAGCATGTCGTTCAGGGTCAGGGCCAGGTTGCGCACCTCGTCGCGGGCCTCCGGCACCGGCAGGGCCCGCGGCCGGCCGGTCCGGGTCACGTCCTGGGCGCCCCGGCGCAGTTCCGTGATCGGGCGCAGCGTGGACCCCGCGATCAGCCAGCTGGCCCCGGCCAGCAGGACCAGCAGCAGCGGGGTGCCGATGAGCAGCGCCCGGGTCAGCGTGGCCAGGCTCTCGCCCACCTGGTTGTAGGCGACCGCCGCGATGACGGTTCCGCCGTCCCGGGTGGCCGCGGTGGCCACCCGGACCGTGTCGGGCAGCCCGTAGGGACGGCCGTCCAGGAACACCGCCCGGCCGTCCCGGGCATTGGCCGCCGCCACCGCGGGCGGCAGCAGCGGGACGAGGCGGTCCGCGTCCGGGGACACGTTCACGATCCGACCGTTAGAGCTGAGAACCTGCACGGTGATGGTGCCGGGGACTACCGGAACCCCGGTGGCTGGCAGCCGGTGCTCGTCGTACAGCGCGGCGACCTCACGCGCGCCCTGCCGGGCCGAGTTGTCCAGGCTGCGGGTCAGCGAGAGCCGCAGCGCGCTGCTGAGCAGCACCGCCGCCACGACCAGGGCCAGCGCCAGCCCGGCGGTGGAGGCCAGCGTCACCCGGGCCCGCAGGCTGCGCCGCCGCCACCACCGGGCCGGCCCGCCGGTCCGCTGGTGGCTGGTCGGGCCGTCGGCCCGGGATCCTGCCTCGCGCGGCACCGTGGCTACCCGCCCGGTCCGGGACCGAGGCCGCCCGGTCCGGGAGCGAGGCCGCCCGGTCCGGGCGCGAAGCCGGCTAGCAGGGCCCGGACGGCCCGGCCGACACTCTCCCGGGTCGCAGCCGGATCGGCCGAGCCGGCGATCAGCATGCTGCCCCGGACCAGCGCCCCCAGCAGGAGCCGGGCGATCGTCTCCGGGTCGCCAGTGTGCAGCCGGCCCGCGGCGTCCGCCGCCCGCAGGGCCGCGACGATGGCCGACACCGCGTACCGCTCGTCGAGCTCGGTGAAGCGGGCCAGCCCGAGCACCGCGGGCGCGTCGGTGATGATGATGCGCTGGACATCCGGCTCCAGCACCGCGTCGAGGAAGGCGTCGAAGCCCCGGGCCAGCGCGTCCAGCTCATCGGCTGCGCCGGCGGCCGCGCTCGCGGACGCCGCCATGAGCTCCCCGTGCACCGCCTCGAAGACCGTCTCGAACAGGGCGGTCTTGGTCGGGAAGTGGTGGTAGAGCGCTCCGGTGGTCACCCGGGCCGCCCGGGCCAGGTCGTCCACGGACGTGGCCGCGAAACCGTGCTCACCGAACAGCTGCCGCCCCGCGGCGACCAGCGCCGACCGGGTCTGGGCCACCTGCTGGGCGCGCAGCGACCCAGGGCCTGCGCCCAGCCCGGCGCGTGCCGCGGGCCCGGAGCCCTCAGCAGATGAACGCAGCTCAGCCACGTCCTCTGTATAGCCCGTCCATCCCTCACTTGTGCCCATACGCGCCTTCACGTAGCATCACTATGTCAAATAACGGTCCTATCCAACGTTACGGGAGCACGGGATGACTGTCGATGCGCTCACCGCGCTCCGCGCGGACCGGGAGGCGATCCTCGAGATCGGGGCCAGGCTGGCCGACGCGGACTGGGCAGCCGCCAGCGGCTGCCCCGGCTGGTCGGTCAAGGACGTCGTGGCGCACATGGGCGCGCCGCTGCGGCTGGTGATCGATCCGGCTTCGCTGCCGGACACGGCCGGGCTGGCGACCGAGCAGGCCCAGGAGGTGTACGTCGAGTCCCGGCGGTCCTGGCCGCCCGCGCGGGTGCTGGCCGACTACGAGTGGGTCAGCCTGCCCGCGTTCGAGGCCCTGGAGGGGCTGGCCGGGCTGGACCTGGAGGTGCCGCTGGGGGATCTCGGCACCTACCCGGCGGCGCTGGTGCCGGCCTCACTGGCCTTCGATCACTACACGCACATCCGCGCCGACCTGTTCCCGCCCCGGGGACCGCTGGCCGGCCCGCCGCCGCCCTCGGACGAGCTGCGGCTGGTCCCCGCGCTGGACTGGATCGAGGCGGCGCTGCCGCAGCAGAACCCAGGCGTGCTCGCCGCGCTGGCTGGCACAGTCGAGATCACCGTGACCGGGCCAGCAGCCCGGACGATCCAGGTCGGCTCCGGTGAGCCAGTGGCCGAGATCAGCTCCGGCGCCCCCGAGCTGGTGCGCTGGATCACCCAGCGGGCCGACTGGGCCGACCTGGGTGTCAAGGCCCACGGGGACGACCGCCAGCTATGCCTGGTGTCCCACCTGAAAATCTTCTAGCCACCCCCGCCCGCCGGAACCCTTAATCGATCAGCAGTTCGATTTATACCCCCTATAAGGGGTACGATCTTAACTGCTGATGGTTATCCACAGGCTGTCCGGGCCGCCTGGGTAGGTGGCGGGGGCCGGCCCGGTCAGCCGCCGTCGGCGGCGAGCCGGTAACCCGCCCCGCGCACGGTCTGCAGGGCACTGCGGCCGAACGGTGCATCGATCTTGCGCCGCAGGTATCCCGCGTAGACCTCGACCACATTGAGGTCCAGTGAGTCGTAGCTGTCCCAGACGTGTTCCAGCAGCTCGGTCTTGGCCACCACCTGCCCGGCCCGCCGCATCAGGTACTCCAGCAGGGCGAACTCCCGCGCGGTCAGGTCGATGTCGGCTTCCCCGCGGCGGACCCGGCGGCTGCCTGGGTCCAGGGAGAGGTCACCCGCCCGGAGCTGGACGGGCCGGGGGATGGCCCCGCGGCGGAGCAGGGCCCGCAGCCGGGCGGCCAGCACCACGTACGAGAACGGCTTGGTCAGGTAGTCGTCGGCGCCCAGATCCAGCCCGTCGGCCTGGTCATACTCACCGTCCTTGGCGGACAGGATGAGGATTGGCACCCAGTTCTCCTCGGCGCGGAGCTCCTGGCAGATCCGGTACCCGGAGATCTTGGGCAGCATCAGGTCGAGCACGACGGCGTCGTACCCGCCCTCACGCGCGGCGTGCAGGCCGTCCTCCCCGTTGTGGGCCAGGTCGACCGCGAAACCCTCGGCGGCCAGGCCGCGCCGGACGGCCTCGGCCAGCCTTCGTTCGTCCTCCACGACGAGCACCCGCACGCCCACGAGGCTACCCGCGCCCAGGCTCACAGGGTTCGCTCAGGCGGCGTGCGGCAAGATGGCCAGGACAGAGGAAATAAGGGAACCGCGCCTCCCGGACCGGGCGGCCGCGGCTCACGCCGGGCCGATGATGGTCCATGGGACGAGCCTGTGCGGCCGACCCGCACGGGGACGAGTGAGGTTGTGCGATGAACACGCTGCCGACGTTTTCCCGTCGCGCGAGGTGGGCGATACCCGCTGGCGCCGTAGCCCTCGCCGCTGCGGTGACCGCCGGTTCCATGATCAGCAGCGCCCAGGCCTCACCGGAGCTGCCGCTGCGCACGCCCGCGCAGCTGCTCGCCTCGGTGGCCGGCCGGATTGCCCCGCTGCCCGCCCTGACCGGGACGGTGGTGGAGACCGCGTCGCTCGGCATCCCGCAGCTGCCCGGCACCAGCAGCCCGAACTCGATCACGGCGCTGATGGCCGGATCGCACACGATCAAGGTCTGGTACGGCGACCCCCAGCACATCAGGCTGGCGGTGCCGGTGCAGCTGAGCGAAACAGACCTGATCCGCAACGGTAACCAGGCCTGGGTGTGGCAGAGCAGCTCGAACACGGTGACGCGGATCCAGCTGCCGGCCAAGGCGGGCCAGGAGGCCACGCACGCGGCCACCATGCCGTCGCAGGTGCCCCTCACCCCCCAGCAGGCCGCCAGCCAGGCCCTCAAGGCGGTCGGGCCGAGCACCCTGGTCCGTGTCGACCGCAACGTGACGGTGGCCGGCCAGCCCGCCTACCAGCTAGTCGTCTCGCCCAAGTCCAGCGGCTCGCTGATCGGCCGGATCAGCATCGCCATCGACGCGACCCGGAACGTCCCGCTGCGGGTCCAGGTCTTCGCCCGGGGCGCGGCCAGCCCGGCGTTCCAGGTCGGCTACACGTCGATCTCCTTCGTGAAGCCGGCCGCGGCCAACTTCAGCTTCACCACCCCGCCCGGCGCCAAGGTCAAGGTGATCACCCCGCACACCACCTCCGGGAAGATGCCAGCCAAGAGCCAGCAGGCCACCGGCGAGCCCCAGGTCATCGGCAAGGACTGGCTCTCCGTGGCGGTGCTCCCGGCGTCCGATCTGGCCGGCGTGATGGGTGGGGGCAGCGCGTCGGCCGCGGCCAGTTCGGCCGCGCAGTCGGCGGCCGGCGGGTCCGGCGGGGGCAGCGGTGAGGACGCCGCGGTGGCGGCCGCCCTGCTGAAGACGGCCACCCCGGTGCATGGCGCGTGGGGCAGCGGCAGGCTGCTGCACACCAGCCTGGTGTCGGTGCTGATGACCAGCAACGGTCATGTGCTCGTCGGAGCGGTCACGCCGGCGGTGCTCGAGAGCGCCGCAGCCCAGGTCAAGTGAGCACGGGTCAAGTGAGCCCGCATCAGGTGAGCCCGCATCAGGTGAGCCCAGATCAGGCCAGCCCCGGTCAGGCGGGCACGGGCGAGGCGAGCGCAGATCAGGAGGACTCCGCCGCCCCCGTGACCCGCCAGGAGGCGGCCCGCCCGGAGGCGCCGGCCCGCCCGGAGGCGGCCGGCCAGGAGGCGCCCCCGGGCGCGGATCCGCCCGCTATCGTCACCACGGGCCTGACTAAACGGTTCCGCAGTGGCCAGCTGGCCGTGGACGGCATCGACATGCTGGTCCCCCGGGGCAGCGTCTACGGCTTCCTCGGCCCCAACGGATCCGGCAAGACCACCACGATCAGGATGCTGCTCGGACTGGTCTATCCCACCCAGGGGAGCCACGCGCTGCTCGGCGTCCCGATGCCGGCGGGCACCGTCCAGGTGCTGCCCCGGGTCGGGTCGCTGGTCGAGGGCCCCGCGTTCTACCCGCAGCTGTCCGGCTGGGACAACCTGGCCCGGGTGGACGCGGCCGACCGGACCGCCGACCCGCGCACCGCGAAGAAGCGGATCACCACGGCGCTGGACCGGGTCGGCCTGCTCGCCGCGAAGAAGAAGCACTACCGGGCTTACTCACTCGGCATGAAGCAGCGGCTGGCCATCGCGGCCAGCCTGCTCCAGCCGCGTGAGCTGATCATCCTGGACGAGCCGACCAACGGGCTCGATCCCCAGGGCACCCGCGAGGTACGCGGGCTGATCCGGGAGATCGCCACCGACGGCATCACCGTCCTGGTGTCCTCCCACCTGCTCGCCGAGGTGGAGCAGATCTGCACCCAGGTGGGCGTGATGCGGACCGGGAAGCTGGTTTTCCAGGGACCGCTGGAGGAGCTGCGGGCCCGCGGCGCGGCCCGGATCCGGGTCACCACCACGGAGCCCTCGCGGGCCGCCGAGGTCCTGGGCAAGCTGGGGCTGGCCGACGTGTCGGCCGGGGACGGTGAGGCCACTGCGACCCTTGGCGACCAGGCGCCCGAGCAGATCACCCGCGAGCTGGTCTACGCCGGTGTCCCCGTTGCCGGGCTGGACACGCCCCGGCCGAGCCTCGAGGAGTTGTTCGTGGGACTGACCGGAGAGGGATTCGATGTCGACGGCTGAGCTGTCCGTTCCCCGCGGCGGTGCCCCGGCGGCTGCGGGCGGGACGTCGCCGCCCGCGCATGCCCAGCCCCGTAATGGTCTTCGTTCGTGGACGCGGTTGCTGGGCAGCGAGCTGCGCCTGATGTTCCGGCGCTGGCGGAACCTGGCCCTGCTCGGGGTGCTCGTCGTGCTGCCCGTGGTGCTGGGCATCGGCCTGCGGGTGTCCATGCCGCACGGCGGGGGCGGCGGGGGCGGCGGGCCGGGCGCGTCGTTCTTCGCCCAGCTCGCCGGGAACGGGGTGTTCCTGTCCTTCCTGGCCCTGACCATCCTGCTCACCCTGGTGCTGCCGCTGGTGGTCGCCGTGGTGGCCGGTGACTCGATCGCGGGCGAGGCCGGGACCGGCACGCTGCGCTACCTGCTCACCGTGCCGGCCGGCCGGACCCGCCTGCTGGCCGTCAAGTACGTGGCCGTGGTCATTTTCGGGCTCGCCGCCTGCCTGGTCGTGTCGGCGGTGTCACTGATCATGGGCGCGATCCTTTTCCCGATCGGGCCGGTGACGCTGCTGTCGGGAACGACGGTGTCCCTCGCGGACGGCCTGCTCCGGCTGCTCTACGTCACGCTGTACGTGGCGGCGGGCATGGCCGCGCTGGCCGCGATCGGGCTAGCTATCTCGACCCTGACCGAGCACCCGATCGGCGCGATCGCGGCCATCCTGGTGCTCGCGGTAGGCAGCGAGGTGGCCGACAACGTGGCCCAGTTCGCGGTGATCCACCCGTACCTGCCGACGCACTTCTGGCTGTCCTTCGACTCGCTGCTGCGCGCGCCGATCGACACCGGCAGCCTGCTGCACGGGCTGCTGTCCTTCGCGGTCTACATCGTGATCTTCGGATCCTTCGCCTGGGCCCGCTTCACCAGCGCCGACGTCACCAGCTGACCGCGGCCAGCGCGGCCCCACCCGCCCGGATCAGCAGGGCTCGAACAGGATGTCCCGAAGATCCCTGATGGCGCGGTCCAGTTCGTCGGTGGCGTGCCAGATCTTGCTGGCCGCCGGGTGCTCGCGGCTGGCCGCGGGTTCACCGGCTGCCGGGCGCGGGCCGGCTGTCCGACGGTCGCTGAGCAGCCCCAGCGCGGCCTGAAGATCCAGCTCTGCGGCGAAGATCCGGTGGACCACGATGTCGTTCATCCTCCGGGCCACGCTGTCGACGTCAAGCTGGTAAGGGGGTGCTTCCCTCGCGGGCGCGGCCAGGCCACGGTCCACTAGCGCCTGGGCTCCGCCCATCGTGCGCAGGCCCAACGTTCGATCCATCGCTCAGGCTCCTTCCTGCGGCGGCCTCAACTGGCCGTGCCACCGGGGTCCAGAGCGACGCGGTCGGCTGCACCCGTAGTTGGTATGCGGCCTCGAAGAGGACTCCTCTCACGACAGTACGCCTGCGCCCCGGTTCCGGGTAGCGCTGGCTCTGACGGACTCAGCCCCGCCTTCCCGCAGCTCAGCTCTTGAGCTGGGGGAAGTCTTCCTCCCAGAACTCGAGGGTGCCGCGCGGCCCGGCCGGGCCGGACACCGGATCCGCGGCGCCCGGCGGGACCGGCCCGGCCCCACCCGGTGCTCCCAGCCGCCCGGTTTCCTGGGCGCGCAGTTCCACCCGGCGGATCTTGCCGGAGATTGTCTTAGGCAGCTCGCTGAACTCCAGCCGCCGGATCCGCTTGTACGGGGACAGCCGCTGCCGGGCGTAGCTGAGGATCGCGACGGCGGTCTCAGGCGATGGCTCGAAGCCGGCCGCGAGCGTGACGTACGCCTTGGGTACCGCGAACCGCATCGGGTCCGGCGAGGGCACCACGGCCGCCTCGGCCACCGCCTCGTGCTCGATCAGCACGCTTTCCAGCTCGAACGGCGAGATCCGGTAGTCCGACGCCTTGAACACGTCGTCGGTCCGCCCGATGTAGGTCAGGTACCCGTCGGCGTCCCGGCTGGCCACGTCCCCCGTGTGGTAGTAGCCACCGCGCATGGCCTCGGCCGCCCGCTCCGCATCGCCGCGGTAGCCGGTCATCAGGCCGAGCGGCCGCCGGGCCAGGTCCAGGCAGATCTCGCCTTCGTCGCCGGGCTCGCCGGTCAGCGGGTCGACCAGGGCCACGGTGTACCCGGGCAGCGGGCGGCCCATCGACCCGGGCCGCAGCGGCTGCCCCGGGGAGTTGCCCACCTGGGCGGTGGTCTCGGTCTGCCCGTACCCGTCCCGCACCGTGATCCCCCACGCCCGCCGGACCTGGTCGATCACCTCCGGGTTCAGCGGCTCGCCCGCGGCCACGCACTCGCGCAGCGCGCTGACGTCGCACACGCTCAGGTCAGCCTGGATGAGCATCCGCCACACCGTGGGCGGTGCGCAGAACGTGGTCACCCCGCCGGCGCCGATCGCGTCCATCAGGGCCTGAGCGGAAAACCGGTCGTAGCCGAGCACCAGTGCGGTCGCCCCCGCGTTCCACGGCGCGTAGACGTTGCTCCACGCGTGCTTGGCCCAGCCCGGCGAGGAGATGTTCAGGTGCACGTCGCCGGGCTGCAGCCCGATCCAGTACATGGTGGACAGATGGCCGGCCGGGTACGACGCGTGCGTATGCTCCACCAGCTTGGGCTGCGCTGTCGTCCCCGAAGTGAAATACAGCAACAACGGATCGTCCCCGTGAGTCACGCCCTCCGGGTCGAACCAGGTATCCGCGGCGGCCGCCTCCGTGTAGTCGTGCCAGCCGTCTGGCGGGGTGGCCCCGGGCGTGGTGCTGACCGCCACCCGGGTCCAGTCTCCGGGGACGCCCGCGAACCGTGGGGTGTGCCCGTACTCGGTGATCACATGACGCACGTCGCCGCGGGCCACGCGGTCGGCCAGGTCCTCCGGGCCGAGCAGCGTACTGGCCGGGATGATCACCACGCCGAGCTTCATCGCGGCCAGGATGATCTCCCACAGCGGCGCGATGTTCCCCAGCATCAGCAGCAGCCGGTCGCCCCGCCGGGCACCGAGGCCGCGCAGCCAGTTAGCCGCCTGGTTGGAGCGGGCGGCCATCTCGCCGTAGCTGATCCGGGCGGCGGCGTCCCCGTCGGCCACGATGCGCAGGGCATCCCGGTCCGGGTGCTCGGCCGCGATCACGTCGAACCAGTCCAGGGCCCAGTTGAACTCATCGAGCTGCGGCCAGGTGAACTCGGCCAGCGCGGCCGGGTAGTCCTCGCGGTGGCGCAGCAGCAGGTCCCGGGCGTCGCGGAAGGCCAGCGTCGGTGATTGCACGTCGGTCATGAGGTCATCGTGGCAGTTGAGCCCGGTCGATGGGAATGCCGTTAGGTGCTGCCCGGAGCAACCCTGAGCGCCTGACACGGGCGGTAACCGGACTAATCCGCCTTGGCGGTTACAAACCGGACCAGTTACGTTACGCTGGGCGGCGACATCACCCCGGGGGGAATTGTGCGTAAATACGTGGTCGCCGCCGCTGTCGCCACGGCCGGAAGCCTGCTGCCGTTCAGCATCCCGGCCGCGCAGGCCGGAACGGGTGGGGGGCCGCCGCCGTCGGGGGTCGTATCGGCCAGGCCCGCCAGCAGCACGCCCCGCCTGCCCGCCAGGTCTACCCCCCGCGACCAGATCCGCCAGATCGTCCAGTGCGGCAGCACGATGTACGCGGTCGGCACCTTCAGCTCCATCAAGTGGGGCAGCACCAGCTACTCCCGTACGGACCTGGTCAGCTTCAGCGCCAGCAGCCCTTACCGGGTCACCTCCTGGGCCCCCAGGGTGGTGGGCAGCACGAACACCGACCAGGACGGCGCGGCCGCGATCAACTCCATCGCGTTCAACGGCGGCAACTGCGCAGACGCCTACATCGGCGGCAACTTCACCAGGGTCAACGGCACCAGCGTGCGCGACATCGCCGAGATCAGCACCAGGACGGGCAACGTGGTCAGCGGCTTCGCGCACGCGTCGAACGGCCGGGTCGATACGCTCGCGGCGGTCCGCGGCCACCTGCTGGTCGGGGGCACCTTCACCTCCATCAACGGCGCCAAGCCCGCGCGCATGGCCAGCCTGAACCCGTCCACCGGCCGGGGTGACGGGTTCCTGAACCTGTCCATCCGTGGCAGCCAGGTCTATAACCAGCAGCTCAGCCACGGTGGGACCCTCGACCTCGTCGAGGGCGTGTTCAGCTCGGCAGGCGGCCAGTCGCGGAAGCAGATCTTCATGCTGAACGTCGGCGGCTCCCGGGCCAGCGTGACCGGCTGGACGTCACGGGACTTCGGTGCCGCCTGTACCGAGTCGTTCTGGGCACGGGCGGCGGCCTGGTCACCGGACGACTCGACGGTGTACGTGGCCACGACCGGCTTTCACCTGGTCGGCGGCAGCAGCCAGGGGGCGCGCTCGGGTCCGTGTGACGCCGCGCTGGCCTACCCGGCGACCCGGTCTTCGGTCGCGCACAAGTGGATCAACTACACCGGCTGTGACTCGCTGTACTCGGCGGCGGCCGACAGCCGCGCCGCGTACTTCGGGGGCCACGAGCGTTACTCGATGAACCCCAACGGGTGTAACGGCCTCGGCGCCCGCGGGTACAACGCGCCCGGCATGGAAGGGCTCAGCCCCGGGAACGGCGCGCTGTACGTGAACTCGTCGGGTTCCGCGGGATATTACAGCCGGGCCCGGGGCCTGGGCGCCGACGGCATGCTGTTCACCAGGGCCGGGCTCTGGATCGCCAGCGACAACCTGGACGGCAGCGAGACCTGCGGCGGGGTGGGCGGACACGCCGGCATCTGCTTCCTGCCCTACAGCTGAAGCCCAGGCCGCGCCGCGCTACTGTGCGGCGGCTGTCGCCAGCGCACGGTAGCGTTTCGGGACGTGGCCCCCGGTGAAAAGCTCGCGCAGGCTGGCCCACGGCCTGATTCTGCCCCGGCCAAGCTGGACGCCCGGGTGCTGCCGGCCGTGCCTGACCTGCTGGCTGCGGCCGTGGCCGGGATCGGCGGGGCCGAGCGGCCCGGCCAGGTCGCGATGGCCGAGGCGGTCGAGCGGTCCATCCGGTCCGGTGAGCACCTCGCGGTCCAGGCGGGCACCGGAACCGGCAAGTCACTGGCCTACCTGGTGCCCGCGGTCGCGCACGCACTCGCCAGCGGCAGCGCCGTCGTGGTCGCCACCGCCACCATCGCCCTGCAGCGCCAGCTGATCGACCGGGACCTGCCCCGGCTGGCCGCGACGCTCGCACCGCTGATCGGCAAGGAACCGGACTTCGCCATCCTCAAGGGCCGCCGCAACTACCTCTGCCTGCACCGGCTTAAATCGGGAGCGCCCGAGGATCCCCGCGACGTGCTCTTCGACCGGGCGACGACCTCTCCCGTGGGCCAGCAGGTCGAACGCCTGCACGACTGGGCGGCCGAGACCAGCACCGGCGACCGCGACGAGCTCGTGCCGGGCGTGGATGACCGGGCCTGGCGGCAGGTGTCGGTGAGCGCCCGGGAATGCCTCGGCGCGCAGCGGTGCCCGTTCGGCCGCGAATGCTATGCGGAGCTGGCCCGGGCGACCGCGGGGAAGGCCAGCATCGTGGTGACCAACCACGCGCTGCTCGCCATCGACGCGCTGGAATCGTTCCCGGTCCTGCCCGAGCACGACGTCGTCATCATCGACGAGGCCCATGATCTGGTGAACCGGGTCACCAGCGCCGCGAGCGGGGAACTGTCCGCGGCCGGGGTGGACACGGCGGCCCGGCGGGTCGGGCGGCTGCTGTCCGCGGACGCGGCCGGACGGCTCCGGGAGGCGGGCGAGGCCGCGGCCCGGGCCTTCGCCGAGTCCCGCGACGGGCGCCTCGACTTCCTGGACCAGGATCTGTCCAGCGCACTGGCCCTGGTCCGGGACGCCGCCGCCGGATGCGCTACCGAGATCCGCTCCAGCGCCAAGCAGGCCGGCGAGGAGGAGCCCGCCGGGCAGCAGGCCGCGACACGCTCGGCGCTGGCCGGCCTGGACGACCTGGTGGGCGCCGCGGACCGGATCCTGGTCTCGTACGTCCCGGACCTGACTTCCCGGACCGACGTGGTCTGGATGGACCGGCCGGTGGTTGAGGACCCACGCCGCCCGGCCACGCTCCGGGTGGCCCCGCTGCAGGTCGGCGCGCTGCTCGCCGATCGCCTGTTCCGCCGCCAGACCGTGGTGCTGACCTCGGCGACACTGGCCCTGGGTGGCTCGTTCGAGCCCCTGGCCCGGCAGTGGGGACTGCCGCGGCCCGGGGCCGAGCCGGCTGATCCGGAGCCAGCTGACCCGGAGCCGGCTGATGCGAAGCCGGTTGATCCACAGGAAGCTCATTCCGAGGCCGCCGAGCCGGCCGCGGCGGGCCCCGGGCAGGCTGGCCCGCGAACGGCTGACGCCAGGGAGACCGGTACGGGTGACCCGGGGGAGTCGCCGGACGAGGCGCCCTCGCACGGCCTGGCCTGGTCAGGGCTGGACGTGGGCTCGCCGTTCGACCATCCCCGCAGCGGCATCCTCTACGTCGCCCGGCACTTGCCGCCGCCTGGCCGGGACGGGCTCCCGCCGGCCTACCTGACCGAGCTGAGCGAGCTGATCACCGCGGCGGGAGGCCGCACGCTCGGCCTCTTCTCATCCATGCGGGCGGCCCGCCAGGCTGCGCTGGAACTGCGCGGCACGCTCAGCGTGCCCTTGTTCTGCCAGGGGGACGACGCCACCGGCCAGCTGATCCGGCAGTTCGCCGAGGACGAGACGAGCTGCCTGTTCGGCACGCTGTCGCTGTGGCAGGGCGTGGACGTCCCGGGGCCGGCGCTGCAGCTGGTGGTTATCGACCGGATCCCGTTCCCGCGGCCGGACGACCCGCTGGCCTCGGCCCGGCAGCGGGTAGTCGCGGCCCGCGGCGGCAACGGCTTCATGGCCGTCGCCGTCTCGCACGCCGCGCTGCTGCTGGCCCAGGGCGCCGGGCGGCTGCTCCGCACGATGGACGACCGGGGCATGGTGGCGATCCTCGATCCGCGGCTGGCCACCGCCCGGTACGGCGGCTTCCTGCGTGCGTCGCTGCCGCCGTTCTGGGCTACCACCGACCCGGCGGTGGCCCGGGACGCGCTGCGCCGGCTGGCCGCCCAGAGCGCCTGAGCCGCGGCCGGAGAACGAGAACGGAGGCCGGGGCGGGCGGCTGACCCGCGCGACGCCAGTCGCGCGGTCCGCCCCGGAGTTCAGTCGCGGACGTCAGCCGCTGTAGGCCACCAGCCGGTCTCCGGCCGGGACCACGACCAATCGCTGCCCCGCCCCGAGGCCGGTCAGAGGCTGTGCGGCGCTCTGCTCCTCGGGCCCGGGGATGCCCGAGCCGGCGTTCGCGCTCCAGACCTGCTTACCTGTGCTCAGTGCGAGCCCGTACAGCTTGCCGGTCGACGAGCCGATGTACACCGTGGAGCCCACCGCGATCGGCGCGGTGTCAAGGCCGCCGTCGCCAGCGAAGGACCACAGCGTGGTCCCATCGGTGACCGCCGTGAGCGTGCCCTGGTTCAGGAACAGCCCGACCTGGCCGTCGAAGGCCGGAGGCGGTCCCGCCTGGAACGTGCCCAGGAGCTTGCCGGTGCTCGCGTTAAGGATCTCGTTGGGGGGCAGCTGCACCGACCAGTCCAGCTGGCCGGTGCTGGCCGCGAATGCATCCAGCAGGCCTGCGGAGTTGACGACGAACACCTGGCCCGCGTCGAAGGCTGCGGTGGACCACCAGTACGTGTCGGCGGTCGGCTTGGACCAGAGGGTCGCACCGGTCGACTGGTCCAGTGCGTAGAGCCTGGTCCCGCGGTTACTGCCGCTGTCGGCGACGGTGACGAATACCGCGCCCCCCGAGATGAGCGGGTAGGACACGCCGCCGCCGAAGTTGCGTGACCATTGGTGGGTGGGCGGTGGCGCGATGCTGGCGTCGCCTGAGTAACTGTCATGGCTGATACCGATCTGGTACGCGACGGCTGTGATCGGTCCTGCACCTTCACCCTGAACGGAACCCCATGTAGCCTGTAGCAATCCCTATGTAACTCTTGGTGTCAAAAGGGGTCATAGCAGGAGAAGCTCGGCGCACCGTACCGGGGGGAACGTGGCGGCAGGCGAGGAGCGCGGCTACGACGCCTTCATTTCCTACAGCCACCGGCTCGACGCCGCGATCACGGCGCGGCTCCAGACCGAGCTGCAGCGCTTCGCGAAGCCCTGGTACCAGGTGCGCGCCCTGCACGTATTCCGGGACCAGACCAGCCTGGCCGCCTCACCGAACCTGTGGACCACGATCGAGGAGGCGCTGGCCGACTCCCGCTGGCTGATCCTGATGGCCTCCCCGGAGTCGGCGCAGTCCGGCTGGGTCGCCCGCGAGATCTCCTGGTGGCGGGCGCACCGGCCGGTCAGCCACCTGCTGATCGCCGTCACCGGGGGCGAGCTGGTCTGGGACGAGGGCGCCGGCGACCTGGACTGGGCCGCTACTACCGCGCTGCCGGAGGAGGCGCTCGGGCACGCGTTCGCCCAGGAGCCGCGCTGGGTGGACCTGCGCTGGGCCCGGGACTCCGAAGACAGCCTCCGGTCCGCTGACCCCCGGCTGCAGGACGCCGTGGCGGACCTGGCCGCGGCGATCCGGCACGTGCCCAAGGACACCCTGATCGGGGAGCACATCCGCCGCCGCCGCCGGACGGTGCAGGCGGCCATCGCGGTCGCGGCCGCCCTGGTGGTCCTGCTGGCCTTCTCGCTGACCGCGGCGTTCATCGCCAAGGCGCAGCGGGACCGCGCCGACCAGGAGAACACCGTGGCCACCGCGGGCCTGCTGGCTTCCACCGCCGTCTCGCTGACCAGCTCGCATCCTGACCTCGCGCAGCTGTTCGCGGTCCAGGGCTACCGGCTCGACCCCGGGAACCCGCAGACCCGTGCGGCCCTGCTCGCCACGGTGCAGGCCGACTCGCAGGTGCAGCGCTTCGTCCAGGCCCCCGGGCCGGTCTCGGCCCTCGCCGTCGCACCGGACGGCCGCACGGTCGTGGTGGGCACCAGGAACGGATGGGTGCGCGGCTGGAACCTGTCCAGCTTCACCCCGGTCCGCTACGGCCGGATGGCCGGGCCAGTCACCGCCGTGGCGGTCAGCGCGGACGGCGGCACCGTGGCCGCGGCGACCAGCCTGACCGCCACGACCTGGGTGGGCAGCCACCTGGTGGCGTCCCGCGCCGCGCCACGGGGAACCCGGTTCACCGCGGCCGGGGTGTCACCGTCCGGGAAATACGCCGCGTTCGGCGTCTTTCCCGACGTGGATGTGCTGAACACGACGAGCCGGTCCTGGCGGCAGGCCCGGCTTCCGGGGTTCGGCACCTGGCACCGGAACCGCGCGCCGCTGATCACGAACCTCACCGTGCCCGACGACAGTGAACTGGTCGCGCTCGACGGCCGGTACGGCTCCTGGCGGCGGCTCACCCTGCCCGGCCTCACCGCGGACGGCTCCGCCCGCAACACGTTCGGGCCGTCCAGGTACCCCGCTTACACCTACGCGCTGTCGCCGTCCGGCACGCTGTTCACGCACAGCTATGTGGCGGCCGGATCGAGCCTCCGTGTGCTGAGCACCATGCGGTCCGGCCCGGCGGGCCACGCCCGTCCCGGCGGCCGCCTGGCCCTGGCCCTGGCCATCAGCCAGAACGACCACTGGATCGCGTCCGAGGACGCCACCGGCATCCACGTGTCCCGCATCGCCCGGGACAGCCAGCCGGGCAGCCCGGCGCGGTCGTACTCCGGCGCCGAACCGCTCTTCAGCACCTCGCTGGCCTTCGTCGGGAACAGCGACACCCAGCTGGTCTCAGCCTCGGGAAACCTTCTCACGCTGTGGAACCTCAGGCAGTATTCACGCATCGGCGAGGCGGCCCGGATTCTGATGCCCTGGCAGTGCGGCCGGGTCTGCCCCGGTCCCCGGCTGGCGATCCAGCCGGGCGGCCGGGAAGCCGCCCTGACCGACAGCGACGGGAACCTGTTGCTGCGCGCCGGCCTCGGCCCGTCCTTCGGGAAGATCACGAAACTCGCCACGGGCGGCACGGAGGAGTTCGGGCTGCCGTTGTGGAGCAAGTCCGGGTCACGGCTCTACGTGTTCGGCCGCACGCTTTCGGTCGTCACCGCCGGGGGGAAGGGACGTGCTGTCATGGTCAGGAAGGACCCCGAACCGCCGCAGGATCTGGCGCTCTCCGCGGACGGACGCCACCTGTTCGCGGTCGATGCCACCGGGACGGTCCGGATCGGCCCGCTCCCCTCCAGCCAGAGCGGGGCGGTGGTCCAGGGTCCGCCCGGCATCCGGCCGAACGCCGCGCTGTACCAGCGCCAGGCCGCGGTCAGCCCGTCGGGGACCAGGGCGGCGGTCATCGACCAGTCCGACCAGGAGGTCTACGTCATCAACCTCAAGACCAGGCGGATCTGGCGGATCCCCGGGGTCCGGGCCTACGAGCTGGCCTACTCCGGGCCGGACCTGGTGCTCCAGCGGGAGAATGGCGGCATCGACCTGCGCGACACGGACGGCACGCGCCTGATCCGCTCGGTCCAGGGCGGGACCCCGTGGAACTACGGGAACATCGCGGTCAGCTCCGGCCCCGCGGGCCAGGTCCTGCTGGCCGGGGAACGGGCCGACGGCCGCGGCGTCCTCGCCGACCTGGGATCCGGGCACGTGCTGGGCGTCTTCCCCATCTCCAAGGCCTCGCCGTACCAGCAGACCACGATGGCGTTCACTCCCGGCGGGCGCAGCCTGGTCACCGTGACCGAGGGCAATGGCCGCACCGACGACGGGGTGCTGACCCAGCTCAGCCTGGTGCCCGCCCAGTGGGTCAAGGTCGCCTGCACCACCTCCGGGCACAGCCTCACCCCGCAGGACTGGCGCCGCTATATCTCGGCCACGCCGCCGTCCGAGCTGGGGTGTGCCCGGTGACCCGCCAGCTGCCGGCGGCCACCGGGCGGCCCGGCGCGGAGCCGGCGGACACCAGCTGGCCCCCCGAAGGGGAGGGCCAGCTGCCGTTCTCGCTGCGCATCGGGGTGACCGGGCACCGCCAGATCGCCGACCCGGCTCTGGTCAGGCCGGCCATCCGGGCCGCGATCCAGGGGGTCATCGAGCGGTTCCTGGGCCCCGGGGCCGAGCCTGCCCTGCTGGTCATCTCCGCGCTGGCCGAGGGGGCCGACCGCCTGGTGGCGGCCGAGGTGCTGGCCGCGCCGGACGCCACGCTGGAGGCCGTGCTCCCGCTGCCGCCCGCGGAGTACCAGAGTGACTTCACCGGGGAAGCCTCGAAAGCCGAGTTCACCGAGCTGCTCGGGGGGGCGGCCTCGGTGTGGCAGGCGCGGCCGGGGCGAAGCCGCGACGAGGCTTACGAGCGGGCCGGCCGCCACGTGGTAGACCGGGCCGACGTGCTCATCGCGCTGTGGGACGGGGAGCCGGCCCGCGGCCGCGGCGGCACCGCCACGGTCGTGGCCTACGCCCGCGAGCAGGGCGTGCCGGTGGCGTGGGTGCCCACGTCGAGCCCAGGCACCCCGGTCTACTGGTACGACCAGAAGCGGGCCGCGCGCGTGGAGGAGGCCGCGCGGGAGTTCCGCCAGTACAACGAGGCGGCGATCCCGGAGTTCGCGGCCCGGGCCCGGGTGGAACGGGACCGTCTGGAGCCCGCGCAGCCCGGCACCCTCGGGCTAGCCTGCACCAGCGTGGCCAGCTGGATCACCCCGTACTTCGTCCGGGCCGACGTCCGGGCGACCCGCCTGGAGCGGGTGTTCCGGCTGACGAACTGGACTATGTTCCTGGCCGCCGCGGCCGCGGTCTTCGTCGTCGCGGTGCAGGTCACCGTCTGGCCGCAGCTGAACTGGATCACCGCGGCGGAGGTCGTCCTGCTGGTGCTGCTGGTCGCCGCCCCGCTGGTCAGCCGCCGGGTGCGGATCCTGGACCGGTGGATCTCCTACCGGTTCCTGGCCGAACGGCTGCGCTCCACGTACTTCCTGGCGCTGGCCGGGACGGGAGACCGCGGCGGGCCGGGGGATCGGCGCGAGCGGCCTGCGTACCTGTCCGACCCGACCGAGGTGTGGATCCAGCGGGCGATCGAGGAGATCATGGCCCGCCGGCCGGAGGTGCGCCTCGGCCCGGCCGATGTCGTGCCGCTGCGTGATTACCTCAGCGAGCACTGGATAGGCGCGCAGATCCGCTACCACGAGAACACCGCCCGCCGCCAGGGAGCCTGGGACTCCCGGCTGTTCGCGGCCACTGGCGTGCTGTTCCTGATCACGGCAGTCGCCGCGTTCCTGCACCTGCTGGGCTGGGGCGAGCACCACGGGGAGGCGAGCGAGCTCGGCCTGCTGCTGATCGTCCTGTCGATCTGCGTGCCGGCCATCGGCGCCGCCGTGCACGGGATCAGGACCCAGTCCGAGTTCCGCCGGCACTGCCAGCGTTACGAGCGGATGGCCGGCCTGCTGCGGCAGCTGGATGCCGACATGAGCCGGGCGGATTCTCTCGCGGTCATCCACGAGGTCGCGGCGGACGCCGAGCAGCTGATGCGCGCGGAGAACAGCGACTGGTTCGGTGTCATGCGCTTCCACGACGTCGAGCTGATCACCTGAGCCCCGCTGATCACCTGAGCCCCGCCCGCCCCAGCAGTCCCCCGGCCGGGCCGGAAAGCGCCCGTGAATGAAGGTCTGGTGCTGTCCTGACAGCACCAGACCTTCATCCACGCCGGTCCTGCTGACGCCGGTCTGCTGACCGCTAGTCGCGGGTCAGGACGACCTTCAGCGCACCGGTGTCAGCCGCCCGGCTGAACACGTCGTAAGCCTTGTCGAACTCGTTCAGCCTGAAGTGGTGGGTGACGAACTTCTCGGCGTCGAGCTGATGATTGGTCACCAGGCGCAGCAGGGTGGCGGTCGAGTAGGCGTCCACCAGCCCCGTGGTGATCGTGATGTTCTTGATCCACAGATCTTCGAGGTGCAGGGTGGCGGGCTCGCCGTGCACGCCGATGTTGGCGATCCGGCCACCGGGGCGGATCAGCCTGGCGGCGAGCTCGAAGGTGGCGGGCACCCCCACCGCCTCGATGGCGACATCGGCGCCCAGCCCGTCGGTCAGCAGCCGGATGACTTCCTCCGGGTCCTGGCCTCCGTTGTTCACCGTGACATCCGCTCCGAACCGCTTCGCGGCCTCGAGCCGGGCGTCGGCCAGGTCGATCGCCACGATGTGGCTCGGGCTGAACAACCGGGCACCCATGATCGCGGAGAGGCCGATCGGGCCGGCCCCGACGACCGCGACCACGTCACCGGGCCGCACGCTGCCGTTCAGCACGCCGACCTCGTAGCCGGTGGGCAGGATGTCCGCCAGCATCAGGATCTCCTCGTCGGAGACCCCGGCCGGCACGGGATAGGTGGAGCCATCAGCGAACGGCACCCGGACGTACTCGGCCTGGGTCCCGTCGATCTTGTGGCCCAGGATCCAGCCGCCACCGCCGAGGCACTGCCCCGCGTGACCCTCGCGGCAGAACCGGCAGGCCCCGCACGCGGAGATGCAGGAGACCAGGACCCTGTCCCCGACATTGACCCTCTTGACCCCGCTGCCCACGGATTCGACGGTCCCCACGGCTTCGTGGCCGAGGATCCGGCCGTCCGTCACCGCTGGGACGTCACCCTTGAGGATGTGCAGGTCTGTACCGCAGATCGTGACGGCGTCGACGCGGACGATCGCGTCGGTGTCGGCGATGACGTCCGGCTTGGGTACCTCTTCCCAGGCCTTGTGCCCGGGGCCGTGATAAGCGAGCGCTCGCATGACCATCTCCTGGTGTGCGACCGGGTCAGGGTCAGCTGACTCCACCCGGGTCTGCTGCCAGCGTGCCTCGCGGGCGGCCCGGCTGTCAGGGCCGGAGGCCCCACCGGGCCGGGCAGAACGTCCCGGTCATCCGCGGGCCACGACACCAGTGCGGGATCGAGGTCGCCGGCTAGCTGGAGGGCACCGGGACCGGGGTAGCGGCTCTCGTTGGCACCGGCACCGGGGTGCTGACGCCGGACGGCACCGGGGAGGGCGTGCAGCCGGGCCGGCGCGGTCGCCACGCTGGCGGTCGCGGGGGCCGTCACCGCCGGCGTCGTCATCGGCGGGGCCGGCGGCGGACGCCCGGCTGCGCCGCAGCCTGCCAGCCGGCCGGCCCCCGCGACCAGCCACGCGGCCCGGCCGGCCCTGCACACGCCCGTGCCGGTGCCTTCCGGCGCCTCGCCGTCGGCGGTTCCGACGCCGGCGCTAACCGGCCAGCCTGCCGCGCCCCGGCCGTCGAGGACCAGGCCGTCGGGAACCAGCTAGCCCGGACCAGGCCGTCGGGGACCGGCTAGCCGGGGCGCGCGGGCGGCAGCCGCGGAAATATCTAGGAGACGGCGTACGCTTTAACTACGGCAGGAAAACATGCGAAGGCGGTCGCACTGCACGACCTGGTGCTCAGGTCCGCCGGTCATCGCGGTCCATGCGTAGCTCTGAAATGCGTCCAGCCTGGTGATCGTCCGGAAAAATTCCTTCCGCACCACCGCGTGACGGTATTTCCTGGCTGCCCCGGACCTCGGCGGTCACATTGGTGAATTTCTTAGAGCCGAGGCTGGCATGGATCGGATTTTTCCCCGCCCAGGATTTTCCTGGGCCGCTCAGCTGGGCGCGCGCGCCGTGCACCGGTCGACTCCGGTCCCGCCGGGTCCACCGAACAGGATCAACAAGCTGCGTAAACGGCCGTCCGGGCCCGGGTCTGCCCCCGAGCCGAAGCCGACTCCGCGGTGGCCGATCTGGGTACTGCTGGGCGGGCTGGTGCTCGGCACCCTGCTGCTGTTCCATCCCGGCTTCAAGAGCTCGACGACGCGTGACTTCAACTACAGCGGGTTCGTCAGCGAAGTAACGGCCAATAAGGTCGCCACCGCGACGATCAGCTCGACCGGGCTGGTGACGGGGAAGCTTGATAACGGCGTCGCCTACAGCTCTCAGATCCCTACCGCGCTGAGCAATAATGCTCTTTCCCCGCTGCTGCTCCAGCACAAGGTCCAGGTTACGGGCACCAGTACGAGCTCGTACTCCGTGGCCAGCCTGATCTTTTCGCTGTGGCCGCTGCTGCTCCTGGTCGGCGTTTTCATCTGGTTCGCCCGCCGCGGACGCAAGCAGATCGGCGGAATCATGAGCATTGGCAAGTCAAAGGCCAAGCTCTACGACGAGGAGAGGCCGACCACGCGGTTTGCGGACATTGCCGGTTACGAGGGCTCCAAGGCCGAGGTCATGGAGGTCGTCGATTACCTGAAATACCCCCAGCGTTACGCGCGGGCGGGCGCGGTCGGCCCCAAGGGCGTGCTCATGGTGGGCCCGCCCGGGACCGGGAAGACGCTAATGGCCAAGGCCGTCGCCGGTGAGGCGGGTGTCCCGTTCTTCGCCCTCAGCGGCTCGAGCTTCGTGGAGATGTTCGTCGGGGTCGGCGCGTCACGGGTCCGGGACCTGTTCGCCGACGCGCGCAAGCACGCGCCGTCGATCATCTTCATCGATGAGATCGACGCCATCGGGGGCCGACGCGGTCCCGGTGGCTTCGGCTCGAACGATGAGCGTGAGCAGACCCTCAACCAGCTGCTGTCGGACATGGACGGATTCGAGCCCGGCGCCAGCGTGGTGGTCATGGGTGCGACCAACCGGGCTGAGATCCTCGACGCGGCGCTGCTGCGGCCCGGCCGTTTCGACCGGACGGTAGACATACCCCTGCCCAACCAGAAGGAGCGGGCGGCGATCCTGGCCATCCACGGGAAGGGCAAGACGCTCGGGCCTGATGTGGACCTGGGCACGGTGTCCCGGGGGACACCGGGGTTCTCTGGCGCTGACCTCGCCAACCTGGTGAACGAGGCCGCGATCAACGCGGTGCGCGACGGGCGCGGTGTCATCACCGCGGACGACTTCGCCGCGGCGCGGGACCGGCTGCTGATCGGCCGGCGCGACGGCTCCAACGCGCTGCTGCCCGAGGAAAAGCACTCCGTCGCCGTGCACGAGGCCGGTCACGCGCTCGTCGCGGTCCTGTCGGAGCACGCCGACCCGGTCGCGAAGGTCACCATCCTCCCGCGCGGCGCGGCGCTCGGGGTGACGGAGCAGCTGCCCGAGGCCGAACGCCACCTGTACCGGCAGAGCTACCTCACCGACACGCTGGCCGTACGGCTGGGCGGCCGGTCCGCGGAGATCGTCGTCCTGGGAGAGCCCTCGACCGGGGCCGCGAATGACCTGGCGAGTGCCACCGACCTGGCCACCCGGATGGTCCGGGAATGGGGCTTCTCGACCGAGGTCGGGCCCATCGGCTACGGCCCGGAAGGGCCGAGCCGGGACAACCCGTTCGCTGGCCGTCCCTACGCCGAGGAGACCCAGCGGTCCATCGACCGGGAAGTCGCCAAGCTGCTCCGCGAGGCCGAGACCCGGGCGACCATGCTGCTGCGCGCGAACCTGGACACCCTCGGCCGGGTGGTCGACCTCCTGCTCGAACGGGAGACCATCGACGGCTCGGACCTGGCCGCCATCGTCGGGGTACCAGAACGCCACACGGAACCAGCCGTGGTCTGGGCGCCGCAGGCAGCCGCGATGACCCCCGTGGCGGACCAGGGCGGAACCAGCGCGTCCAACGGGCACGCCCCGCCGGTCACCTGATCACTTCAGGCCCGGCCTCGCCTGTGGCCTGCGTTGCAGGGGGCTTATCCGCCTAGCGCGCCGTCGATGAGGCGGATGAGGCATGAGTCGAACATTTCGTCTGCCGTGCGCAGTCGCGGTGCTGGCGTCGTGAAGATGGCAACGAGGTTCGGGTAGTTGCCGCTGGCTGCGGCCTGTGCCAGGGCCGTGACCGGCGCTGCTTGCTGTTGCTGCTCGGTGATGCCGGTGCGCGCGCGTTCGTCGTCGAGTGCTGCCTGCATCGCGCCGTACATGAGGGCGAAGCCGTTGATGATCGCGATGATCTCCATTTTCGCGGCGGCATCCAGTCCGCTGCCGGCCAGCAGCCCGAGGAAGTAGTCGATGTAGCGCACCGTGCCGGGTCCCATGGGCGGAGGGCGGTGCATGACCGCGGGGAGCCACGGGTGACGCCGTGCGATGTCGCGGCCCTGGCGGGCCAGGTCCGCGATGGCTGCCCGGCTGTCTTGCGGCGGGCTGCGCGGGTAGTCGTACTCCCCGGCCGCCTGATCGGCCATCAGCTGGACGAGGTGCTCTTTAGCCGGGACGTAGTTGTACAGCGACATGGTGCCCGTGCCCAGGTCGGCTGCGATCCGCCGCATGGTGACGGCGGCGATGCCCTCGGTGTCGGCGATCCGGATCGCGGCGGCGGCGATCTCGGTGCGGCTGTGCCGGGGCTTGGGCCCCCTCTCACCGCGCTCGGGCAGCGACCAGATCGGCAGGTGCGTGTCCGTCCAGGTCCCGGCCATCCCGCATCACCTCCGGGGGACGACCTTATCAAGGTACGACGTACCTGGTAGCGTGGCAGCGTAAACACCGTACTTAGTGCCTTGTACAGGGCAGGACCGTGAGGCAGGTAATCATGGCGCGTCCGGACCGGCCCGGGACGGCAGGCAGGCTTCCGTTTCACGTGCGGGTGATGCGCCGGCTGTCGGCGCGGCGGGGCCTGCCCGACCCGGTGTGCCGGGTCGCGGTGCAGCAGCGGATCGAGGTCCCGGCGGCCGACGGCGTCCCCCTGCTCACTGATCACTACGTCCCGCTGGCGGACGGGCCGTGCCCGGCGCTGCTGATCCGCTCGCCGTTCGGCCGCGGATTCCCCTGGGACTACGTGTACGGGGCGCAGTTCGCGGCCCAGGGCTTCCACGTCCTGGTCCAGAGCTGCCGCGGCACCGGCGGGTCGGGCGGGACATTCGACCCCTGGCGGAACGAGCGCGCCGACGCCCAGGCGACCGTGGCCTGGCTGCGTCAGCAGGACTGGTTCAGCGGGGCGCTGGGCGGCATCGGCACGAGTTACCTCGGCTATGCCCAGTGGGCGCTGGCCGTCGGCTCGCCGCCCGAATTGCGGGCCATGGTCGCCGACGGTTCCGTCGATCCCCGGGCGTTCTTCTACCCCGGCGGCGCGTTCGCCCTGGAAAACGCGCTGGTCGGCGCCGTCGGCTACCTGTTCTCGGAGCGAGGGCCCGCCAGCGCCGCCATGGCGATACTGCGCCTGCGCCGGCGGCAGCGCAAAGTCGCGCAGACCCTGCCGCTGATCGACGCCTACCCGCCCGCTCTCGGGGGGCGGGCGGGGATGTTCGAGCAATGGCTCACGAACCCTGACCCGGCCAGCCCGTACTGGAGCGGCCTGGACCTGGGGGCCGCGACCGCGAAGCTGGCTGTCCCCGTCAGCCTGGTCAGCGGCTGGGAAGATGCCCAGCTGGACCAGACCCTGGAGCAGTACCGCCGGCTCCGCGGCGAGGGCAGCGACGTCCGGCTGCTCATCGGCCCCTGGAACCACACATCCATCTTCGACAAGGGCTGGCCGGTGGTCTTCCCCCGCGCGCTGAGTGAGCTGCGCGCCGGCCTGTCCGCCGATCCCGGCCGCCCCGCAGGCCCGCCGGTGCGCGTGCACGTCGGCGGCTGCGGCCAATGGCGCGACCTGCCCGAGTGGCCGCCGCCGCAGGTCCGCACCCGGGCCTGGTACCTTGACGCCGACGGTGCGCTACGCGACCATCCTCCCGCGCGGGCCGGGTCGTCATCG
The DNA here is from genome assembly GCA_036509255.1 of Streptosporangiaceae bacterium. GTDB lineage: Bacteria > Actinomycetota > Actinomycetes > Streptosporangiales > Streptosporangiaceae > RYN-230. Next base: position 29,905 of record DATCFY010000229.1, read on the forward strand.
TTCCGCTACGACCCGTCCAACCCGACTCCCTCCATCGGCGGGCCGGTACTCTCGCGCAACGCGGGCGCGGTGGACAACACCGACCTGGAGGCACGCGCCGATGTCCTCACGTTCACCAGCGACCCGCTCACCGACGCCCTGGAAATCCTCGGCCCGGTCAGCGCCCGGCTGCGGATCCGTGCCAGCAACCCCCACCACGACGTGTTCGCCCGGCTGTGCGACGTCGACCCGCGCGGACGCTCACGCAACATCTGCGACGGCCTGATCCGGCACCAGCCGGGCAGCCGCGCCAGCGACGACGCCCCGGTCACCATTCCGATGAGCGCCACCGCCTACCGGTTCGATGCCGGGCACCGGATCAGGCTGCAGGTCTCCGGCGGGGCGCACCCCCGGTACGCACGCAACACCGGGACAGCCGAGCCGGTGGCAACCGCCACCCGGCTCGTCGCCGCGGACATCCGGATCCTCCACGACGCCGATGCGCCCTGCGCGCTCTCACTGCCCGTCGCGGACACACACTCACCCCCAGAACGACCCGCTCAGGCGCGCAACACACCCCAGATCAGTCCGGGCTACCCGAACCCCGGGGCAGCCGGGCGCTGACCTGCTTCTGGCAGGCGGTACTGGGGCTGCGGTGGTGGCAGCGCGGTGCATCATGTGCCGGGGAGGCGCACAACGCACCGCGCTGAGGAGTGCCGGGCGGGTTACAGGACGTCGTGCCCGGGGTGCGGCTCGGCGGGGATCCCGGCGCCCGCTGGGCGGGGATCGCGCTGGGCAGGGATACTGCCCAGCCGGCCCGCCTGGAAGTCCTCGAAGGCCTGCGCCAGCTCTTCACGGGTATTCATCACAAACGGTCCGTACGCGGCGACTGGCTCGCGGATGGGCTGGCCGCCGAGGACCAGGATGTCCAGCTCGCGGCCGGGCCCCTCCTGGGTCCGGGCTGCCTCCACGGTCAGCGCGTCCCCTGCGCCGAACACCGTGAGCTGCCCGGTGCGGATCGGACGGCGGTCCGGGCCGGCGGTGCCGGAGCCGCCGAGCACGTAGACCAGCGCGTTGAAGTCGCTGCGCCAGGGCAGGTGCAGCTGGGCGCCGGGCTGCAGGGTCACGTGCAGCAGGCTGATGGGCGTGTGGGTGACGCCGGGGCCCGGGTGCCCGGCCAGGTCACCGGCGATGACCCGGATCAGCGCGCCGCCGTCGGGCGAGGACAGCAGCGACACCTGCTGGGCCCGGATGTCCTGGTAGCGCGGGGCGGTCATCTTGAGCCTGCGGGGCAGGTTGACCCACAGCTGGAAGCCGTGGAACAGGCCGCCGCTGACCACCAGTTCCTCGGGGGGCGTCTCGATATGCAGGATCCCGCCGCCCGCGGTCATCCACTGGGTGTCGCCGTTGGTGATCAGGCCGCCGCCGCCGTTGGAGTCCTGGTGCTGGAAGACGCCGTCGATGATGTACGTGACGGTCTCGAAGCCGCGGTGCGGGTGCCAGGGCGTGCCCTTGGGCTCACCCGGCGCGTACTCCACCTCGCCCATCTGGTCCATGTGGATGAAGGGGTCCAGCTGTCCCAGGTCCACGCCGGCGAACGCCCGGCGGACCGGGAAGCCCTCGCCCTCGAAACCGGACGGCGCGGTGGTCACCGACACGACCGGCCGCTCGGCCGCGGTGGCGGCGTCCGGCTCGGGGACGCGGGGCAGGACCAGAATGTCCTCTACAGTCACCGCTGGCATGACATCTCCTCTGTTAAGCCTTCTCGGCCAGCCTGAAGGGCACGTTCACGCGCCTGGCTGATGCCCTTCCAGCCTTCGGTGGCCCGCAATATGCCTAACGATAGTTGATCGCTCAACATTCCCGGTAGCTGGCCGCTAGCGGGAGAGGATGCCGGGGGCGGCCGTCATGGGAGTTTCCAGTCGATGCCGCCGGCGCGCTGCTCCTCCAGCAGGGCCGAGGCCCGGCTGAACGGGCGGGAGCCGAAGAACCCCCGGTCGGCGGAGTTCGGGCTGGGGTGCGGCGACTCGACCAGCGGCACCCCGCCGAGCAGCGGGGCCAGGTTCCGAGCGTCGCGGCCCCAGAGGATCGCCACCATCGGCGTGTCCCGCGCGGCCAGGGCCCGGATGGCCTGCTCGGTGACCTCTTCCCAGCCCTGGCCGCGGTGCGAGCCCGGCTTGCGGGGCTCGACGGTGAGGACCCGGTTCAGCAGCAGCACGCCCCGCTCGGCCCACGGGGTCAGGTCCCCGCTCGCCGGCGCCGGGTAGCCGAGGTCCGCGGTGTACTCGCGGAAGATGTTGATCAGGCTGGGCGGCAGGCGGCGCACGTCCGGCGCGACCGAGAAGCTCAGCCCGACCGGGTTCCCCGGGGTCGGGTAGGGGTCCTGCCCGACGATCAGCACCCGCACGTCGGCGAAGGGCTGCTGGAACGCGCGGAGCACGCGGTCACCCGCGGGCAGGTAACGCCGCCCCGCGGCCACCTCGGCCCGCAGGAAGTCACCCATCGCGCTGATCTGGTCCGCCACCGGGGCCAGGGCCCCGGCCCAGCCCGCCTCAACGATCTCACCTAGCTCTCGGCCTGCCACGCAGGACACTCTAAGGCTCACGGCGGGCCGGGCGGGGCAGGCCACGCGATCTGTGTTCGAACAAGTTTTTGATCGCGACCCGGTTACGGCTGGCCGGCCGCCAGCTGCTCCCGGACCGCGATGGGATCGGGGCCGCCTTCCTGGCGGAGCCGCTCCAGGAACAGCACCACGGTGGCCGCCGCCGTCCGGTGTGTCTGGTCGTTCAGGGCGTCGTGACGGCCGCCGGCGATGCTGACCAGTTCGGCGGTGACGGCCGTGCCGTAGCGGGCCCGGGCCTGGGCCAGCGGGCTGATCGGGTCGTCGGCGCCGTGCAGGCCGAGGATGGGCGCCTGCACCCCGGTCAGGTCCGCGCGCTCCAGCCACCCGTCCGGATACGGCTCGTAGAGCGCGCCCCGGCGCAGGTCGGGGGTGGCCAGCCGGCCGCGATGGGTCGGGCAGGCGGTCCGGCTATCCAGTTCCTCGTCCCACGATCCGGCCGGGCCGCTGGCGTCCGCCGTCGGCAGCCCGGCCAGGATGAGCCCGTCCACCGGCGGGATCTCACCGGACCCGGCCAGGATGACCGCGAACAGCGCGCCGGTGTCCGATCCGGCCAGGACCCGGGGCGCGGGCAGGTCCGGGTCGGACAGGAAGCCGGCCACCTGCGCCTGGGCCAGCCCCGCGTCGGCGGCCGGGTCCGTGACCACCCGGACGCGGTAGGCGTCGGCGGCCAGGCGCCGGCCGAACCGCTCGTAGAGCGCCGGCTGCTCGCCCCGGCCGGGGATCACGACGACGGTGCCGCGCGGTTTCAGGCCCTCGGGCTCATCCCACGCGGCAACCGGGGCCTGCTGGCCAGCCAGGGTCATGGGGGCTCCTCGGCAGCTGACGGCCGCTAATTTCCTGTTATGCAGATCAAAATAGTAGGCAGTGCGCAGAGCCGTCAATCCTGCGCCCAACTGAGGTCGAACACACATTTGATTAATGACATATGCTCGAGTTATGGACACTGGCCTGCAGGGATCCCTGCTTGACCTGAGCGACGAGCCGGCGCCGGGACCACTCGAAGCGTCGGTGCGCCGGACCGTGCTCGGCCACGGCGCCTGGGTGGACTTCCGGCCCGGCTGGATGGCGGGCGCCGACGTCCTGTTCGACCGGCTGCGCGAGGCGGTGCCGTGGCGGGAAGAGCGGCGTCGGATGTACGACCGGGTGGTCGAGGTGCCCCGGCTGCTCTGCTTCTACGGCGAGGGGGAAGACCTGCCCGACCCCGCGCTGGACGCGGCCCGCGAGGCGCTGGGGCGGCACTACCGGGCGGACCTGGGGGAGCCGTTCTGCACGGCCGGACTGTGCCTGTACCGGGACGGCCGGGACAGCGTCGCCTGGCACGGCGACCGGATCGGCCGCGGGGCGAAGGAAGACACCGTGGTGGCCATCGTGTCCCTGGGCGCGCCGCGGGCCCTGGCGCTCCGGCCCCGCGGCGGCGGCCCGTCGCGGCGCTACGACCTCGGCCACGGCGATCTGCTGGTCATGGGCGGCAGCTGCCAGCGCACCTGGGAGCATGCGGTGCCGAAGACGGCCCGGGCCACCGGGCCGCGGATCAGCGTGCAGTTCCGGCCGCGCGGGGTCCGCTGAGAGGTGGCCGCTGAGGCTAGCTGCTCAGGGCTGGCCGCCGGGCAGCCGGCCCCGGGTCAGCCCGTGAACCCGGCCTCCAGCTGGGCCAGGCCGGCGTCCACCGAGGCGAAGATGGCGTCCAGGTCGATCTCGCCCCGTTCCAGGACCGGCAGCGTGGTGGCCAGGATCACCCCGAAGACCGCCCCGGCCAGCGCGCGCACCGCGATGTCATCGGGTTTCTGCCCGCTCCGCCTGGCCAGGAGGACGGCCGTGACGTCGATGGTGCGGGCGAACTCGTCCAGCGCCCGGGCCCGGATCTCCGGCACGGCCAGGGTCAGCGCGGTGGTCTGCCGGAACCGCTCCCGTTCCTCGTCGGTGAACCCGGCCCGGGCGGCGGCGACCGCGGCCCGGATCGCGGCCAGCGGGCTCAGCCCCGGCGGCTGGGCCTCCAGCGCGCCCAGGGTCAGCACGTCGAGATCGTCCTGCAGGACCACGTCTTCCTTGGTCGGGAAGTACCGGTAGAACGTCGCCGGGGACACTTCGGCCGCCTCGGCGATCTGCTCGACCCGGGTGGCGGTGTACCCCTGCTCGCGGAACAGCCGCAACGCGTGCTCCCGGATGGAGGCACGCGTCCTGGCTTTCTTGCGCTCCCGCAGCCCGGGCTGCTCAGCTTCGTGCGTGCTCATGCCCATGATCCTGCCCGGCCGGACCCGGCGGCGCGAGCGCAGGGCCGGACGCGGCGGCCACGGCGGGCCCCGGCCCGGCCTCCGGGCGGCCGCCGGCCTGAGCCCGGCGGGGCAGGAAGACCAGGGCGAGCAGGGCGCTAGCCGCGGCGATGGCCGCGCACACCACCAGCATGACGTCCAGGCCGTGCGCATACGCGGCGCGCACCGAGCCGAGCAGAGCCGCCGAGTGCAGCGCGGCCGCCACGTTCACCCCGGCGGCCACGCTGGTGCGGACCGCGCCCGCGGCCGCGGCGGGCAGGCCGCCCAGGTCGAGGTGGCTGCGGTAGGCGGACAGCAGGACCGTGCCCAGCAGCGCGACCCCGATCGTGGCCCCGACCTGGCGCATCGCGGTGATCAGGGCTGACCCGGATCCGCTCCGCTCCGCGGACAGCGCGCCCAGCGCGGCGTTCATCGCGGCCGGCATGGCCAGCCCGAGGCCCAGCCCGGCTGCCGCGTACCAGGTCGCGGTGAACGCGGATCCGCTGGCCGCCCTGGTCGTGGCGCCGACCGCGAGCCCGGCGGCCATCACCACGAAGCCTGCCGTGACCAGGGCCTTGGGGCCGACCGGGGGATCGCCCGCAGGGGCACCATCGGGCCCCTTCGGGGGCGTCTGCAGCCGGGTGCCGCCGATCATGCCGATTACCATCCCGCCGATCATCGGCAGCATCCGCAGCCCGGTAGCGAAGGAGTCCAGGCCCCGGACTTCCTGGAAGTACTGCGGCATCGCGAACAGGATGCCGAACATCGAGAACGAGACGAACGTGGTCAGGATGGTGCCCCAGGTGAAGCCCCGGGAGCGGAACAGTTCCAGCGGGACCAGCGGCTGGCCGTACCGCCCGGCCCGGCGCTCCCAGGCCACGAAGCCCGCCAGCACGGCCACGCCGGCCAGGACCGTGCCCAGGGCGGCCGGGTTGCTCCAGCCGTTCTCGCCCGCCTTGATGCAGCCGTAGGTCACCCCGGCCAGCCCCAGGCTGGACGCGGCGATGCCGGGCACATCGATCCGGCCGCCCCGGGCCCCGTGCGATTCCGGCATCAGGAACGCCACGGCGGCCAGCGCGATCACCACCACGGGCACGTTGATCAGGAAGACCGAGCCCCACCAGAAGTTGTCCAGCAGCCAGCCGCCCAGCAGCGGGCCGACCGGGAAGGCGATGAACGTCGCGCCCATCACCACCGCGATGGCCCGGGGCTGCTCGTCCGGGGTGAACAGCACGGGCAGCACGGCGATCGACATCGGGAAGATCACCGCGGCGCCCAGGCCGAGCGCGGCGCGGGCCGCGATCAGCTCGCCCGGGGACCCGGCGAACGCGCACGCGGCCGAGCTGGCCCCGAACACGGCCAGCGCGATCAGCAGCATCTTCTTTCGCCCGACCCGGTCACCGAGCAGCCCGGCGGGCAGCAGGGCCGCGGCCAGCACCAGGCTGTAGGACGCCGAGAACCACTGCAGATCCGTGGTGGACGCGTGCAGCTGGGTGGACAGGACCGGCAGGGCCAGGTTGAGCACGGTCAGGTCGAGCCCGACGACGAGCACGCTGGCCGAGATGGCGATCAGTGCCCACCAGCGCCGGGCATCCGGGCCGCCCAGGCGGCCGGTCGGCGGGGTCCGCGAGAGGCTGGCGTCGGCAGTCATGAGTCACCGTCCGGGAGAGGGGTCCAGCCCGGCTGAGAGCTGAACTTAAAAGAAAGTTACTCTCAATTCAGAGTAAGTGTCAATGCTGCGGGCGCAGGCACGGTGGGCGACGGGGCGGGCGTTGGCGGCGCGCATGAATCCGGCGGCCCTCCGTTAGGGACGCGTCAGGACCCGGCCCGGGCCGGGATCCGCGCGGTTAGCTGGAAGACGGCAGACTCACCGTTCGGGAAGGAGTTCCCCGTGCACGCCGCTCGTCGGATCATCATCGGCACCAGCGGGTCACCGGGCAGCCTGCAGGCCCTGCGCTACGCCGCCGGGATCGTGCGGAAGAACGACAGCATTCTCGTCCCAGTGCTCGCCTGGATGCCGCCCGGCGGCGACTTCGCCGACCGCACTCATCCCTCTGGGCACCTACGCCAGGTCTGGCGAGACGCGGCCTGGCTCCGCTTGTGGACCGCGCTCGAGATGGCCTGGGGCGGGATCGCCCCTGCGGGCCGCCCGGCCGAGCCCATGGTGCTGCGCGGCGAACCCGGCGAGGTGCTCGTCGCGGCCGCTTGCAGGCCCACTGACCTGCTCGTCGTGGGGGCCGGCCGCCGCGGCACCGTGCGCCACCTGGTCAGCTCCCGGGTGAGCCGGTACTGCCTGGCGCATGCGGAGTGCCCGGTCGTGGCCGTGCCCCCGGCGGATCTCGACCACGCCGCCGGCCACGGGCTGCGCGGCTGGGCGTTCCGGCACCGGTCTCTCCCGCCCGGCGCGGTGCCGGCGGGGCGTTAACGGTTCAGTCTGGGCCCGTGCTCGTCTCAGCCGGAGAGACGCCTGTCGATGACGACATTCTCTCCGGTCTCATCGACGCGGGCCATAAGTGACCATCGCGGTTGATACGAGCGCCGTGCCGTAAGACGGCCTCTGGTGCCGATACACCCTGCCATCTCCGCCTCCTTGGCTTCGGTGGCCGTGCCGGCCTGACCGGCTAGCCCAAGAGGGCGCGGACCTGGCGGGCGATCTCGATGTCCTCCCGCGAGGTGATGACCAGCGTGGCCACCGCCGACCCCGCCGCGGTGATGTTCGCGTCCCCCGTGGCGGCCTCGTTGCGCCGCTCGTCCAGCGCGGCGCCCAGGAAGCCGGGCACGGCCCGGGACCGGATGAGGGGCTGGTGCTCGCCGACCCCGCCGGTGAACACGACCACATCCACGCCGTCCAGGGCGGCGGCCATGCCCGCGACGAGCTGGCGCAGCCGGTGCAGGTAGACGTCGAGGGCCAGCTCGGCTTCGGGCTGGCCGGCGTCGGCGGCCGGGATGATGTCCCGCATGTCCGTCAGGCCGCACAGGCCGGCCAGCCCGGAACGATGCTCCAGCCCGCTGGCCAGCTCCTCCAGGCCCAGCCCGCCGTCGCGGAGCAGCCAGAGCAGCAGGCCCGGGTCGATGTTGCCCGCCCGGGTGGCCATCACCAGACCTTCGAGCGGGGTGAAGCCCATCGTGGTGTCCACGCTGCGGCCGCCCGCGATGGCCGCGAGTGACGCCCCGGAGCCGAGGTGGCAGGACACGATCCGGAGCCGCTCCGGGGCCGTGCCGAGCATCTGGGCCGCGCGCCGGGCCGCGTAGCCGTGGGACAGGCCATGGAACCCGTACCGGCGCAGCCCGAACCGTTCCCGCCAGGCGGCGGGCAGGGCATAGGTGCTGGCGGCGGCGGGCATCCGGGCGTGGAACGCGGTGTCGAAGCAGGCCACTGCGGGCACGTCGGGCAGCAGCGCCGTCACCGCGTCGATGCCGCTGAGGGCCCGGGGCTGGTGCAGCGGCGCCAGGTCGGTGGCGTCCTCGATCGCCCGGCGGACTTTGGGGTCGATGACCGCAGCCGCCTCCAGGTGCGGCCCGCCGTGCACGATGCGGTGGCCGACGGCACCGACACCGGACAATTTGTGGAGGAAAGAAGTGAGGGCAGCCGGGGGCTCGTCAGTGCCCCAGTGCTCCACCTCGGTGGCAGCCAGGGTCTGGTCCGCCGGGTCGAGGAGGCTGAGCTTGAGGCTGCTCGACCCGGCGTTGACGACGAGAACGTCCATCAGGCCTGGGCAGGTCCGGTCCGCGGGGCGCCGGGGCCGGGCCAGGTCCAGTCGCGGACCTCCGGCATGTCCTCGCCGTGTTCGCGGATGTAGGCGCGGTGGCGGGTCCGGGCGTCGGTCATCTGCTGGCGCAGCCAGGCGGCCCGGTCACCGAGTCCGGGCACCCGGTCGATGACGTCCATCACCAGGTGGAAGCGGTCCATGTCGTTCATCACCACCATGTCGAACGCCGTGGTGGTGGTGCCTTCCTCCTTGTAGCCGCGGACGTGCAGGTTGTGGTGGCCGTCCCGGCGGTAGGTGAGCCGGTGGATCAGCCACGGGTAGCCGTGGTAGGCGAAGATGACCGGCCGGTCGGCGGTGAACAGCGCGTTGAACTCGGCCTGGTTCATCCCGTGCGGATGCTCGGTGTCCGGCTGCAGGCGCATCAGGTCCACCACGTTGACCACCCTGATCCGCAGGTCAGGGAGGTGCTCGCGGAGGATGCTGGTCGCGGCCAGCACCTCCATGGTGGGCACGTCACCCGCGCAGGCCAGTACGACGTCGGGCTCGGTGCCGTTGCGGTCGCTGCTGGCCCACTCCCAGATCCCGGCCCCCCGGGTGCAGTGCAGGATGGCGGACTCCATGTCCAGCCAGTTGTGGCAGGGCTGCTTGCCCGCGACGACCACGTTCACGTAGTCCCGGCTGCGCAGGCAGTGGTCGCCCACCGAGAGCAGGGTGTTGGTGTCCGGGGGCAGGTACACCCGGACGACCTCCGCCTTCTTGTTGATCACGTGGTCGATGAAGCCTGGGTCCTGGTGGCTGAACCCGTTGTGGTCCTGCCGCCACACGTGCGAGGTGAGCAGGTAGTTCAGCGAGGCGATGGGCCGCCGCCAGGGCAGCGCGCGGGAGACCTTGAGCCACTTCGCGTGCTGGTTGAACATCGAGTCCACGATGTGGATGAACGCCTCGTAGCAGGAGAACAGGCCGTGCCGGCCGGTCAGCAGGTACCCCTCCAGCCAGCCCTGGCAGGTGGTCTCGGACAGGATCTCCATCACCCGGCCGTCCTGGGCCAGGTGCTCGTCCACCGGCAGGGTGGCCTCCTCCCACGTCTTGCCGGTCACCTCGAGCAGGGCGTCCAGCCGGTTCGACTGGGTCTCGTCCGGGCCGACCACCCGGAAGTTCTGCGCCTCCGCGTTGAGCCTGGCCACGTCCCGGAGCAAGGTCCCGAGCACCCGGGTGGGCTCGGAGAAGGTTGCCCCGGGCCGGTCCACGGCCACCGCGTAGTCGCGGAAGTCGGGCAGGGCCAGGTCGCGCAGCAGCAGGCCGCCGTTGGCGTGCGGGTTGGAACCCATCCGGCGCTCGCCGGGCGGGACGAAGCCGAGGATTTCCGCGCGCGGCCGGCCGTCGGCGTGGAACAGCTCGTCCGGCCGGTAGGACCGCATCCAGTCCTCGAGCTGGCGCAGGTGCGCCGGGTTGGTGCGTACCTCGGCCAGCGGTACCTGGTGCGCCCGCCAGGTTCCCTCCACCGGGCGGCCGTCCACCACGGCTGGGCCGGTCCAGCCCTTGGGGGTGCGCATGACGATCATCGGCCAGCGCGGGCGGGTGCCGCTGCCGTTCCGGCTCGTGCCGGCCCGCGCCTCACCCTGGATGTCGCGAATCCTCGTGATGACGTCGTCCAGCACCTGGGCCATCTCGGCGTGCATGGCCTGCGGGTCGGAGCCGGTGATGAACACCGGCGCGTAGCCGTAGCCGCGCAGCAGGGCGTCCAGCTCCTGCTCGGGGATCCGGGCCAGCACCGTGGGGTTGGCGATCTTCCAGCCGTTCAGGTGCAGGATCGGCAGGACTGCCCCGTCCCGGGCCGGGTTCAGGAATTTGCCGGAGTGCCAGCTGGTGGCCAGCGGCCCGGTCTCGGCCTCGCCGTCCCCGACGACGCAGGCCACGATGAGGTCCGGGTTGTCGAACGCGGCGCCGTGCGCGTGCGCGAGTGAGTAACCCAGCTCGCCGCCCTCGTGAATGGAGCCCGGTGTCTCGGGGGCCACGTGGCTGGGCACCCCGCCGGGGAACGAGAACTGGTGGAACAGCCGGCCCATCCCGGTGACGTCACGCGGGATGCTCGGGTAGATGTCGCTGTAGCTGCCGTCCAGCCAGGTGGCGGCGATCGCGGCCGGGCCGCCGTGGCCCGGGCCGATCACGTACATCATGTTCAGGCCGTGGGTGATGATCGCCCGGTTCAGGTGGGACCAGAGGAAATTCAGTCCTGGCGTGGTGCCCCAGTGGCCGAGTAGCCGCGGCTTGATGTGCTCCGGCCGGAGCGGCTCGGTCAGCATGGGGTTGGCCATCAGGTAGATCTGCCCCACGGACAGGTAGTTCGCGGCGCGCCAGTACCCGTTGAGGGTCTGCAGCTGATCGGTGGTGAGCTCCGGCCTGGTGCTGACGGTCATGTGGTGGGGGCTCCTTCAGGGTCAGGGTCGCTTCCGTGCGGGCAGCTGGCGCAGGAACGGGTCGGCCAGCCCGTGGCTGGTCACCCGGATCCGGGCGTCCACCGCGACGACGCCGTCGGGCCGGGCGATCACCGGGTTCAGGTCCAGCTCGGCGACCTGGGGCAGGTCGTCGGCGAGCCGGGACACCCGCAGCAGGGTGTCCCGCAGCGCGACCACGTCCGCCGGTGGCTGGCCGCGGTGACCGAGCAGCAACGGCGCAGCCCGGATCGAGTGAATCAGGTCGTCAGCGTCGGTGCTGGTCAGCGGGGCCAGCCGGGCGGCATGGTCGTTGAGCACATCGGTCGCCACCCCGCCCAGGCCGAACACGATCAGCGGGCCGAAGACCGGCTCCTGGACGACCCCGATGATCACCTCGGTGCCGCCGCTGATCATGCGCTGGACCAGCGCGCCGGAGAAGTTGCCCGCGAACTTCTCGGCCAGGCTGGCGAACCCGGCGCGGACCTCGCCGGGGCCCTCGAGGCCGAGCAGCACCGCGCCGGCGTCGGTCTTGTGCACCAGGCCGGCCACCTCGGCCTTGACGGCCACCTGGCCGCCCAGCTCGGTGGCCGCGGCCGCCGCCTCGTCGGCGGTGACCACCAGCCGGGAGTCCGCCAGCGGCAGCTGGTAACAGCGCAGCAGCCGGTCCGCCTCGCCCGGGGGCAGCCAGCCGCCGCCCGGGACCCGGTCCAGGAACGAGGCGATCAGCGCCCGTGCCTCGGCGGTCTGGATGCCGTCGAGCTCCGGGATCGTGTCCGCGGGCCGGGACCGCCACGAGCCGTACCGCGCGGCCCGGGCGAGGGCCCGCGCCGCGCTTTCCGGGTAGGCGTACGTGGGGATCGCCTGGCCGCCCGGGCGGCCAGAGCCGGCCGCGCTGCCGGGGGCATCCCCGGGGCTGCGCAGGATCTGGACCGACTCCGGCTGGTCCAGCAGGACCGCGGCCAGCGGGACCGGCAGCCGGGCCGCGCGGAGCGCCGGGATCAGGTCGGACGCGGCGGTCGGCACGACCAGGGCGATGACCGCATCCACGCCGGTGTCGCCGGCCACCGTGGCCAGCGCGGCACCGAACGCCGCGGCGCTGACCGCGGCGGTCGTGTCCACCGGGCCGCCGAGCGCCGCGCCGGGCGGCAGGACGCCGGCCAGCTTGGCCTGGGCGGCGTGGCTGGGCGTGGCCACCGACAGGCCGGCCTCGACGCACGCGTCCGCGGTCAGCACGCCCGCGCCGCCCGCGTTGGAGATGATGGCGACCCGGCCGCCCGCGGGCACCGGCTGGGAGGCGAGCAGGACGGCCGCCTCGAGCAGCTCGCCGAAGCTGGTGGTGGAGATGATTCCGGCCTGCTCGAACAGGGCCTGCCGGGTGATCATCGGCGCGGCGGCCGCGGCGGTGTGCGAGGCGGCCGCGCGCTGGCCCGGTGCCGACCGGCCGGCGTGCACGGTGAGCACCGGCATGGTGGCGCTGACCCGGGCCGCGGTGCGGGCGAACTTGCGCGGGTTGCCGAACGACTCCAGGTACAGCACGGCGAGCTTGGTGGTGCCGTCTTCCGCCCACCACTGGAGCATGTCGTTGCCGGACACGTCGAGCTTGTCGCCCACGGACGCGAACGAGGAGATGCCGATGCCCAGCCGGGAGAAATGCTCGAGCAGGGCTACCCCTACGCCGCCGGACTGGACGACCAGGCCAGCCGAGCCCGCGGCGGGGTGATGCGCGGCGAAGGTGGCGTCCAGGCCGATGCCCGGCACGGCCACCCCGAAGCAGTTCGGGCCGATCAGCCGCATGCCCCAGTGACGGCAGGTGTCCAGCAGGCTGTCGGACTGGGCCGCGGACAGCCCGGAGGTGATCACCACCAGTGACCTGGCTCCCCGCTTGCCGCACTCCTCGGCCACGTCCGGCACGGAGTCGGCGGGCACCGTCAGCACGGCCAGGTCGGGCGGCTCGGGCAGCGCGGCCGGGGTCGGCGCGCTGGGGATGCCCTCGATGTCCTCCACGTGTGGGTTCACCGCGTACAGGCTGCCGGTGAACCCCGCGTCCCGGATGTTGAGCAGGATGGACCGGCCGATCGAGCCGGGCCGGTGACCCGCGCCGATCACGGCGACTGAGCGCGGGGCAAACAGCGGCTCCAGGCTGGCCACCTCGGCCCGCTGCTCCCGGCCCGCGACCGCGTCCAGGTACGGGCTGGCCTCGCTGAGTCCGGCGCTGCGCGGGATCGGCATGCTCAGCTCGACGACCCCGTCGTCCAGCCGGCGCGTCACGGTCAGCCCGGCGTCGGCGAACACGCGGAGCATGCGGGTGTTCTCCGGCAGCGTCGAGGCGGTGAAGACCCGCACACCGTGTTCCCGGGCCAGCGAGACCAGGTGCTCGAGCAGCAGGGTGGCGACGCCGCGGCCGTGCATCTGGTCGGCTACCGCGAACGCGGCCTCTGCGGCTTCCGGCTCGGTGGTCGGCTCCCAGCTGGCCACTCCCACCAGCTCGCCGCCCAGGAAGCCGAGCAGCGCGCCGTGGGGCGGCCCGTCCTGCCGGGTCACCCGGCGCGCCTCCTGCTCGGCGGCCAGCCGGCTCATGCTGAAGAAGCGCAGGTAGAGGTTGTCCGGCGACATGGCCTCGTGCAGTTGCTTGACGGCCTCGTAGTCGCCTGGCCCAGCGGGCCGGATGGTAATCGTGGTGCCGTCCGCCAGCAGGGCATACGAGCACCCCGCTTCGCTGAGCGCAGTCAACTCTGTTTCTCCTGTTTCTCGGCGGGGCCCTCGGCCCAGCTTGGCCTGTTCCCCGGACTGGCAGAAGGGTCAAAAGTCCTGTGGCTCAAGGTCTAACGCGAACGCGCACCTCGCTCGTGGGCAGCCAGCAGCCCCATCATCGCCTGTGGCCCGGGCCAGCGCCACGACCGGCTCGCGCTTTCGCGGCGTCCCCGCCAGGGTCGCGATGATGCTCAGCCGTGCCCCGGTGGCGGTCCCTTCCGGTGCTTGGTGCGGCCAGGGGATCCGTGCCCTCCGCCCGCCGTGGTAGCGCTGGTCCCCTGAGATGGAGCGGCGGACGGGGTGCTCCGGGTCGCGACGGTCAGCAGGACGACGCTGCCCTCCTGAACCCGGCCGGTGGGATAGATCCACAGCACGGAACCCTGCGCGGCCTGGCGATCTGGCCGTAGCCGCACCTGGACCACCAGGCCGAGGCCGCGCAGTTCCCGCCCGACCACATTGACCGGCCGGCCCAGCAGCGCAGGACTGACGTTGACCGTCCGCACCGAGACGCTGGACGGGGTCGGTGCGGCCTGGTGGTGGGGGCCGGGCGTGCCGCCGGGCTGCGCGGGGTGCGACTGGGCCGTGGCCACCAGCCAGCCGAGCAGGGCCGCCACGAGGATGCCGCAGGGCAGGCCGACCGCGACCCTCCAGCGGCGCGGTGGCCCACCGGGCGTCCCTCCTGGCGGCTCACCAGATGGCGTACCGGGCGGGGCGCTGCCGGGCCGGGCGCTGCCGGGCCGGGCGGCCGGGAACGCCAGCGTCCGGTCCGGTCCGGTGGGTGCGGCGGGCCCTCCCGGCCACGCCGCCAGGCCGTCAGCGATACGGCGGGCCCGCCCGGCCACCTCAGCGGCTGTGGCCGGCCTGGCGGCCGGATCCTTGGCGGTCAGGCCGGCAATCAGCGCGGCCAGCTCCGGTCCGCCGGGCTGGTGCAGGCACCACGCCGGGAGCCCGGGCAGGTCCTGGTCACGGTGGGCCAGCGCCACCTGCAGCGGCTCGCCGCGGAAAGGCGGCTGCGCGGTCAGGCACTCATAGGCCACGATGCCCAGCGCGTACAGGTCGCTCGCCACCGTCGCTGAGCCGCCTGAGACGCGCTCCGGGGCGAGATAGCCCATGGTCCCGATGAGCGCCCCGGTACTGGTGAGGTTCTCAGTCCGGGACGACTGGGCGATGCCGAAGTCGGTCACCTTGACCTGGCCGTCGCGGCTGATCAGCAGGTTGCCGGGCTTGATGTCGCGGTGCAGCACCCCGGCGGCGTGCGCGGCGTGCAGGGCCAAGGCCGCCTGGCCGACCACATCCGCGGTACGCCGGGGTTCCAGCCGGCCGGCCGCCAGCACGGCGGCCAGGGAGGAACCGGTCACCAGCTCCATCACCAGGTAGGCGGGACACTCCGGGCTCGCATCACGGTAGTCATACACCTGCGCGATACCGGGATGGCTCAGCAGGCCCCCGTGCTGTGCCTCAGCGCGGAACCTGAGCAGCGTGACCTCATCGCGCGTGTATTCAGGCCGGAGCAGTTTGACCGCGACGGGGCGGGCCAGTACCCGGTCCAGGCCCCGCCAGACTTCACCCATCCCGCCAGCCGCAATCAGTTCTTCCAGCTGATAACGGCCGCTCAGCTCGGTGATCGGCAGCATGGCCCCCAGTTCTACCCAGCTGGCGGGCCGCCATCCACGCTCGCGGCGACCGGTTTTCGCGTCAGCTCGTGCGGGGCGACGTTGTAGCTCAGGTCGCCGGGCCGGAAACGGAGCTCGGCGTAGCTGAAGTCCCCGCCCGGCAGATGCCAGATGGCCGTGCCGCGGGTCGGCAGCCAGCGGCCGCCGGCCTGGCGGCAGCCCCGCACCGGGGTGGTCCAGCGCACCCGGGCCAGACCGCCCGGCAGGTCGCACCAGCGGTCCTCGGTGCTGAAGTCGACCGGCCCACCGTGGTCGTCGAGGAACACCCGTGCGGTGACGCGGTGTCCGGCGTCGCGGAGGGTCAGGTCGAAGCAGCGGTCGCCCGCCGTGGTCCAGGTAAGCGGCAGGTTCAGCAGTGTGCCGGGGGCACAGAAGACCGCGTCGTTCAGGTAGGTCACGAGCTCACTGACGTCGTACTCCGGGCCGGCCCCGCTGACCAGGTGCACGAGGCCCGCCAGCGTGCCGCGCACGCTGCCCTGGCCGTGCAGGTAGACATCCCGGGCGCTCATCGGCAGCGGGCCGCCGATCCGCAGCCGGAAGACCCGGGCGACCTCCACGCCGGAGTTGTACTGCCAGGCCTCGCAGGGCAGCCACGGCCAGCCGGGCCGCAGCCGGAACCGGCCGGTGCAGTGGGCCAGGTAGGACCAGTCGGGCGGCCGTCCCACCACGCCCATGAACCGCAGGTACCGCTGGGCCGCGCTGGGCAGCCCGGTCAGCTGCCGCTCGCTGACCGGCCCGGCCTGCGCGGGCCCCCCGGGCAGGCCGAGCACGCCGGCGTCGCCGGCCAGCTTCTGGCGCAGCCGTGTCCCGTGCCGCGGGAGCGATGCCCGCAGGGGACCCCGCGCGGCCTGCGGTGTGTCAGTGGAGATCATGGCTCCTTCTCGGGTGTGCCTCCGGAGGGTTACCCGCTGCGCACCAGCTTCGTGTACGGCCCGGGGACGACCAGCGCGATGTGCCCGTCGGCGAGCCAGCGGACCACGTAGGGCGGCGACCCGTTGGCGCCTTGCAGGCCGATGATCAGGCATTCGCGTTGCCCGTCCGGTCCCTCGGTGACCAGGCGGTCACCGATTTCAGCCTTCATCGTCGTCCTCCTCACGTGCGGCTCGAGCGGCATAGATCTCACTTCCCGGGCGGGACGGTTCTGCTCCCTGCTTCAGCATGGGTCCTGGCCATCATCCGGGGCACTGGGCCGACGTCCCGGGCGAGGAGGCCGTTCGGCCCTGAGCCCCCGGCCGGCGGGGGTACGCCCGGGGCCTGCGCCCCTGACGAACGTCCTGGCGGCAGAGCGCCAGCGTCCCTATCAGCGGGTGGTTTCCGGCAGTGAAGATCCAGTTGGGTCCAGACCAGCGCCCGGAACACCAGCGCCCCAGCGCCAGCACCCCAGCGCCGCGGCGGACCCCGCACAGCCCGTCAGGCCCCCGGGAGGGGGTGACAGTGAAGGGGGACCCCGACTACCTGCGGATGACCAAGTTCTTCGGGACCCTGTTCCTGATCAACTTCGCGGTCGGCGTGGTTACCGGCATTGTCCAGGAATTCCAGTTCGGGATGAACTGGTCGGCCTACTCCCGCTTCGTCGGCGACGTGTTCGGCGCGCCGCTGGCCATGGAGGGCCTGCTGGCGTTCTTCGCCGAATCCACCTTCCTCGGGCTGTGGATCTTCGGCTGGGGCCGCCTCCCGCCCCGGGTGCACCTGGCGATGATCTGGCTGGCCGCGCTGGGCAGCAACCTGTCCGCCTACTTCATCCTGGCCGCGAACTCCTGGATGCAGCATCCCGTCGGCTACCGGATCAACCCGGTGACCCACGGCCAGCGCCTGGCACCTGGCCCGGCGCTCCGGCCGGGACACCGGGCTGTTCCGCCGGGCCATGCGGCTCGGCCTGGTCGTCACCCTGGTCGGCGGGATCGCGACCGCGGTCACCGGGGACCTGCAGGCCCGGCTGATGGACTCCCAGCAGCCGATGAAGATGGCCGCCGCGGAAGCCCTCTACAACACCTCCTCGTCGGCCTCGTTCTCACTGTTCACGGTGGGCACGCTGAACGGCGACAGCCAGCTGTGGGGCGTCCGGGTGCCTGACCTGCTGTCGCTGATCGCCACCCTGGACCCGCACGGCACGGTCCAGGGCATCAACAATGTCCAGCGCGCCTACGAGAAAAAGTACGGCCCGGGCGACTACAAGCCGTACGTCCCGGTGACCTACTGGTCGTTCCGGCTGATGGTCGGGTTCGGCACGCTGGCCGCGCTGTTCAGCCTGGCCGGGCTCTGGCTGACCCGGCGGCGCCGGATCCCGCAGAGCCGCTGGTTCTACCGGGCGGCCATCGCCGCGGTCGCCACCCCGTACCTGGCCAGCACCATGGGCTGGATCTTCACCGAGATGGGCCGGCAGCCGTGGACGGTGTTCGGCGTGCTGCAGACCTCGCAGAGCGTGTCGCCGGGGGTGTCGGCCTGGACGGTGGCGGCGTCGCTGGTGGTGTTCACCCTGCTGTACGGCGGGCTGGGCGCGGTGGCCGGCTGGCTCATGATCCGGTCCATCAAAGCCGGGCCGCCGGCCGAGCAGCCCGAGACGCCCGGGACCGGGACGGGCGAGCCCGTCCCCGTCTTCACCTACTAGCCATGCGCCGGCCACGGCCGGCTCACCTACTAGACATCGCGATCCGCGGAGACTGACATGGCTCTCACCACCTTCTGGTTCATCCTGATCGCCGTCCTGTGGACCGGGTACTTCGTCCTGGAAGGCTTCGACTTCGGGGTCGGCATCCTGCTGCCTTTCCTCGGCCGCGACGACACCGACCGCCGGGCGATGATCAACACCATCGGGCCGGTATGGGACGGCAACGAGGTCTGGCTGCTCACCGCGGGCGGCGCGACGTTCGCGGCGTTCCCGCTCTGGTACGCATCCCTGTTCAGCGGCTTCTACCTTGCCCTGCTGCTCATCCTGGTGGCGCTGATCGTCCGGGGCGTGTCCTTCGAGTTCCGCGGCAAGGTGGCCACGGACCGGTGGCGGCGCGGCTGGGACCGGGCCATCTTCTGGGGCTCCGCGCTGCCCGCGCTGCTGTGGGGAGTGGCTTTCGCCAACATCGTCCGCGGCGTCCCGATGAACGCCGGGCACGTGGTCACGGGCAACCTGCTGACCCTGCTGAACCCGTACGGGCTGCTCGGCGGCCTGGCCACGCTGACCCTGTTCGCCCTGCACGGCGCGATCTTCCTGTCCCTGCGGACCACCGGGGACCTGCGTGCCCGGGCCCGGAAGGCGGCGGTGCGCATCGCCGCCGCGACCGTGCCGGTGGCCGCCGCGTTCCTGATCGCGAGCCAGGTGGCGCACGGCCGCCTGGCGACCGACATCACCGCCGCCCTGGCCGCGGTGGCGCTGCTGGCCGCCGTGGCGGCGATCGCCCGGGGCAAGGAGGGCTGGGCCTTCGCGGGCACCGCGGTCACCCTGGTGCTCGTGGTGGCGACGCTCTTCGGCGACCTGTGGCCGGACGTGCTGCCGTCCACCACGTCCGCTGCCTACTCCCTCACTATCAACAACGCGTCATCGTCGCACTACACTCTCACTGTCATGACCTGGGTCGCCCTGCTCTTCACCCCGGTGGTCCTGGCTTACCAGGGCTGGACCTACTGGGTATTCCGGCACCGGGTCGGCGGGACGCCGCTGCCGCCGCTCCTGCCCCCCAAGCCGTCATCCGGTAAGCCGTCATCCGGGCCGTCGCCCGCCGGGCCGGCGGCTCACGCACCCAGCGGCCTATGAGGCCGGTCGATCCGCGGCTGCTCCGGCACGCTGCCGCCGCCCGTGGGTACCTGGTCCTCACGGTCCTGCTCGGGCTGGCCACGACCGCGCTGATCCTGGCCCAGGCCGGCCTGCTGGCGCACGCGCTGGCCGCGCCGGCCACCGGGATCGGCGTGGCCGCCCTGGCCACCACGCTGGGGGTGCTGCTGGCCGTGCTGGCCGCCCGGGCGGTCACCGCCTACGGCGGGGAACTGGCCGCGCTGCGCGCCGCCGCGGCGGTCAAATCACAGCTGCGCCGCAAACTCACCGCGCACGTGCTGCGGCTGGGACCAGCCTGGCTCGGCGGCCAGCGGACCGGGGAGATCATCACCGTGTCCACCAAGGGGCTGGACGCGCTCGACGCCTACTTCGCCCGGTTCCTGCCCCAGCTGGTGCTGGCCTGCCTGGTGCCGGTGGCGGTGCTGATCCGGGTGGGGCTGGCCGACTGGATCTCCGCGCTGGTGATCGCGGTCACGCTGCCGATCATCCCGGTGTTCGCGGTGCTGATCGGGCTGCAGACCCGGGCCCAGACCGAGCGGCAGTGGCAGCTGCTGGCCCGCCTCGGCGGGCACTTCCTCGACGTGGTCGAGGGGCTGCCCACGCTCAAGCTGTTCGGCCGGGCCAAGGCCCAGGCCGCGGTGATCCGGGAGGTCACCGACGCGCACCGGCAGGCGACCATGCGCACGCTGCGGGTGGCGTTCCTGTCCGCCCTGGTGCTTGAGCTGTCCGCGGCGATCGCGACCGCGCTGGTGGCGGTCGAGGTGGGGCTGCGGCTGCTGGCCGGGCACCTGCCCTACCAGACCGCGCTGCTGGTCCTGCTGCTCACGCCCGAGGCGTACCTGCCGCTGCGCGCGGTCGGGATGCAGTTCCACGCGAGCATGGAGGGGGTGACCGCGGCGGGCCGCGCCTGCGAGATCCTGGAGACCCCGCTCCCGGAGACCACCGCGCTCCCGGGAACCACCGCGTTCCCGGGAACCACGGCGCTCCCGGGAACCACGGGGGCACCAGCCGGGCGCGGGCTGGGCTGTGGGCCGCCCGCTGAGGCTGACCTCCGCCGCGACTTTATTTTCCTCAACGGAACCTCGCTGATGTACCCGAGCCGCGACGCGCCGGCGCTGGACCGGGTGTCGTTGGTGATCCGGCCGGGTGAGCGGATCGCGGTGACCGGCCCGAGCGGCGCGGGAAAGAGCTCGCTGCTGGCCCTGCTGCTCCGGTTCGCCTCGCCGACCGGGGGGCGGATCGAGGCCGGGGCGCCCGGGGCGCCGGGCACCGATATCACCGCCTTCGATCTGGCCGCGTGGCGCCGCCAGATCGCCTGGGTCCCGCAGCACCCGTACCTGTTCGACGGGACGGTGGCCAGCAACATCGCCCTCGGCCGCCCGGATGCGTCCCCGGCGGACATCGCGCACGCCGCCACCCTGGCGGGGGCAGCGGAGTTCGTCGGCGCGCTGCCCGGTGGGTACGGCACGCCCCTGGGGGAGCGCGGAGCGCGGCTGTCCGCGGGCCAGCGGCAGCGGATCGCGCTGGCCCGGGCGTTCCTGCAGGACGCGCCGCTGCTGCTGCTCGACGAGCCGGCGGCGCACCTGGACCCGCTGACCGCCCGGATGATCACCGACACCATTGAGCGGCTGATGGCCGGCCGGACCGTGCTCCTGATCACCCACGGGCTGGGCTGGGCGGGCGGCGCCGACCGGATCCTCACGCTGGACCAGGGCCGGCTGGTGCTGGCGGCGGGCTGCTTCGGCATGGTCGGCGGCGGCCGTGCGCTGGCGGCTACGTCATGACCGCGGCCCCGGCGGCCCCGGCCGCGCCTGCGGCGGTCCCGGCCCCGCGCCCCCCGTCCCGGGCCGCGCACCCGCTGCTGCGGCTGCTCCGGATGGCCCGGCCGCTGCGCGGCCAGCTGGTGGTGGCGGTGCTGGCGGGCGCGGTGTCCACCGGCTGCGCCGTGGCGCTGCTCGCGACGTCCGGTTTCCTGCTGGCCCGGGCCGCCCAGCACCCCAACATCGTGGCCATCTCGGTGGCCGTGGTCGCGGTGCGCGGGCTCTCCGTGGGCCGGGGGGTGTTCCGCTACATCGAACGCCTCGCCTCGCACGACGCCGCCTTCCGGGTGCTGGCCGACGTGCGGGTCCGCGTCTACCAGCGGCTGGAACGGCTGGCCCCGGCCGGGCTGCGCGAGTTCCGGTCCGGGGACCTGCTGGCCCGGCTGGTCAGCGACGTGGACGCTACCCAGGATCTGTTCATCCGCGGCATCGCCCCGCCGCTGACCGCGTTCCTGGTCGGCGCGGGCGCCGCCGTCGCCTGCCTGATCATCCTGGCCCCGGCGGGCGCGGTGCTGGCCGCCGGGCTGCTGGTGGCCGGGCTGGCCGTGTCCTGGCTGGCCGCGGCCCGGGCCCGCCGGGCGGCGCGGCTCACCGCGCCGGCCCGCGGCGTGCTGAGCGCCCGGGTGACCGACCTGCTGGCCGGCTCCGCGGACCTGCACGCGTTCGGCGCCCAGGACGCCGCGCTGGCCCGGTCCGACGCGGCCGACGAGGAGCTGACCCGGCTGGCCCGGACGTCGGCGGCCGGCGCCGCCCTGGGCAGCGGGCTGTTCCAGGCCGTGGCGGGGCTGACCCTCTGGGGGGTGCTCGTGCTGGGCGTGGCCGCGGTCGGCGCGGGGACGATGAGCCAGGTCCCGCTGGCCGTGATCACGCTCACCGCGCTGGCCGCGTTCGAGGCGGTGACCGCGCTGCCCGCCGCCGCCATCGCGCTGGGCCACGCTCGGACCAGCGCGGCCCGGGTGGGTGAGGTGCTGGACGCGCCGGACCCGGTGCCCGGGCCGGCCACCCCGCGGCCGCTGCCCGCCGGCCCGCTGCGGGTCCGGCTGCGCGGCGCCCAGGTGCGGTACGAGCCGGACGGGCCGCTGGCCGTCGACGGCGTGGACCTCGACCTCGACGCCGGCCGGCGGGTGGCCCTGGTCGGCCCGAGCGGGGCCGGCAAGTCCACGGTGGCCGCCCTGCTGCTGCGGTTCTGCGACCTGGCGGGCGGCACGGCCACCCTGGGCGGCGCCGACCTGGCCAGCTACGACCCTGATCAGGTGCGGACCATGATCACCGGCTGCGCCCAGGATCCGCACCTGTTCGACACGACCATCGCCGGGAACATCCGGCTGGCCCGGCCGGAGGCCACCCAGGACGAGCTGGCGGAGGCCGCCCGGCAGGCCCGCCTGCTGCCGTGGATCGCCTCACTGCCGCAGGGCTGGGACACCCCGGTCGGGCCCCGCGGCGCCGCCGTCTCAGGAGGCGAGCGGCAGCGGATCGCGCTGGCCCGGGCGCTGCTGGCCGACCCGGCGCTGCTGATCCTGGACGAGCCCACCGCCCACCTGGATCCGGACAACCGGCGGGCGCTGACCGCGGACCTGCTGGCCGCGACCGCGCAGGCTACCGCCCGCGGCCGGGCCACCCTGCTCATCACGCACGAGATGGACGGGCTGGATCAGGTGGACGAGATCGTCGTGCTGGACGGCGGCCGGGTGGCCGAGCGCGGCACCCACCAGGCGCTGCTCGAGGCGGGCGGCCTGTACCAGCGGATGTGGGCGGCGGCGCAGGTCAGGCCACCAGCCGGAAGCCGTCCACCAGGTCCGCCCGGATCGCTATGACGTCGTCGGCGCTGGCGCCCGCCACCCAGGGCTGGAGGAGCCGTCGGAACCGGTCGGCCTCGGCGCCCTCGGAGATCCGCGATGCCCGGCCCACGATGATCACGCTCCAGCCGAGGTGGGTGTCCGGGTCGATGAGGTCGGCCTCGTAGGCGACGACCATGCCGGCGTTATCACCCACCGCGATATCGATCGTGGTCCCCATGTGCGCCCGGATGATCACCTGGTCGCCGTCCACAATGTGGTTGACCGGCCGGATGGCGGGCAGCGCCAGGTGGCTGAAGACCAGCCGGCCCATGGACACGGTGCCTAGCAGCCTGAGTGACTCCTGCCGCGGCAGCGCTTCCTGCCGCCGCGTGCCTGTCATCGTCATCGCACCTCCCAGGGTGCGTGCCCGGTAGTCCGGGCCCTTCCCGGACCGCTCCCTTTCCGACACGGTGCCGCTGCCGCGGCCCGGGAAGTAGGGGCGAAAGTCCCCGCCGACGTACCGGGCCCCGGGAACGGGTAGCTCTACGGGGGACAGGCGCGGCGCACCCAGGGAGGAATCGGCCATGACCGGATCACAGCAGTTCCCGGAGCCTCCGGCCACGGTCAACCCACGGGCGCACAGCCGGATCCCGGTGCCCGCGGCCTCCCTGGCCGGGCACCAGTTCCTGCGCGGGATGTCGCCTGCCCACCTCGGCCTGATGGCCTCCGCCGCGTCGCTGGTCGATGTGCCCGCCGGGCACCGGTTCTTCGCCGCGGGCCGGATGCCGCATCAGTTCTGGCTGATCCGGGCGGGCCAGGTGGCGCTGGACGTGGACGTGCCCGGGCGGCGGCGGCTCATCGTGGAGACGCTGGGCCGCGGGGAACTGGTCGGCCTGTCCTGGTCCCTCCCGCCCGGCCAGTGGCAGTTCGGCGCGGTCGCGACCCAGCCCACGGAGGCGTTCGAGTTCGACGCGGCCGCGGTCCTGCGCTGCTGCGATGACGATCCGGCCTTCGGGTATGAGCTCACCCGGCGAGTGCTCGCCGCGGTCGCGCACCGCCTGCAGGCCACCCGGGCCCGGCTCCTGGAGGCCTCCGCCCAGTCCACCTAGCGTCCCGCTCGGACGGCGTGGCCGCGTAACGCCGGTGAACCGGGCGAGTGGCCGGGCCGGGGGAACACCTGGGGCCGGGTGCTACCGCTGGAGCAGCTCGCTGAGTCCGCGGGCCAGGGCCGCGCGCCCGTCCGGGCTGATCGCCTCCAGCACCCGGATCAGGGCGGCGCGGCGCTGATCCCGGATCCAGGCGGTGAGCCGCTGCCCGGACTCGGTCAGCCCCAGCCGGATCTCCCGGCGGCTGGCCGCGGCGGGCACCCGGGTCACCAGGCCGGCCGCGACCAGGCGGTCGCACAGGCGGCTGGTCGCGGAGGGGGAGGCGCACAGGATCCGGGCCAGGCCGGTCACGTTCAGGCCGTCCGTGCCCTCGATGGCCAGCAGCGCCCGTACCTGGGCCGGCGGGAGCATCGCCCCCAGCTCCTCGATGGCTCGTTGCCAGGCCTCGATCAGGACCGACAGACCGGCCTCCGCGCCCTCCAGGTCCTCCGCAGCGGCCTGGGGGCGCAGGGCCCTGTACTGGTCTAGCGGGCCCGCGTCCAGCGGCAGCGTGGCCGTGTGAACGGTGCCTGCCTGAACCGTGCCTGCCTCAGCCGTGCCTGCCTCAGCCGTGCCCGCCTGAACCGTGTCCTGGTTCATCAGTCTCCTGGGCCCGCCCTGCGCAGGACCTTTCTTGCTGCGTGTGGTAGTCGGTACTGTACTTGGCCCTGGTGGCCCGGCGGAGGAGGATCAGGGTTGCGAGTCGCCCGCGAACTCGGCGGGCGCCTGCCCGCTGACCCGGGTGACGATTTCGGCGGCCAGGTCGCGGAGCTTCATCCGCCGGTTGTTCGAGGCCCGGCTGAGCACGGCGAAGGCCCGCTCCGCGTCGATCTTGGATTCCGCCATGATGATCCCGATGGCCTGGTCGATGACCGCGCGGGACCGCAGCGCCTGGTTCAGCTGCCCGGCCAGGTCACGGGCCTGCGCGTACCGTCTCATGGTCACGATGGCGGCTGCGGCGGGCGCGATGAACAGCGAGACCAGTCCTTCGTCCAGCTGGCTGAAGCCGTCTGGGTCGCGGCTGCTCAGGTTCAGCGCGCCGAGCCGCTGGTCACCCAGGCCGAGACCGGCGGCGAGGTAGCTGCGCAGGCCCAGCTCTCCGGCCAGGCTGGTGAAGTCCGGCCACCGCTGCTCCGCCTCGGACAGGCTCCAGTGGTTGACCTGCTGCCGCCGGGCCGCGTCGAGGCAGGGGCCGTCGTGCAGGAGGTACTGCCGGCGGTCCATCTCGAGGGTTTCCTCGTCGGTGGCCGCGATCGTGCTCGGCCGCTCCTGCTCGTCCAGCACGGTCACGCTGGCCGCGGAGCAGCCGGGGGCCAGCCGCAAGGCCAGCGCGAGGATGCTCTCCAAGGTGTCGTGAACTGACTCGTCTTCGGCCAGCGTCCGGCTGAGCACCGTGAAGACCTCGATGAGATCCTCGTATCGCTCGCCAGGCAGCGCGGTCGGCTGTTCCTGCTCCACGTGCGCACGTCCCCTGTCCGGCTGGCCGGGTGGCCAGGCGTCTGCCCGCCGCTGGCGGCGGCGTGCGTGTGGTATCTGCCTCTGCCAGCCCGATTCAAACGCTCTGTTAGCGGGGGGCGACCCCCCCGGAACCCCCGGCGCCGTCATGACGCTGCCCCTGCATGCGTCATGACCTGGCGGCGCCTAGCGGGGGTGGGGGTGGGCGCGCAGTTCCCGCAGCCGGTGCCGGGCCTCGGCGGCCGGGATGCCCGTGATCGCTGCGATCAGGTCCCAGCTCATCCCCAGGTCCACGGCGGCCTCGAGCACGTCGGCCTCGAGCGCGTCGAGGTGCAGCCGCAGGTTGCCCAGCAGGACCAGGCTGGCCCCGAGATCCAGCGGCCCGGGGGGCGGCTGCGTTCCGTAACGAGCCGCCAGGCGGACCCGGGCCACGGCCCGGATATCGTCCAGCGTGCCCGCGAGCGACGGATCGGCGACAGGACTCCCGTCACGGGCGGAAAGCCGGAACCGTGCGGCGTCCAGCACCTCGCGGTCCGGGGTAGCCGTCCAGCCCGCTGCGGCGCGGGCCCACTCGGCTGGCGGCCGCTCGGCTGTGGGCCGCTCGGCCTGCCCCGCGACGCCGTCGTCCGGTTCGTGTGCGAGCACGGCATTACTCCCACTGTCACGCGGGACAGAGGTAGCCGCGCTGCTGGGCTACGTCCTGGGGTGCGTTCCGCCGGGGGGCGGACCGCGCCTAGGAATTATGGTCACGCCGGGGACCGCCGTCAACACGGCCGGTCCCCGGCACAAACCGCCCCGGCCCGCGGGATCCCGCGGGCCGGGGCGGCCGCCCGCGCCGCGCAGGCGACCGCCCCGGATCAGCTCACCTACCGGTCAGGACTTGCCCGCCGTCGCGGTGTCGACCGGGCCGGACTTCCCGGCGGGCGGCGTCGTGCCGTCACTGCCGGGATCGGTCCCCCGGCGCCAGATCAGCCGGTGCACCGGGATCAGCCGGGGCACGTCACGCAGGCCCGGGATGAACGGCACGGCCAGCAGGAGCAGCGTGGCCAGGCCGGTCATGTAGATCGCGATCATGTCGACGTTGCCCGAGTTGGACCAGCCGGGGAACGAGTACCAGAGCGTGTACAACCACAGCCACGGCTGGCCCGGGTAGCTGCCAGTCTCGTTCATGACGCCCCACTGCTCGCCGGTCAGGTTCATTGCCTGAGCCTTGTTGGAGAAGTAGGCGCCGTCTTCCATGAACAGCAGCGGTGCGGTGAAGTTGGTGCCGTAGAAAGGCTCCTTGGAGATGAGGCTCGCGTCCAGCGCGCCGCTGCGGGCCATGGTCAGCTCGTTGGCCAGCAGCACCGGCACCGGCCCATCCGCAGCGGCCGGGACGACCGGCGCGCCGCTGACGAACTTCACCTTGGTGACCGCGGCGGCGTAGGCGTTGGCCCACTTGAGCTGCTGTGCCGCGGGAGCGGCCCGGTAAGTGGCCAGCGCGGCCGCGACTGACGGGTTGGTTGAGGCGATGGTGGTCAGCGGGTGGAGAACGAAGTCCTGGGCCGGGTAGATCGGCTGGCGGACTCCCACAAGCTGCGCCGGCGAGAACAGCAGCTTCTGCACGCTGCCGGTGCCGTTGTTGTAAGGCGGCCCGTAGGTGGCGGTTTCACTGGTGCCGTTCAGTTCGGTCGCCGCGGTGGCCAGGAAATCGGCCGGGGCCACCTTGGCCCAGGACTGGACCGTGACCGACGGCACGTCAGGGGAGGACAGCAGAGCGGCCAGGCCCAGCGTGAGCGCGAGGATGACCACGCCGGCGATGGTGCCTTCCTTGAGGATGTCGTAACGGCGGGTCGCGCCGCGCCACGGCGCCGCGTCAGCATGGGCCAGCGCGCGGCGGCGCTGCCGCGGGGATCCCCGGCCGGGCGTGGACAGCGTCGCGGGCAGCGGGTGCGAGACGCCGCGGACCCGGACCAGCAGGACGTGGGCCCCGATAAGGGCGACCAGCACGATCGGGATCAGCACGATATGCCACATCAGCATCTGACCGAGGTTCATGATGTTGAAGAAGGCGCCGAGCCCGACCGGGTTGAATGCGTCTTTCCCGCTGGCGGAGATCCACTGCGAGTCGAAGTTCTGCTGGGAAAGATAGCCCGTGAAGCACTCCACGACCGACGCCACGAAGGCGACGACCCCGGTGATCCAGGTCCAGGCGCGCTTGCCGCGCCAGGCCGCCATCCAGAACTTGCCCCACAAGTGGATGACCAGCAGGGCCATGAACAGCTCCACGCTCCACATGTGCGTGCTGTTGAAGAAGTGGCCAAGCGAGTTGTAGTGCCACCAGTCGGGCCCGCCGAGGGCCAGCGCGAAGCCGGACACCACGGCTATGCCGAACGCGACAAGGCTGCCTACGCCGAACACATACACCCAGGAGGCCACGTAGGCGGGCTGGCGGTCGGGCAGCAGCTTGCCGGGCGGCAGGATCCGGGTGGCGGAACGCCGGACCTTGTTGGTCCACATGTCCGCGTCCTCGTCGGCCGCTGCCGACGACGCATCTTCACCACCGTCGGGCGGTACAGCCTCGGTCGGCGCCGGCGGGTACACGCGCCCCTTGGGGAAGGGCAGCAGCAGCGCCGCGCCGAAGATCACCACCATGACCCCGATCAGGCACAGGTTGGCTACCGAAACGGTGAAGATGGACCAGTGCAGATAGGTCCCGGGGTGATCAAGGTTAATCGGGGCTGAAGCCAGGTACTTCGGCGGGCTCATGGCGGTCTCCTGTACGGCCAGAAAACTGATGACGTCCCAGGTTGCCTCGAAATACAGAAGCCCAGCAGGGTTATCGGTCACCGGCCATTGGGACCTTGGTCCCTGTGTAGGGAAGAGCCCCGGTCAAACCGTTGGAGAGCAGAAAACAGGCGCCAGCCTCGATGTTTCGCGGTCTTGATGGTCTTGGCCCGGGTCATGGCCGGGTTCACGGGCCGCGGGTCTCCACCCCGGCGTGCTCGCTGGCGGTGTTATCGTGGCGTCGATATCCACCGGAATCGGCGCTTCGTCCAGCGTGCAGGGCAGGACGGGGGCAGCGGGCCCGGCGGCGCAAACCGGAAACACGTCCACCGGATAATAAAGAAATATGACCAAAAATGCCGCGTCGCCAGCCACCTTGGTGGCGGACCGGGCTGGACTTCCCGCTGCACGAGGGCCGGTCATGCCGCGTGCCCTGGCCATCGTCTTCCGGCTGGCCGCCCACCTGGCGGCCTGGATACCGTTCGCGATCGGCGCGATACGTTCGGTCCAGCAAGGCTCCACGGTCATCGCCGACGGCGCGGTCATCGCGCTTCGCTCCTGGGATGTCCTGACCCCCTACGGCCCCCTGGTCGGGCAGGCTACCCAGCTGCGCAACGGCGCGTTCGACCCTGGGCCCCTGGAGTACTGGCTGCTGGCGATCCCCGTCCACATTGATCCGCGGACCGGGGTGGTGTGGGGCGCGGCGCTGTGGTGCATGCTGGCGGCCTCGCTCGCGATCGAGGCGGCCCGGTCGGCGTTCGGCGCGTTCGGCGCCCTGGCGGCGAGCGGGATCATCATCGGCACCGTGGCGTGGCAGCCCCTGGTCGCAGCGCAGCCGTACTGGAACCCATGGTTCGGCGTGATCTTCTTCCTGGCCACGCTCGCCGCGGGCCTGGCCGTCGTTTCCGGGCAGCGCCGCTGGTGGCCGGTGCTCGTCGTCACCGCATCGGTGGCGGCCCAGGTTCACCTGATGTTCGCGCTCGCCTCGGCCGTGCTCGTGCTGGTGGCGTTCGTGGCCGGGCTGGCCGACACCATCCGGGCCAGGGCGGGGTACTGGTGGGCGGTCCTCGGGCTGATGGCCGGCGCGGCCTGCTGGATCGCCCCGTTCATCCAGCAGCTCACCAGCCGCCGCGGCAACCTCAGCTTGCTGATCGGGAGCCTGGGCGCGCGGCAGTCCGCGGGCCCCGCGTTCGCCCTGAAGGCGCTCACCGCGTCAGCCCTGCCGCCCACGGTGTGGTGGCAACCGTCGCTGGCGTTCCGCTCCGAGGGCATCGCGAGCCAGATCAGCGGTCGCACGCCCGCGTTCGGAGTGGCGATGCTGGTTCTCACCGTCGCCGTGCTGGCGGTCGCGGTCCGCCCGCTGCGGTCCCGCCGGCTGGCCGCACTGGCTGTGGTCAGCCTGCTGGCCAGCGGCGCCGTCCTGGCCACGTACTGGGGTATCCCGGTGCACAACCTCGGCCGCCGCGACCAGAATTACCTCCTGATCGTCCTGCTCCCGGTAGGCCTGCTCGCCTGGCTGACCCTGGGCGCGGCCGCCGTGCTCGCCGCACGGCGGGTGACCGGCCGGGCCCGCGGGCTGGCCGCAGGGCGCTGGCGGCCACGCGGCGCCCCGGGCACCGCGGGCGGAACGGCGGAGCGCTGGGGTGTCCGGGTCATCGGGCTCGTGGCCGTGGCCCTCATCGGGCTGGGGTCATGGCTAGCAGTGGCCCAGCAGGCACGGGTGTTGGCCATCTCGACATCCGCCCGGGAACTGAGCTCCACCCGCCTCGCCGCTCAGCGCATCGAGCAGATGTTCCCTCGCCAGCGGCTGGAGATGTTGGTGGTGAGTGACGGAAGTTACGAGCGGAACGTCACCCTCGGCCTGGCGTGGGCCTTGTACGCCGACGGCTATGAGCCTGCGGTAAACCACCGGGCCGCACGGTATCTGGGGCCGCGGTACCTGTTCACCGGGCGGCCGATGCCCGACGTGACCGTGGTCATGCGGCACCGGGGGATCGTTGTCCGCCGCACCGCCCGGCGTCCGGCGATCAAGGCGAGCCGGTCACGGCCGGAAGCCCGCGGGTAGCCGGGGCACCCCGGGCGGTCAGTGGGTCCGCTTGGTCCACAGCGGCTCGACCGCCGACCATTCCGATGCCCAGCCGGCCAGCCGCCGGCGGTCCA
The DNA here is from genome assembly GCA_036509255.1 of Streptosporangiaceae bacterium. GTDB lineage: Bacteria > Actinomycetota > Actinomycetes > Streptosporangiales > Streptosporangiaceae > RYN-230. Next base: position 60,212 of record DATCFY010000229.1, read on the forward strand.
GCAGCCGTCTGGTCAGCGAGGCCACCGCCAGCAGGATGATCGCCAGGACGGCCGGGGTGAGGGCGACGACCGCGATGACCCGGCTCGCGATCTGCCCCTCCCCGATCGGCGGGTAGACCAGCTGGCCGGCATAGTTGACCCAGATCTTCACCGTGGCTCCGGCCCGGCTGCCCACGGGGGCGGGTACCTCACCGGTGTGCTTCCGCCCGTCCGGGGCGGTATAAGTGGCCCGCGTCCAGGCCAGCTCCGAGGCGCTGTAGAGCGGGTCGTTAGAGTTATGCGAGACCTTGTGCAGCAGCACGGCCGGGATCAGGTGCTCCGTCGCCGCCTCGGCCCGCGCGGCCCGCATCGAGGCATCATTAGTCAGATGGCCCAGGCCGATGGCGGCCAGCGGGCTGGCGATCAGGAAGACCAGCACGAGCCCCAGCCGCACCCACGCCTCGGTCCGGTCACAGCCCCGCCGGAGCGGGTTGGCATCCAGACCTATCCGCCGGCCAAGCGCTGCGACCGAGCGCTTGAGCGTCCGCGTCACGCTCACCATCATCACCTCTGGCCGGACCGCACCGAACCACACCCCGGCTTTACTGTCCTGGGCTTACTGTCCGGGGGGAATTCCTTCCCCGCTCCCGGAGCGTTTTCCCTGGCAGATCACGAGGCTTGGGAACGCCGAGCCACCACAGATAGGATGACAGCCAGGCGCTACCTTTGGTTCAGAGATTACCCACATCCTGAAGTATGCCTGGAGAAGTACGTGGAGCCGACGGATCCGCACCTGCCCCTGCCACAGCTACGTCTGGACGATCTGCTCGCCGAGCTCCAATCGCGGCTGCAGGCCGTGCTGGCTACCCGGGACCGGGTGTACACCCTGCTGGAAGCGGTCGTCGCGGTCGGCACCAACCTCGACCTGGAGATGGTGCTCAAGCAGATCGTCGAGGCGGCGATCACGCTGGTCCGGGCCCGTTACGGAGCGATGGGGATCATCGGCGAAGGCGGGCGGCTGGTCGAATTCGTCCCGGTTGGCCTGGCGGACGACCAGATCGCGGGGATCCATCACTGGCCAGAGGGCCGGGGTCTGCTCGGCGCGCTGATCACCGACCCGCGCCCGATGCGGCTGCCGGACATCTCCGCCAGCCCCAACTCGAGCGGCTTCCCGCCCGGGCATCCGCCGATGCGCAGCTTCCTCGGCGTCCCGGTCCGGGTCCGGGAAGAGGTCTACGGCAACCTGTACCTGACCGAGAAAGAGGGTGGCGCCGACTTCGACGAGGAGGACGAGGCGCTGCTCGTCGCCCTGGCCGCCGCGGCCGGCGTGGCGATCGACAACGCCAAGCTGTACGAGGAGGGCCGCCGCCAGCAGCGCTGGCTGCGCGCCAGCAGCGAGGTGACCAGGAGGCTGCTGTCCGGCGCCGCGCCGGATGACGTGCTGGCCCTGGTCACGCAGCAGGCGCTGGAAATGTCCGGCGCGGACCTGGTCGCACTGGCGCTGCCCACCCCCGACCGGCAGCAGCTGGTCATCCAGCACGCTGCCGGCGCCGGGGCGCCGGAGGCCCTGGGCCTGGTGCTCCCGGTCAGCGCCTCGGTGTCCGGCGACGTGCTGTCCTCCGGTGAACCGGTCACGCTGCATGACTTCATCAATGACGAGCGGGTGGCCGGTGCGGCCCGGGCGCACATGCCGCTCGGGCAGGCCATCGTCCTTTCGCTCGGCGCGCCCGGCGACGTCCGTGGCGTGTTCACGGTCGGCCGCGACGCCGGGGGGATGCCGCTGGCCCCGGAGGCGGTGGAGATGGTGCAGACCTTCGCCGCGCAGGCGGGCATCGCGCTGGAACTCGCCGAGCACCGCCAGGACGCCGAGCGGCTGGCCATCTTGTCCGACCGTGACCGGATCGCGCGGGACCTGCACGACCTGGTCATCCAGCGGCTCTACGCCACCGGGATGTCGCTGCAGGGCGCGATGCCGCTGCTGACCCGGCCCGAGGCGGTGACCCGGGTGAGCAGCGCGGTGGACGCCCTCGACGAGACCATCCGGGAGATCCGCTCGGCGATCTTCTCGCTCCAGTCACGGGGTGAGACCAAGCAGCAGGGCCTGCGATCGCAGGTGCTCGAGGTGGTGGACCAGATGACCGCCGCGCTCGGGTTCGCCCCGGCGCTCCGGCTCGTCGGCCCGCTCGACGAGGCCGTGCCCGTGGACGCGGGTGAGCAGATGCTCAGTGCGCTGCGCGAGGCGCTGTCCAACGCGGCCCGGCACGCCGCCGCCAGCCGGGTGGACGTGACCGTGGAGGTCGGCGCCGAGCTGGTCCTGCGGGTCCGGGACAACGGCACCGGGATAGGCCCGACCACGCGGCGCAGCGGGCTGGCGAACATGGCCGAGCGCGCCACCGAGCTGGGCGGCAAGCTGACCATGGAGCCGGCCGAGGGCGGCGGCACCCAGCTCGACTGGCGGGTGCCGGTCAGCTGACCGATCCG
>DATCFY010000230.1:0-5824 GCA_036509255.1 Streptosporangiaceae bacterium
TATTCTGGAAGAAGAACCCTGGACCGTGAGATGAACTCATCGCACCCGTCCCCGCGCGCGAGGTTTCATGGGAGGCGCCGTGCCGCTGTCTGAGCACGAGCAGCGTCAGCTCGATCAGATCGAGCGTGCGCTCTATGCCGAAGATCCGAAGTTCGCGCAGGCGGTGCGCGCGAAGGATCCACGGGTGCACTACAAGCGCCGGGTGGTCGAGGCTGCGATTGGCTTCCTACTCGGTGTAGGCCTCCTGCTGGCCGGCGTCATCTCCAAGCTGACCCTGATCGGCGTGGCTGGCTTCGTGGTCATGCTGGCCTGCTCGATGTGGGCCCTGTCCAGCTGGCGCCACATGTCCGGTGGCTCGGCCGGGCGGCCTGGCCTGGCCCGCGATCGCCGGGCTCGGCCGCCGGCCAGTTCCCGGACCCGGTTCATGGAACGGCTCGAGGAACGCTGGCGCCGCCGCCAGGAGCGGGACCGGTAGCCCTCGCTTCCTCCGGCTGAGCCTGCCCTCCGGGCAGGCCCGCGGTGGCTCGTGCCCGCGGTGGCTGGTGCCCGGTGCGCCGTGCCTGGTGCCCTGGGCCGGGGGTGTGACGTGCTCGGCGCCCGCGGTCAGGCCTCGCGAGCCTTACGGTCGGCTCTCGGGCCACGACGGGACCAGGCGCCTGTCCGGTGCGCGGCCAGGTCCATCCAGCTGAACACGTCCAGCCCCTGCTGCACGGCGGCGCGCACCGGTAGCAGGGACGAAGGTGGCAGCAGCCGCGCCCGCCACCGCAACGTCCGCATCGAGCCCGCGGCCACCTCGCGGCGGACCAGGTCGGTATCGGCCCGCAGCGTGGCCGAGTCCGCGGGATCAGGGGCGTAGCGGGCCCGCTCGGTGGCGCGCACGACCCGGGTCAGCGCGGCCGCCGCCTCCGGGCTGAGCCGCAGCACCCCGGTCAGCCTGCCGCCCAGGGCGCGCGGTGACTCACTCGCGGACCAGGCCACCTTGTAGTCGGTCAGGTCGTCCAGCAACTCCAGCCAGGCCGCCTGGGCCCGCTGCCGGTCGCCCGCCGCCCGCGACCACCGTCTCCGCCGGGTCAGCGACCTGGCCAGGCGGGGTGTGACGAGCAGGACAGCGATCACCGCCACGACGATCAGCCAGATCGGTCCTGAACGGCCGATGCTGGCGCCTCCCTGGGCCCCCGTGGCGCCGAGATGGCCGAGCTTGGCCAGCGCCCCGGAGGCTCCTGGCGTGGCACCCGTCTGTGGCAGCGTCGCGGCCGGGGTGGGCACGCTCTGGGATCCCCCGGGCGTGCTGAGCAGGGGGCGCAGGGTGTAGGAGGGCTGGACCGCGGTGGCCTGGCCCTCGGTTCCCGAAGGGGTGGGCTCGAAGCGCAGCCACCCTGCTCCCTGGAAATAGAGTTCCGGCCACGCATGGGCGTCGCTGGTCCGCACCTCCCACCGGTCGTGCCCGACCGGCGAGCCTTCCGTGTATCCCACCGCCACCCGGGCGGGGATCCCGAGCAGCCGGGCCAGCACGGCCATGGCGAAGGCGAACTGCTGGCAGTACCCCCGCCGGTCCTTGGTCAGGAAATTCATCAGCGCCTTGGCCGTGTCCGGCTCGTGCACGTCGAGACTGTAGGTGAACTTGCCGGAGTCGGTGAACCAGCGCTGCAGGGCCACGGCCCGGCCGTAGAGCGTGGTCTGCCCGCGGGTGACGCGGTCGGCGAGCGTGGCCAGCGGCAGGAAGGCGTCGGGCACGTCGAGGTAGTTGCTTACGATGCTGTTCGGGATGGCGCCGGACTCCGCCAGCTGACGCTCACTGGGGGAGACCTCGCGGCTGGCCACCGTATAGCTGAGGCCGGACAGGCTCTGCGCCGAGAACATGGTCAGCGTGCGCGGGTCGGTGCGCCAGTCCCCGCTGACGCTGACGGTGCGAGCCGGGTACGGCAGCGGCAGGAAGCTGGCCAGACGCGGCCCGGTGGTCAGCCCGCGGGCCAGGGTGATCCTGGTGCTCTCGGGTGCGGTGCGGGTGCCCCGGATCAGCCCCGGGGTCGCCGGCAGGTTCCCGTTGTGCACCTCCTCACCCGCGGTGGGGGCCAGCGTCCAGGTGTTGGTGCTGAGCGCGCTCAGCACGTAGACCTGGAGGTACTGCGGGGCCGGGTCGGTCGTGCGGTAGGTGAGCACGCGCACGGGATTCGTGCGGTGCAGTTCGCTGTTCATCTGCACCAGCGGGTTGGGCAGCGCGACCAGCGGGCCATCCCCGCCTCCGCCGCCGGCGAAGAGCTTGTGATCGCGCAGCCCCGGCACCAGCAGCGGGACGAAGAGGGCGATCACCACGGCCGCCACCCCGATCCGGCGGCCCGCCGCGGCGAGTTCCTTGGTGTTCGGGGTACCTCGCTGCGCCACCGCAGGTTCCTGGCCGCGATGCCACACGGTGACCAGCCGCCCCCACAGCCGCAGCCGCTCCCGGGCGTCCACGGCCAGCATGGCCAGGTAGCCAGCCATGCCCAGCCCGAACACGGTCATCGCCCCGAACACGCCCTGGTGCACGCTGGTGGTGAGCGGGACACAGAACAGCACCAGCAACGGCAGCCCGGCCACGGCCGGCCTGCGCAGCCGCACCGCGAGCAGGTCGGTGGCCACTGCTATCACGCCGATGCCGGCCACGGTCAGGAGCAGGATGCCGTGCCCGGCCGGGGCGGGCGGGGCGAACCTGGCGGTCCCGTCCAGCCCCTGCTGGGACAGCCGCCACAAATGGTGCAGGGAGGCCGTCGTCGGGATGATCCGGCCCAGCGATCGCGCGCTGGAGAACAGCACGTTCAGGTACAGCAGCACGGCCACCACGCCGATGGCGGCGCACAGCGGCCAGGCCAGCACCCGCAGCCTGGTGAGCGCGCCGGCCAGGGCGACCACGGCGACCGCTCCGGCGCCCTCCCAGAACCAGAGCCAGCCCGACACCAGCGGGTAGAGGGACAAGGAGGCCGCGATCACGGCCACGGCCGCGGCGAGCGTGAGGCGCTGGCTCACTGGCTCGCCCCGGCCCGGAACCGGCCCTGCTCGTGCCCCGGCGCGCCGAGGAGGCCCGAGGAGGCGCGCAGTCGCTGCCAGGCCGTGGTGAGCGGGGTGTCGGCGGTGACCGTCGTAACCCGCCAGCCTGCCGCGCGCAGGATCCCGGCGGAGGCCTCCGTCTCGTCCGCCTGGCCGTCGGCCGCCCGGCTGCCGGTCCAGGTGGACACCGCGAGCAGCAGGGCCATCGCTGGCCCTGAGTCCCGGCGTCCCGCGGCGAGCCTGCTGGCTTCCTCCGCCGGCAGCCGCCCGGCCACCACGACGAACAGCCCGCCGGTGCCGCCGTGCGCGAGGTCCATGCCGCGGGCGAGCCCGGATCCGCTGGACTGCTTGATGACCGCCAGCGAGTCAAGCAGGGAATCCTCGAAGGACCCCGGCGCGGAGGCCGGCCCGGTGTCGGTGACCAGCTGGCCGTCGATTCCGCTGCGGGCCAGGTGGACTCCGATCGACGCGATGGCGCTCGCCGCGTACTCGAACGAGGAGCCCGCTCCGGCGCCGCTGTGCGCCCGGGCGCGGGTGTCGAGCAGCAGCACCGCGCGGTTCCGCCAGCGCTGTTCCTCGCGGCGGACCATGAGCTCGCCGTGCCGGGCGGTGGACCGCCAGTGCACGCGGCGCAGCTCGTCCCCGTCCCGGTACGGACGGGGGATTACGTCGTCCTCGCCGGCCGTGTCCGCGGTCCTGGTGTGGCCGCCGCCCTCCCCGCGCCAGTTCCCGGCCAGCGGCAGGCTCGGCAGCGGGACGATCGCCGGGGTCACCACCAGCGTGCTCTGCGCGGCGAAGGAGCGGGTCAGTTCCACCAGACCGAACGCATCGGCCACGCGCACCTGCAGCGGGCCGATCGTGTACCTGCCCCGGGCGCCGGACTGGATGGGGTACGTGAGTTCGCGCCAGCCACCCTGCTCGATCCGTTCCAGCACGAAACGCGGTCTCGTGCCGAGCGAGTAGGGGAGCCCGTCCTCGGCCAGCAGCAGCCCGGTGGGCAGCCGGGAGATGTTTTCCAGCCGCAGAGAGACCACGGCATTGTGTCCCGCGGGCACCCGCGGCGGGTTGATCCTCCGCGCGGAGCGGATCCGGTAGCGCGCCCGGCTGGTCGCCAGGGCAGCCAGCAGCGGCAGCGCCACCAGGACGAGCCCGATGCTGAGCAGGGCCCGCTCACCGAGACCAAGCCCGAATGCCCCCGCGGCGACGCCCGCCGCAAGGAAAGACTTCCCACGTGTGGTCAACCCGGCGAACAGCGACCGCATCCTGGCCCTTCCTCCGCCCCGTTGTCTTAACTTACGTCACGAACTGGCCACGGGTGCGAGAGGCGGCGCAGCCCGGGGAACCCGGTGCGGCGCGTCAGGGACCGCTGCGGCTGGAGGGCGCGGCCGGGGAAGCTCAGCGCAACCGGGGCAGCGGGGTCTGCTCGACGATGGTCGCCACCACCCGGTCCGGGAGCCGGCGCTCGACCATGGCCTCGGCGGTCGGCAGCAGGCGGTGCGCGAGGACCGGGCCGGCCAGGGCCTGAACGTCGTCGGGGATCACGAAGTCGCGGCCGTCCAGCGCCGCCCGGGCCCGGCTGGCCCGCAGCAGGTGCAGCGTGGCGCGCGGGGACGCCCCGAGCCGCAGCTCGGGCGCCGAGCGCGTCGCGCTGACCAGGCTGATGACGTACTGCTTGAGGGCCTCAGCCACGTGCACGCGGCGCACCGCGGCGATCAGATCCCGCACGTCGCTGGCCGAGGCGACGGGTTCCAGCGAGTCCAGGGGTGAGCTCGAGCCGTGCAGGTCCAGCATGGCCAGTTCGGCGTCGGTGCTCGGGTAACCCATGGAGATGCGGGCCGTGAAACGGTCCCGCTGCGCCTCGGGCAGCGGGTAGGTCCCCTCCATCTCTATCGGGTTCTGGGTGGCGATGACCATGAACGGCCGCTCCAGCGGGTGGCTGGTGCCGTCCACCGTGACCTGCCGCTCTTCCATGCATTCGAGCAGCGCCGACTGGGTCTTCGGGGAGGCGCGGTTGATCTCGTCGCCCACGACGATGTTCGCGAATACCGGTCCCGGCTTGAACTCGAACTCCCGGTGTTCCTGGTTGAACGCGCTCACCCCGGTGATGTCGCTGGGCAGCAGGTCCGGAGTGAACTGAATCCGCTGGACCGCGCACTGGGTCGACCGGCCGAGCGCCTTGGCCAGCATGGTCTTCCCCACGCCCGGGACGTCCTCGATGAGTACGTGTCCCTCGGCCAGCAGGACCGTCAGGGCGAGCCGGACCGCCTCTGGCTTTCCCTCGATGACCGACTCGATCGCGGTGCCGATGCGATGGGCGACCCGTACCAGGTCGTCGAGCGTGCGCTCGGCGCCGGCCCCCATATCCAAGACCACCTGTCCTCCTTGGTCAGCTGGGCCCGTGGCCAACAGCCGCCCGCCGGGCGCTGCACCGCCCGCGGCCGACGTGTTTGGTGCGTACTGACAGTACGTCCTGGACAGCCCAGCGCGCGATGCGGAGAACCGGCCGTGGTTCGGAGCGGAGGGTCGCCAGCACTTCCCCCACTTTGCTCCCTGCCTCTGACCTGCACCTACGGCGCGTTCGTCCCTTATCTAGGTCCTCGGCGACGTTGACTGTGGGGGAATGTGGAGTACAGTGGAGGTCAATGGGGCACGCTACTCCGGGGGCGGGAGGTGAGGGCCTGTGTTCCTGGGCACTCATACGCCACGCCTCGACGAGAAGGGCCGGCTGTTCCTGCCGGCCAAGTACCGCGAGGAGCTCGCTGGAGGGCTAGTGATCACCAAGGGCCAGGAGCGCTGCCTG
>DATCFY010000231.1:0-14015 GCA_036509255.1 Streptosporangiaceae bacterium
CTCGTAATGCGTAGGTCATCGGTTCGATTCCGATAGGCGGCTCCACTGAGGAACCACCGTCTACCAGTCACTTTCGTCCCGTCCGTCGAGCTGCCCGTCAGGACCGGCGGCGGCCGAGCTGCCAGAAGCAGAGCCCGGCCAGGGCCAGGGCGAGGGCCAGGAAGAGCCCGGTCTCGGTCAACTGGAGGGGCCAGTAGCGGCTGACGGGCTGGTAGCTCACGACCACCCGGATGCCGTGGCTGGCCAGACAGTTGTCCCACTTGGGTGATCCACTCCCGCCCAGGACGTGCGGTAGCGCTGACGCGCAGGCGCCCGGGGCGGTGACAGGTTGTCCGGCGGCGTTGACGGCTCCGCTGGAGGTGATCCAGGCGCCGGGCTGGCCAGCGACCCGGGTGGCGGTGACCGCGATCGTGGATCCGCCAGTGGGGAAGAAGTTCGCTTGCGCAGCCTCGGTCGTGGCGATCGTCCGGTTGGGCGGGATGAGGTGCGGGCGGATCCACAGCGGCGTGACGACTTGGACGGCGGCGAAGATGGCCAGGGTGACGGCCATGGCGGGGATGGCGCGGCGGATGAGGAGGCCAGCGGTGACACCGAGCGCGAAGCCGAACGCGGCGTATCCGAGCGGGGTGATGCCGTGAGTGGGGAAAACGAAAGAACCGAACCGGCCCTCGGACATGATCGAGGCGCTGCCGCCGAGCCCGACGGCCTTGCCGATGGGAGCCGCCCACCAGGCCTGCATGAGGCTGAGCGCCTCGGTAACGGCCATGGCGGCCACACCGGTCACCGCGAGCTTGACCGTCAGCCACCGGGTCCGGGTGATGCTCTGGTTCCAGGCCAGCCGGCAGGTCCCGGTCTCAAGCTCGCGGGCGATCAGCGGGGCGCCCCAGAAGATGCCGATGATCGCAGGCGCGACGAGGATGACCAGGACGCTGAGGAAGTACAGGATCACGTAGGCATTGGCCCCGTCGGGCAGCAGAGGGAAACTGCGTCCGGAAGTCAGATCGATAAGGAATTGGCTGGGCAACCCCGCGCAGGTGCCCCCGTGGCAGCCGGTGATCCCGCTGGTGGCGTACAGCCTGGCTATGTGCGGTCCGGTGACAGCCAGCAGGATCGCGAACGCCGCCAGCGCCGCGACCGCGGTGATGGCTTGGGCGCGGAACTGGCGCCAGGTCAGCCAGGTCATTTCTGCACCTCCAGGTGGCGGTTGCGGTGACCGCGTCCGGTGGCCTGCTTCATGTAGGCGAGGGCCAGGTCTTCCAGGCCCACCTCGGAGACCGTCCAGGCCGGGTCGAGGACCGGCCCGCTGGTGCGTACCAGCAGCGTGCTCTGCACCTCGGTGTGGCTGGCGGAGATGACCTCCAGCCCGTCCGGCAGCGTGGCCGGGTCGCGGCGCGGGCCGGACAGCAGGTGATGGGTGGCCAGCAACTCGTCGACCGGCCCGGCAAGCCGCACCCGCGAGTCAACCAGCACGATCACGTAGTCGCAGACTCGTTCCAGGTCGCTGATCAGGTGCGAGGACAACACGACGCTGACCTGCTGCTCGGCGACGATTTCCATCAGGTCCTGGAGAAACTCGCGGCGCGCCAGCGGATCGAGGCTGGCCACCGGCTCGTCCAGGATCAGCAATTCGGGACGCTTGCCAAGAGCGAGAGTCAGCGCGAGCTGCGCGCGCTGGCCGCCGGACAGCTTTCCGGCCTTCTGGCCAGGGTCCAGGTCGAGCTGATCGATCCGGCGGCGCGCCATCTCCGCGTCCCAGCCCGGGTTGAGGTGCGCGCCCAGCCTCAGGTGGTCGGCGACCGACAGCCCGGCGTAGACCGGTGCGTCCTGGGCCAGGTACCCGACCCGGGCCAGTTGTGCCGGGCCGGCCGCAGGCTGCCCGCTGAGCACCTCGATCGTGCCGGCGGTCGGCGCCAGCATCCCGGTGGCCAGGTTCAGCAGGGTCGTCTTCCCGGCCCCGTTCGGACCCACCAAGCCGACGACGTGCCCGGCGGGGATGGCCAGCGTGCAGTCGGCCAGCGCCCACAGCTTGCGGTACCGCTTGCCGAGCCCTTCGGTTTCTATGACAGCGGTCACGCTATGTCCTCCTCACTTGCGGACCGAAAAGTGCTGACGAACAGCGCCTCGATGGACTCGTCGTCCAATCCGGCGCGCCGGGCCTTGGACAGCCACCGCTGCAGGTCGCGGCGCAGCGGCCCGTGCGCAGCCAGGGAGCCGCCGTCCAGCGTGCCGGTCACGAACGTCCCGATCCCCGGCCGGGCCGCCGCCAGTCCCTCGTATTCCAGCTCCCGGTAGGCCTTGAGCACCGTGTTCGGATTGATCGCCAGGCCCGCCGCCACGTCCTTGACCTTGGGCAGCTGGTCACCCACGCGCAGCAGGCCCAGCCGCAGCGCGTGCCGCACCTGGTGGATCAGCTGCATGTACGGCGCGACGCCGGACCGGCTGTCCAAGTGAAACTCGATCACTAGGCCTCCATTTATCTAGCTGCATAGCACTATAGCTACACCGCTGGATAGCCTCAAGTAACTGACTGATGATCTGCAAAACGCCAGGCCGACCAGCGGCGGACGACGGGCAGCAGCGGGCATGGCCGGACCGCAACGGATGCGTCGCGCAGCCACGCTGGGCTGGCGGTGATTACCGCCGGCCTCCTTGCCGGGCTGCTGCCAAGTCGCGAGCGGCGAAGACGCTCAGTGATCAGTTTCGATGAGCGTGAGCCCGGCTGCCGCGCCTATGGATGCGGTACCGGTATACGCCGATAAACGCCGCGATGAGAATGAGGGACCAGGCCGCCAGCATGTAGTTGACCCAATCAGCGGGGGACCGCGCTGCCACCCAGATGTTGCTGGCGAAGATTCCCAGCTCAAGGATGATCACAGCGACCACCCGGCGCGGCATCCGCTGGCGGGACGGGAGGGCGGTTCCGCGGGTGACCCCGGCCGCGTAGCTCAGCATGCGGGCGGCGCGGTGCCAGGGAAGCCTGATCCCGGGATCATGCAGAATGGCCGGGAGTTCGGCCGTCCATTCCCGGTAGCGCTCGTCTCGCTGCTCGGCAGGCAGGCCGCGGCAGGCCCGGCCAACCAGGTATTCGCCGAGGCGCAGGATGCCGCCTTCTCCCCTCATCCCAGGCTCCCGGGCGCGGCGCGGGCTCGTGGCGCCGTACCGGCTGAGGCGCGCTGGCGGGCGGCGGACGCGTGTGCGAGTCCGAGCCGGGCCACCCGGGCGCCCTCGCCGGTCAGCTTGTAATACTTCCTGGGCCGCTGGCCCTCCTGCTCGGGGGTCTCCCATGCGGAGGTGACCAGCTTCTGGCTTTCGAGCCGGGCCAGCAGGGGGTAGAGGGTGCCGCTTTTCAGGCTGGCCGCCTTCATCAGGTCATAGCCATAGCGCGGGGCAGCGGGATCGTCCAGGAATGCCCGTAGCACACGCTCCAGTGGCCTGGTCATCTTCACGTCCATTACTCTACACATGTAGGTTATGTGTGTCTCTGGTGAACCTCAGCGCGTGGCCCGCCCGTGCCCTTGCCGCTCTGCAAGGTCAGCCAGTCAACCTCGGTGCTGGCCAGATACTGATCCCGCTCGGCCAGATAGCGGCGGGTAGCCGGGGACGCTTCGTGCGCCTCGAACGCTGCCCGGTCCCGGTACAGCTCGTAGAAGATCCGCTGGAGTGGGTGGCCCTCCACCAGGTGGGTCGCATACACGAGCGTTCCCGGTTCGCCGGTCTTGATGGCTTCGACGGTTTCGGCTACCAGCCGGTCGTAAGCCTCGGCACTTGCCTCGTCCTTGCACGTGAAGCGGACGCACAGACCCAACATCAGTCTCTCCCTCAGGTCGCGTGACGCCATGCTCGCAGTCAACGTGCTGCGCCAGGGTGAATATCAGTTGCCCTCGTTTCGTATTGATCCATAGGGTCACGACCGTGCGCGACCTGGGGAAACGGCACGCTGTCGCCGCGCTGATCCGGCCAGGCGGGCGGCACGGTAGTCGAGGCTGCGGACATGGGGCAGGGCTGGTGCTGGGAGTGGTCTCGGCGCTGTTGTTCAGCACCTCAGGTACGTTCGGGGCGGCGCTGCTGGAGGCCGGCTGGTCGCCGACCGGCGCGGTACTCGCTCGGGTGCTGGTGGCGGCGGCTGTGCTGTCTCCCGCGGCACTGCTTTCGCTGCGCGGTCGGTGGCACGTCGTGCGTCAGTCGTGGCGGCAGATGGTGATCTACGGAATGGTCGGCGTTGCGGCCGTCCAGGTCGCGTACTTCAACGCCGTCGCCCGCATGCCCGTTGGGGTGGCGATTTTGCTGACCTATCTGGCCGTCGTTTTCATCGTGGCGTGGTTGTGGGTGCGGCACGGGCATCGGCCCACACTGCTGACCATGGCAGGCGGGGTCGCGGCGCTCGGCGGCCTAGTCCTGATGCTGGACCTGTGGGGTGGTACGGCCCCCGGGATCGGCTGGGCTGGTGTGCTGTGGGGACTGGCGACCGCCGTCGCATCGACGATCTACTTCATGCAATCTGCGGCCACTTCGTCGTCCGTGCCAGGAGAATCACCGGCTGCTGACGGCATGCGCGACGCCGTCCTGCCGCCGGTCGTGCTGACTTGGGGTGGCATGCTCATCGGTGCCGCGGCGCTCGGCGCGGTTGGCGCAGTCGGCATCCTGCAGCTGCGGATGTCCGGTCAGGCCGTGCTGCTTTTCGGCGGGCGGGTGTCCCCGGCGGTGCTATTGCTTGCGCTTGGCGTGCTCGCGACGGCCATCCCTTACGTGGCAGGGATCGCATCGACGCGGCGGCTGGGTCCCAAACTCGCCTCGTTCGTCTCGCTGGCGGAAGTGCCGTTCGCGGTGGGAGCCGCCTGGGCGCTGCTCGGTCAGGTGCCGACGGGACCGCAGTTCCTCGGCGGCCTGCTCATCCTGGTCGGCGTCGTCCTCGTCCGCTTCGACGAGGCGTGAGCTAGGTGGCCACTACGAGGTAGTGGGCGGCGGCCACGTAGATGGCTTCTGGACCACCTAGGCTCTGCCCGGGAGGGACGCCCATGGAGCGTTCGGCACCTGAATCGCTCGACCAGAAGCTCGACGCCATCGCGCGACAACCGTTCCGCGCCAAGTTTCATCTGCGGGGCCGGGACCGGGCCACGGCCGAACTGAACGGCCCGGCCACGATACGGCGGCACGCCGACGATCTCATCGCCAAGCGGCTGGCCCCGGCCGAGCCGTACAAGGACGGCAAGCAGACGCCCTACCGTGGCCACCCGGTCTTCGTGGCCCAGCATGCCACCGCTACCTGCTGCCGTACCTGCCTCCTGCGCTGGCATCAGATCCCCCAGGGACACGAACTGAGCCGCGAGGAGCGCGATTACGTGGTGGACGTGATCTTCCGCTGGATCCAGCGGAAGATGGCCGCCCCGCCGGAAAACTGAGGCATTCCGGCTCCGACGGCGCACGGAAGCGGAGTTACGCTTGCTGTACGTCATGCTCGCGGGGAGGCGTCACGGATGGTCGGGCCCGGAGACGAGACAGCAGGCCGCAGCCACCTGCGCGCGTCTCACGACGATCGCGACCAGGTGATCGACCTGCTCAAGGTGGCGTTTGCCCAGGGCCGGCTGGCCAAGGATGAGTTCGACCTGCGGGTCGGCAAGGTGCTCGCGTCGCGGACCTACGGTGACCTGAACATCCTCTCCGCCGGTATCCCCGCCGGGCTCACCGGCATTCCCGCCGGGCTAACCCAGGCCCAGCCAGCGGAGCCGGCCCCAGAATCGGATGACCAGCCCGCCCGCCAATCGGATCTGGAACGAAAAATAGTCAGGACATTCGCGTTCCTGCTCGTCGTGGTGCCGAGTACGGCCTTCGGGGTCGGGCTGATGGAATCCCAGAACCGGCCGGAGCTTGCTTTTGGCGACCGGATATTCCTCACGATCGTGCTCGCCTGGGTCCTGACCGTGCCGGCCTGGGGGCTGGTGCTGTTCCATTCCTGGATCCAGAAACATTCCTGCCGGGAACCCCCGCCGGACGGGTACCCGACCGGCTCCTAGAAGAGCGCCACGCCGGAGTTAGTCTGTGACGAGGCGGGTGAGCCATGACTTTTCTCATCGTGATCGGCAGCCGTTATCGTCGTGATCCTCGCCCTGGCGGCGTTGTACGACCACCGGGCCCGGCGGCACGGGTGGCGGGTCGGCGTGTCAGCGGACGCAGCCCTCGACAATCGCGCCGATCTCGCGGCGACGAACTTGGAGCCATTCGTCCACCACGATGACAGCGACTGAGGTGGCGTGGTCCCGTCGGTAACAGCCCGGATCAGAGTCGGCGTGACCTGTCATCTAGGTGGTTTGTGACCCAGATTCAGCAATTGTCCTGGTGTGGGCCTGGCCGCGTGACCTGGCGCGTGGCCGGGTTAGTGACCTGCATGAGTTGGCGCGCCACCGCACAGGTGTCTGCGGCGTGTAGCCGGGAACTGCACCTCTGTGGGGTCCAGTCCGAGAACGACGGAGGCTCAGCGTGCCAGAAGCGATGCAATTCACCATCGGGACCGAAGCCCGGTGCACCGACGGGGTGTGCGGCGAGGTGTCCCGGGTGGTGGTGGATCCCGTCGCCGAGGCGGTTACCCACCTGGTGGTCGAGCCCAAGGACCGTCAGGGTCTCGCCCGGCTGGTGCCGGTCGACCTGGTCGAGGACGGGACGTCCGAACTACGGCTGCGCTGCACCCTGGCCGCCTTCGACAAACTTGACCCGGCCGAGGAAACCCAGTTCGTGCCCGGCAGCGTCGGGTACGCCGCCTATGGGCCCCAGCAGGTGATCACCTGGCCGTACTACGGGCTGAGCCCCGGGGCGGGACTGCCGGGCGGCGTGGACCTCGGGGTGGCCGGGTTCTCACCCAGCGTCACCTACGACCGGGTCCCCCTGGATGAGGTGGAAGTGCGGCGCGGCGACCCGGTCGAGGCCACCGACGGCCGGATAGGCCACGTCCAGGGCTTGGTCGTCGACCCCGGTGATCATCAGGTCACCCATGTGCTGCTGCAGGAGGGGCACCTGTGGGGCCGCAAGGAGGTGGCCATCCCCATCTCGGCCATCTCCCGGGTCGGGGACACCATCCGGCTGACCATCAGCAAGCACGAGGTGCAGGACCTGCCCCCGGTGGACTTCGCCCACTAGGCTCGCGGCGGGGTCAGGCGGTCTCGGGCTGGCTCCTGGTGATCTGCACGGCGTTGCCGCATCCCGAGTGGTCGCCGAGGAAGCTGTGGACCAGCCCCCCGTAGTGCTGTTCGCCCTGGTGGATGACGGCGCTAGCGCCACATCCATCGCAGCGCAGGAGGGTGGCGGTGGGCGCCCACGGGCTGGTTTCCGGACCGCGGCCTGGCCTGGTATCCGGACTGGGGCCTGAGCCGGTGTCCGGCAGATCGGTGTTCGGGAGGTCGGTGTCCGGCAGGTCGGTGTTCGGCACGGCTGAACTGGGCATACCTGCTCCTCGGTGACCCTAGGTGAGCGGTCCGTCCGGCACGGTCCGCTTCCCGGGCGCCATTTTTAACGTATTCCCCCCAGTCTTGACCCGCGATTCTTTTCAAGTATCACTCAGCATCCCCGCAGGGTGCGCCCATAGTAGAGACATCGCTTCTGGCCTGGGCGGATAGGACAGAGCCGAGTCCAGTCCTTGCCCTTCGTGAATGGGTCGCCGCTGGCGGTGAGCGGGCCAACGGAGACCAGTCGCCGATTGCTTCTGCCTGAGACTGAATTTGGTATCGCAACGTCACGGGCCGGGCACTGTGCCCCAATAGCTGGGGGGTTCACCCAGACTTCCCCCGGTGTGGGGCCTCGCCCCGGCTGGCTGCGCCCGATACATTCGTCCTCATGTTCGAACCGGCGGATGTCCTGGACGGGCTCAACGACGACCAGCGCCGGGCGGCCACGTATCAGGCCGGGCCGCTCCTGGTGCTGGCCGGGGCGGGCACCGGCAAGACCCGGACCCTGGTGGCCCGGGCAGGCTGGCTGCGCAGCCAGGGCACGCCAGCCAGCCGGATCCTACTGCTGACGTTCACCCGCCGGGCCGCAGACGACATGCTGGCCCGGGTTACGCCCCGCGGCGCGAGCGCGGCCGACCGGGTCTGCGGCGGCACCTTCCACGCCGTGGCCCACCAGATCATCCGGGCGCACGCCGAGTCGTTCTCACTGCCGCCGGAGTTCAGCGTCATCGACCCGCCCGACGTCACCACCCTCATGGACACGCTGCGCGCCGAGAACGGCCTGGTCACCAGCCAGCGGCGGGCACCCCGGGCTGGCACCTGCGCGGACATCTACACCCGGTGCGTGAACACCCGCGCCCCCGTACCCGAGGTGATCAAGGCCCAGTTCCCGTGGGTGGCCGGCTTCGAGACCGAGCTTGCCGGGCTGTTCCGCGCCTACACCGCGCACAAACGCCAGCACGGCCTGGTCGACTTCGACGACCTCCTGCTGCTGTGGCGGGCCGCGCTGGCCGACGCGGCCGCGGGCCCGGTGCTGCGCGGCATGTTCGACGCGGTCCTGGTGGACGAGTACCAGGACGTCAACACGATCCAGGCCGACATCGTCCGGCTGCTGCGCCCCGACGGCCAGGGCCTGACCTGCGTGGGTGACGACGCGCAGGCCATCTACGCGTTCCGCGGCGCCGACCCGGCGCATCTGCGTGCGCTGGCCGCGGACTACCCGGACCTGGAGGTCGTCCGGCTGGCCCGCAACTACCGGTCCAAGGATGCGGTGCTGCGGCTGGCCAACACGGTCCGGCCTCAGTCAGCAGGCCTGGAACTCGCCCTGCGGGCGGAACGCGGCCCAGGGTCCCGGCCGCAGCTGGTCCGCTGCCACGACGAGGCGACCCAGGCCCGGGAGATCTGCGGCCGGGTGCTGGAGGCCCGCGAAGCAGGGGCCGACCTGCGCGACCAGGCCGTGCTGATGCGCGCCGCCCAGCACAGTGACGTCCTGGAAATCGAGCTCTCGGTCCGGCGTATCCCGTTCATCAAGTACGGCGGCATCCGGTTCACCGAGGCCGCGCACGTCAAGGACTTCATGGCCGCGGCCCGGGTAGTGACCAACCCCGCAGACGACCTGGCCTGGTTCCGGCTGCTCCGGCTGCACGAAGGGATCGGCCCGGTGCACGCGCGCCGGTTCATCGGCGCCCTGGGACTGGGCGATCCGCAGCTGTGGGAGCACTGGAAGGCCGCGGCCGACGTGCTGCCCCCGCGGGCCCGCCCGGCCGTGGCGGACACCATGTCCTGCCTGGCCGACGCGGCGGGGCGGGAGCGCACGGCGGACCGGGCCGCGGGCATCCTGACCGCGCTGGACGCCCCGATCCGCGAGCGCTACCCCGACGCGGGGATCCGGATCGCCGACCTGCAGCGCCTGGTGGACGCGGCCGCGACCCGCCCTTCCCTGCACGACGCGCTGGTCGAGCTGGCCCTCGACCCGCCGGTGTCCGCGTCGGACCTGGCCGGCCCGCCGCGGCTGGACGACGACTACCTGGTCCTGTCCACGATCCACTCGGCCAAGGGACTG
Source organism: Streptosporangiaceae bacterium (assembly GCA_036509255.1). Classification (GTDB taxonomy): domain Bacteria; phylum Actinomycetota; class Actinomycetes; order Streptosporangiales; family Streptosporangiaceae; genus RYN-230. The sequence goes on from DATCFY010000231.1 coordinate 9,496, forward strand.
GAATGGCCCGTGGTGCACCTGCTGCACCTGGTGGACGGGGCCGTGCCCAGCGACATGGCCCTGTCCAGCCGGGCTGGCCTGGAGGAGGAACGCCGGCTGTTCTACGTGGCGGTGACCCGGGCCCGGGATCAGCTGTACCTGTATGCGCCGCTGCGAATGCACCACCACCGGATGGCCTCGGACGACCGGCACGGTTACGGGCAGCTGACCCGGTTCCTCGATCCGGCCGCCCTGGCCGAGTGTGACGCCGTGGACGCGACCCCGCCGGAACCCGTGCTGCCCAAGATCGGGCCGCTCGCCGCCACGATCGACGCCGCCCTCGACTCGCTGTTCGGCCCGGCCTGAGCCCGCCGCCCTGAGCCCGCCGCCCTGAGTCAGCGGGGCGGCAGCAGCCCGCGCACGTACGCGGCCTGGCCGCCGTGCTGCAGATCGTCTGAGATCACGCTGGCCAGCCGGACGCCCAGGGTGACCGGCGGATCCCAGTGTTCGTCCACCACTCGGTCCAGGTCAGCCTCTCCCACCCCCTGGACGTACTTGACCGTGTGCGCGTGGACCGCCTCGTAGTACCGGACCAGCAGGTCAGCGGACGCCCGGACGGCCGCCACCTCCGCGGAGCTGTGCCCGTACCCGGTCTCCTCTGGCGGGAACGGCAGCCCGAACCGCCCGGCCCAGCCTTCCGCTGTCCAGGCCTGCTCGGTGCCCGCGACCGCCGCGACGTGGTCGTCCTGGATCCGGGTCAGGTGCCAGACCAGCCACGCGATCGAGTTGCCCCGGCCGTCGGGGCGGAAGGCCAGCTGGTCCTCGCTGAGCCCGCGCACGGTGCCCAGCACCACCCCGTGGATCCGGCCGAACGCCTCGGCCAGCAGTTCGCCGATCGTCATGCGCTCTCCTCGCTTCCGTGGGCCGCGACGGTTCCCCAGCTTCCCAGCCGGCTACTACGGCAGCCCGACACCCTTTCTTCCCTAACGGTCTTTCCGCCCGACCCGCCCGCCTCGGTCAGGGGTGCAGCCGGGCCAGAACCCGGCGCGGCCGGCTCAGCCCCTGCCGGTGCCGGGACATCCCGGCCCATGGATCGCCGGCCTTGTCCAACGAGGCCAGCCGGTCCGGCATGGTGCGCAGCGTGAAACTGTTCGCGGCGAGCGCCGGGTCGGCGACCTCGTCCCAGCTCACCGGGGTGGCGACCGGGGCGCCGGGCCGGGCCCGGACCGAGTAGGCCGCCACCGCGGTCTGAGCGTAGGCGTTGCGCATGATGTCGGCGTAGACGCGGCCGTCCCGGGCGTCCTTGCGCTGTTCGACGGTGACCAGATCCGGCTCGGCGGCGGCGAGCACCTCGGCCACCTGCCGGGCGAACTCCCGGACCGGGTCGAACTCCTCCCGGCCGTTCAGCGGGACCTGAACGTGCAGTCCCTTGCTGCCGGTGGTCTTCACGAACGACACCAGGCCGAGCTCGCCTTCGAGGATCTCGCGCAGCCGCAGCGCGGCGGTACGGACCGCCTCGAAATGCCCGGTGTCCGGCGGGTCGAGGTCGAAGATCAGCATGTCGGGCTGGTGCAGCTGGTCCGGCCGGCTGGGCTCGCCCAAGTGGCCGGGCCGCTCGACCCGGCTCAGGAAGGGGTGCAGCTCGATGCACGCCTGGTTGGCCAGGTAGACCAGGTCAGCCGCCTTGCTGGCGACCACCTGGCACAGCTCCCCGCCCTGCTTGCCCACCTCGACCCGGGGGATCCAGTCCGGGAAATGACGGCCCACGTTCTTCTGGAAGATGCGCTCTCCGGTGATGCCGTCCGGATAGCGGGCCATGGCCAGCGGCCGCTCGCGCAGGTACGGCAGCATGTGCTCGGCTGCGGCCTGGTAGTAGCCGATCAGGTCGCCCTTGGTGATTGCGTCGTCGGGGAAGAGCACCTTGCCGGTGTTCGTCAGCGGGACGGTCAGCCGCCCGACCTTCAGCTGCTCTCGGGTGGTGGGGCTAGCCACTTTGCGGAACCTCCCGGATCACGTCGGCCGGGCTCTTGTCCCGGCGCAGTCCCTGGAATCTGGGGTGGCGCAGCTGTCCGGCCGTGGTCCATTCGCTGAAGCCGATCTGCGCGACCATCGTGGGCTTGGCCCAGTGCACCCCGGCCCGGGGCGGCTTCCCCCGGTCGAACGGGCTCCGGTCCTGCTCCAGCGCGGACAGCTCCTCGTGCAGCCGGCGCAGGGTCTGCTGGTCGAACCCAGTCCCCACCTTGCCCGCGTAGACGAGCTGCCCCTCGCTGTCGTAGACGCCCAGCAGCAGCGCGCCGAGGCCGGCACGGCTGCCCTGCGGGTCGGTGAACCCACCGATCACGAACTCCTGATTGTTCTCGCACTTGAACTTCAGCCAGTCCTTGGAACGGCCACCCACGTACGGGGCGCCGGCCCGCTTGGCGATCAGCCCTTCCCAGCCCTGCTGGCACGCTTCAGCGTAGAACTCGACGCCGTCGCCGACCCGATGCTCAGTGAAGCGCAGCGGATCCGCGAAGTCCAGCAGCTGGTGCAGCCGCTGCTTGCGTTCCCGCAACGGCTGCGGGCGCAGGTCGGTGCCCTCCGCCCAGAGCACGTCGAACAGGTAGTACTGGACCGGCACGGTGCGCAGCAGTTCCGCGGAGGGGCGGCCGATCTGCATCCGCTGCTGCAGCTGGGCGAACCGGGTCTGGCCGTCGGAGAACGCGACGACCTCCCCGTCCAGCACGAAATCGTCGGCTTTCTGGGCCTTCAGCGCCTCGGCCAGCTCGGGATAGGTGCTGCTGACCATCTTCCGGTTGCGGGTCATCAGGCGCAGCTCGTCGCCGTCGCGGATGGCCAGGCACCGCTCGCCGTCCAGTTTGCGCTCGTACATCCAGGCGGGGTCGGAGAACCGGTCCCGGGTCAGCGTGGCCAGCTCGGGCTCGAACCACGCTGGCTGGGCGTTGCGTCCGGACATCGTTGAGCGTCACCCCCGGTAACTGTTGCTGATCCTCTTTCCCCGCTGCGGGCGGCTCATCCGCCCAGCGTGCCCTACCGGCTGGCCGGCTCTGCGCCCGGGGCGGCCTGTGCGGGGCCGCGCCAGCCGGAGCAGACCAGAGCCGACCCCGCCCGGCCCGGCCGCTGCGGGCGGAAAGGGCTTGCATCTCCAGTGGCTGGAGACGCCAGACTCGCAGTCATGCACGACGCCGCGATGCTCACCATCGGCCAGCTGGCCGACCGCACCGGGCTGCCGGTCCGCACTATCCGGTACTGGTCCGACATCGGCGCCGTGCCGCCGGCCGCCCGCGTGGGCCGGGATCACCGCCGGTACGACGCGGCGGGCGTGGCCCGGCTCGAACTGGTGGCCACGCTCCGCGAGCTCGGCCTGGGGCTGGCCGAGATACGGCAGGTCCTAGACCGCCAGGCCACCATGGCCGACGTGGCGGCCGCCCACGTCGGGGCGCTGGACGCGCAGATCCGAACCCTCCGGCTGCGCCGGGCCGTGCTGACCGCGGTGGCGCGGAGGAAACCAGGCACTGAGGAGATGACCCTGATGAACAAGCTGGCCAGACTGTCCGCGCAGGAACGCAAGCAGATCATCGACGACTTCGTGAGCGAGGTGTTCGCCGGCCTGGAACCCGACCCGGGACTGGCCGCGCGCATGCGCCAGGCCACACCAGACCTGCCCGACGACCCGTCGCCCGAGCAGGTGGACGCCTGGGTGGAACTGGCCGAGCTGGTCCAGGACCCGGGATTCCGCCGCCGCATCGCCGCGATGGCCGAGCAGGGGGCCCAGGCCCGGGCGGCGGATCCGGCGACGGACGAGGACCAAGCCCGGACCCCGGACTTCGTGGCCCGGGTCCTGGAGCACGCGGGCCCGGCCGCCGAGCTCGGGGTCGCGCCGGACACCGGCGAGGCCGCGGCCGTGCTTGACCGGATCCTGGCCGGCACTCCCGGGGATCAGCGGCGCCCGCAGCTCCGGGAGCAGCTGGAGTCGGGCACCGACGCCCGCGCCGAGCGGTACTGGCAGTTGCTCGGCATCATCAACGGCTGGCCGCCGTTCCCGCCGCACGTGCCGGCCTTCGAGTGGATGATCGCCGTCCTCCGCGCCCACCCTCAGCCGGACGCCTGACCCGGAACCCTCCCATGCGTCGCTGCGGGGAGGCTGGCGGCGAAGCGCTGGCGTGCCTCTTCCCTCCCGGCTGGACCCGGTTGACCGGGAGCAGCCGGGAGGGGGAGACAACTCACTAACTGCTGGACGGGCGGCACTTCCCGGAAAACTGCGGGTTCGTCTGAACCTTGCTGATCAGGGTGCCACCGTAGAACGACAGGTCGGGCGCGCCGTACTGGGCGTCCTTACCGAAGTCCTGGGCTGTCGCCCCGGGGATGCTGCTGCCGAGGTTCCACAGGCAGGCCCGGTTCCGCAAGGGCCCCCCGCCCAGCCAGCGCTTGCTGGTCAGCGACCAGTACGGGTAGAACTTCGCGGACAGCGGCGGCGCGGTGCAGTTCAGCCCGGTGGACGTGTTGCACAGGAACTCCGAGCCGGCCACGTCGGTCTCGAA
>DATCFY010000232.1:0-70830 GCA_036509255.1 Streptosporangiaceae bacterium
GGCCCTGGTGTTCGGCCCGGCGGACTTCATGGCCAGCATCGGCATGCGGTCACTCCAGGTCGGGGCCCAGCCGGACGGGTACACCCGCGGTGACGCGTACCACTATCCGCGGATGCGGATCCTGGTCGCCGCGCGCAGCCGCGGGATCGCCGCCATCGACGGCCCCTACCTGGCCATCCGCGACCTCGACGGGCTCCGCCAGGACGCGGCCAGCGCCGCGGCCCTCGGCTACGACGGCAAGTGGGTGCTGCACCCCGGCCAGGTGGGGCCGGTCAACGAGGTCTTCGCGCCGGACCAGGACGCGTATGACCGGGCCGAGCTCATCCTCGATGCGTACGCGCACGCCACCGGCGTCCGCCAGACCGGCGCGGTGATGCTCGGCGACGAGATGATCGACGAGGCGTCCCGCAAGCTGGCCCTGGTCACCGCGGCCAAGGGGCGCGCGGCCGGGCTGGCCCGCACCCGGGCTTCCGATCCCGGACCCGCCGAGGCCTCATCCGGAGGAGCCTGATCCGCCGGGACCTCGGCCGGCGCCGCGTCAGCCGAGGACTCCCCAGGCGGTGAGCGTCTCGGCCAGGCCGCTGGTCAGGTGTAGGCCCGCCAGGTCGGCCGGGCTCACCCAGCGCGCATCAGCGGCGTCGTCGCCTGCGGTCAGCGTGCCCCCGGTCACCGTGGCCGCGTAGTCCCGGATGTCCAGCACCGCGCCGCGCAGGCCCGGCCGCTCCACCGACCCGACGAGCGCACCGCAGGTCACCTGGAGCCCGGTTTCCTCCCGCGTCTCCCGGGCGACTGCCTGCGCGTCGCTTTCCCCAGGCTCGATCCGGCCGCCGGGCAGAGACCACCGGCCTGTCTCGGGCTCGTGTCCCCGCTGGATCAGCAGGAGCCGCCCGGCCTCGTCCTTGATGATCGCCCCCACGCAGGGCACCCGCGGCGCTGGCACGCGGCCAGTATCCCCGGCCCGGGCCGGCGGCCTCAACTGACGCCGGCCGGCGGCCACGGTGATTGGGGGCCGCCGGGTGCTTGACGTGGGCGCGGCTGGAGATCAACGTCATTACTCATGACGAAGGCTCCGATCTGCCCGCGCTGCCAGGGCGAGCTCAGCGAGCCCAGCGCGTGGCACAGCGCCTGGCAGTGCGCCCGGCACGGAGCGGTCCAGCCGCTCCGGCCCGCCCACGTCCCCTCCATCGAGGGGCTGCACGCCCTGCTCAAGAAGGCCGCGGTGCCGGTCTGGCTGCCGTGGCCGATACCGCTGGGCTGGCTGGTCACCGGGTTCACCGGCGCAGGCGACGACCGCAGCGGGACCCGCGGCTGCGCGGTCGCACTGTCCGGGCCCAACCCGGTCGGCGGCCTGGGGGAGATGCTGATCGTCTCCGAGGAGCCGGGCCTGGGCCTGGGGGCGGGTCTGGCGGGTCTGGCCGGCCCGGACCCGGGTGAGGGGTTCGCGGCGGGCCCACCGCACGCGCTGGTCCAGTTCGGTCACCACGAGTTCCCGCTGTGGAGCGTGGAATCGCCCGGGGTGGCCGTGTTCGCCGGGGAGGTGCTGGCCAACTGGCTGTGGATCATCTTGTGGCCGGACACGGCCGGCACCCTCCTGCTGGAGAACCTGTCCCTGCGGGACCTGCGTGACCCCGGGCAGGAGATGGATGTCCCGTTCGGCGCGCTCTCCCCGCGGCTGCCCGCCTGAGGGACGCCCCGCACCGTACGATGAGCCGTCGTGCGCATCGACCTTCACTCCCACTCCACCGCGTCGGACGGCACCGACCCGCCCGCCGAGGTGATGCGCCGTGCCCGGGCCGCGGGTCTCGACGTGATCGCCCTGACCGACCACGACACCCTGGCCGGGCAGGACGAGGCCCGCCGGGCCCTTCCAGAGGGCCTGACCCTGGTCAGCGGCATGGAACTGTCCGCCCGGCTGGATGGGCACAGCGTCCACATGCTCAGCTATCTCCCTAATGGCGCGAGCCCGGAACTTGCGGCCGAGTGCGAGGCGATCCGCGACGACCGGGTGCGCCGCGGCCAGGCCATGGTGCAGCGGCTCCAGGACCTCGGCGTGGGCGTCACCTGGGAACAGGTGGCGGCGCTCGCGGCCGGGGGGAGCGTGGGCCGCCCGCACATCGCCCGCGCCATGGTCGCGGCGGGCGCGATCGCCACACCGCGCGAGGCGTTCGGGCCGGACTGGATCGGGGCGGGCGGCCGCGCCTACGTAAGCCGGTACGCGCTGGAGCCAGTCCGGGCGATCGCACTGGTCCGCGGGAGTGGCGGGGCGGTGGTGCTGGCCCACCCCGGGGCGATCTCCCGGGGCTGGCGGATCCCTGATGAAGCCATCGGCGTCCTGGCCGACGCCGGCTTGGCCGGCCTGGAGGTGGACCACCCCGATCACGACGAGGCGGAACGGGCCCGGCTCCGGGCTCTCGCGGTCGGCCTGGGCCTGGTGACCACTGGTGGCAGCGATGACCACGGCGACCTTACCGGGCACCGGCTTGGCGTCGAGACGACCAGTCCCGCCGCGTTCGAATCGCTGATGGCCCGGGCCGGCGGGGCCCCGGGTCCCCGGGGCGGATGAGTCGTGGGCGCGGTGAACGTAACTATCCGCCCGTATGACCAACGCGGCGCTGGTGATCTGGCCAATGTCAGTTTTCGCTCGGTGAGCCGGCACTCTGGGTGGTCACCCAGGCGTCGGCTCCGCCAGGGTCAGCGCGTCAGTCGTCCTGGGTAGGAGGGCCAGCAAGCGTCATTAGCGCCGCGGTGTCCCACGTCGCCTGGTGAGGGGCCGCTACGCAGGCAGCGATGGCACACGAGTCGTTGGCGCCGATGAAAGCCCAGCTGGCCCCGGTGGCGCCGTTGTGCCAGGCGCAGGGCCGACGGCTGCGTGGTCCCAGCATCCAGCACCAGCCGATGTATCCGTTTGCCCTTGCGGCACGCGGGGTCAGAGTGTCCAGGGCAGCGGCGGGAAACGGTGATTCGCCAGGGCGGGCCGCGACCCAGGCCAATCGCAGCAGATCATCGACCGTGGCTCTCAAACCGCCTGCTGGCGCGAACGCTCCCATCTCCCATGCCTTCCCCGCCACGACTAGCGCAGACTCCGGCACGTTCCCGCTGCTGGTCATGCGAAGTGGGGAGAGCACCCGGATTCGGGCGAGGTCCCAGTACGGAAGGGTTGCCGCGGCGGCGAGGGCTTGCCCGAGGAGGGCCACCCCCAGATTGCTGTAATCAGTTGCTCCCGGCCGGCCGCGGCGCACCCGGTGCGTATCCCGGATCAGACGTCGCAGCGACGAGTGGCGGTAAGGATCGCTGGGATGCGCCAAGGACCGGATCAGCGTGGACATCGGGAGGCGCGGCAGGCCGCTGGAGTGAGTGGCCAGCTCCGCCAGGGTGGCCTCCCCGGCCCGTCCGGTGCCGGGCAGGAACCGCTGCAGCCGGTCAGAGCTGGCTACTTCACCGGCCTCGATGGCCAGGGCCAGCAGCAGGCCGGTCACCACCTTGGTGACCGAGCCCGCCTCAAATACTGATGCGCTCGAGAGCTGCCCCCAGACGCGGACCGCTGGCAGGGATCCGGGCCGGCGGCAGGCGATGGCTCCGCGCCCGGCTCCCGCCGAACGGAGAGCGTCATGCAGCCGATCCGCCGTGCGCGCCCCATCCACGCGAGAAGCATCCCAGCCAGACGGGAAGCCCGCACAGAGCATGCCGTGCGGCACACGGCCGGGTCCGCCTGACTGACGGCGGGGGCCGATATCGTAGCCGTGGCCCAAGCGGATCGCAGACCAGGGAAGCGCCCCCAGGCAATGAAGCACAGCACTGATCCGCCGGACAGGGACAGGTCATGAAGTTCTTCTGGGGAGTGTCCCCACACCGCTGGCCATCTGCGGTCGGCCGTCAGCCCGTAGGCTGATCTGCGAAATCAGGTCTCGCTGGTTCTCGCCATTTCCGGCAGCTTCACGACGTCATGTGCCCTGGATGTGCCCTCGTGCCGTCCGGGCTCAGAGAATGGCCAGATCCGGACCGGCCTCTTCGTCCCGAAGCCAACGAGAGACGCGGACTGCCAGGATTTCAGTACCCCTGACCTGGCAGGTGCCATTCATCGGTGTCTACTGTCGTCCGTCCATGACAGCGGCGATCGTTACTCACTTGGTTACTCGCTGCACGCTTTCGCATGCTCGCGATTCGAGTCCGGCCCGGTCAGCGTTGCTGTCGGCCTGTTAGCCGCCCACGCTTTGGGCCGTTTCTGAGGTTGCAGGGGCGAGTCGGTCTTGCAGACTGGCGTGGCGGAACTGGTAAACGGGGCCGACGGTACGCAAGATGTTCCGCTCGCGTGCGTCTTCGAGGAATCTCATCAGATGCAAGGGAGTGTGCCACTGCCTGGCGAGCAGGATCGCAGCAACCGCTGAAGACCAAACTCGGGAGTACATGAGCCCGACCATGAGCCCGATCCCGAGCGCGATCACGAGCCCGTCCACAAGGCCGGCCCCGAGCCCGGCCCCGAGCCCGAACACGAGCCCGCCCACGAGCCCGATCACGAGCCCGATCACGAGCCCGGCCACGGACCCGGCCACGGACCCGGCCACGAGCCCGAATTTTCGGTCGTCGCGCCGTGAGAGAAACGGGCTTGAGGAGCGAGTGCTGTCTGGATCAGCAAGCCCTTCTGCGAGCCCGAGCACGACCACGACCACTAGCACGCCGACGAGCCCGAGCACGAGCCCGAACACGAGCCCAGCCACGAGCCCGAACCTGAGCCCGATCAGGAGCCCAAGCCCCAGCCCCATCAGGAGCCCGCCCCCGAGCCCGGGCACCAACTCTTCCAGAGTAACCCGCATGCGTAGTCTTCCGATCCGACTCGGCGTGTCGGCTCCTCCCATGCCTGCCGTTGCGGACGCGAGCCCGAGCCCGACCCCGAGAGCGATCACGAGCCCGAGCCCGGGCCCCCTCCCGAGCCCGACCATGAGCCCGAACACGAGTCCGGCCCCGAGCCCGAACACGAGCCCAGCCAGGAGGAGTCGCTGTGTCCGCGGAACCCAGTCGGGGATGCGCCACCATTGCAGGTCGCGGGTGCCGTCTTCGTTCATGCGGACGGCGATTTTGATGAGAGCATCGTGGGCGGTCTGCAGGTCGTAACGTGGTGCTGGCTGGCCGAGACGGTGCGCGTAGGCAGCGGGCAGGACCCGGTCCAGGAGATGCTCGGTGATGTCCCCGGCGGCCTGGTCGACGGATGGGCTTTGCAGTGTGTCGCTGAAGTTCAGCAACTCGCGGACGTCGTCCCCGGCCTGGTAGGTGTCACGGACCAGCGTGAGGGTCAGCGGGCTGTCGAGTGCCCTGCCCAGAGGGCTGGACGGGCGGGACTGGATGCGCTCGGTCAGGTCATGCCATCCTTGTGGCGGCGGGTCGAGCTGGACGCGTTCTAGATACCTGGCGGCCTCGGCCGACTCGACAGGGCGCAGCTCGATCGCGGCGGCGCCGCGGAGTATGCCTTGGTGTGTGGCTGCGGATGCCATCTCGGCGGTGCGGGACAACACAACTACGCGGAAGCTGGCCTGCTGGCTGAGCGCCTGCAACGCTGTCGGCTGCAATTCCTTGGTGATCTCATCCAGCCCGTCGAGTATCACCGCGATCTTGCCGGCGGCGATCAGCGCGGCCGCATTCGCCGCACCAGTGCTGCCGGTGAACAGCGGGTAGGTTTCCTGCAGCCGGGCGGTGAGCCAGTCCCTGACCGGCTGACGGCGCGGATCCCAGTCCTGGGCAGTGAACAAGACCGGCACCGGAACCTTTGGCCAGTCTGCTACGGGGAGCTGCTCCCGGTACCTGAGCGCGGCCAAGATCAGCAGCACCGCTGCCCCGCTTTTCCCCGACCCCGGCGGCCCGGCGATAACTAGCCGCCCCGATCTCAGCCCCCCGTAGACAGCGTGCAGGTCAGCGATCTCGCCTGCCGCCAGCGCCGCCTCGCCGACCGGCGGTAAACCGGGCAGTGGATCGAACCGCTGGGAGCCCGCAGCAGCAGCGGCAGGTCCGGCCAGGGGCAGGGTGGGCCTGCCCCAGGTAACCGAGATCGGGTCAGCTCCAGCCAGGCCCCGCTCACCTGCCGCCAGGTCCCACTGCCTGCGCGCCGCTTGCGCCAACAGATCCGCGACATGATCCAGGTCCTCTCCGCCCCGATCCTGGGCCGCCGGGCTGCGCCTCGCCCGCTGCCAGGCCCAAGCGATCCAGCCCGCCACGAGCGCCACCACCGCGACGGCGAATGCGCCGTAGGTGGATAGGTCGCTGCGATGCGGGGACCGCCACACCACATACAACAGCCAAGACCCGACTGCCACAATCAGGGCGACCGCGACCAACGGCCAGGCGCGACGAAACTTCCCCCACATGATCAGAAGTGTGCCAGCAATCCGGGCAATCAGTTCACGTCACTGCGACCTTGGGGAAAGTTCAGTGACAGCAGCGGGTGGGAGGACGAGTCGAGTTTGGTCCGTCCTCCCGATAGGTGCCGAGGTCTTGCCGTGGAAGATCACAGTCAAGGGTCCGCCCGAAGGGACGCGCCCTCGGCGCGCCCTTGACAGTGATCTTTGCGCGGCGACAGGATGCCCGGCGCGAGGAGGACGGCCCGGTCCGATGACGCAGGCGCGGTCACCGGGCAGCGCTAGTGCCTGCGCCACCGGCCTGCGGGTGCGGGCCAGCTGACCGGCGTGCGGCGCCGCGCCCGTAGGGCTTCCGCCCGAAGGGGCGCGGCAGGCCGCCGCCCCACAGTCTCAGCGTTGCCCACCGCTCCCCCGTTCTGGCCACAGTGGCGCTCGGTCTGCCCCCGTTGCGCATTCTCCCCATGACTACGCGCCCGCTGCGCCCGATTCGGTCCGGCGGGCCGGACCGGGCTGGCGCCCTTGATCCCAGGTACGCCGTGCTGCCCTACCTCGGCGCTGGCACAGGGATGCGCCAAGCCGAGCTGTTCGGCCTGGCCGACGATGACATCGAGTTCCAAGCCCGGCGTCCGGTCATTCACGTACGCCGCCAGGTGCGGATCGTTCGCGGCACTGCATGCTTTGCCCCGGTCAAGAACCGCAAGGAGCACGACGTGCCGCTGGCGGCGTCGCTGGCTCCCATCCTCGCCGGGCACATCGAGCGGTATCCACCAGTGCCGGTCACGCTGCCCTGGAAGGAGCCCGGCGGCGACCCCGCCACCTTCCGGCTGATTGTGACCCGCCCCGATGGCCGCCCCTGGAAGGGACCCGGATTCGATCAGTCCCACTGGCACCGCGCGCAGGACAAGGCAGGCGTCACGCCCCCGCGTGTGAAGGGGGAGAAGCGCAAGGCGGCACGAGACCAGGGCATGCATGTCCTGCGGCATACCGCCGCGTCCGCCTGGCTGAGCGCTGGTGCCGATATCGTGGCCGTGGCCGCGTGGCTCGGGGACACTGTCGAGACCGTGCACAGGACCTACGCGCACCTGATGCCTGACGCTGATGATCGTGGGCGCAAGGCAATGGATCAGTTCTTCAAGCGGGTCGGAGACGAGGAAGTGCCCCCGATGTGCCCTCAGGTGGTGCGGAGTGATAAAGGTTCCCAGCTCAGGAGCCTGTCATGAAGTTCTTCTGGGAAGTCTTCATCACCCTGCTGGTGATCATGGACCCGGCGGGGACCGTTCCGCTGTTCATCGCGCTGACCCGCGGCAAGGAGCCCCGGGAGCGGCATCGGCTGGCCTGGCAGGCGGCGCTGGTCGCGTTCGGGGTGATCCTCGCCTTCGCGCTGTTCGGCCGGGAGGTCCTGGTCTACCTGGGCGTGGAGCTGCCGGCCCTGCAAGGAGCCGGCGGCCTGCTGCTCCTGCTGGTGGCGCTCGAACTGCTGACCGGTAAATCCTCCGAGCCCACCGAGGCGGAGTGCGAGCAGATCAACGTGGCGTTCGTCCCGCTGGGCACCCCGCTGCTGGCCGGCCCGGGCGCGATCGTTGCGAGCATGGTGTTCGTCCAGCGGATCCATAATGGGGCACAGGTGGCCGCTTTCGGGCTCGCCCTGTGTGCCGTGATCGTAGTGCTCTGGCTCGCCATGCGATTCTGCGGGCTGGTCAAGCGTGTCCTGCGGGACAGCGGCGTTGAGTTGCTCACCCGGATCTCGGGCCTGCTGCTGTCCGCGATCGCGGTCCAGCTGGTGGCGGAGGCCATCCGGGCGTTCGTGAAACAAGGATAAGGAAGGAAGGCCTGCCATGGAGGCGCGGATAGAGCGGGTGGCGTCACCGGGAGACGCGGACACGCCCGAAGCCAACGCCTGGATCGTCGGCGACAACGAGGAGGTCATCGTGGTCGACCCGGGCCGCGACGACAAGGCAGTGCTGGCCGCCGTCGGCGACCGGGAGATCCTCGCCGTCATCTGCACCCACGGGCACGCCACCCACGTCGCGGCGGCCCCTGCGGTAGCGGCGCGTGACGAGGCCCCGGTCGCGCTGCACTCCCGGGACCGGCTGGCGTGGCGGGAAGCGCACCGGGAGGGCGCCCCGGACATCGAGATGGAAGACGGGGGGATCTTCGAGGTCGCCGACGTCTCGCTGGAAGTGATCCACGCCCCGGGCCACACCCCCGGCTCGGTGTGCCTCTACAGCGAGGAACTCGAGGCCGTGTTCGCGGGCGATGTCCTGATGGCCAGCGGCCCGGTTCCGCACCATGACGAGTATCCCGACTTTCCCGCGCAGCTCAGCGCGATCGGGGAGCACGTGCTGACCCTGCCGGGAACGACCCGGGTGCTGCCTGGGCACGGCGAGGAGACCACCGTGTCGGCGGCCCAGAAGCGGTTCGATTCGTGGGTGACCGCGGGCCCGCTTCCCCTCCCGGACTGACCCGGTGGGCACCGACGAGCAGCTCGGGCTGGACGGGATGCCCAGCCGCCTGTACGCGTGCACTCCCACCCGGCTGAGTACGTGGCTGAACTGCCGGCGGCTGTACCGGATGAGTTACCTGGACCGGCCCGCCCCGCGCAAGGGGCCGCCCTGGGCGCACAACAGCGTGGGCGCCAGCGTGCACAACGCGCTGGCTGGGTGGTGGCGCCTGCCGCAGGCGCAGCGGACCGTGCCCGCGGCCGATGGGTTACTGCAACGGGGCTGGATCAACGAGGGGTTCGCCAGCGACGCGCAGTCCGCGGCCGCCCGGGAGCGGGCCCGCGGCATGGTCGAGAAGTATGTCGCCGGGCTGGACCCAGCCGACGAGCCGGCCGGGGTGGAGCGGACGGTAGGCGCCCGGACCGAACGGATCACGTTCTCCGGCCGGATCGACCGGCTGGACGACCGGCGGTCCGGGGCCGGCGACCGCGAACTGGCCGTGGTCGACTACAAGACCGGCCGCCGCCCGCTGAGCACCGACGATGCCCGGGCCTCGCTGCCGCTGGCGCTGTACGCGATCGCCGCCGGCCGGGTCCTCCGCCGGCCCTGCCACCGGGTGGAACTGCACCATCTGCCCACGGGAACGGTGCACGCCTGGGACCATACGCAGGCCACCCTGGACCGGCACCTGGGCCGGGCTGAGGACATCGCCGCGGAGTGCGCGGCCGCCGACCAGCGCTACCGGGACGGGCTGCCGCCCGCAGGCCTGGACGATGTATTCCCGCCTAGCCCCGGTCCGGGCTGTGGCTGGTGTGACTTCCGTGCGGTCTGCCCGGAAGGTGCCGCCGCCACCCCCGCCCGCCGACCCTGGGACGGCCTGGGCGAACTCACCGGAGACTAACCGCTGCCTGGATCAGGCCGTAACGGTGGCGTGGGATCAGGCCTGGCGTGACGGGCGGGCCCGGCGGCACTCGGTCGCGTTCCAGAAGCTGGTCAGGGTGCTGGCCGTGGTCTCCGGCGCCTCGACCGCGGGGGAGTGCGCGGCGGCCGGGATGCAGACCCGCTGGGCGCGCAGCCGGGCCGCCATGTCCTCCTGCGCGGCTGGTTCCCAGGCGTCATCGTTCTCGCCGTAAAGGACCATCACCGGGACTGCGTCCAGCTTGGCCAGGGCCGTGGTCCGGTCCGGGCAGGTGAGCAGGGCCTCAGCCATCGCGCGCAGCCCGGTGGGGGAACTGCTCAGCAGCCGGGTACGCAGGAAGTCGACGATCATCGGGGGGACGCCACCCATCGTGGCCTCCGGCTCCATCCGGGTCTGCCAGATGCGCTCGACCTCCGCGCCCAGCGCCTCCGGGGCGGTGCCGTCCAGCTCGGCCAGCAGGCCCTGCAGGATCTGGGCCCGCGGGCCGGTCAGCGCCCCGGGACCGGAACTCAGCAGGGTCAGCGAACTGATCTGGGCGGCCCGGGCCAGCAGTACCTCCCGGGTCACCAGCCCGCCGAGGGAGTGGCCGAGCAGGTGGATGCCCCGGCTGCCCGGCGCGCCGGAAACGCCGGGCGAGCCCGGCGCGCTGTCGTACCCCTCACCGAGCCAGTCGGCGACCGTGGCCACGTCAGCGGCGAGCGCACCCAGCTGGTAGGCGGCCGCGTCGTCTGCGCCGGGCGTCTCGAACTGGCCGCGCATGTCGATCGCGACCACCTGGCGCCCAGCGGCCGCCAGGGCCTGGAGGATCAGCAGAAAGTCCTCTTTGCTGCCGGTGTATCCCGGGACGAGCAGCGCAGGCTGCCGCTCGTGTACCCCGCTGGGCGGGAGCGCTTCGAGCGCCGCGAACTTGCCGCGGCTGGTCTCGATGGTCAGCCGCCGCACCCCCGAGGGCAATTGCAGCGCTTTTGGTGTACTCACAGGCGGCCAGCCTACCCAGGGATGCTCCGGCTACGCCTTACCCAGCCTTGACGATTCCTGGAAGCCCGCATGAAAACGGCTAACTAGCCGTGCTGCCCTTCCGGCCACGGCCCGACCGGCGCCGGCGGCGGCGGGGCTGTCCCGGCTCCGCTGAGCCCTCGGCCTTGGCCGGGGCCGCCTGGCCCGGCTGAGCGGTGTCGGTGCCGCGCACCGTCACGCCGGACCTGGTGCGCTTGCGGACCCGGGTCTTGCGCGGCTGATCCGTGCGTGGCCCCTGGTCGCGGTCGCCACGGGGGGCCGGCCGCCGCGGGGTGCGGGCCTTCCCGGTCTCGCCCACGTCCTCGAGCTCTTCCGCTTCGAGGCCGGCCCGGCCCCGCTCGGCGCGGGGCAGGCTGCCCTTCACGCCGGCCGGGATGTCCAGTTGGGTGAACAGGTGCTCGGAAGTGGAGTAAGTCTCGAGTGGCTCCGGCTGGCCCATGCCGAGGGCCTCGTTGATGAGCTTCCAGCGGGGCATGTCCCGCCAGTCCACGAACGTGACGGCGATACCGTCGCGCCCGGCCCGGCCGGTGCGCCCGGTGCGGTGCAGGTAGGCCTTGTCGTCTTCCGGGCACTCGTAGTTGATCACGTGGGTGACGTCGTCCACGTCGAGACCGCGGGACGCGACGTCGGTCGCGACCAGCACGTCGATCTTGCCGTTGCGGAACGCGCGCATAGCCCGTTCCCGCTGGCCCTGGCCCAGGTCGCCGTGCACCGCCGCGGCCGCGAAGCCGCGGGTGGTCAGCGCCTCGGCCACCTGGTCCGCGGACCGCTTGGTCCGGCAGAAGACCATGCTCAGGCCGCGGCCGTTGGCCTGCAGGATGCGGGCCAGCATCTCAATCTTGTCCATCTGGTGCGCACGGAACACGTGCTGCACGGTCAGCGGGACCAGGTCAGGCTCGTCGCCATGCTCGGCGCGGACGTGCAGCGGCTGGCGCAGGTGCCGCCGGGCCAGCTGGACCACGTCGCCCGGCATGGTGGCCGAGAACAGCATGGTCTGCCGGGACGGCGGGGTGAGCTCCAGGATCCGCTCGACGTCGGGCAGGAACCCGAGGTCCAGCATCTTGTCCGCCTCGTCCAGGACGAGGGAGCGCAGCCCGGACAGGTCCAGGTGCCGCTGGCCGGCCAGGTCGAGCAGCCGTCCGGGGGTGCCGACCACGATGTCCACCGTCGCACGCAGGGCGTCGATCTGGGGCTCGTAGGCGCGCCCGCCGTAAACGGTCACCACCCGCGCGCCCCCGAGCCTGCCTGCCACGCGCAGGTCCTCGGCAACCTGGCCAGCGAGTTCGCGGGTCGGCACCACGACCAGGGACACGGGCGCGGAAGGCTTGGTGGCCGGCGCCTCCGCCACATGCTGAAGCAGCGGGATGCCGAACGCGAGCGTCTTGCCGGTGCCGGTGCGGGCCTGGCCGATGATGTCGTGCCCGCTCAGCCCGATGGGCAGGGCCAGGCTCTGGATGGGGAAGGGCGTGGTAATGCCGGCGACCTCCAGGGCCGCGCAAATCTGCTCATCAACGCCGAGGTCACGGAACGTTTGCGTTACGTCCGGAGAACCTGCTGCCGGGTTATCCTCAGCCGGCGGTTCTGCTACGGACGATGTCAGTGTGGTTGTCAGTTGAATCAGCTTCCATCAGTGGCCCGCTGTCTGGGCACGCCCTATACGCGTGTCCTTGCCACTGCGGACCTGGCTATCGGCTCCACCAGCGAGCGTCGCCCGCCAGCGCAGTAAGGCATCAAGCCGGCCCTGCGCTGGCGGTCTCGCCGCTGGGTCCTGCCAACGCGGTGTCCTGCCATCGTCGGCACTTGCGCGCCCGGCTAGCCATGAGCCTTACTGATAGGTAAACACGGCAGGAGGTTGCCGCATTCCATTCCAAGTTCTGACTCGCAGTGTACCAATGTGTCCTGGCCTGCGGGTGGACCAACGCGCAGTGCCACAGTTGTTACGCTTCGCGGGTGACCGACGCACAGCAGCGCGACGATGCGCCGCCCGAGCCCCGCGGGCACAGCGAACTGAGCCAGCACGGCCAGCCAAGCCAGCACGGCCAGCCAAGCCAGCACAGCGAGACGGACCAGCCGGGCGGTATCCCCCGGGACGGCATCATTGACCTGCTCGGTCTGCTGGCCTACGCAGAACTGGATGCGTACTTCCGGCTGACCGAGGACGCGGCGCTCGCTCCTTCACTCGCGGACCGGGCCGCCCTGGCCGGGATGGCCGTCGCCGAGTTCGGCCACTTCCGGCTGCTGTGCGAGCAGCTGTCCGCGCTGGGCGCCCAAGCGGACCAGGTCATGCTGCCGTTCGCTCCGGCACTGCAGGCCTTCCACGCCCGGACCGCCCCGGCTGACTGGCTGGAGGGCCTGGTCAAGGCCTATGTGGGGGACGGGATCGCGGCGGACTTCTACCGGGCGGTGGCGGAACTGGTCGACCCGCAGACCCGCGAGCTGGTGCTGCGGGTGCTGGCCGACACCGGGCACGCGGAGTTCGTGATCGCCCGGGTCCGGGCGGCGATCGAGGCCGACCCGCACCTGGAGGGACGGCTGGCACTGTGGGCCCGGCGACTGGTCGGGGAGGCGCTGGCCCAGGCGTACCGGGTCGTCGCCGACCGGGACTCGCTGGCCGGCCTGCTGGCCGGAGCCGCTACGGCGGAGCCCAGCTCACCCGCCGCGGCCGCCGTTCCCCGGGCCGCCCAGCTGGGCGACATCGGGCGGCTGCTGGCCCGGATCACCGACGCGCACGCCCAGAGGATGTCCTCGCTCGGCCTGTCCAGCTAGCACGGGCCAGCGGGCCAGCTAGCACCGGCCAGCCAGCACCGGCCAGCCGGGCTGGCCGCCCCCAGCCGCGCTAATGCGTCGCGAAACCGACCCGCCGCTGCTCGACGTCGGACAGCTCGACGTAGGCGATCTTGGCGGCCGGGATGAGGAACTTGCCCCCCTTGTCGTCGGGCAGCACGAACAGGCCGCCGTCCTCGGAGGTCATGGCCTGGGTGAGCGCGCGCTCCAGATCTGCCGCCGAGACATTGGTCTCCACGCTGAGTTCACGCGGGATGGACTGGATCCCGATCTTGACTTCCACGGCGCTCCTGTGCTCGGACTCGGTAGGGACAGCGGCGGCAAGCCGTCGCGGAGAAGGTGGCTCAGCCGGTGCCGGCCAGCCAGGTGGCTCAGCCGGTGCGCGGCCAGCCGCTGATGCCACGCCAGGCGAGCCGGGCCATCAGCTGCTCGGCGGCGTCTTTGGGGATGGCCCGGTCGGTACCCAGCCAGTAGGTCGCGCTGATCTGGGCCATGCCGACCAGTCCGATGCCGAGCAGGTGGGCCTGATCGTCGCCGAGACCGGCGTCCTCGGCGATGAACTCGCTGATCATGTCGGCGTGCACGCGCATGGTCGCGTCGAGCCTGTCCCGCACCGCGGGCTCGTTGCGCAGGTCGGACTCGAACACCAGTCGGAAGGCCTCGCCGGTGCTGGCGACGAAGTCGAAGAAGGCCTGGAAGGTCGCGCTGACCCGCTGCTTGTTGTCCGTGGTGGAGGCGAGCGCGTTGTGGATGGTGTCGGTCAGCGCCTCGACGCTCTCGTCCAGCAACGCCAGGTACAGGTCCAGCTTTCCCGGAAAGTGCTGGTAGAGCACGGGCTTGCTGACCCCGGCCCGTTCGGCGATCTCGTCCATCGCCGCCGCGTGGTAGCCCTGCGCGACAAAGACTTCCTGGGCGGCACCCAGTAGCTGCCGACGCCGCGCTTGCCTCGGCAGCCGCGTACCGGCCGTACGGGCCTGCGGTGTTGCTGTCACGAGACTCTCCGTCGCGTCAGTCGGGCGGCAATTCCACCCGATGCACGCCATCCTACGACCGCTCGTCCCCCGGAAAGGGGGTAACGGAGGGTGACCCCGGGTGTCGTCAGGGGGTCACGTCGGCCAGATCGGCAGGACGCTGGTCAGCCGTAGGTCTCCTCGTCGTCGGCCCCGGCTTCCTGATGCTGCTCGACCACGTCGGCCGGGTTCGCCTCGTCGGGCAGCTCGAGGTCTTTCAGCCCCTTGTCGTCCTCGTCGTCCTCGCCGGGCAGCGACTCGTGCTGCTCGATAGCGTCTTCGACCGGTACCTCGGGGTCCTCAAGGGACTGCGAGGTTTCCGGGCTGAGGTCACTCATCAGCGCCCCTCAGGTGTTGTGTGATGGCTGGCTGGTCACCCGGCCGGGCTCTGCCGTGGGTGGCACGGCCGGTTCCCTCGAGGGTAGTAGGCCCGGCGCCTGGCCCGCGGCCGGCCCCGGGGATGTGGCGCGGGCCTGCCCCAGCAGGGTCCGGGCCGACGAGGTGCCCGGCGCTGTCCCGTCTGCACCCGCCCCGGCGGCACGGGCCGCGCCAGCTCCGGCGCCACCACCACTGCCGCCGTTCCCGCCGGCTCCCCGCCCGCCGATTCCGGGGCCGCCGGCCCCCGGCCCGCCAGCCTGCCCCGCAGACCGCTGTGCCAGGCCCCGCAACGGGGTTCCCACCGCCTCGCCGTAGGACGGGAACGCGTGCACCACGTCGGTCAGGATGGCCAGCGGGATCCTGGCCCGGATGGCCAGCGTGACCTCGCCCATCCACTCCTCCGCGTCAGGCCCGATCGCCGCCGCGCCGACCAGGATGTCGCCCGACCCGGCGTCCGCGTACAGCTCGACCCGGCCTCGGTCGTCGTCTTCCACCTGGGCCCGGGCCGTTTCGGCCAGGTCGTAGCTGACCGTGATCAGGTCGACCCCGGTGGCCTCGGCGAGCGAGGGGGACATGCCCACCGTGTAGACCGACGGTGAGGTGTAGACGGTGCGCGGGATGGCCCGGTAGTCGGCGGCCCGGCTGCCGCCCAGCAGGTTGGCCGCGACGATCCGCGCCTGGTACCGGGCGGTGTGCGTGTAGGGGGCGACCGCGGTCACGTCGCCTGCGGCCCAGACCCGCCCGGCGGTCTTCTCTCCCGGGCCGCCGGCCTTCCCGGCCGCGCTGGGCCCGGTTTTCGCGGAAGCGTTGGGCACGACGCGGCAGGTCTCGTCCAGCGGCAGCATCTCGCCGGGGCCGGCGGAAACGCCGAGTTCCTCCAGCCCGAGGCCGGACAGCCGGGGGCGCCGGCCGCTGGCCAGCAGCACCCGGTCGGCCTCGATCCTGGTCCCGTCGGCCAGCGTGAGCGCCAGCCCCTCGTCGGTGGTCTCCGCCTTGACCACGGCCGATCCGAGCCGCAGGTCCACCCCCGTCCGCCGGAGCGCGTCGCCGAGGATCTCGCCGGTGAACTGCGCCTCGCCGGGCAGCACGTGCGGTTCGGCCTCGACCAGCGTGACCTGCGAACCGAACGCCGCGTAGATCTGCGCCAGCTCGCAGCCGACCGGCCCCGCGCCCAGCACCACCAGCCGCCGGGGCAAGTCCGGGCAGGTGAGCGCCTCCGCGCTGGTCCAGGCGGGCACGTCGGTCAGGCCCTCGACCGGCGGCGCGACCGGCTCGCTGCCGGTGCACACGACGAGGTCCTGGTACTGCAGGGTCAGCGGGGCGGCCGGGGCCAGCCCGTTCAGGCTGTCCTTGGCCGGGTGGGGCTGGACCGCGATCGTGCCGGGCCCGGTGATCCGGCCGGTGCCGCGGATCAGGGTCACGCCGGCCTCGGCGAGCTGGGCGGCGGCTGCCGCGTCGTCGAGGTGCCCGGCGACCTCGTCGCGGCGGGCGACCGCGTGTTCCCAGGTCTCGCCCCGGCGGGCGGACTGGAGCAGCGACTTGGAGGCCATGTCGGCCAGGTACGGCGCCTCGCCGCCGACGAGGCCCGCTTCCACCAGGGCCGTGGACCGGCCGGCGCGCGACACCTCGATGGCGATGAGGCTGCCGGAAGTCCCCCCGCCAAGCACGACGACGTTGAAGTCAGCCATGTGCTGATCCTCCCCCGACTCGCTGGACGTACGCGCTCCGTTCATCATGACAGCCGAACCCAAAGCCGGTCCCCCCCGAGGGGCACATTCCTCGCATCTGGGTAGGGAGACAGCATGCGCAGCATGTGGAAGGGGTCCATCTCGTTCGGCCTCGTGACGATCCCGGTGAAGCTCTACACCGCCACTGAGCAAAGGGATGTGACGTTCCGCCAGGTGCACGCCGCGGACGGCGGCCGGATCCATTTCCGCCGGGTCTGCTCGCTGGACGGTGAGGAGGTCCCGTACGCGGACGTGGCCAAGGGATACGAGCTGCCGGACGACGAGATGATCGTGCTCACCGACGGGGATCTCGCCGAGCTGCCGCTGCCCACGGCCCGCAGTATCGAGGTGCTGAACTTCACCCCGGCCGACCAGGTGGACCCGATCCTGTGGAACCGCAGCTACTACGTGGAGCCCGAGGCGGCCGGGATCCGGGCCTACGTGCTGCTCCGGGACGCCCTGGAACGCTCCGGCAAGGTGGGCCTGACCAAGGTGGCGCTGCGCCAGCGCGAGTCCCTGGCCGTCCTGCGCAGCCACGACGGCGTGCTGGTGCTCGAGACGATGCTGTGGCCCGACGAGGTGCGCGCCGCGGACTTCCCGTTCCTGGACCAGGACATCGAGGTCCGCACCCAGGAACTGAAGATGGCCACGTCGCTGATCGACTCGATGACCGAGGACTTCCACCCCGACGAGTACCACGACGAGTACCGGGAGGCACTCGAGGAGCTGGTCGCGGCCAAGGTCGAGGGCCGCGAGGTAACCGCACCCGCCGAAGCCGAGGCCCCGGCCGAGCCGGCCAGCCTGCTCGACGCGCTCCAGGCCAGCCTGGACGCGGCCACCCGCGGCCGCCGGCCTGCTCCGGCCAAGCGCCGCGCCGGCCGCAAGGCCAGTGCCTGAAACCCCAAATTCTCCGCAACGAGAACCATCCCAGTACCCTGACTGCGCCAGGAATCCACGATTGGGCGGAAGCTGATGAGACAACGCACGCTCGGCCAGGGCCTCTCCGTCACCGAACTCGGCCTCGGCTGCATGGGCATGAGCCAGTCCTACGGTGCCCCGGACGACGAGGAGTCGGTGGCCACTATCCACCGGGCCCTCGACCTGGGCGTGACCTTCCTGGACACCGCGGATGCCTACGGCCCGTTCACCAACGAGCGCCTGGTCGGCCGGGCCCTCAAGGGCCGCCGGCACGAGGTCGTGCTGGCCACCAAGTTCGGCAACCAGCGGCTGCCGGACGGCAGCCGGACCGTGAACGGCCGGCCCGAGTACGTCCGCGAGGCGTGTGACGCGTCGCTGGACCGGCTCGGCACCGACCACATCGATCTGTACTACCAGCACCGGGTGGACCCCACCGTGCCGGTGGAGGACACCTGGGGCGCGATGAGCGAGCTGGTCCAGGCGGGCAAGGTCCGCTACCTGGGCATCTCCGAGGCGGCGCCGGCCACCGTGCGCCGGGCCCACGCGGTGCACCCGATCGCGGCGGCCCAGTACGAGTACTCGCTGTTCAGCCGGGAACCCGAGGACGAGCTGCTGCCTGTGCTCCGCGAGCTGGGCATCGGCCTGGTGGCTTACAGCCCGCTCGGCCGCGGGCTGCTGACCGGGTCGCTGGACGCCTCGGGCGGGTTCGGCAAGACCGACTTCCGCAACGGCCACCCCCGTTTCGCGGGCGAGAACTACGACCACAACCTGGCCGTCGCGGGCCGGGTAGCCGGGATCGCGCAGGGCAACGGCGTCACTCCCGCGCAGCTGGCCATTGCCTGGGTGCTGGCCCAGGGCAACGACATCGTGACCATCCCGGGCACCAAGCGGCGCACCTACCTGGAGCAGAACGTGGCCGCCGCCGACATCGTGCTCACCCCGGAGGACCTGATCGGGCTGGGCAAGGCGGTGCCGCGGGATGCGGTCGCCGGGGAGCGTTACCCGGCCTCGTTCATGGCCCACGTCGGCCTTTGACGGCCACCCCTTGATGGCCACTGCTCTGATGGCCAGCCCTGTGATGGCCAGCCCTGTGATGGCCAGCACTTTGATGGCCAGCACTGTTGCGACGGCCAGGGAACGGCGCCCGTGATCATTACCGCACCGCGGGTGGTGACCGCGCTGCCCGGCGCCCCAGTGCTGGAGCCCGGATACGTCGTCACGTCCGGGGACCGGATCACGGACGCGGGGCAGGGCAAGCCGCCCGGGACCCCAGACGTCGAACTGGCCGCGGGCGTGCTCGTCCCGGGGCTGGTCGACCTTCAGGTCAACGGGTATTTCGGGGTCGAGATGCAGGCCGCGGAGCCGGCGGCATGGGCCACCGTGGCCGGGCGGCTGCCCCAGACGGGCTGCACGGCGTTCCTCCCCACGTTCATCACGGCTCCGATTAAGCGACTGGCCACAGCGCTGGGTTTCGTTGCGGAGTATCTGCCGGAGCGGAGGTGGCGAGGCGCGCGGGTGCTCGGCGTGCATCTGGAGGGACCGTTCATCTCGCCGGCCCGGCCCGGCGCGCACAACCCGGACTGGATCGTGCCACCCGCGCCCGCCGCGGTCGGGGAGCTGCTGGCGGCCGGGGCGGGCCTGGTCCGCCTGGTCACCCTGGCCCCCGAAGTGGACGGCGGGCTGGCCGCGGTCCGCCAGCTGGCCGGGGCGGGCGTGCTGGTCAGCGTGGGGCACAGCAACGCGGCTGCGGCGCAGGTCGCGGCGGCCGCCGGGGCCGGGGCGCGGATGGTCACGCACCTGTTCAACGCCCAGCCGTCGATCAAGTCCCGCGAGCCCGGCGTGGCCGGCCAGGCGCTGGCCGACCCCCGGCTGACCAGCGGCCTGATCATGGACACCCATCACGTGTCGCCGGCGAACTGCACGCTGGCGTTCGCCGCGGCGCCCGGCCGGATCGCCCTGGTCACCGACGCGGCGGCGTGCGCGGGCATGCCACCGGGGGAGTACCTGCTCGGCGGCGAGCCGATCACGCTGCCACCCGGTGACGGCGTGCCGCCGCGCCGGGCGGATGGCGGGCTGGCCGGGTCGGCGTTGCGGATCGACCGGGCGGTCGCGAACATGGTGGCGGCCGGGGCCAGCCTGGCCGGCGCGGTGGCGGCCGCGTCCCGGGTCCCCGCCGACCTGATCGGCCGGCCCGACCTGGGCCGCCTGGCCCCGGGGGCCGCGGCCGACCTGGTGTGGCTCGACGACGACTTGCGGGCCGCCGCGACCTGGATCGATGGTGAGAGGGTGTACCCGTGAGCGTTCCAGTCACCGCGATGCGGACCGAGATAGCCCAGCAGCCCGCCGCGCTGCGGGCCACGCTGGAGGCGCTGATGCCGCGGGGCGGCGAGGCGGCCGCGCTGGCCAGGGACTGCCGCCAGGTGCTGTTCATCGCCCGGGGCACCTCCGACAACGCGGCGGTGTACGGGACGTACCTGCTGCAGGCGCACGCCGGGATGCTGGCCACGCTGGCCTCCCCGTCGATCGCCACCGAGTACCACAGCCGGATGGACCTGTCCGGCGTGCTGGCGGTGGCGCTGTCCCAGTCCGGGGCCACCGAGGAGATCGTCGAGACGCTGGCCTGGGCCCGCGACTGCGGCGCGCGGACGCTGGCCATCACCAACGGCGGCGGCTCACCGCTGACCCAGGTGGCCGACCTGGCCTTCGTGACCGCCGCGGGCGCGGAGCTGGCCGTCCCGGCCACCAAGACGTTCACCACCCAGCTGGCCGCGCTGGCCGTACTGGCCATCGCGCTGGGCGCCGACCTGGACCCGGGCCTGCTGCGCTCCGTCCCGGACGAGATCGAGCGGATGCTGGCCGCCCCGGACGAGGTGGAGCCGATGGTCGCCGAGCTGACCGGCGCGGGAGGCGTCGTCGTGTCCGGCCGCGGGCACGCGTACGCGGCCGCGCTGGAGCTCGCGCTCAAACTCAAGGAGGCGTGCTACCTGCACGCCATGGGGCTGTCCTGGGCAGACCTGCTGCACGGGCCCATCGCGGTGGTCGACGCGAGCACGCCAGCCATCATCGTGGCCGCCGACTCCGGGCCCGCCCTGCCGGGCAGCATCGAGCTGGCCCGGCGCGTGGTCGCGGCCGGGGCGCGGGCCTACGCGATCGGCGGCGGCCCGGGCCTGGCCGAGGCGAGCAGCCTCGCGGTGCCCGGTCCCCGGCTGCCCGAATGGCTCGCCCCGCTCGGGCTGATCGTGCCGGGGCAGTTGCTGACCGAGGCCCTGTCCCGGCGGCTCGGCATCGACCCGGACAGCCCCCGGGGGCTGAGCAAGGTGACGCAGACCGCGTGATGATGCAATCGCCCGACCAGACGAAGACCGCGGACCTGGGTCCTTTCCAGGCCGCCGTGTTCGACCTCGACGGCACGCTGGTGGACAGTGAGACACGTAGCCACGAGAGCTGGCGGCACGTGTTCCGCTCGCGCGGCATCGTCCCGGACGACTCGCTGATCCGGGCGTTCGTCGGGCGGCGCGGCGTCGACGTCCATGGCCTGCTGCAGGAGCGGGTGCCCGGGCACGACCCGGCTGAGCTGATGGCCGCGTCCAGCGCGCACTTCCACGCCCCGCACCAGCCGCCGCTGGGGCCGCTGGACGGCGCGGTCGAGCTGGTCCAGCGGATCGGCGCGGCCGGGGTCCCGCTGGCCCTGGTCACCTCGGCCGGGCGCGGCTACGCCGAGCAGATCCTGGACGAGCTGGGGATCCGCCCGCTGTTCTCGGTGGTGGTGACGGCCGGGGACGTGACCGTGGGCAAGCCGGACCCGCAGGGGTACCGGGCCGCGGCCCGCGCCCTGGACGTGCCGCCCGCGGCCTGCGTGGTGTTCGAGGACGCCCCGGCGGGCGTCGCGGCCGCCAAGGCGGCCGGGATGTACTGCGTGGCGGTGGCGACCACCCACCCGCCGGAGGACCTGGCCGCCGCCGACCAGGTCGTTCCCGGCCTGACCAAGGTCGCCTGGCCGCTGACCGTGGACTGACCGGCGCATGGAGCAGGAGGGTCAGGACGCTTCGCAGCTGGCCAGCGAGGCGCTGGAATGGCTGCTGGGCAGGGCGCAGGAACGCGGGACAGCCCTGGCGTGGACGGGCAGGCCCGATGACGACGAGCTGGACCCGACGTTGTAGCGGCACCTCGGGAATCGTGCTGGCGCTCCTGGAGGGATACCGGCACTTCGGCGACGACAAGTACGCCGGGGCGCCCAGACCATCGCCGATGCCGTCCGCCAGGACTGGGAGCTGTCCTCGCTGTACTTCGGGCTGGCGGGCATGGCGTTCGTACTGCGCGCGGTCTGCGACGTGCTCGGAGAGGATCGCGCGGGCCAGGCGGCGGCCCGCGCGCTGGACCTCGTCCGCTCGCGGTTCGACGGGGAACGGTGGCCCGATCAGTTCGAGCTGCTCGGCGGGAACGCCGGCATCGCGCTGGGTGCCGCGCGGGCAGGCGACCTCGACCTGGCCGTCCTGGCGTTGACGCCGTACCTGGCCACCGCCGAGGCTACCGCCGGCGGCGTGCACTGGGAGGTCCGCGCCGGAACCCCGGCCCGGTTCCATCACCTGTCGCACGGCACGCTCGGCATCGTCTACGCCCTGGCTGCCATCGGGCATGCCGCAGGCCGCCGGGACCTGACGGACCTGGCCCTGGCCGGAGCGGCCGACGTCGTGTCCCGCGACGAGGCCGGGCCGGACGGCTTCCTGGTGCCGCATTCGGACCCGCAGCACAAGCGGCTGCGGCCGGGATTCTGGGACAACAACGGCCGCTGCTGCGGCACGGCCGGGGTGCTCGCCCTGGCCTGCGACCGGCACGCCGAGGAGGGGGACGGTCTCTCGTTCGCCGGCGTCCTGGCCAGCGACCTAGCCGCGCGGGCCACCGTGGACAACGACGGCGCACGCTGGAGTAACTACGAGCACCGGGCCAGTCCGCGCACCCTGGCGCCGCGGACCGGATGGGCGATGGGAAACGCCGGCATCATCCGCGAACTACTGCGCTACGCACGCCTCTGCGACCAGCGGGACCCGTCCTACGCCGTGGCGTGGCCCGACCACCCACCCGCCGCGCGCAGCGTTAACGTGGTGCATTTTGCCCCGCCGGCGGGGCAAAATGCACCACGATCGTGGGGGATCGCGGCTACTGCTGGCGGTAGACCTTGTGCTGGGCGGCCTGGGCCCGGGGGCGCAGGACGAGGAGGTCCACGTTGACGTGGGAGGGGCGGGTGACCGCCCAGGCGACCGTGTCCGCGACGTCGTCGGCCGTCAGCGGCTCGGCCACGCCGGCGTAGACCGCGGCGGCCTTCTCCGCATCCCCCCGGTAGCGGTTGACCGCGAACTCGTCGGTGCGGACCATGCCCGGCGCGATCTCGATGACCCGGACGGGCTGGTCGTACAGCTCCAGCCGGAGGGTGCCGGCGATCGCGTGCTCGGCGTGCTTGGCCGCGGCATACCCGCCACCGCCCTCATAGGCCACGAAGGCGGCCGTGGAGGACATCACCACGATGGTGCCGTCACCGCTGGCGATGAGCTTGGGCAGCAGGGCCTGGGTGACGTGCAGGGTACCGAGCACGTTGACGTCGAACATGGCCTGCCAGTCGGCCGGGTTGCCCTCGGCCACGGTCTCGCCGCCAAACGCGCCGCCCGCGTTGTTGACCAGCACGTCGCAGCGGTCCAGTCTCGCCGCGAACGCGTCCACCGCGGCGCGGTCGGTCACGTCCAGGATCGCGGTGTCCGCCTGGCCGCCGTCCCCGCGGATCTGGCTGGCGAGCGCGTCGATCCGGTCGGCCCGCCGCGCGGCCAGAATCACCCGGTAACCGGCGACGGCCAGCTTGATCGCGGTCGCCGCCCCGATCCCGCTGCTCGCCCCGGTAACGACCGCAACTGGTGGCATGGGCCTGCCTTTCGAGCTCGTCGGCCTTTCGGCCTCCTCTGGCCATGGGCTGATTCTGCCAGGACCCGAGCCGCCGGGGGCAGTGGGCTATGCAAAGAACTCTTTGCAAAGCTATCTTGGCATGTATGGCTGATGACTCCACCGCCGCGGACCGGCCCGCTGGTCGCTCGGTCCAGCGGCTCCGGGACCCCCGGGCGCTCCGGGCCCTGGCCCACCCGACCCGGCTGTCGCTGGTCGGGCTGCTGCGGGTCGAGGGCCCACTGACCGCGACGCGGGCCGCCGACCTGCTCGGCGAGAGTTCGGCCAGCATGTCCTTCCACCTGCGCCAGCTGGCCAAGTACGGGCTGGTCGAGGAGGCCGGCGGAGGCAAGGGCCGGGAGCGCCCATGGCGGGCCACGGCCATGTTCACCAACATGCCCGACGTCGCGGAGAACCCGGATCTCGCGGTGGCCGCGGACCTGCTCAGCTCGGTGATCGCCGAACGCTACTTCGAGGACGTGATGCGCTGGCTGGAGACCCGGCAGGCCGAGCCGGAAGAGTGGCAGCGGGCGGCCCAGTTCGGCGACACGTACCTGTACGTCACCCCGGAGGAGCTGGCCGCGCTGGGCGAGCAGACGCAGCAGATGGTGGACCGCTACCTCGACCGGCAGACCCATCCGGAACTCCGGCCGCCCGGCGCCCGCCTGGTCGCGTACCTGCACCTGGCCTTCCCGCTGCTCCGCCCGTTCGGCCGGCGGCCGCCGGAGGCGGCTGGCCAGCCCGGGGCTGAGGAATGAGCCTCGCCGCCGCCCCGGGGCGGCGCACGTCCAGGATCCCTCTGCTGCTGCGGGAGACCGCGTTCCGGCGGTACTGGGGCGCCCAGACTGTTTCCCTGCCCTCGCCGATGCCCCGCTTCCGGCTGGCCGTGAGCATCTCAGACTGTGGTGACCTCGATAAAGCCCCGCGGGTGACCCCCACGGCGCCCCGGCCGGACGGTTAGCCCATGGACTTGGCGCCGTCCAGGGACTCCCGGATGATGTCCGCATGCCCGGAGTGCTGGGCGGTCTCCGCGATCACGTGCAGCAGCACGCGCCGGGCGGACCAGCGGGCGCCCTTCTCGAACCACGGAGCCTCGGGCAGTGGGTGCGAGGCATCCAGGTCGGGCAGCGCCCGGACCAGCTCATCGGTCTGCGCCGCCACCCGGTCGTACTCCTCCAGCAGCCCGGCCAGCGTTTCGCCCTCGAGCATGCGGAAGCCATCCAGGTAGCCCGCCAGGTCCGACTCGTCCCACGCCATCGCGGCCGGGCCGGTCTGGATGAACACGATCCACTGCCGTTCGGTGGCGGTGACGTGCTTGATCACCCCGCCCAGGCAGAGCTCGCTGGCGGTGGTGCGCTGCGCGGCCTGCTCGTCGGTCAGCCCGCGCACGGTGAAGCGCAGGAAGTACCGCTGCTTACCCAGGGCACTCAGCAGGTCAGCCCGCTCGCCCGTGGCGACATCGGCCGTGGTCATGATGCGGTCCGCCTTCCCTCGACGCGCGTATGACAGCACGCTACGGCGAGGTACCGACAGTTTCGGAACCGCCGCCGGACACAGGCACGTAACCGAAATTAACGTCGGCGCACCACATTCATAGGGTCCGCAGAAGCTTTGCCAAACGATGGCAGAACCCCGCCGGGCAACCTATGAACATCAGAAGCCGGCTGGGGCCGCCGCCGGCGAGGAGCCAAGAGGAGAGACGCCGTGACCGGCATCGTGATCGCCAACTTCCCCATCATCGCACTGATCGTGGCCGCCATGATCGCAGTCCCGCTGTGGATCACGTTCAGGCACCCGCACGGCCAGCCGGACTATTCCGAGGCGCGTGCGTACTTCCGGGCCAAGACGGCCGCCGAGGCTCACACCAGCGATTTCGTGCCGACGACCAAGGTCGCCGCGTTCGACGGCCTCACCGTCGCCCGCCAGCACCTGGCGCCGCGCATCACGGTTCCGGGCCGCCGCCACGCGACCGCCGGGCCGTCCGTCCGCACCCACGCCCAGGGCACCCGCACTCAGGGCACTCGCACCCAGGGCACCCAGCCCCGGGTCACCCAGCCGGCCGGGTCCACCGACGCCCGGTAACCCACGGTGCGGGGGGATCACGATCTAGCGCAGCACGACGGCGACACGGCGGGAGACGGTGAGCTCCCGCCGTGTCGCACGTCTGAGGGCGGCAGGTATCACATCAAGCCCCTACGGACCGACCAAAACTAACGTTTAGGACAAAAGCAGCATCCGGGCGGGTAGTGTCACACGGCGATGAATTGCCGCCGTGCCCGCCGCCATAGCCAGCGCATCAGGGGCGTCCCGCCGGGGGCGGCCCCTGTCGTGTTTCTCGGTATTGTCCTGGCCATGGCCCTGGCCGGCTGTGGTCAGCCTGGCGCGGCCCCAGCGGCCGGCGCCCATTCCGCCGCGGCGCCGTCCCGGGGCGGGAGGACCGCCACCAGGGCAGCGGCCACCGGGCCGGCCGCCACCGGGCTGGCCGCCACCGGGCTGGCCGCCACCGGGCCGGCCGCGGCCAGTAGGCCCGTGGCCAGTTCCGCCGGCCCGCACGTCTCGGCCCGGGTCGCCGCGATCGTCAGGTCGATGACACTGCCGCAGAAAGTCGGCCAGTTGCTGGTGCCGACGGTGCCCGGGCTCAGCGCGGCGGACGGCGGGACGGTCCTGGTCCGCCGCTACCACGTCGGCGGCGTCATCTACTTCGGCCAGAACATCCGCGACGCCGCCCAGGTCGCCGCCCTCTCCGCCGGACTCCAGCAGGCCGCCCGCGGCCAGCCGCCGCACCTGCCGCTGCTGATCGGCACCGACCAGGAGGGCGGGATCGTGTCCCGGCTGGCCGGGGTGACCACCGTCTTTCCCGGCCAGATGGCGGCCGGGGCCACCCGCGACCCGGCCCTGATCTCGGCGCAGGACCAGGCCACCGGGGCGGGCATGCGGGCGCTGGGCATCAACCTCGACTACGCGCCGGTCGCCGACGTGAACGTGGACCCGGCCAACCCGGTCATCGGGATCCGCTCGTTCGGGTCCCACCCGGCGCTGGTGGCTGACCTGACCGCCGCCGCCGTGGCCGGGTTCCACCAGGCCGGCGAGGCCACGGTGGCCAAGCACTTCCCCGGGCACGGAGACACCGACGTGGACAGCCACACCGGGCTGCCGGTCATCCACCACACGCTCCGCCAGTGGTGGGCGATCGACGCGCCACCGTTCCAGGCCGCGATCCGGGCCGGCGTGGACGAGATCATGATCGGGCACATCGAGGTGCCGGCGCTCGACGACTCGGGCCAGCCCGCTTCGCTGTCCCGCAAGGTCGTCACCGGCCTGCTCCGGGACCGGCTCGGCTACCAGGGTGTGGTGGTCACCGACTCGCTGCAGATGGCCGGCGTGCTGCAGGGCCACACCCCGGCCCAGGTCGCGGTCCAGGCCGTCCGGGCCGGCTGCGACCAGCTGCTCATGCCGGGGGATCCCGGGGTGGCCTACCATGCCGTCTTGCGGGCGGTGCGGCGCGGCCGGATCAGCCTGGCCCAGCTCGACGCCTCGGTCGCCCGGGTGGTCAGCCTGAAGGTCGCCCGCGGATTGCTCAGCGAGCCGGCCGTCTCCCCGTCCGCGGTGGCGGGCCTTGAGAACACACCTCCGCAACGGGACCTATCGCAGCAACTGGCCAATCGCTCCATCACTGTGGTCGCGAATCAGTCACAGCCCCCCAGCGGCCCGAGGGGGAAAGACCGTTTGCTGCCTCTTCGAAGTAAGCGGGTCTACGTCGCCGGACCCGCAGCCGCCGGGCTCACCGCGGCCCTGCAGCCAGATCTGGCGGCCACCGGCGGGCGGATCGTCACGAGCCCGGCGGACGCCCAGGTGATCGTGGCGGCTATCCAGGACGCGGTCAGCGACCCAGCCCAGCAGCAGCTGGTGCGCGGGCTGGTCGCCGCGGGCACGCCCGTGGTCGTGCTGGCCACCGGGCTGCCCTACGACCTGGGCCTGTTCGCCGGGATGCGGGCGGCGGTGGCGAGCTACTCCGACAGTGTCGTGTCGCTGAGCGCGGCGGCCGCGGTGCTGACCGGTCGGCTGCGCCCGGTCGGCCAGCTGCCGGTGGCCATTCCCGCCGTGGCCGGGGGGACCGCGTTCCGGTACGGCACCGGTCTGTCGTACGGACGTGCGTTACCGGGCCATTGACTGGCGTTAGCCGGGGACGCTTACCATCGGGAGCGTGTTCGACCCCCAGCTGACCTCGCCTCCGGCTCGCCGGTCCGGCGTCGGCGCTCCCGCTCCGGCCGCGGGCGTGGATGAAGGATCGGGGCACTCAGGACTACCCCAGGCTTACATCCATGCCGGCGATCACGCGGGAAGCGGCCGGCCGCCGCTGCGCGCGGTGATCGCGGACTGGGGCGGGGTGATGACCAACCCGATCATGGAGACCGTGCACGCCTGGATCACCGCGGACGAGATCGACTACGACAGCTACCGCGCGGTCATGAAGGCCTGGGTGTCCGGGGCGTACGGCGCGGCGGGTGAGGACAACCCGATCCACGGGCTGGAACGCGGCGAGTTCGGCAACGAGGAGTTCGAGCGGCGGCTCGCCGCCGAGATCGTCCGCCGCGACGGCAGCCCGGTGCTGGCCGAAGGGCTGCTGGACCGGATGTTCGCGGCCACCGTGCTCAGCGAGCCGATGCAGGACCTGCTCCGCCGGGTCCGCCAGGCGGGGCTGAAGACGGCCCTGCTCTCGAACTCGTGGGGCGTCACCGCCTACCCGGCCGACGTGCTCACCGAGCTCTTCGACGCGGTCGTCATCTCGGCTGAGGTCGGCATGCGCAAGCCGGAGGAGCGGATCTTCCGGCACGCCACGGGCCTGCTCGGGCTGGACCCGGCCGAGTGCGTGTTCATCGACGACATCGAGGCCAACGTGCAGGCCGCCGAGGCCCTCGGGATGACCGGCGTGCTGCACACCGAGCCGGCCGCGACCGCGGCCCGGCTGGCCTCCCTGCTCGGCCTGCCGTAGCGGCGCTCTTGTCCAGGTCGGCACGGGCTTGCCCGTGGCAGCACGGGTCTCCTTAGTGACAGCACGGCAGACCCGCCGCACGCCAGGGGCTGGCTGTTCTAGCCTGGCTCCGTGGCCGAGCAGCCGAGCCCGATCCGCCTGATTCCCCCCACCCCGGGACGATCGGCGAATATGCGCGCCAACCGGCGCACCGACACCAAGCCGGAGCTCGCGCTGCGCAGCGCCCTGCACCGGCAGGGTTACCGGTTCCGCAAAGACCACCGGGTCGATCTGGACAGCGGCGCGCGGGTCCGGCCGGATATCGCGTTCACCGCGCGCCGGATCGCCGTGTTCGTGGACGGCTGTTTCTGGCACGTCTGCCCGCAGCACGGCCGGGACCCGGCCGTCAACGAGTCGTACTGGTCACCGAAGCTGCGCCGCAACGTCGAGCGCGACCGGGCCGCGGACGCGGCGCTGGCCGCGGCGGGCTGGCGGGTGGTCCGGGTGTGGGAGCATCAGTCCCTCGACGAGGCGGTGGCGATGGTAGTCGAGGTCCTCAACGCCTAACTCTGCTGGTCCAACTGGGCTGGTTCGGCTCTGCCTGCACAACCAGGGGGAAGTCATGCGCGTATACCTGCCGGCCACCCTGCCGGCCCTGGCCGGCGTGCTGAGCGCCGCCGAGATCGGCCCCGCCCCCGTGCAGGCGTTCACCGTGACCCCCGCGCTGCGCGAGTGGTACGCCAGCGCGGACCTCGAGGAGCTTGAGTACGCGGCGTTGACGCACGCCGCCCGGGCCTCGCTGCGGCTGCTGCGGGCTGATCCGGACGCCCCGCGCCGCCGGGTGGTGCTGGCCGCTGACGTGCCCGACGAGCAGGCCGGCCGGGGCGGAGGGTCCGGCGGCGGCTTCGACGAGCCGACGCTGGTGCTGCTGTCCGCGCCGGTCCCGCTGGCCCGGGTGGTCGCCGGGCACGTGGACGACCTCGGGGCTGTCGCGGACGTCGGCCAGGCGGTGGCGGCGCTGGCCGCCGCTGATGCCGGGGACGACGACGCCCAGTTCCTGGTGGACGGGGCGGAAGGGCACGAGCTGATGTGGTACGCGACCCAGGAACTCGCCGACCTGGCGGATCAAGTGGACTAAAGGGTGGGCGGGACGGGGCACGAGACGGAGCGTGGCACGATGGGCGCACCGCTAGTGATGAGAAGTTCTGGGAGACCCTCATGGACGCCGTCAGCAACGTTCCGCCGCCGGT
Source organism: Streptosporangiaceae bacterium (assembly GCA_036509255.1). Lineage (GTDB taxonomy): Bacteria > Actinomycetota > Actinomycetes > Streptosporangiales > Streptosporangiaceae > RYN-230. Next base: position 29,689 of record DATCFY010000232.1, read on the forward strand.
CAACGAGCCGGTCCGGGCCTACGCGCCGGGCAGCGCCGAGCGCGCCGCCGTCGAAGCCAAGATCAAGGAGCTGGCCGCCAGCCCCGTTGAGCTGACCATGAACGTGGGCGGCCAGCAGCGGATGGGCGGTGGTGACCGGATCGCCGTGGTCGAGCCGCATAACCATGCGCACGTGCTCGGCCACCTGGGCAGCGCGACCGATGCGGATGTGGCCGCCGCGGTCCAGGCGGCGGCCGCCGCCGCGCCGGCCTGGCAGGCCCTGTCCTTCGACGACCGGGCCGCCGTGTTCCTCAAGGCCGCCGAGCTGCTGGCCGGGCCGTGGCGGGCCACGATCAACGCGGCCACGATCCTGGGCCAGTCCAAGTCCGTCTACCAGGCCGAGATCGACGCGGCCTGCGAACTGATCGACTTCTGGCGCTATAACGTGCACTTCGCCCGGCGGCTGCTGGCCGAGCAGCCGTCGTCGGTCACGGGTGAGTGGGACCGGCTGGAGTACCGCCCGCTCGAGGGGTTCGTGCTGGCCATCACCCCGTTCAACTTCACCTCGATCGCCGCGAACCTGCCCACCGCCCCGGCCCTGCTCGGCAACACGGTGCTGTGGAAGCCGTCCCCGACCCAGCAGTTCTCGGCGCACTACACGATGCGGCTGCTGGAGGCGGCCGGGCTGCCTCCCGGCGTGATCAACCTGGTCACCGGCGACGGCCAGGCCGTGTCCGAGGTAGCGCTCCCGCACCCGGACCTGGCCGGCATCCACTTCACCGGCTCCACCGGCACGTTCCAGCACCTGTGGCGCACCGTGGGCGAGAACATCGCGCAGTACCGCGGCTACCCGCGGCTGGTCGGCGAGACCGGCGGCAAGAACTTCGTGATCGCGCACCCCTCGGCCGACCCGGACGTGCTGACCGTGGCGCTGATCCGCGGCGCGTTCGAGTACCAGGGCCAGAAGTGCTCGGCCGCCTCCCGCGCGTACATCCCCCGGTCGGTCTGGGACCGCATGCGCGATGACTTCCTGGCCCAGGTAGACGGGCTGACCGTGGGCGATGTCGCTGCTGACCTGTCCCATTTCATGGGCGCGGTCATCGACGCCCGGGCGTTCCACCGGCTGTCCGACGCGCTGGCCCGGGCCCGGTCCCGCCCATCGATCGAGGTGCTGGCCGGCGGCGACGCGGACGGCTCCCAAGGGTACTTCGTCCGGCCGACGGTGCTGGAATGCAGCGATCCGGAGGACGAGGTGTTCCGGACCGAGTACTTCGGCCCGATCCTGGCCGTGCACGTGTTCGAGGACGCGCGGTACGAGGACGTCATGCTCCAGGCCGCGAACGTCGCCCCGTACGCGCTGACCGGCTCGATCATCGCCCAGGACCGGACCGCGATCGCCGCCGCCACCGGGGCACTGCGCTTCGCGGCGGGCAACTTCTACATCAACGACAAGCCCACCGGCGCCGTGGTGGGGCGGCAGCCGTTCGGCGGAGCGCGGGCCAGCGGCACCAATGACAAGGCGGGCTCGATCTTCAACCTCACCCGCTGGGTCAACGCGCGGGCCATGAAGGAACTGTTCGCGCCGCCGACCGACTATCGCTACCCGCACATGGGCTGACGGGGTATCCGCTATTAAGACCAGGAGGGGTAACGGGGAGATGACCGCAGCAGAGCACTACCGGGAAGCTGAGCGGCTGCTCGGCGAGGCTGCCGTGGCCCACGCCACCAACCCGCTCGGTGCAGCGTCCAAGTACCTGGTCGCGGCGGCCCAGGTGCATGCCACGCTCGCCACCGCCAGCGTGACGGCTCCGGACCGGATTTCCCCGGTGCGTTAGCCGCCTGCCCGGCCCGGTTTTGCCGTGCGGCCAGAGCCTGCTGGCGGGGCTGACCCTTCCACGATGAACAAGCAAGACCTGGTGGAGGCCGTGGTCCGGGCCGGCGGTGTGCCGTTGGACCGGCTCAACAAGGACGAGCTGCTGCGGCTGGCCCGGCTGCTCGGGATCCGGTTGCTGACGCTGGAAGCCCGGGTGGTCGTCCACGGCGACGATCGTGGCGACGCCGGGTCCAGCCCGCTTCTCCTGGCGCCGGTCCCGGCCGGCCGGGTCCCGCCCGTCCCGGCCCGGCCCGCCCGCCCGGAACTCGCTGGGCCCGGAGCTGGCCAGCTGGCCCTCGCGGTGCGGCTGGTCGAGCAGGGGGCCGACACGCTCGAGCGGACCCGGCGGTCCCAGTACCGAGGTTGATCGGGTCTACGACGGGCCTGCCCAGGCATAGGCTGGCGATGCCCGCCGCGAGGGGGATGCCAACCCCGGAGGTCCTCATTTACCGCCTGGTCTTGTGGAACATTGATCTGACCCTGATGGACGTCGGCCGGATCACCCGCGAGGCGTACGCCGTGGCGTTCCGCCGGGCCACCGGGCGGTCACTGAGACAGCTGCCGCAGCTGCCCGGGCGGATGGAATCAGAGATCTTCTTCGACGCGCTCGCGCTGAACGAGGCCGGTCCGGGCGCAGCCGCGGGGGCTGGCCCGGGCGGGGTTGACGGGGGAGCCGGGGCGACCGGCCTGGGCGGTGAGGAACTGCTGGCCCGGTTCAGCTTCGAGCTGGCCAACGCGTTCGCGGCCCGCCGCGACCTGCTGCGGGAGCAGGGACGGTTGCTGCCCGGCGCCGCTGAGGCGGTGGCCGAGGTGGGAGCCCGGCACGGGGTGGTGCAGACCGTGCTGACCGGCACGATCAAGCCGAACGCGATCGAGAAGCTGCGTGCTTTCGGCCTTGAGCAGTTCTTCGACCTTGAGATCGGCGGGTACGGGTCGCAGGTGTACCCGAAGGGCGCCCAGCTGATGATGACCCGCAGCCGGGCGGCCGACAAGTACGGCACCCGGTTCGACGAGGACGCCACCGTCTACATCGCCGATTCCACTCGTGACGTGGAGGCCGCCAGCACCGGCGGAGCGCGGTGCCTGGCCGTCGCTACCGGCCGCTCCACCGTGAGCGAGCTGCGGAAGGCCGGGGCCGACGTGGTCTTCGACGATCTGTCCAGCACCGCGGCCGTGGTGCACGCGGTAGACCGGCTGACGCTGGCCGTCGCGGGCTGAGGCTCGCCGGGGGGGCGGTCCGCGCCTGGCTGGGCGGGTCTGCGCCGGGCCGGGGCCGCTCTGGGCGGGCGGGATCGGCCGGGATTCGGCCGAGTGGCGCTGGAGCCGGGTGGCGCTGGAGCCGGGTGGTGCCGGGGCCGGGTGGTGCCGGGGCCGGGCGGTGCCGGGCGGCGTAAGGTGGCCGCGTGCCCGAGCAGACCGCCGGGGAGCCGCCCTCTGCCGGAACGCCGCCCGTCCCGCTGATCACGATCATCCGTGAGTGGGGCCGGATCGGTTGCCTCGGGTTCGGCGGCCCGCCAGCGCACATCGCGTTGCTGCGCCGGCTGTGCGTGGAGGACCGGCAGTGGCTGCCGCCCGGCGACTTCGAGGACGGTCTGGCCGCCTGCAACCTGCTGCCCGGACCGGCTTCGACTCAGCTGGCCATCTTCTGCGCCTGGCGCCTGCGCGGGCCAGCCGGGGCGATCCTCGGCGGAATCTGCTTCATCGTGCCCGGCCTGGTGATCATCCTCGGGCTCGCGGCCCTGTTCCTGGCCCCCCGGCCACCGGGCTGGATCAGCGGCGTCGCGGCCGGGGCGGGCGCGGCCGTGCCCGCGGTGGCCGTGGCCGCCGCGGCGGGCCTCCTCCCGGCCAGCTGGCGGCGGGCAGGTAACTCCCGGGCGGGTGGCTTCCAGGCGGCTGACCTGGGGGCCGGGGCCCCCGGGGCCCCCGGGGATCCCCCGGCGGGGGAGAGCCAACCGGGGAACCGTGCCGCACACGGCCGCTGGATCGGCTACCTGGTGGCCGGCGGGGTGGCCGCCGCGACCGTCGGTCCGTGGCTGGTGCTCGTCCTCGCGGCCTGCGGGCTAATCGAGGTTGCGGTGCGCACCTCGCGCGGGCGCGGGCCGCGCAGCGAACCCAGGCCTTCCGGGCTGCCCGCGGCCATGCTGCCGCTAGCCGCCGCGGTGCCGGCCGCGGCTGGCCTGCTCGCGGTGGCCTGGGAGGGTTTCAAGGTGGGTGCCCTCTCCTACGGGGGCGGCTTCGTGATCATCCCGCTGATGCAGCATGACGCGGTGCACACCTACCACTGGATGACCGCGGGCCAGTTCCTCAGCGCGGTCGCACTCGGCCAGGTCACTCCCGGCCCAGTGGTGCAGACTGTCGCGGTGGTCGGGTACGCGGCGGCTGGCCTGGGCGGCGGTCTGCTCGCCGCGCTGGTCGCCTTCGCTCCCTCGTTCCTGTTCGTGCTCGGCGGCGGCCGGTACTTCGACCGGCTCCGATCCAGCGCGGCCGTGCAGGCCTTCCTGACCGGAGCCGGGCCGGCCGCCATCGGTGCCATCGCCGGGGCCGCGATCCCGCTGGCCCTCGGCCTCATGCATCTGTGGCAGGTCGGCGTGCTCGCGCTCGCGGCGGCCTGGCTGCTCGGCGTGCGGCGTGGCGTGGTGAGCGCGATTGTGGGAGCCGCGGGGCTCGGGCTGCTGGCGTTCGCCGCCGGGGCGCCCGTGGGGTGAGCGAGACGGCGGGGTGAGCAGGACAGCCCGGACAGCGGCGTGGGTCAGCGCTGCCCGCGTGATCACCAGCTCCCGCCGCTGCCTCCCCCGACCATCCCGCCGCCCATCCCGCCGAAGCCGCCCCCGTATCCGCTCTCGTAGCCCGCGTAGGCGGCGGCGGCCGTCGCGCGATGCTGCACCGGGGGTGGCGGCGCGTAAGAGCTGATGGCGGCCTGGTCCGGGGCCCCGTCCGGGCTGGACACGCGGATGCCGCTGATCGGGAACTCCCGGTCCTGGCCGGCGTTGACCGGCTGCAGGTACGGCAGGTCGCGCTAGATGCCGTGGCGGCGGTCGGCCCCGAAGTCGTAGCGGATTGTTCCTGGATCTGTACCGAGCCGCCGGGCTCGATCACGGCGCTGACCGCATACGACGTGATGTGCTCGGTTCCCGCCTGGGCCGGCGCGGCTAATCCGGGGGCCAGGCCCAGCGTGCAGCAGCCGCTCAGGACGGCCAGGCTGGCCGCCGCCACGCCGCCCGCATGTTCATGGCATGAGGATAAGCACTGGGGCCGCAGTCGGGAAGACCGCCGCAGGGTGGCCGGCAGCGGCGGGGTGAGCTTGACCACACCCTGGGCTGCGCGGCTCTCGTTGCCATGCGGGGGCGGACCCTTGATGCTTGGGTTATGCCAAGAAACGACGAGGTGACGCGGCTGCTCGGCAGCGATTACGGCGAGGTGCTCTGGGAGCCGGGGCCGGAGGTTATCGACCAGGCCCGGATCACCCAGTACCTACGCTGGCTGGCCGAGCATCACGGTGTCGCCGCCGCTGACTACCAGGATCTGTGGGAGTGGTCGGTCGGCGAGCCGGGTGCCTTCTGGGACTCGCTGTGGGAGTACTTCCGGGTGCTCGGGCAGCGCGGCGACGGTCCCGCCCTGAGCGGGCAGCTGCCCGACGCCACCTGGTTTCCTGGCGCCACGCTGAACTACGCGCGGAACGCGCTGCGCACAGCCCGCACCGACCCCGGCCGCGTCGCGATCATCGCCTGCGCGGAGGATGCCCCGCAGCGGACCTACACCTATGGCGAGCTGGCTACCGAGGTGGGCCGGGTCCGCGGGGCGCTGCGCGCGCTTGGCGTCGGCCAGGGGGACCGGGTGGCCGCGTTCTTGCCGAACATCCCCGAGGCGCTTATCGGGTTGCTGGCTACGGCCAGCCTGGGGGCCATCTGGTCGTCGTGCTCGCCGGATTTCGGGGCGCACAGCGTGATCGACCGGTTCGCGCAGATCCGGCCCACCGTGCTGCTCGCGGTGGGTGGCTACCGCTACGGTGGCAAGGACTACAGCCGGGACGAGGCCGTCAGCGAGATCGTCGCGGGGCTGCCGGGCCTGGCCGCGCTGATTATGGTGGATGGCCCGGCCGCTGCCGCGGCGGACAGTGCCCCGGCCGGGCCGGGCCCGGCCACCCGGGCCGCCGCTGACCAGGCTGGGGTGCGCACGTTCAGCTGGGCTGAGCTCCCGGCCGCGGCCGGCGACGGCCAGCCGGAGTTCGTCGAGGTCCCGTTCGACCACCCGCTGTGGGTGCTGTACTCGTCCGGCACCACCGGGCTGCCCAAGGCGATCATGCATGGTCACGGCGGGATCGTCCTGGAGCACCTCAAGGCGGTGGGCCTGCATCAGGATCTCGGTCCGGGTGACGTGTTCTTCTGGTACACGACCACCGGCTGGATGATGTGGAACTACCTGGCCGGCGGGCTGCTGGCGGGGGCGACCGTGGTGCTCTACGACGGCAGCGCCACCTACCCCGGCACCGACGCGCTGTGGCGGCTCGCCGAGCAGGCCGGGGTGACCTACTTCGGAACCGGCGCGCCCTACCTGCTGACCTGCGCCAAAGCCGGGCTGGCCCCGGGCCGCGAGCTGGATCTGTCCGCGCTGCGCGGCATCGGGTCCACCGGATCCCCGCTGCCGCCCGAGGGCTTCCGCTGGGTCTACCAGGACGTGAGCGCGGACGCGCAGCTCGGGTCGTTCTCCGGCGGCACCGATGTGTGCACCGGGTTCGTGGGGCCCAGCCCGTTGCTGCCCGTGCGGGCCGGCCTTATCGCGGGCCGGAGCCTGGGGGCCAAGGTGGAGGCCTTCGACGCCGCCGGGAAGCCGGTCACCGGGGAGGTCGGCGAGCTCGTCATCACCGCACCGATGCCGTCTATGCCGGTCGGCTTCTGGAACGATCCTGACGGCGCGAGATACCACTCCAGTTACTTCGCCGCCTATCCTGGGGTGTGGCGGCACGGTGACTGGATCACCATACTGCCGGACGGCGGATGCGTGATCTACGGGCGTTCGGACGCCACCCTGAACCGCGGTGGTGTGCGGATGGGCACCAGCGAGTTCTACCGGGTGGTAGAGCGGCTGCCGGAGGTCACCGACAGCCTGGTGGTCGATACCGGGCAGCTGGGCCGCCCGGGGCGGCTGGTGCTTTACGTGGTGCTGGCCGAGGGACGCGACCTCGACGACGACCTGACCGGGCAGCTCCGGAGCGCGCTGCGCGGCGAACTGTCCCCCCGGCACGTGCCCGACGAGATCCACCAGGTGCCCGGGATTCCGCGGACGCTGTCTGGGAAGAAGCTGGAAGTCCCGGTGCGCAAGATCCTGCTCGGCACGCCGGTCGCGGAGGCGGCCGACCTGGACGCGCTGGCCAATCCCGAGGTGCTGGGACTTTTCGCACCTCAGGAGGAGCCCCGCGTAGAGTCGGGGGCGAGCGATGCGCAGCCATCAACGGCGATTGAGGGAAACGCGTGACAACACCACAATGGCGTGGTGCGGCACCATTGAGTGACGACCCGTCTACGGACAAGGAAGCCTTGCTGGCCGAGGCGGCCGGGGCGGTCAGCGCCGAGGAACTGTCCGGCCTGCGCGTCGGCGATCTGCTCGGCTACCTCCGGGCGTACTACCGGCACGTCCCGGTCGAGGATCTCGCTGCGGCCGGCCCCGGCCCTGTCGCCGCAGCCGCGCTGGAGCAGGCCAGGCTCGCCGCCCACCGGCCGCAGGGCCGGGCCCTGGTCCGGGTACGGCCCGCCGGCTCGCCCGGAGCGTTCGACCCGTCCCGCCGGGTGGTCGACATCGTCACCGACGACATGCCGTTCCTGGTCGATTCGGTGACCATGGAACTGGCCCGGCACGGCCTGGACAGCGACCACATCCTGCATCCCCAGCTGCTGGTCCGCCGGGACGTGAGCGGGTCGCTGCACGACGTGTGCGGCCCGCTCCAGGGGGGCGGCCGCGACCATGACCAGATGGCTGAATCCTGGACGCACATCGAGATCGGGGGCGCTGGCGCCGACGGCACGTCCGCGCGCAACTCAGCCGCCGAGCTCGAGCAGGACCTGCACCGGGTGCTGCAGGACGTCCGGGTCGCGGTCGAGGACTACCCGCGGATGCAGGCAAGGGCCACCTGGCTGGCCGACCGGCTGGCCGCGGAAGGCGCCGGGGCCCCGGCTGAGACCGTGGCCCTGCTGCGCTGGCTGGCCGACAACCACTTCACCTTCCTCGGCTACCGGGAGTACGACCTGGTGGACGGGCCGGATGGGATGGCGCTGCTCGCGCAGCCCGGCACCGGCCTGGGGATCTTGCGGCACGACAAGAGGGGCTCCGTATCCTTCGCCGCGCTGCCCCCTGAAGTCCGGAACCGGGCCCGCGACCGGCAGCGCCTCATTCTGACCAAAGCCAACTCCCGGTCCACCGTGCACCGGCCCAACTACCTGGACTACATCGCGGTCAAGCGGATCAATGACGTGGGTGAGGTGGTCGGCGAGCACCGCTTCCTCGGACTGTTCACGCACGCCGCGTACCACGAGAGCATCACCCGCGTCCCGGTGCTGCGGCGCAAGCTGGCTAGCGTGCTGGAGGCGGCCGGGATGCCCGCGGACAGCCACGACGGCCAGGACCTGACCGAGATCCTGGAGGGCTACCCGCGCGAGGAGCTCTTCCAGATCTCCGTGCCCGAGCTGACCCCGATCGCGCTGGGCGTGCTTGCCCTGCGGGAACGCCGCCAGACCCGGCTGTTCCTGCGCCGGGACGTCTACGGCCGGTACATGTCGTGCCTGGTGTACCTGCCCCGCGACCGTTACACCACGGCGGTGCGGCTGCGCGCCCAGGAGATCCTGCGCGAAGCGTTCTACGGCGCGGCGGTGGAGTACAGCGCGACCGTCGGCGAATCGGCGCTGGCCCGGCTGCACGTCGTGGTGCGGGCCGAGCGCGGCCGCCGGCTGCCCCAGGTGGACACGGCGGTCCTGGAGGCCAAGCTGGCCGCCGCGGTCCGCTCCTGGGACGAGGACCTCGCCGCCGAGGCGCTGGCCCGGCTCGGCGAGGAGGAGGCGGGGGAGTTGCTTGCCCACTGGGCGGCGGCCATCCCGGAGACTTATAAGACGGACGTGCCCGCGGCCTACGCGGTGAGCGACCTCATCCGGGTGCGCGGCATGCTCGGGTCCGGCACGCCGGTGGCCTTCGACTTGTGGGAGGCCGAGGGCTTCTCCGGCGGGAAACCCGCCGAGGATGCCGGGCAGCCAACCTCGGACGACCGGCCGCGCGTCTGGCGGCTCACCATCTACCGGACCGGATCGCCGATCACCCTCACCGATGTGCTGCCGCGGCTGCACCATCTGGGGGTTGAGGTGGTGGACGAGCACCCGTACGAGTTCTCCGGGCCAGGACTTCCCGCCCGGTTCTGGATCTACGACTTCGGGCTGCGTCCCACCCGCACCCGGTCTGACGCGTCCGCGCGGCCCACGGCCACGGCGAGCCCTACGGCTCCGGCGGGCCCCGCGTCCGCGCAGCCGTCGTCTGCGGCGCCGCCCCATCCGGGGCCGGTCAAAGGGCTGGTCGAGGACACGCTCGACGCTCTGTGGCGCAACCAGATCGAGGACGATGGCTTCAACGCCCTGGTGCTGGACGCCCACCTGAGCTGGCGCCAGGTCATGGTGCTGCGCGCCTACGCCAAGTACCTGCGGCAGGCCGGTACCCGGTTCAGTCACTCCTACATCGAGCGGGTGCTGCGCTCCAACACCACGGTGACGCGGCTGCTGGTGCGGCTGTTCGAGTCCCGGTTCGACCCGGCCCGGCAGGCCGGGCAGACCGAGCGCAGCGAGGCCATCACCGAGGAGATCCGCGGCGAGCTCGACGACGTGGCCGTGCTCGATCACGACCGGGTGCTGCGCGCCTACCTGGGCCTGATCCTGGCCACCCTGCGGACGAACTACTTCGCTGACCATGCGGCCGGGCACACGCCCGGCGCCGGCCTGGGGGAGGTTCCTTACCTGGTGGTCAAGCTGGACGCGGCGGCCGTACCCGACCTGCCCGCGCCCCGGCCGAAGTTCGAGCTGTTCGTCTACTCACCCCGGCTGGAAGCGGTGCACCTGAGGTTCGGCGCGGTGGCCCGGGGCGGGCTGCGCTGGTCGGACCGCAGCGAGGACTTCCGCACCGAGATCCTGGGGCTGGCCAAAGCACAGGAGGTTAAGAACTCCGTCATCGTGCCGTCCGGCGCCAAGGGCGGCTTCGTCTGCAAGCAGCTGCCCGACGCCGCGGACCGGGACGCCTACCAGGCCGAGGTGCTGGACTGCTACCGGACATTCATCAGCGCCATGCTGGAGGTCACCGACAACCTGCAGGCCGGCCGGGTTGTACCGCCGCCTGGGGTGGTCCGGTACGACGGGGACGACCCCTACCTGGTGGTCGCGGCGGACAAGGGCACCGCGACGTTCTCCGACACCGCCAATGAGATCGCGCAGAGTTACGGCTACTGGCTGGGTGACGCGTTCGCTTCGGGCGGGTCCGAGGGCTACGACCACAAGAAGATGGCCATCACCGCCCTCGGCGCGTGGGAATCGGTCAAGTTCCACTTCGCCATCCTGGACCTCGACGTGGACGCCACGGACTTCACGGTCGCCGGGATCGGGGACATGTCGGGCGACGTCTTCGGCAACGGGATGCTGCTCTCCGAGCACATCAAGCTGGTAGCGGCGTTCGACCACCGGCACATCTTCATCGACCCGTCACCCGACCCGGCAGCCAGCTTCGCCGAACGGCGGCGGCTGTTTGAGCTGCCCCGTTCCTCCTGGGCCGACTACGACCCCACAGTCATCTCCGCCGGCGGTGGCGTCTGGTCGCGCACGATGAAGTCCGTGTCCGTCGCCCCGGCGGCCGCCGGGGCGCTGGGCCTGGGCAGCGACGTCCGCGCGCTCTCCCCGGACCAGCTGATCTCCGCGATCCTCGCCGCCCCGGTGGACCTGCTCTGGAACGGCGGGGTGGGCACGTACGTGAAGGCCAGCACCCAGCCGCACGCCGACGCCGGGGACCGGGCCAATGACGCGGTCCGGATTGACGCCCCCGCGGTCCGGGCCAAGGTGATCGCCGAGGGCGGCAACCTGGGTGTGACGCAGGCCGCCCGGATCGAGTACGCGCTCGCCGGCGGCCTGATCAACACCGATTTCATCGACAACTCCGCCGGGGTAGACACCTCCGACCATGAGGTGAACATCAAGGTCCTGCTGGCAGACAGGGTGAGCCGCGGGGAGCTGGGCGCAGCGGCGCGCAACCACCTGCTCCAGGAGATGACCGACGAGGTCGCGGCGCTGGTCCTGCGGCACAATTACCACCAGAACCGGGCCCTGGCCTCGTCCCGGTCCCAGGCGGCGGAGATGCTGCACGTGCACACGCGGTTGATGCGGAAGATGGCGCGGGACGGGCGGCTCCGCCGGAAGCTGGAAGTGCTGCCAGGGGACAAGGAGATCGCCGAGCGCCGGTCGGCCGGCCTGGGGCTGACCGGGCCGGAGTTCGCCGTGCTGCTGGCCCAGGTCAAGATCGCGGCCGAGGAGGAGATGCTGGCCTCGCCCCTGCCTGACGACCCCTACCTGCAGTCGGTGCTCACCGCCTACTTCCCGGAGCCGCTGCGCGAGTCGTTCGCCGACCAGATGCGCGCCCACCCGCTGCGCCGGGAGATCATCACCACCGAGGTCGTCAACGACATGGTGGACCGTTCCGGGACGACGTTCCTGTTCCGGATGAATGAGGAAACCGGGGCGTCGGTCCCCGACATCACCTGCGCCTGGCTGGTCGCGCGCCGGGTCTTCGACCTGGCCGGATTCTGGGCCCAGGTGGAGGCCCTGGACGGCCAGGTGGAAGTGTCCACGCAGCTGGCGCTCCTGCTGGAAGGGCACAAGCTCGCCGAGCGTGCCACCCGGTGGCTGCTCAACAATCGCCGGCCGCCGTTCGACATCGCCGAGACCATCGACTTCTTCTCCGGCGGAGTGCTCACTGTCTCGTCCGGCCTGCCCAAGCTGCTCACCGGCCGGGACCGCTCCGGGTATAGCGACCGGCTGGAGTCCTTCACCGCCCGCGGTGTCCCCGCTGGGCTCGCCGAGCAAGTGGGTGCCATGGTTCCCGCCTACTCCGCCTTCGACCTGGTCGAGATCGCCGCGGCGACCGGCCGCAGCGTGGAGGAGACCGCCGAGGTCTACTTCGACCTGGCCGAGCGGCTGCAGATCACCCGGCTGCGGGACCGGATCACCGCGCTGCTGCGCGACGACCGGTGGAACACGATGGCGCGCGCCGCGCTCCGCGACGACCTCTACGCGGCCCACGCGGCCATCACCCGGGAGGTGCTCCAGGTGACCGGCCCGGGCAGCCCCGAGGAGCGCCTCGCCGACTGGGCCCGGCGCAACGAGCCCGCCGTCCAGCGCTCGGGGCAGACCCTGACCGAGATCTGGGAGAGCGACCGGTTCACTGTCGCGATGCTGTCGGTGGCGGTGCGTGCAATTCGCACTCTGGTGGACGCCAGTTCGCTGCCGGAACATCCTTGATTTCGCATTTAGCGTAGATCCCGACCCGCCGTTGGCGGGCGATCGTCCTTTCGAATGCCCGCGCTCGCGTAGGCTTTCCCGCATGGCAGGTACCGATCCCGCAAATGAAATCTCGGAACTGTCGTCGACCCTCGCGAGCGTGGAGTCCGTTCTCGACCCGGAAGCCATGCGGCGCGAAGCAGACAAGCTGAGGGAGCGCGCGGCCGACCCGGGACTCTGGGACGACCAGGAGCGGGCCCAGGCGGTTACCCGCCGGCTGTCCTACCTCGAGGGGGAACTGAGCCGGCTGGCTGGTCTGCGCCGCCGTCTCGACGACACCCGGGTCATGTTCGAGCTGGCCGAGAGTGAGCACGACGAGCCCACCCGTGAGGAGGCGACCCGTGATCTCGCGGCCTTGCGCAAGGAGATCGACCTGCTTGAGGTCCGGACCCTCCTATCCGGCGAGTACGACGCCCGCGAGGCGCTGATCACGATCAACGCGCAGGCCGGCGGGGCGGATGCCGCTGACTGGGCGGAAGGGCTGCGGCGCATCTACCTGCGCTGGGCGGAGCGGCACGGGTACCCCAGCGAGATCTACGACACCTCCTACGCGGAAGAGGCGGGCATCAAGTCCACCACCTTCGCGGTCAAGGCGCCGTACGCGTACGGCACACTGCGCGGTGAGCACGGCACGCACCGGATGGTGCGTATCTCCAAGTACGACAATCAGGGCCGCAGGCAGACCTCGTTCGCCGGGGTGGACGTGATCCCGGTGGTGGAGCAGACCGACCACATCGAGATCCCCGACGACGACATCCGGGTCGATGTGTACCGCTCCAGCGGGCCCGGCGGCCAGGGCGTGAACACCACCGACTCGGCGGTCCGGCTCACCCACCTGCCGACCGGGATCGTGGTCTCCTGCCAGAACGAGCGCAGCCAGATCCAGAACCGGGCCAGCGCCATGGCCGTGCTCCAGGCCAAGCTGCTCGAGCGCAGCCGTGCGGAGCAGGCGGCCAAGATGTCCGAGCTGCGCGGTGACTCCTCGGGCAGCTGGGGCACCCAGATCCGGAACTATGTGCTGCACCCGTACCAGAACGTCAAGGACCTGCGGACCGGGCTGGAGACGGGGAACACCGCCGCGGTCATGGACGGCGAGATCGATGACTTCATCGAGGCTGAAATCCGCTGGCTGCGCAAGCACGAGGCCTGATCCGGCCAACGGCTGTCCCGGCCGGGCCGCAGGGATGCACGGCGCGCGCAGGCTTTGGCGCAGGCGTGCCGCGTCCCGGGCCCGGGCGTGCGCCTGCCCGGCCCCTGAGCCTCCGGGACGGGCCCGGGCGGCCTAGCCGGTCTAGTGGGCCACCTGCAGCATGACGGCCAGCGCCAGCGTGGCTAGCAGCAGCATGGCGATCACGGGCAGGCTCAGCCCGCCGGAGTGATGGTGCATCTGGGCCCGCGCCGACCGGCAGGCAGGGCACCGTGCCTCGACCACCGGCCCCGCACAGCTGGCGCAGATCAGGTCTTCGCAACTCATCTGGGTCCCTCCCTCAGCAGGCACCGGTGTCACTTCCGCGGTGTTGGACGTTCGGAACCAGTTTCCCCCCTAGACTGGCCCCTGGCCAAACCGGACAGTCCGCCAGAGCCGGGAGAGCCGTACGGTGGCCGGATTCCGGCTGCGGCGTCCGCATTCTGTCGAGCGTTGTGATGGGCCTGTGATCCACTTCGATAACGTCACTAAGACGTACCCGAACCAGAGCCGTCCGGCTCTGGAGAACGTCACGATCGACGTCGAGAAGGGCGAGTTCGTCTTCCTGGTCGGGCCCTCGGGCTCGGGCAAGTCGACGTTCCTGCGGATGATCCTCAAGGAGGAGAAGCCGACCGACGGCAAGATTCACGTCGCCGGCAAGGATCTCGCCCGCCTCACCAACTGGAAGGTTCCGTATCTGCGCCGCAGGATCGGGTGCGTGTTCCAGGACTTCCGGCTGCTGCCCAACAAGAACGTCTACCAGAACGTTGCCTTCGCGCTCCAGGTCATCGGCAAGCCCCGGCGGTTCATCCGCAAGGTCGTCCCCGAGGTTGTCGACCTGGTCGGCCTGGAAGGCAAGCACGACCGGATGCCCGATGAGCTGTCGGGTGGCGAGCAGCAGCGGGTCGCGATGGCCCGGGCGTTCGTGAACCGGCCGATGATCCTGCTGGCGGATGAGCCGACCGGGAACATCGACCCGGCCACCTCTATCGGGATCATGAAGGTACTCGACCGGATCAACCGGACCGGGACCACGGTCGTCATGGCCACGCACGATGCCGCGATCGTGGACTCCATGCGCAAGCGCGTCATCGAGCTCGAGTACGGGAAAGTTGTGCGCGACCAGTCTCGCGGGGTGTACGGCCAGGCGTACTGACCAGCTCAGCCGCCCGGTCCTGGGCGGCTGACGGGGGCGTGGGCGGTACCAGATACCGGGAATTACCAAGGGATCAAGCGACCATGCGTGCACAGTTTGTCTTTCAAGAGGTCTGGACGGGCCTCCGGCGCAACCTCACCATGACGGTTGCGCTGGTGGTCGTGGTGGCCATCAGCCTGTCGCTGCTGGGCACCGGCCTGTTGTTCGTCAAGCAGGTGGACAACACCCGGACCTACTGGCAGGGCCGGGTCCAGCTGTCCATCTACCTGTGCACGGCGACCAGCGTCAGCCCGCAGTGCAAGGCGAACGGGCCAGCCACCGAGGCCCAGCGGAACTCGATCTACCACGACCTGACCTCGCTGCGGTCCCAGGGCGTGGAGGCGGTCTACTACGAGTCGCAGTCCCAGGCCTTCCAGCGCTTCAAGCAGGACTTCGCGCAGGACCGGTCGTTCTCCAGCCTGGTCACCCAGAACGAGATCCCGGACTCCTTCCAGGTCAAGCTGCGTAACGCGGAGGGCGACTACCCCGTGGTGGCCGGCGCCGTGCAAGGACGCGCCGGCGTGGACAACATCGTGAACGTCGAGTCGATCTTGTCCAACTTCTACAAGCTCCTGGACGGCGCGCGGAACGCCGTCATCGTGGTCGCGATCATCCTGGTCATCGCGGCCATCCTGCTGGTCGCCAACACCATCCGGCTGTCCGCGTTCAACCGCCGCCGCGAGACCAGCATCATGCGGCTGGTGGGCGCGTCCAATTTCTATGTTCAGCTACCATTCTTGCTAGAAGGAATCATCGCGGGATTGTTCGGCTGGCTGATCGCCGCCGGGTTGCTCATCGCCGTGAAGACCCTGGGCCTCGACACGCTCCAGCAGTACTTCCCGTACAACGTCCAGCTCAGCCTCGCCGACCTCATCGAGGTCATCGTCCTAGCCATGGTTATAGGAGTGGTGCTCTGTGGCGTCACGTCCTTCCTCACCCTCAGGCGCTTCCTTCGCGCGTGACGCCGGCGGGCGGTAAGACCGTGGCCACCAGGGCAGGAGCATCCAAGGCCGGGGCATCCCGGCAGCAATCCACCGTTATCGCCCGCAACAGGCGGGCCAGGCACGACTATCACATCGAGGACACGGTCGAGGGCGGGCTGGTCCTCACCGGCACCGAAGTGAAGTCGCTGCGCGCCGGCCGGGCGTCGCTGACGGATGGTTTCGCGCAGATCCAGGACGGGGAAGTCTGGCTGCACGGCGTGCATATCCCGGAGTACACCCAGGGCACCTGGACCAACCACGAGCCACGGCGGCCTCGCAAGGTGCTGATGCACCGCAAGGAGATCGACCGGTTCGCGAGCAAGGTGGCCGAGCGAGGGCTCACCATCGTTCCTCTGCAGCTGTACTTCTCCGGCGGGAGGGTCAAGGTCGAACTGGGCCTGGCCCGCGGTAAGCGAACCTATGACAAGCGTCATGATTTGGCCGAACGCGACGCCGCCCGGGAGGTAGAACGTGCCATCCGGCGGCGCGGATGATGGCGAAGCAGGCCGTGGCCTCCTACCGTAGACGTGGGGCGCACGCTGCTGCGCGCAGGCACGCCACGCCCTTCGTCGGAGTCAAACGCGTTCCGCAGCCTGCCGTCGGCGGGCGCGTACCGTTGAGCGGCGGCATCGGGGGATTGGTGGGCGGCCTGCGCTCGAGGTCGCGGCAGCTGAAGCTGGGCGCCGCCGGTTTGGTGGTCCTCCTGCTGATCATCGGGGTCGCGGGCGGATTCGCCAGCGGTGAGCCGTCCGCTGAGCCGGCCGCGCAGCAGTTCCTGCTGGCCTGGGCCCAGGGGCAGTACAAGACGGCGGCCGCCTTGACCACCGGGGCCCCGGCCACCGTGACCACGGCACTGCGCACCGCGTACCAGCAGCTGGGGGCGGCGGCCTACTACCTGTCCATGGGCCCGATCACCCAGCACTCCGGCACCGCCGAGGTGCACTTCTTCGCATCTGTGGACCTCGGCCAGGACGGCGCGCCGTGGAGCTACGAGGGACGCTTCGCGATGCGCAAGACGTCGGCCGGCTGGCGGGTCCAGTGGAGCCCCGCGGTTATCAATCCCGGCCTGCGCCAGGGGGCGCGGATGGCCGTAGTCACCCGGATGCCGCCCCGCGCCGCGCTGCTGGACGCCGAGGGCACCACGCTCATCCACCCGTCCCCGGCCTGGGTCGTCGAGGTCCGGCCGGGGCGGCTGGCCAACCCGGAAGAGACGGCAGAGGTGTTCGCCGGGGTGACCGGGCTGGATAGTGACCAGGTGCTCAGCGTGATCCGGGCCGCCCCGCAGGCTCACCCGCTGACCCTGGTGACGCTCTCCCCGGCGGCCTACGCCACCCTGCGCAAGAAGCTCAGCCGGGTGCCGGGGCTGCTCATGCACCGCGTCTCGCGCCGCCTGTTCGACACCAGCGCCGCCGACGTGACCGGGACCGTCGGCACCGAGCTCGCGCCCGTGCTCCAGGCTCAGGGCGTCTCATACCGGCCGGGGACCACAGTCGGGGTGTCCGGGCTGCAAGAGGTGTACCAGCGGAGGCTGGCGGGCGCGGCGAGAACCGAGGTGATCGCGGAGAACAGCGCTGGCCACCAGGTGGCGGTGCTCAAGCGGTGGGACGGCACCGACGGAACCGCGGTCCGCACCACCATCGAGGCCGGGGCGCAGCGCGCCGCGACCAACGCGGTCGCCGGCCAGCCTGCCGCTGCGGCCATCGTCGCGGTGCAGGCCTCCACCGGGCATATCATCGCCGCGGCCGACCATGCCGCGGGCCGAACCCGGGTGGAACCCCTGGCCGGCCATTACCAGCCGGGTGCGGCGTTCACGATCGTGTCCGCGGCCGCCCTGCTGTCCAAGGGAACGAACCTGAGTCTGCCGATCCCCTGCCTGCGCAGCACCAGGGTCGGCGGCCGGACCTTCACCAACGTCCCAGCCGTGTCAACCCTGGGTGCCCAGCCGCCGTTCAGCATGGACTTCGCGCAATCGTGCGGGACCGCCTTCACGACCCTGTCCCAGGGGCTGACCGGCTCCCGGCTCGCCAGCACCGCGACAGCGTTCGGCCTCGGCGCCCAGTGGAAGCTGCCGCTCAACGCCTCGTCGGGATCCTTCCGGGCGTCCCAGACCCAGGGTGGGCTGGCCGCCGACACCATCGGCGAACAGGGCGTCCAGGCCAGCCCGCTGGCCATGGCCCTGATCGCGGCGGGGGTGGACGCGGGGAAGTGGCGTCCCCCGGTGCTGGTGACCTCGCCGCCTGATCCTGGCCTGAGCCCACGGGTGGTGGCCGACGCGCAGACCGTGGGCTCGCTGCGCACGCT
This sequence comes from Streptosporangiaceae bacterium, assembly GCA_036509255.1. Lineage (GTDB taxonomy): Bacteria > Actinomycetota > Actinomycetes > Streptosporangiales > Streptosporangiaceae > RYN-230. The sequence goes on from DATCFY010000232.1 coordinate 47,771, forward strand.
AATGCGTGACGCGGTCGTCTCGGGTGCCGCCCGCGGCGCCAACCTGGCCGGAACCCCGGTGTACGGGCAGGTGGGGACGGCCCGGGCCACGCCTGGTTCCAAGTACTGGGCGCACTGGTTCGTGGGTTACCGGGGCGACGTGGCCTTTGCCGTGCTGGTGCTGACCAAATCCCCGTCGACGTCGGCCGTCCCCATTGGCGCCTCGTTCCTGTCCGGCGTGGGCTGACCGGCCGCCGCGCCGGGCGATGCCCCTGGGCCCACCGCCGGGACGCCGCCTGGTTCCGCGGAGCAGTTCGGCCAGAAACGCCTACGCCACAGGGGATGTCGGCGGCGGGCCATTCTGTAACGTGCCCTCGCGAAGATTTTTGTGACTCAGAGCAACCATATGACTACTCTCCGACGTCTTACCTAATGACTGGGGGCCGCTTGGGGGGTTGCGCCTCAGTCGTCGTGATGAGAACCGGACCTCATCTCGGGGGAGGTCCGGGCGTAAGACCGGCCCCGACCCTGTCGGTCGACCCCCCGTTGGGCGCACTTCGGCCACCGCCAGCGCCCGCGGGGGAGTCTCATCACCACGTGGGGTGCCCGATGGGGCCCGCTTGCGGGCAGCCCATCGGGCATCTTGCGTTTCTGGGCGCTGGGCGGAATCTGGCTTGGTCGTTCAGCGTTACATCCTGTAGCGTCCGGAAGGACAACTCAACAGGGGGTGACAGGCTTCGACTTCGGTGGTTGATCCAGGGGAAGCGAGCCGAGGACGGCGGACATAACCTCGTTAATACTGTGACCGCAAACCTCATAAGTGCCAAGGTTAAGCGCACTAACCTCGCCCTCGCGGCCTAAATAACCGCAGGGTAGGAGGTTTGTCAGCCCGGGGATGCCTTCGACCCGGTGTCTGGCATCAGCTAGAAGGATCCACCGCCCAGCCCGGTCGCGGGACTGGTCGGGACATCAAACAGCGGCTGAGCCCGTCGGCAGCTTGCCTGCAGGACTGCCGGGGCCGAGAAAAGCGACGCAGGATGCGCTCGGAGAAGCCCTGGTGATGTACTGAAGGACGCGGGTTCGATTCCCGCCACCTCCACCGTGGTGTCGCAAGACACCGGAATGACCCCGAACTGATCAGGTTCGGGGTCGTTTGGTTTCGGGCCCGGAGGCTCGCCGGTGCGTTGGTGCTTCCGCCCGCCCGGGCGCCGCGGCATTCCTTCCCGGGCGGAGTTCCGGGCTGAAAACGGAGGTGGCTCAGGCGGCCGCCGGGCTACTCGGGCCGGGCGAAGGGGCCCGGGGTAGTGACGCAGCGTCGGCATCAGGGGCGGATTAGCTCCTATCGCGCCCGGTTCGCGGCGGGATATTATTCGCGCGCCTGGGATGCCGCCATCTTGCCGAAGGAACGCCCGTGATCCTTAACGCCTGGTATGTCGCTGGGTTCAGCGAGGAATTCGCGCCCGGCACCATCGCCGGGCAGGTGATCGCGGGCAGGCCGCTGGTGCTGTGGCGCACGCGCGCGGGAGAGGCCGTGGCCCTCGACGCCCGCTGCGCCCACAAGCGGTTCCCGCTCTGGAAGGGCAAGCTGCTCGACGGCGACGTGCTCGAGTGCGCCTACCACGGGTTCGCCTACGACCCCTCCGGGCGCTGCGTGGCGATCCCGGCCCTGCACGAGCAAGGGGAGAAGATCCCGAGGACCGCGAGGCAGCGCAGGTTCCCCGTGGTGGAGCAGGACGGGGTCGTGTGGCTGTGGCCGGGCGATCGTGAGCCCGCGGGCAGTCCCCCGCGCACCCCCGAGATCGGTGCCGATGACTGGGAGACCATCAGCACAGAACCTATGGAGGTCGCGGCCAACGCGCGCCTGATGATCGAGAACCTGTTCGATCTGACCCATTTTTACCCGCTGCACGCCGGCAATATCGGGTCGCTGGCGGATGCACGGGTTCCCGTCGAGATCGAGCGCGGGGAGCGCGAGGGAGTCCCGTATCTGAAGACCATCAGGCGCCGGAGCAGCTGCACGCTGCCGCCGACGACACGGGACAGGTTCGGCCTGGAGGTCGCAGACCAGGTGCAGGAGCACACGATGGTGGGGCCTGGCCTTTTCCACGTGGTCGTGACGGTAGCTCCGCCCGGCGGTCTCGGCCACGGTGAGGAGCAGGGATTCGTCCTCTACCAGAGCATCACCCCGCGCGACGAGTCGCACCACATATGGCGCCGGTCGACGTCCTGCCGGGCTGGGACCGCCTGGGCCGGCTCCCCGGGCCGGAGCCTGGTCGACGCGATCGTGGCGGGCGCCCCCACGGTGGTGGAGCAGGACCGCTGGGCTCTCGAAGAGCAGCAGAAGATGTTCGCCTACCCGGATGAGGGCTACCGGGAGGTCCACATCAAGACCGACGGCGCGGTGATAATGGCGCGGCGGATCCTGGACGACATGGAAGCCGCCGAGGACTCGGCCGGCTTGTCCCAGGTGCGCAGCCAGCAAGCACGGCGGTCCGCGGACGTGGCATGAGTTGCGGGGAGCGCCCGCGCTGGGGGTTCTGCGAGAACTGCGAGCGGTGGCAGCTCAGCGTCGGCTGGGGAGACCCGGCCGCATGTCCCGAGTGTGGTGCGCCGCCGCGCCTGCTGGAGTCCTGGTCTGGCGGAGCCGCTCGGGTCACGCTCGTCCTTGACCTGCCTCCCGGAGGCGATCTGCCGTTGCTGGGCTGAACCCTTCCAACTGACCGTTCGCACGAGGTGGGCCGGAGGGGCCAGTGTGACTTGTGGGGCCTGGTGGGACCGCGGGGCGGCTGACCGGGCCTCGGTGGCTGCGCTTGACGGGGCAGCTCGGCCCGGCATTTAATCAGACGTACTGTCTGAGTGAATTTAGAGCGAGCCGCCCAGGAGAGCCCATGGCCCAGGAATCGCAGACCCAGCGCGGAGCGGGCGAACCAGCGCGAACCGGCCAGCCACCCGCAGCCGCCGAACCACTCGCAGCCGCCGAACCACCTGAAACAGGCCAACTACCGGCAACAGGGCCGGGTGCGCCGCGGTACCCCGATCTGGCGGGCCAGGTCGCGGTGGTTACCGGGGGATCCCGCGGGATCGGCGCGGCGACCGCCCTGGCCCTGGCGGACAACGGCGTGGCCGTCGCCGTGGCCGGGCGTGATCATGACGCCCTGGACGGGGTGGTGAAGGACATCACGGCCCGGGGCGGGCGCAGCATCGGCGTGGTCGCGGACTGCACCCGGGAGGAGGACCTCCGCCGGCTGCACGACGCGGTGCGGGCCGAGCTGGGGGCCGCGGACATCCTGGCCGCCTTCGCCGGCGGCGACGGCATGCCCGTGCCCACGGTCAGGGAGATCCCCGCGCACTGGCGCAGCGTCATCGAGACCGACCTGACCTCAGCCTTCCTGACTGTCTCGGCGTTCCTGCCGGACATGGTCGAGCGGCACCGGGGCGCCGTCATCACGATGTCCTCGGCCGCGGCCCGCCAGCCGGCCCAGTCCTCCGCCGCCTACGCCGCGGCCAAGGGCGGGGTGATCGTGTTCACCCGGCATCTGGCCCGGGAGATGGCCCCGGACGGCATCCGGGTCAACTGCCTGGCGCCGTCGGCCGTCCTGAACGACAAGATGCGGGCCTGGGTTCCGGAGGCGCAGCGTGCGGCGCTCGGGGCGAGCTTCCCGCTTGGGCGGCTCGGCCAGCCCGCGGATGTGGCCAGCGCGGCGCTATTCCTGGCCTCCGCCGCGTCCGCCTGGGTCACCGGCGTCACCCTGGACATCGCCGGCGGGAAGATCATGGTCTGAGGGCCGGCCGGGACAGAGTCAGGAGCTGATACCGGCGAGCTTGCACTGGGCCTGGGTGAGCCTGGACTGGCTGTCGGTGTGGGCGTAGGCGGTCTGGCAGATCGCGGCGGCCTTGGCGCCGCACGCGTGAACGATGGCCCCTCCGGTGGAGCTGACCACCGAGAGGTTGATGCACCCGTTCCGGGACTGGTCGTAGCTGCCGTGATGCAGGCCGGACCACACGCCGATTCCCGCGAAGATGACGAGCGCCGCCGCGCCGATCACTCCCATGATCCACTTCCCTCGCCGGGAGAGTGACTGTCCGAAGTTCTCGGGGTTGCGGCCTCTCATGCCCCCAGAGCATAAGGGACTTTGTTCACCTCAGGGCGGCCCAACTGGCGTAACACCCCAGGATGATGAGCACGATCGCGGTGATGATCCGGACCACGCTGACGTTGACGAACCGGAGCAGTCCCTGCCCGCCGGCCACGGCGATGCCGGCCACCGCCGCCATCGCCAGCAGGGCGCCGGTCCCGACCGACCATGGCGCGTGATAGCGGGCCGCGAGGTTGATCGTGAGCACCTGGGTCAGGTCGCCCCACTCGGCTAGGAAGATCAGCACGAACGTGGTGATGGCACTGCGCCGCCGCCGCATCACCGCCGCCCCCGGATCGACCTGCTCCTCGTCGTCCCCGCTGCGGAGCCCGTCGTAGAGCGCGAAGCCGGCCCCGGCGAAGAATGTGAGGGCGACCGCGAGTTCCACGGCCTCGTGGGGAAGGATGTCGATAAGCAGGACGCCTACGGTGGTGGCGATCACCACATGCACGGCGAAAGCCGCGGTCGCCCCGAGCCAGACAGCGAAGGGACGGCCTCGTGTGGCCATGACCAGGGAGGCGAACATGGTCTTGTCGGGCAGTTCGCCGAGGAAGATCACGGGGAAGACCGCCGCGGCAACGGCAAGGTTCACGCTGGCCCTCTTCTGTACCGCTCCGAGGGCCGATCTGCCAGCCGGAATGAGGGCACGCCTTCACCCCGGCCACGGACAGGCCCGTGGCGAGTGGGATGAAGGTCTCGCCCACCTGCATCGAGCGCAGGCCTGGCAACCGGGCGCCGCTGGCGCCAGCATGTCGATTACCAATCGGGGGCTACTCCCCTTCTGGGCCAACGATAGTGCAGCAGGGGCCGATGACTGAGCCGAAGTCAGCGAACGGGGAAGACGAAGATGGCGGGGTGAAACTGGGGCCGCTTATCGGCCAGCGGGCACGACGTGACTTCGAGCGGGGGCTATCCCTGGCCCAGCTCACGGTGGTGCTGCCGGTCGTCGTCCTGGTGCTGTCCGGGGTCGGTGCCTACGTGTACGGGGCCGCCTACGCCGTGCACTCGGTGGCAGATATCGCGGATCGGCCCTGGGCCGCCCACAATCTGCGCCTGTTCCTCACCGAGATCGACCTGTTCCTGATCGGCGCGACGCTCCTCATCGCGGCCATCGGCCTGTACGAGCTGTTCGTCGCCCGGATCGACCCGGCCCATACGCGCCGCCCGCTGCCCGCCTGGCTGGAGATGAAGGACCTTGACGACCTCAAGGCGCGGGTCATCTCCATGATCATCCTGGTTGTGGCGGTGACCTTCGCCGACGTGCTGCTGGAATTCGACAAGGCAACGCTGGATGTGTTCTACCTGGCGGCGGGGGTCGCGCTCTTCATCGGCGCACTCACCATCTACCTGCGGTTCAGCTCCTCGGAAAACAGTGGTGATCACGCATGACCGACGTGAACAGCCCAGCCAGCCCCCTGCGGGTCGTCGCACAGGTGCACGTGGCCGCGGACCCGCACGACGTCTGGGACCTCGTGACCGACTGGTCCCGCCAGCACGAATGGATCTGGGCCACCCAGGTGCGCGGCGGCCAGGGCCTGGGGGCCACGGTGGTCGGCTGGACCGGCCTCGGCCCGGTCGGCTTCACCGACACCATGATCATCAGTGAGTGGGACCCGCCGCTGCGGTGCGTGGTCCGGCACATGGGCCGCGTCGTGCGCGGATCCGGGATATTCGAGGTCATCCCGGCCGGGACGGAGTGTGAGTTCCGCTGGACCGAGGACCTGGAACTGCCGCTGCCGCCTGCCCTGGGCAAGGTGGCCGGCGTGGTTGTCCGGCCCATCGCCGAGTGGAGCCTGGCCTCGTCGCTGCGCCGGTTCGCCAAGCTGGTGTAAAACGCAGGCCCATGGACATACTGGGCACCGGCCGGCCCTGGACACGCCAGGCCGCCGAGCCTATCCTTGACTGTATGGTCAGTCAGGACTTTGCTTCCCCCGCCGCGTCCCCGGTCCGTCCGCCTGCCCCGCTTGACGAGGCCGCCGTCCAGGAAGCGCTGCGGCCGTTCGGCAGCAGCCGGATGCTGCCCCGCGCCGCGTACGTGGACCCGGACGTGTTCGCCTGGGAAAAGAAGTACTTCTTCGGCGCGGACTGGATGTGCGTGGGACGCAGCTCCCAGACGCCGGCCGCCGGGGACATGCGCGCCGAGCCGGTTGGGGAGGGCGGCGTGCTCCTCGTCCGCGGCGATGACGGCGAGCTGCGCGCATTCGCCAACTTCTGCCGCCACCGCGGCCACGAGCTCCTGCCCTGCGGCGCCTCCGCCCAGGCCGGCGTCATCATCTGCCCCTACCACTCGTGGACCTACGGTCTGACCGGGAACCTGCGCGCGGCCGCAGGCTTCAAGAACCGGCCCGGCTTCGACGCCGACGCCTGGGGACTCGTCGAACTCCCGGTGGAGGAGTGGCACGGGATGGTTTTCGTTGCGGGATCTGGAACTTCCGGGCCGCTGGCCGAATCCCTCGGGACCCTGGATGAGCTGATCGCGCCGTACGAGGTGGGCAGGCTCGTGGTGCGCGGCCAGCACGACTACGAGATCGCGGCCAACTGGAAGATCCTGACCGAGAACTACCACGAGTGCTATCACTGCCCGCAGATTCACCCCGAGCTGTGCAAGGTCAGCCCGCCGAAGAGCGGCGAGAACTACGCGGCCCCCGGGACCTGGGTCGGCGGCTGGATGGACCTGCGCGACGGCATGACCACGATGTCCCTGGACGGCACCAGCCGGGGCGTGCCGCTGCGGAACCTGGACGCTACCGGGCTGCGCACGGTGATCTACGTCAACGTGTTCCCCAACATCCTGCTCAGCCTGCATCCGGACTACGTGATGACGCACCGGCTGACGCCGCTCGCCGCGGACCGGACCCGGGTCGAGTGCACCTGGGCGTTCGCGCCCGAGGCGGTGGACGCGCCCGGGTTCGACCCGGGGTACGCGGTGGACTTCTGGGACATCACCAACCAGCAGGACTGGCATGCGTGCGAGTCAGTGCAGCGCGGGCTGACCTCGCCGCAGGCCATCCCGGGCCCGCTGTCCGCCGAGGAGGACGCGGTCTACCAGTTCGTGACCATGATCGCCCGCGGCTACCTGGGCCAGCCGGTCTGGAACAGCGGCAGCCCCACCGCGGCCACCGTCGGCTGACCCGGGTGACTCCTTGGCCCCCTGGGCTCCCAACCCGGAAACCCTGAAAATCCCGCAACGAAAACCGCACCGGCGCCAGTGCCTGCGGAAACACTGCGGATCACCCGCGGTAAGCGGACGCGTCCTCCGGGGTAGCGCCGTTTCCGCAGGCAGGACATGATCGGGACAGGACATCGTGACAAACGGGGGGTGGATCCGATGCCTGACGCATTGATCCTGGAGTTCGCAGGCCTGAACGACGCCGACTATGCCGCGGTCAACGCGAACCTTGGCATCGACGCGGACACTGGCAAGGGGGACTGGCCAGCTGGCATGCTCTCGCATGCGGCCGGCCCCGGTGACGGTGGCAGCTTCGTGGTGGTTGAGGTGTGGTCGTCCCAGGCGGACCAGGCCGCGTTCATGGAGTCACGGCTGGGCCCGGCGCTGGGCGCGGCCGGCGTGACGGCGGTACCCGCGGTCCGCTGGGTGCCTCTCCGCGCGTACCACGTGCCCGGGACCTGACCTCCGGCCGGCCCGGACACCCCTAAGCCCTCAGGCCAGGGCGGCCGGGCCGCGCTTGGTCATCTGCGCGGCGATGATCGACCGCTGGACCTCGCTGGTGCCTTCCCAGATGCGCTCGACCCGCAGTTCGCGGAAGAAGCGCTCGGCCACGTTCTCGCGCATGTAGCCGCGGCCGCCGAAGACCTGGACCGCGCGGTCGGCTACCCGGCCGGCCATCTCCGAGGCGTACAGCTTGACCATCGAGCACTGGGCGTGGGCAATCTTCACGTCGATGCCGCGGTCGATGCCGCGGGCCGTCTCGTAGACCATCGACCGGGCCGCGAACAGTTCGGTCAGGCTGTCCGCGAGCATGGCCGCGACGGTCCCGAACTCAGCGATCGGCTGGCCCTGGACCTGCCGCTGGGTGGCGAACGTGGTCATCTCCGCGGTCAGCCGCTCCGCGGCGCCGAGGCACCGGGCCGCGACCATCAGCCGCTCGAACCGGAACCACTCGTAGGCGAACGACATCCCGTCCCCCTCGGCGCCGATCAGGTGCGCAGCGGGCACCCGGACGTCGGTGAAGTCCACGATCGGGTGGTGATGGCTGATCGTGTGCGAGTAGGCGGGGGTGCGGACCACCGATACCCCGGGGCTGGGCAGGTCCACCAGGAACATCGCGTGCTCGCCAGCGTGCGGCCCGTCGGCCAGGACGGCCTGGAAGAAGGCGAAATCAGCCGTGTTGTAGGAGGTGACGTGCCACTTGACCCCGTTGAGCAGGTAGTCCTCGCCATCCCGCCGGGCGGTGGCCACCAGCGCGGCCACGTCGGAGCCCGCGCCTTCCTCGGTGATCGCGTAGCACTCCTCACGTTCCCCGGCGATGGCCGGGCGGACGAAGTGCTCGATCTGGTACGGGGTGGCGACGGGTGGCAGCCACGACGGGGGAGTGGCTGCCACCCAGCCCAGGGCGTTGGTCACCCGGCCCATCTGCTCCTGGACCAGGACCTGCTGCAGCGTGCTGCAGCCACCGCCACCGAGTTCGCGCGGCATGTTGGTGGACGCCAGGCCGAGCTCGCGAGCCCGCTTCGCGTGCCCGGCGACCACGTCGGCGGGCAGTTCCCCGCCGCTCATCTCGGCCTCGACCTCGAACGGGATCAGCTCGTCCGCGAACGTCACGGCCCGCGCCTGGAGGGCTAGATCCTCGTCTGACAATCCGTACACGCTGAGCTCCTCGCCGAGTTCGCCCTGGCCCATCCGCCAGGCCGGCCGTTGCCGCCGCCCGTGCCGCTGCCACGCGCCGTCCATCTTGACTGACTGTTCAGTTTATGTCAGCATCGGGTTCGTGCCAATGCCCCTGACCGGTCATGCGGACACCGCCGACGTTGTCGTCGTGGGCGGCGGGACCGTGGGCGCCTGGTGCGCCTACTTCCTGCGCCGGGACGGCCTGCGGGTCGTCCTGCTGGAGAAGGGCCAGCTCGGCCAGGGCGCCAGCAGCCGGGCCGCCGGCGTGGTCCGCGCCCAGGGCGGCACCCCCGAGGCGGTACGCCTGGGGCAGTGGTCCCAGCACTTCTACCGGCGCCAGCGCGACGAACTCGACATCGACTCGGGCTTCGTGGCCCAGGGCTACCTCCTGCCGTGCTTCACCGAGGCCGAGGTCACGGCGGCCCGGCAGCGGATGGCCATGCAGCTGGATCTGGGCCTGGACGTGGTGTGGCTCAGCCCGGACGAGGTGGACGAGCGCAACCCCACCCTCGCCCCCGGGCAGACCCTGGGCGGCACCTTCTGCGCCGACGACGGTTACATCACCCCGCCCCGCAACGTGACCGCCTACGCGGTGGCGCTGGCCCAGTCCGGCGTCGTGGTGCGCGAGCAGGTCCGCTTCCTCGGGCTGCGGCGCGAAGGGGACCGGGTCACTGGCGTGGACACCAGCGCGGGGCCGATCGCGGCCGGCTCGGTCGTGCTGACCGGAGGGCCGAAGCTGGCCGAGGTGGGCCAGCTGGCCGGGCTGCGGATCCCGGTCGGCGGGGCCCGGCACCAGATCGCCGTCACCCAGCCGCACCCTGACCTGGATCCTTCGCGGGTCCCCATGGTCTTCGACCTGGCGTCCGGCCTGTACTGGCGGCCCGAAGAAGGCGGCCTGCTGTTCGGGATGAGCAACCCTGAGGAACCGCCCGGCTGGGCCACCGAGGTGGACGAGGCCTACCTGGCCCGGATGCGCGCCCGGCTGGCCCGGCTGGTCCCGGTGACCGCCGGCCTCGGGCTGCGGCGGCTGTGGGCGGCCACCATCGACTACACCCCCGACCACCTGCCGATCATCGGTCCCGCGCTCGGCCCGGAGGGCCCGGTGCCCGGGGTGACGGTCGCCGCGGCGGGCGGGGCCGGCATGATGTGGGGTCCCGGCGTGGCCCGGGCCGCCGCCGACCTGGCCCAGACCGGCTTCTCCGCTGTGGTGGACACCACGGGCCTGGGCCTGGACCGCTTCGACGACCAGGGCCGCAGCAAGGTGCCCACGGACCCGATCGCGCTGCCGTTCCCGCAGACAGCCTGACCGCACGCAGACCACCCTGAACCACTGACCACCAGGAACCACCGAGAGGACTAACGCGCCATGACCGACACCACGCCCGCCACCCCGGTGACCCCCTTCCTGTCCGCCGCCGCGCTGAACGGCGAGCTCGAGGACTGGGGTCCCCTGGCCGAGGCCACCGGCGACCCGATGCAGACGTCGGGCACCACCACCTGGGCCGACGGTGACCTGGAGGTGGGCGTCTGGGAGTGCACCGCCGGCCCCTCCTACTGGAAGCTGGAGACCAACGAGGCCATCCACATCGTCAGCGGCCGGATGACGGTCACCCCGGACGGCGGCGAGCCCCAGGACATCGGCCCTGGCGACAGCGCCGTGTTCCCGGTCGGCTGGGCCGGCACCTGGCAGATCCATGAGACCATCCGCAAGCTCTACGTCCTCTTCTAGAGAGGTAGCTGGCCCCGGGCCGGCTGCGCAGTAACGTTCCCGGAACGATCAGTGCGTAGCGTGGGTTCCCGTGGGGGAGGCGCAGCCAGCAGCCGGACGGCCGCCGGGCGCGACGCACGTCGCGACCGGGCGCTTCCGCGTGGCGTCACCGGGGATGGCCCTGGCCCTCGGCGGCGTCGCGGTGGTCCTGATGGCACTCAATGTGGTCCTGGCTGAGCTCGTCCATCAGCTCACGTTCCTCGGCGTCGGGCCCGGAATCCCGGTTTTCCTGATCTACGCCGGGGTTGGCGTGGTCATCGCCCGGCGCCAGCCACGTAACCCGGTGGCCTGGGTCCTGATCGGGTTCGTCCTGCTGGCCATGCTCAGCGCCGACGCGGGTTACTACGCGGTCTACTTCTACCGCCTCGGCCACCATGGGCTCCCGCTGGCCGGCGTGGCGGCAGCGCTGGTGCCGCTCTTTATCCCCGGCATCGCATTGTTCCCGCTGGTGATCCTCCTGTTCCCGGACGGGAAGCTGACCTCGCGGCGCTGGCGGTGGGTGCTCGTCGCGTACGCCGGGCTCGTCGCCTGGGTCACGGCGCTCACGCTGGCCCCTACGATCGCAGCGGTTGCCGGGCACCACGTCCGCCTGGACAGCACCGGCGACGTCCTCACCCACGGGCACGCCGCCAGCGACGCGGCGCAGGGAGTGGTCCTGATCACGGTCGTGGCCATCTGGCTCGCCTTCGTCGCGCATCAGGTGCTCAGCTGGCGGCGGGCCACCGGCGAGCGCCGCCAGCAACTGAAGTGGCTCGCCTGCGGCGGCGGGATCACCCTGGTCACGTTCATCGGGGCCACCGCGGCCGGCTTCACCAGCGTGGCGGGCGAGCTTCTGTCGGCCGGCCTGGTAGCCCTGCCCCTCGGTATCGGCGTCGGGATCCTCAAGTACCGGCTCTACGAGATCGACCGGATCATCAGCCGCACGCTCGCGTACGTACTGGTCACCGGCCTGCTGATCGGCGTGTACGCCGGCCTGGTGCTGCTGGCCACGCAAGTGCTGTCGCTGTCTTCCCCCGTCGCGGTCGCGGCCTCCACGCTGGCCGCGGCGGCCCTGTTCACGCCCCTGCGGCGCCGGGTGCAGCGGGCCGTCGACCGGCGGTTCAACCGGGCCCGCTACGACGCCGACCGGACGGTGGCCCAGTTCGCCACCCGCCTGAAGGATGCGACGGATCTCGAAGCGATCCGGGGCGACCTGGCCAGCGTGGTCCAGCAGGCCCTGGAGCCTACCCATGTCTCGCTGTGGATCCGGGAGCCTGGTGGGTGATGAGCCCAGCGGGGACGACTGCGGCCGGCCGGCCCCGCCTGGGCCAGGGCGTGCTCGCCCCGCTGGTAGCCAGCGCGGCGATGGCCCTGTTCGCGGCGTGCGTGCTGTTGCTCTTCCTTACCAGGGATTACCGGCAGGCACTGTACGGCGGTGGCGGGGCGGTGACCGCCCTGGTCACCGCGGCGGTGGGCGTCGTCGTGGCCCGGCGGCAGCCGCGCAACCCGATCGGATGGCTGTTGCTCAGCTGGGCGCTGCTAGTTCCCGTGGTCGGCGTTGCGCTGCTCTACTCGGTGCTCGACTACCAGATCCACCGCGGGACGCTGCCGGCCGGCCCGGTGGCAGTGGTGACCGAGGCGATCGCGTTTCTGGTGGCGGCCGCGTCCGGGCTGGCCGTGCTGCTGTTCCCGGACGGATCGCTTCCGTCACGCCGGTGGCGCGGAGCGGCGTGGGTGTTCCTGGCCTGCTGCGCGCTGTTCACCGTCCATCAGCTCATCTACCAGGCTGATGCGGCTGCCGTGCGGCCGCTGCACGTGGACTGGGCCGGTGCCCCGCTGGCCGGCCGGGCTCCGGCGGGCGGGGCGGCCTCGCTGGCCCGCGCCGGGCTGGCTGCCGGGTGGCTGGCCCTCGCGCTGTGGCTGCTCTTCGTAGGCCGCCAGACTGTTAGCTACCGGCAGTCGGCCGGTCAGCGCCGCCAGCAGCTGAAGTGGCTCCTCACCGGGGCCGTGAGCTGTGTTGTCGCCACCGCGGTCACCATCTTCTGGGGTGAGCAGTCGTCCGGCCCGGCCCAGGCGATCCGGGCCGCGGCGGACCTGGGAGCCGCGGCGCTGCCGGTCGGGATCGGCATCGGGATCCTCAGGTACCGGCTGTATGAGATCGACCGTGTCATCAGCCGGACGCTGGCCTACGCCATCGTCACCGGCCTGCTTATCGGCCTCTATACCTGCCTGGTCCTGATCGCAACGGTAGTGCTGCCGCCGTCCTCGCCCGTGGCAGTGGCCGGCGCGACACTCGTGGTGGCGGCGTTGTTCAGCCCGCTGCGGCAGCGAGTGCAGCAGATAGTGGACCGGCGGTTCAACCGGGCCCGCTACGACGCCGACCGGATGGTGGCCGGGTTTGCGGCCCGGCTGAAAGGCGCGGTGGACCTGGACGCGGTCCAGGCCGACCTGGCCAGTGTGGTCCAGCAGGCCCTGGAACCGGCACACACCTCAGTGTGGATCTGCCGTCCGCGCGTGCCCGCACCTCGCGCTCATGATCGCAGTGAATAACTGCCACATGGCGCCCCTTATGACCACGATTATGAGGAGCTATGCAGACCCTGCGGAACAAGGTGCCGCGTTCGCGCCCGGTGCCGCAGGGCGGCTCGAGGGTGAACTCCACCAGGCCGGCGCGGCACACCTCAGACTGAGCATGGTCCAGTCCGCCCCGTGCGTACCGGGGTTTATTACGGTCTGCTTATCCCGGTGGGTGTGCGCCCCATTTCCGCGGAACGGGCGCTTACCCTCGGCGGTGTGAGTCTCGTTTCCGCGTTGTACGCCAGGTTCCGGCTGCTTGCCTGCGAGCTGGGCAAGTTCGGCATCGTCGGGGTGCTGGCCTTCGTAGTCACCGACGCCGGCACGAACCTGCTGCACTTCCGGGCCGGGCAGGGCCCGCTGACTGCCAACGTCATCGCCACCGTCGTGGCTATGGCCGTCTCGTACGCAGGCAACCGCTACTGGACGTTCCGGGACCGCCAGCGCAGCGGCGTACGGCGCGAAGGCATCCTGTTCTTCCTGCTCAACGCCGTGGGGCTGGTCATCCAGCTGGCCTGCCTCGGGCTCGCCACCTACCTGCTGGGCCTGCACGGCAAGCTGTCTTACAACGTCGCCCTAGTGGCCGGGATCGTGCTGGCGACGCTCTTCCGCTACTGGTCGTACCGGACGTGGGTCTGGCGGCCCCAGCCCGCGCCCGCCGTGGCACTTCCCAGGGAAACGGTCCTCCTGTAGCCCGGTTACCAGGGGCCGCGGGGAAAGCGGCGCTCCCAGGTGCGCTCGCGGATCACGAGGCCGTCCGAGCGCAGTTCCCGGCGGTAGCGGTAGTGCAGTGACGTTTCGTCGCCGTCCAGGTCGAGGGTGGACGACGTGACCAGCAACCGCCCGTCCAGATGCACCTCGGTCCGGGCCTCGCCGTGCGCGGACGCCTGGGCAGGCCGGTCGTCGTGCACCTCGTAGCGCAGGTACTCCTCGTCGACGACCCGGCCCCAGGGGAATTCCGATCCGGAGGTGCCGCGCCAGGAGACGGCGACCGTGCCGGTCTCGTCCCGGTGCACGGTCCAGCGCAGCGGCAGGATCTCGCCCCAGTGCCGGACCCCGTCGGGCGGCTCCTCCGGCCCGGGCTCCGGGAACTCAGGCTCCGGGAACTCAGGCTCCCGGAATCCGGGCTCACCGCCAGCAGGCTCCGCCGCTGGGATCACCGGCAGCACCAGCCGCGTCCCGGCCGGCCCGAGCCGTAGCTCCGAGGTGGCGGGAGCCGGCGATGGCCAGATCATCGGCCACATCGCATTGGACACCGACAGCCGGATCCGGTGCCCGCGCGGGAACACCCAGGACGTCACGTGCAACTCCAGCGGCAGCGCCCGCTCAGCAGCCCTCTCGGACACCGGCTCCGGGCCGGACACGGCGGGATCGCGCAGCGGATCGGCCACCCCGGCCCGTCCCGCCCCCGTGACCAGCGTGACCCTCCCGTCCGGCGCGACGTCGCTCAGCCGCGCGAACCAGCGCAGCGGCGCGCCACCCGTGCTCCCGCACAGCTCCACCCGGGGAAAACCCAGGATCTCGGTATCCGCCTCCAGCGGCGCGGAATCGAACGTGAGGCTCCAGGCGTCCGCGTCGCGCTGGTCGGCGGTGAGCTCACCCCACCAGTGACCCGCCGCGATCCCAGCCGATGGCACGTACCTCAGTGATCGCACTGAGGCCTCAGGCGCCTCACGAGACAGCGACCCGTCCAGTCCGCAAAACCAGGTCCGCAGCTCGGCCCGCTCCGGCGGCAGCGCGTTCTCCCGTCGCCACCGCCCGGGGATCTCGGCGAGCTCCACGTCCGGCGGATGCCAGTGCCGCACGTAGACGGTGACCGGCGGCTCGGACATGATCCCGTTGTCGGCGTCCTTGAGCCAGTGGTCCCACCAGCGGACCGCGTCGGCGCGCCACTCGATGGCCGGGCCGGGCACCGCGTTGTGCGGGTACGTGTGGTTCCAGGGTCCGATCAGCACCTTGACCGGGGCCGGCACGTGCGCGAGCATCCGCGGCACCGAGTCCCGGTACCCGTCGTACCAGCCGCCGATCAGGTAGGCGGGCACGGTGAGCCGGCCATATTCGGGCCGCAGCGACGCCCGCCGCCAGTACGGCCCGTCCTGCGCCTGGGCCAGGAAGCTGATCAGCCACGGCTCGGTGTCCATCCGGGCCAGCGCGGCGTCGTCCAGCGGGAAGTCCGGCGCGGGCGGCAGCATGTTGAGGTGGTCGATCATCAGCGCGTACTCGTCCAGGTGCGGCAGCCCGTCGATGTAGTGCACGTCGTCGTGGAACAGGTCGTCGGAGGCGTCCACGGCCAGGATCGCCTTCAGCGCCGGCGGGCACCGCAGCGCGACCTGGATCGCGTTGAAGCCGCCCCACGAGATGCCCCACATGCCGACCGCGCCGGTGCACCACGGCTGGCCGGCCAGCCAGGCGATGACCGCCTCCGCGTCGCGCTGCTCGGTCTCGGTGTACTCGCCCTCGGGCAGGGTCCCGCCGCTGCGCCCGGTGCCGCGGATGTCCACCCGCGCCCCGGCGTAGCCACGTCGGGCCAGGTACGCGTACAGGTCGTGGTCGCGGGCGAGCATCGCGTCGTCCTTGCGGTACGGCAGGTACTCCAGCAGCGCCGGGACCGGCGCGGTGTCCGCCTCGTCCGGCAGGTACAACGTCGCCGCGAGCTCGGTCCCGTCCGGCAGCGGGATGCCCGCCTCGCGCACGATCATGGCGCGGCCACCGCGCTGCGCAGCAGCTCGAGGAACTCGGTCACCCGCCGGTCCTGCTCGTCCGGGGACGGGCCCGCCCCGAACAGCCCGGGGTCCAGCTCCTCCGTGACCATCGCGTCCTGGACCCGGTCCATCAGCCAGTCGACCATGGAGACGATCATCCGCGGGTCGATGTCCTGGCGGACCTCACCGCGGTCGATGCCGAACCGGACGAAAGCCCGCGTCCCGTACGGGTCCTCGCGGGCCAGGAACTGGGTGATCTCGCGGCGCAGCTGCAGCCCGGCGCAGTAGTTGCCGATCAGCGTGACCCGGTACGGGACCCAGTCCTCGTGGATGAGGTGCGGGGTGCGGCCGATCCAGTACCGCAGGACCGCGAAGAAGCCCTCCGCGCGGACCGCGGCGGGCGCGTCCAGGTAGGCCGGGAAGGACCGGGCCGCGGCCCGGTAGGCGGCCAGGAACAGGCCGGCCTTGGTCTCGAAGTAGCCGAACACCGCGCCCTTGGACACCCCCGCCTCGGCGGCGATCTCCTCGGCGCGCGCCTCCTCGTAGCCGCGCCGGGCGAAGTGCTCCAGGGCCACCTGGAGGATCCGCTCCTGCCGGGCACGCTGCCGTTCGGGAGCGCGGCGTGCGACCGTTCCCTGACCAGTAGTCATATAGCGACCTGCCGGTGGTTGTCCCAGTTCATTGACATTCTGGGCTCAAGCTAACCATACTCAGCTCAGCTGGGACCGCTTAAATGACCTTTAGTCAGAAAACGGATTGTCCGCATGACTGTCGCACCCGACTGGGACGTGATCGTGGTCGGCGCCGGCCACAACGGCCTGACCGCCGGCGGCATGCTGGCCCGCGCGGGCCTGGCCACGCTGGTGGTCGAGGCCCGCGAGGTGGCCGGCGGATGCTGCGTCACCGAGGAGATCGCGCCCGGCTGCCGGGCCTCCACCACCTCCTACATCGCGAGCATGCTCCGCCCTGAGGTGATCCGGGCGCTGGACCTGGGTGCCCACGGGCTGCGCATGGTGCCCTGCGAGCCCGCCCTCCAGGTCGCGCTGGACGACGGGGAGGTCGTCGCCGACTGGAACGACCTGGACCGCACGGCGGCGGGCCTCGCCCGGTACTCCCCGGCCGACGCGCGCGCCTTCCGCCAGGTGCATGACGACCTTCGGCGGCTGGCCGCCCGGCTGCAGCCCCTGTTCATGGAGCTGCCCCCGGACACCCGCGCCACCGGCCTGCGCCGGGTGAGCGAGGCGCTGCGGGTTGGCCGGCACCTGCGCGGGCTGCGCGGCACGGACGTGGAGGGCCTGACCCAGATGCTGACCGGCAGCCTGGGCCAGTTCATCGACGCGCGGTTCGAGTCCCGGCAGGCGAAGGCGCTGCTGCTGGCCAACAACCTGTACGGCAAGCACGGCGGTCCCTACCAGCCGGGCACCCTGATCGGGCTGCTGTTCCACCTGCTCACCGGCGGCGATGACGCGGTGCAGGGCTTCTTCGGGCACGTGATGGGCGGGATGGGCGCGATCAGCGGCGCGATCGCCGCGGCCGGGCAGGCGCACGGGATGCGGATCCGCACCGGGGCGCCGGTGGCCCGGATCCGGGTGACGGGTGGCCAGGCCCGGGGGGTCACGCTGGCCGGCGGCGAGGAACTGGCCGCCCGGGTGGTGCTGTCCGGAGCGGACCCCAAGCGCACCTTCCTGCACCTGGTGGACCCGGCCGACCTGCCCGCCGACTTCCGGGCCGCGGTGGCCGGGATCACCATGGACGGGCCCTGCGCCAAGGTCAACCTGGTCCTGGACGCTGAGCCCCAGGTGCGGGGCATGCCCGCGGACGCCGGCCCGGGCCAGCGGGCGCTGTTCACCCTGCCGCCCGACCTCGCCGTGGCCGACGCCTGCTACGACCTGGCCAAGCGCGGTGAGCTGGCCGCCGCCGAGCAGTTGTTCGTGGACTGCGTGGTGGCGTCGGCCGTGGATCCCTCGCTGGCGCCGGAAGGCCGGCACATCATGACCTGCTTCGTGCAGTACGTGCCGTACCGGCTGGCCGAGGGGACCTGGGACACCCGGCGGGACGAGCTCGGTGACCGGGTCCTGGCCCGGATCGCGCAGTTCGCGCCCAACGTGCCGGGCGCCGTGCTGGCCCGGCAGGTGCTCACCCCGCTGGACCTGGAGCGCACCTACGGGCTGACCGAGGGCAACATCTTTCACGGTGACATCCAGCCCGGCCAGCTGTTCCACATGCGGCCGGTGCCGGGGTGGGCCCGCTACGCCACCCCGGTCCGCGGCCTGTACCTGTGCGGCGCCGGTGCCCACCCCGGCGGCGGCGTCACCGGTGCCCCCGGCTACAACGCCGCCCACCGGGTCCTGTCGGACCTGCGCCGGGACCGGAAATCTGGCCGGAGGGCCGCCTGATGGGCGGGCTGGCGGGGCGGTGTGCTGACCAGACCGCGGAGCGAGGCAGGATCGACAAAGGGAGCCGCCTGACCGCGCGCCGTAATCGGGGAGGAGGACGAGCATGAGCGCTGACGTCATCGTGGTCGGGGCGGGCGTGGCCGGCGCGTCCACCGCGTTCCATCTCAGCCGGCTTGGGGCCGGCGACGTGCTCGTCGTGGACCGGGGCACCGTAGGGTCCGGGATGAGCAGCCGGTCCTCGGCGATGATCCGGATGCACTACACGTTCCGCCCCGAGGTCGAGCTGGCCGTGCGCAGCGACCGGATGTTCGCGGCGTGGACCGAGCTGACCGGCCGCCCGGCGTTCGTCCGCCGGACCGGCTTCGCCCGCCTGGTGCTGCCCGGCGAAGAGGACGCGCTGCGGGCCAACGTGGCCATGCTGCGGGACTGCGGGGCCCGCGCCGAGGTACTGGCGGCCGGCAACTTCGCCGCGCTCGCACCGGGGTTGCGCACCGACGACCTGAGCGAGGTGGCCTGGGAGCCGGACGGCGGCTACGGGGACGGCGCGCTGGTCGCCGGGGACCTGCTCGCCGCTGCGCGGGAGCAGGGAGTGCGGTACCGGCCGCACACGCCGGTCCGGGCGTTGCTGCGCGACGGTGACCGGGTGACCGGCATCGAGACGGCGGACGGGCCGGAGTACGCCGGGGTCGTGGTCGCGGCGGCCGGAGTGTGGTCCCCGGCCCTGCTGGCCAGCATCGGCGTGGACCTGCCGATCGAGACCGAGTTCCACCAGGTGGCGGTGCTGAGCCACGCGCCGGGCCAGGGCACCCCGGTGGCCTGCATCGACTCCACCACCCAGACCTACTTCCGGCCCGAGGCGGGCGGCACGATGACGCTGGTGGGCAGCTTCACCGGCCCCCGCGGCGTGGACCCGGACCGCGTGGCCCCCCCAGAGAACCCCGCCGCCCCGCGCGAGACCGCCCGAGAGAACCCCGCCGCCCCGCACCAAGCCACACCACCACGCCCAGCCCGCGGCGCCGCCGACCCCAACCAAGCTGATCGTGGTGCTTTTTGCCCCGCCGGCGGGGCAAAAAGCACCACGATGATGGCCTCCGGAGACGGAGACGGAGACGGAGACGGAGACGGAGACGGAGACGGCGCGGACGGGCTGGCGGCGCTGGTCGGGGCGGCGGCGCAGCGGGTGCCGGCCCTGGCCGACGCGGGCATTGTGCGCGGCGTCACCGGCGTGTACGACATGACCCCGGACGGCCGGCCGATGCTCGGCGAGCTGCCTGGCCTGTCCGGGCTGGTGCTGGCGGCCGGGTTCTCCGGGACCGGCTTCAAGATCTCCCCGGCGGTGGGTGAGGCGGTCGCCGCGCTGGTCACCGGCCACCCGGTCGCGGGCAGCGTAGACATCGGGCCGTTCCGTCCCGGCCGGTTCGCCGAGGGGAAGCCGGTGACACCCCCGCACCCGTACACCGGCGACTGAGGAGGCGGGGGTGTCACCGGACGACGGGGTGCCGCTGGAGCACAGCCTGCCCGGTCCCAGCTACACCAGCGAGGCCGAGTTCGCCCGCGAACGCGACCGGGTGCTGTTCCCCGGCTGGTTCTGCGTCGGCCGCGCCGACGACCTCACCGGGCCGGGCTGCTACCTGGCCGCCGACGTGTGCGGGGAGAGCATCATCGTGACCCGGACCGATGATGGCGGCCTGGCCGGCTACTACAACCTGTGCCGTCACCGGGGCTCGCGGCTGGTGCCGCAGCCCCCTGGCCGCGAATCCGCCGCTGAGCCGACGGCCTGCGGCCGGTTCGACGGCAGCATCCGCTGCCCGTACCACGCCTGGACCTACGGTCTGGACGGGACGCTGCGGGCCGCCCCGTTCCTGCCCGCGCTGCGCGAGCACCGGGCCGCGCTGTCCCTGCACCGGGTGGAGGTGGCCACCTGGGGCGGGTTCGTATTCGCCCGGCTCGAGCCGCCCGCCAGCCCGGACGCGTCGGGCCCGCTGGAGACCACGCTCGGGGAGATCCCGGCCCGGGTGGCCGGATACCCCCTGGCCGACCTGCGCGCCGGGGCCCGGCTGTGCTACGACGTGGCCGCCAACTGGAAGGTCATCCTGGAGAACTACAACGAGTGCTACCACTGCGGGCCGGTCCACCCGGAGCTCTGCGAGCTGGTGCCGGCCTTCCGCCGCGGCGGCGGCGACCTCGACTGGGCGGCCGGGATCCCGCACCGCCCCGGCGCGACCACGTTCACTTCGACCGGGACCACCCGGCGCGCGCCGTTTCCCGGGCTGTCCGAGACAGAGCGGACCCGGCACTTCGGCGAGCTGGTGCTGCCCAACCTCATGCTCAGCCTGTCCGCCGACCACGTGGCCGCGTTCACCGTGTGGCCCCGCTCGGCCGGGCAGACCACTGTCCTCTGCGACTTCCTGTTCCACCCGGCCGAGCTGGCCCGTCCCGGCTTCGATCCGTCCGACGCGGTCGGCTTCTGGGACCTGGTCAACCGCCAGGACTGGTCTATCTGCGAGCAGGTCCAGGACGGCATGGGCTCACGCCGGTTCTCCGCCGGCTACCTGGCCCCGATGGAGCAGCCCAGCGCGGACATCGGCCGGTACGTGACGGCCCGGCTGGCCAGTCTGTGATGGCGGGAGGCGCGGCGCACGCTGGCCGGCCGGTACCTCCGGCCGGGCCCGGCGGCCCGGGGTCAGTTCTGCTGCGCGGCCCGCTCGGTCATGGTCACCACGCCGATCGCCTGCGCCTGGGTCATGCCCAGGTCCATGGCGATCACCTCGGCCACCCGCCGTTCGTGGTCACTGAGCGACCCGTCGGCCATGCCGACCCGCACGGTCTCGGCCAGGAACCATTCCTTGGCGTCCGGGGTGAGCTGGCGGGCGACCTCGCCGAGTGCGCTGCGGATCGCCTCGGCAGGCTGAGCGGCGTCGGCATCCAGGTCCGCGTCGGTGTATTCCTGGGCGCCAGCGCCCTGGACGACGGCCACGGCCCGCTGCCGCGCCGCCACGCTGCCCCGGTCGCCCGCCACCAGCATGGTGGCCACGGCGGCGCGCATGCCCGCGGGGAGCGCAGCCTGCATCTGGGCCGACGTTGGCAGGCTGAGCACGTCCGTGACGTAACGGGTCTTGCAGGTCAGGCACTGCACGTGCTCGTCGGTCTTGTTCAGCGGGATGAGCGGGATGAAGAACAGCGTGAAGAACCGCCGTCCAGCGCGGAGCCGGTACTGCCGGTCGCCGCCGCACCGGCGGCAGTGAAACGTTCCCTCGCCGATGGTGTGGTAAAAGACCCGAAGTCCCCAGATGAGCAGCATTGCTCTTCCCTCCCGGTGATGCCCGACGAACCGGCCCGGGTCCGCGTGCGGGCCAGGCCCGCCCATGATTCCGCAGCCGGTCCGCCGGTGCTACCAGCCCGGCTAACCGTGATAAACCCGTTTCCAGTGGACGAGACCGGACACGGGCCCCCAAACCACAGGCCTTCAAACCACGGGCAGCCTAACCACCGGCTCCCCAACCACGGGCACCTGAACCACGGGTGGCCAGACCAGGGACAGGAGGGATCGCGCTGGTGACGACGACCCGGGACGTGGTGGTGATCGGGGGCGGGCACAACGGGCTGGTGGCCGCCGCTTACCTGGCCAGGAGCGGGCTTAACGTGCTGGTCTGCGAGCGGCGCCAGGTGGTCGGCGGCGCGGCGGTCAGCGAGCACCCGTTCGGCCCGGACTACACCGTGACCTCGCTGTCCTACGTGGTCTCGCTCCTGCCCCCGGACCTGGTCAGCGACCTGGGCCTGGCCCGGCACGGCTACCACGTGTTCCCGCAGGGACCCTACTTCGCGCCCCGCGCCGACGGCCGCTACCTGCGGCTGCCCGACGACCCGGCGCAGCGGCACGCCGAGATCGCGAAGTTCTCGGCGTCGGACGCGGACGCCTACCCGCGGTACGAGGCTCACCTGGCCGCCCTCGGCCGGGTGCTCGGCCCGCTGCTGGACGAGGTGCCGCCCCGGCTCGGCTCACGGCGGCCGCTCGACCTGTGGCGCCAGGGACTGCTGCTGCGCCACCTGCGCGGGCTGGACGAGCGGGGCGTGGTGGACGTCACCCGGCTGCTCACCGGCAGCATCGCCGACCTGATCGAGGAGTACTTCGAGAGCGACGCCATGCTCGGCCTGCTCTCGGTGTCCGGGGTGATCGGCACCTGGGCCGGGCCGCGCTCGGCCGGCACCGCGTACGTGATGCTGCATCACCACATCGGCGGCGTGGACGGCCAGGCCGGCGCCTGGGGGTTCCCGCGCGGCGGGATGGGCGGGGTGACCGCCGCGCTGGCCGCGGCGGCCCGGTCGTTCGGCGCGGAGATCCGCACCGGCGCCGAGGTGGCCGAGATCCGCACCGGCGGCGGGCAGGGCGCTCCCCCAAGGACCCGTGGGGTGACCCTGGCCAGCGGGGAGGAGATCGACGCGGGCACGGTCATCACCACCGCGCACCCGCAGATCTCGTTCCTGCGGCTGCTCGACCCGGCGGCGCTGCCCAGTGACTTCGTCGCCGACATCCGCCGCTGGCAGACCCGCAGCGGCACCGTCAAGATCAACCTGGCCCTGGACCGGCTGCCGGTATTCACCAGCCACCCGGCGCCGGACCCGCAAATCCACGGCGGCACGATCGTGCTGGCCGAGAGCCTGGACGACATCGAGACC
>DATCFY010000233.1:0-18487 GCA_036509255.1 Streptosporangiaceae bacterium
CACCCTGGCCGAGGACTACGTGCGGATGGCCCGGGCCAAGGGCCTGCCCGGCCGCCGGATCATGACTGACTACGCGGCCCGCAACGCGATCCTGCCCAACCTGACCGGCTTCGCCAT
The DNA here is from genome assembly GCA_036509255.1 of Streptosporangiaceae bacterium. Lineage (GTDB taxonomy): Bacteria > Actinomycetota > Actinomycetes > Streptosporangiales > Streptosporangiaceae > RYN-230. The sequence goes on from DATCFY010000233.1 coordinate 118, forward strand.
GTCGCTGGGCTTCGTGGTCAGCGGCGCGATCCTCATCGAGTACGTGTTCAACTACCCGGGCGTCGGCTACCTGCTGCTGCAGGCCGTGCAGGGCGAGGACTACCCGCTCGAGCAGGCCCTGTTCCTGTTCATCACCGTCGCGGTGCTGCTGGCCATCCTGGTCGCCGACATCGCCACCGCGGTGCTGGACCCGCGCACCAGGGCGGCGGGGTAATCATGGCCCTCCCGATCTCCGGGGTGCCCACCGCCCCCGATGCCACCGGCCAGCTGGCCGGCACCGAGCCCGGCCCCACCGGGACGGACCAGGCCCGCCCTCCGGCCAGCCACGCGCTGGCCCGGATGGGCCGCGCGATCCGCCACAACCGCAAGGCGGCCACCGGCACCATACTGCTGCTCATCTTCCTGTTCACCGCCTTGTTCCCCGGCGTGATCGCGCACGACAACCCGGCCACGGACGCCTACGCCCCGAAACTGGGCCTGTCCACCGCCCACCTGCTCGGCACCACCGCCTACGGCCAGGACATGTGGGCCCAGCTGGTCTGGGGCACCCGGAACGTGATGATCATCGCGTTCGTGGTCGGCCTGGCCGCGACCGGGATAGCGGTCCTGATCGGGGTGGCCGCGGCCTACCTGGGCGGCCTGTGGGACGGCACGCTGAGCCTGCTCACCGACGTGCTGCTGGTCATCCCGCTCTTCCCGCTGCTGATCATCATCGCCGGGTACGCGCACGGCGGCGGCACGCTGGTGCTGATCGTGGTCATCACGGTAACCAGTTGGTCCTACACCGCGCGGCAGCTGCGGTCGCAGGCCCTGTCGCTGCGCCACCGGGACTTCCTGCAGGCGGCCCGGGTCCGCGGCGAGCGGCGGCTCTACATCATCGTGGTCGAGGTCATCCCCACGATGACGTCGCTGATCGTGGCCAGCTTCCTGACCAACGCGCTGTACGCGGTGCTGTTCGCGTCCAGCCTGCAGTTCATCGGCCTGGGCGACCCGGGCACCCAGAGCTGGGGGACGATGCTCTACTGGGCGCAGAACAACGCCGCGCTGCAGACCGGCCAGCCCATGTGGGCGCTGGCCCCCGGCGCCTGCATCGCCGCGCTCGGGGCCGCGTTCGCCCTGCTCAACTACGCCTTCGACGAGATCGGCAACCCCGCGCTGCGGCCGGTGCGGAGGAAGCGGGTGAAGAGTGCCTGAACCGATCTTGCGGGTGGACGGCCTGACCGTCGAGTACCTCATGGAGCGCGGCGCGGTCCGCGCGGTCGAGGACGTCAGCTTCGACCTGGCCCCCGGCGAGTTCATCGGGGTGGTCGGCGAGTCCGGCTGCGGCAAGTCCACCATGCTGTTCGCGATCGCCCAGCTGCTGGCCCCGCCGGCCGAGATCACCGCGGGCAGCGTGACCTTCCAGGGCCGCAGCCTGGTCGGGCTGACCGACAAGCAGCTGGCCGCGGTGCGCTGGAAGGACCTGTCCGTGGTCATGCAGAGCGCGATGAACGCCCTCAACCCGGTCAAGTCGATCGGCGCGCAGTTCCGGGACGCGATGCGGGCGCACAGCGTGACGTCCAAGGCTGAGATCGCCGGCCGGTCCGCCGAGGTGCTCCGCATGGTCGGCATCGACCCGGTGCACCTCAAGAGCTACCCGCACCAGCTGTCCGGCGGGATGCGGCAGCGGTCCATGATCGCGATGGCCATGCTGTTCACCCCCGATCTGGTCATCATGGACGAGCCGACCTCGGCGCTGGACGTGGTGGCGCAGCGCTCGCTGATGGTGCAGATCAAGGACCTGCAGCACCGGCTCGGCTTCGCGATCATCTTCGTCACCCACGACATGTCGCTGGTCAGCCACTTTTCGGACCGGCTGATGGTGATGTACGCGGGGCAGGTGGCCGAGTTCGGCCCGACCCGCCAGGTGTTCGACGCGCCGCTGCACCCGTACTCGACCGGGCTGCTGGAGGCGTTCCCCTCGATCCGCGGGCCCCGGCTGCCGCTGACCGGCATCCCGGGCAGCCCGCCGGACCTGGCCCGCCCCCCGGCGGGCTGCCGGTTCGCGCCGCGCTGCCCCAAGGTCATGGACGAGTGCCGGACCACGTCGCCCGCGCTCTACCAGGCCGGCCGGGTGCAGGTCCGCTGCCTGCTGCACAGTCCAGACCACGGGCCAGATCAAAATCTCCGCAACGGGACCCCGCCGCCCGGCTCCGCCACCGGCAGCGTCAACACTGTGGCGGCCGGCGGCGGCGCCGCGGGGAGCGTGGCCACGGAGGAGGGCAGCGGCGATGAGTGACGACGCCCCAGCCCAGGACGGCGCGGCACCGCTGCTGCGCACGGAGGGACTCACCAAGCACTTCAAGATCGGCAACGCGCTGTCCCGCCGGACGCTGCACGCGGTGGATGACGTCAGCCTCGAAATCGGGGACCGGGAGATCGTCGCCCTCGCCGGGGAGAGCGGCAGCGGCAAGAGCACCATCGCCCGGCTGCTGGCCAAGCTGTACAAGCCGACCAGCGGCGAGATCTACTTCCAGGGCCAGCCGGTGTCGCGGCTGCGGTCCCGCGCCGACAGCCTGAACTACACGGGGCTGGTCCCGATGGTCTTCCAGGACCCGTTCAGTTCCATCAACCCGGTGATGAGGATCTCGCACGGCATCCTGCGCGGACTCAAACTGCACCGCCCTGAGCTGTCCGCCGCGCAGCGCCGCGCCGAGGCGGAACGAGTCTTCGAGGTGGTGGGGCTGACCCCGGCCGCGGAGGTGCTGCAGCGCTACCCGCACGAGCTGAGCGGCGGCCAGCGGCAGCGGGTCGGCTTCGCCCAGGCCCTGGCCCTGCGGCCCAAACTCATCCTGGCCGACGAGCCGGTGTCCATGCTGGACGTGTCCATCCGGATCGGGCTGCTGAACCTGATGGCCCGGCTGCGTGACGAGGAAGGGGTCTCGATCCTGTACATCACCCACGACATCGCCAGCGCGCGGTACATCGCGGACCGGCTCATCGTGATGTACGCGGGCCAGATCGCGGAGACCGGCCCGGTCGAGGAGGTGCTGGCGGCGCCGAAGCACCCGTACACCCAGCTGCTGCTGTCCGCGGTGCCGGACCCGCGCGCCCCGCTGGACATCACCGCGGAGACCGACCGCGGCGAGCCGCCCCGGGTCATCGACCCGGTCCCGGGCTGCCGGTTCCGCTGGCGCTGCCCGCTGGCCATCGACGAGTGCCACCAGGCCACGCCGGGCCTGGCCGAGATGGGACCCCGGCATGAGGCGGCGTGTTTCGTGGCCCAGGCCGGCGCGGAGGTGAAGGCGTTCTGATGAAGGTGGCAGTGGTGGGCGGCGGGTCGACGTACACGCCGGAACTGGTGGACGGGGTGGCCCGGCTCACCGGGGCGCTCAAGGTCACCGAGCTGACCCTGGTCGACCCGGACGAGAGCAGGCTGGCCGTGGTCGGGCCGGTGTCAGCCCGGATCATGCACGCGCATGGGCATCCGGCCCGGGTGACCTGGACGACCAGCCTGGATGAGGGGCTCGACGGGGCGGGCGCGGTCCTGCTCCAGCTCCGGGTCGGCGGCCAGGCCGCCCGGCAGCGGGACGAGACCTGGCCGCTGGAGTGCGGCTGCATCGGCCAGGAGACCACCGGCGCGGGCGGGCTGGCCAAGGCGCTGCGCACGGTGCCGATCGTCCTGGACATCGCGGAGCGTGCCCGGCAGCGGGCCGACCCGCACGCCTGGATCATCGACTTCACTAACCCGGTCGGCATCGTCACCCGCGCCCTGCTGGACGCCGGGCACCGCGCGGTCGGCCTGTGCAACGTGGCGATCGGGTTCCAGCGGCTGTTCGCCCGGCTGCTCGGCACCGACCCGGCGCGTATCCAGCTGGATCACGTCGGCCTCAACCACCTGACCTGGGAGCGGGCCGTCATGGTGGACGGCACCGACCGGCTGCCCGGGCTGATCGCGGAGCACGGCGAGGAGATCGCCTCGCACACCGGCCTGCCTGCGTCGGTGCTGCACGATGTGGGCGCGGTGCCGTCCTATTACCTGCGCTACTTCTGGGCGCACGACGCGGTCGTGGCGGAGGAGCGGACCCGCCCGACCCGGGCCGAGGAGGTCGCGGCCATCGAGCGGGAACTGCTGGCCATGTACGCCGACCCGGCCCTGGACCACAAGCCCGCCCTGCTGGCCGAGCGCGGCGGCGCGTTCTACTCCGAGGCGGCGGTGGCCCTGCTCGCGTCGCTGGTCAGCGACACCGGGGACACCCAGGTGGTGAACGTCCGGAACGCGGGCACGTTCTCGTTCCTGGCCGACGACGCGGTGGTCGAGGTGCCCGCGGTGATCGGCGCGGACGGCGCCCGCCCGTTGCCGGCCGCGGCACTGCCGCCGCTGATGCGCGGGCTGGTCGCGCACGTGTCCGCGTACGAGGAACTGGCCGTGGACGCCGCCCGGCGCGGCGGCCGGGACCGGGTGCGCGCCGCGCTGCTGGCCCATCCCCTGGTTGGCCAGCTCGACCTGGCCGACGGGCTGGCCGACCGGCTCCTCGCGGAGAACCGGGACTTCCTGCCCTGGGCCCGCGGCGCGTGAGCACGCCGGTGAGCGCGGCGCAGGCGGCTGTCCTGGCTATCGACGGCGGGAACAGCAAGACCGACATCGCGCTGGTAGGCGCGGACGGGACGCTGCTGGCCGGGGGCCGCGGTCCCGGAGTGCGCACGTTCCCCACGCCGGAGGTACTGGCCGCGATCGGCGCGGTGATCGGGGCGGCCGCACTTGACGCGGGGCTGCCGGGCGGGTGGCCAGTGGCGGCGCACACCGTGGCCTGCATGGCCAACGCCGACCTGCCCGAGGAAGAGGAACGGCTGACCGCCATGATCGGGGCCGCCGGATGGAGCACGACCACCGAGGTCGCCAACGACACGTTCGCGGTCCTCCGGGCGGGCCTGGAGACCCCCGGCGGCCGCCCCTGGGGCGTGGGGGTGACCTGCGGCGCCGGGATCAACTGCGTGGGCGTGGGCCCGGACGGGCGGACCACCGGGTTCCTGGCCCTGGGCGGCATCACCGGCGACTGGGGCGGGGCGTACGGCCTGGGCCGGGCGGCGCTGTGGTGGGCCATCCGCGCCGAGGACGGCCGGGGACCGCAGACCGCACTGCGCAGCGTGGTGGCCGGCCATTTCGGCGTGCCCGAGGTCCGCGACGTCGCGGTGGCGATCCACCTGGGCAAGATCTCCGAGGATGACCTGCAGGGCCTGGCGCCCCTGCTGCTGGCCGCCGCCGGGCAGGGCGATCAGGTGGCCCGCGACCTGGTCAGCCGGCTGGCCGGGGAGATCGTCACGATGGCCGGCACAGTGATCCGGCGGCTCGGCCTGAGCGGGTCCGCGGTCCCGGTCGTCCTGGGCGGCGGGGTGCTTACCGCCCGGGACCCGCTGCTGCTCGGCTGGATCACCGAGCGGCTCGCCGCCGAGGCGCCCGGCGCTGAGCTGAGCGTGGTGCAGGTGCCGCCGATCGCGGGCGCCGCCCTGCTCGGCCTGGACCGGGCCGGCGCCGCCCCGGCCGCCGAGCGCCGCCTCCGCGCTGCCTACCCCCCGCCAGCCCCCGGTGCCGGCCAGTAGCCGCCCCTCAGCCCCTCACCGCGACCGCGCTCTCCGCCTCGTCAGCGGCCGCCACCCCGCCACCCAGAGCCCGCCGCACCCTCCGCCTCGTCAGCCCCCGCCGCGCTGTCAGCGCCCTCGGCACGTGGATGTAGATCTGGTGTAGTCAGGTGTCCCCCAAACTTTCATCCATGCCGCCGGGGGCGGCGCGCGGCGGGGCTGGGGGGACTGGCGGGTCTAGTGGGACTGAAGAGGACGGTGGGCTCCAGACTCAGAGGGCCGTGAGGGCGTGGCAGGCTACGGCGGCAGCCGCGACGACGTTGAGGGAGTCCACGCCGGCCGCCATGGCGTGCGGGGCCATCGGGATGCACACGCTCTGGTCGGCTTCGTGCCGCCAGTGTGAGGACAGGCCGTCGCCTTCCGTGCCGAGCAGCAACGCGACCCGGTCGTCCGGCCGGCCGCCGGGCCCCAGTGCGGCGCCGATCGGCGTCGCGGACTGGTCCGGGGTCAGCGCGACCAGCCTGAACCCCGCCGCGCGGAGCTGGGCGAGACCGCCGTGCCAGTCGGTCATCCGGGCGTACGGGACCGCGAAGACCGCGCCCATGGACACCTTCACCGCCCGCCGGTAGAGCGGGTCGGCGCAGCGCGGCGACAAGATCACCGCGTCGGTGCCGAACGCCGCCGCGCAGCGGAAGATCGCCCCCACGTTGCCGTGATCGACCAGGTCCTCTAGCACCACGACACGGCGCGCGCCGGTCAGCACCCCGGCCACCGCGGGCAGTTCGCGCCGGGCCATCGAGGCCAGCGCACCACGGTGCACCTGGTAGCCGGTGAGCTGGCGGGCAATGTCGTCGGCCACCACGTACACCGGGCCGGCGCACTCCTGGGCCAGGCTGCCCAGCCGGGCCAGCCGGCTCTGGGTGACCAGCAGGGACCGGGCCGGGAACCCCGCGGCGAGGGCCCGGCGGATGACCTTTTCTCCTTCCGCGACGAAAACCCCGTCCCGCGCCTCCATACTGATGCGCAGGGCGGAATCGGTGAGCGAGACGTAATCTGCGAGCCGCGGATCAGCCGCGTCGCGTACCTCGATAGGGGCAGCCACCCTGACACATTACAAACCGGGGAACCGCCTGATCTGTCCCGCATTGCCCCGATAAAGTCGGGGATCAACGCCGTGGAGGACCACGGGTTTCCTGATCGAGGACGCCGTGAACGCTGGAGTCACCGGGCACCCGGATAGCCGTAACCGGCGTACGCGGCCGCGCCGGATCACGGTGATCGCGCTGGCGCTGGCCGGCGTGATCGCCGCGACACTCCTGGTCGCGTACGGTGCGGAAGCGGTCGTGTCCCGGGCGTCGTGCACGGACCACCCGGTCGCGGTCAACCTGGCCGCTGCCGATGAGGTCGCCCCGGCGATCGAGCACGTGAGCAAGTGGTTCAACGCGCAGCGCCACGACGTGAACGGCCACTGCGCCGTGGTCCACGTGGTCAGCGTGCAGCCGTCGACCGCGGCCGCGGAGGTGTCCGGGCTCAAGTCAACGTCCGGCCGGGCCGCGTTCGACGCCTGGATCCCGGACTCCTCACTCTGGGTCGACGTGGCCCGCAGCTCCCCGGTCGGATCGCAGCTCGTCCAGCCGACCGGCATCACCGTGGCCCGGTCCCCGCTCATGATCGTGATGCCCCGGTCCGTGGCCGCGCAGATGCCCGCCTTCGGCACGGAAGTGCCCTGGCAGTTCCTGCTCCCCCAGCGGGTCGGCGGTCCCGCCACCGGGCTCGGCCTGCACGTGGAGTTCCCGGACCCTGCGCAAAGTTCCGCTGGCCTGGCCACGCTCATCCTGCTCCAGCAGCAGCTCCAGCAAGCGGTCGGCACCGGCGCCAAGGCCCTGGCCGCGTTCACCGACTTCGTGTTCAACGTCCAGGTCACCCGGGATTCGGGGAGCAACGGTGCGCTGGCCACGCTGGCGAGCCTGGCCCAGCCACCCCGGGCCGAGCGCCCGGTCACCATCGCCTCCGAGCAGGCCGTCGCGCAGTTCAACCGTTCCCATCCGCAGGATCCCCTGGTCGGCCGTTACCCGGTGCAGGGCTCACCCGAGCTGGATTACCCCTACGTCACCACCACCTCGGACCCGCTCAAGCTGAAGGCGGCCCGGGCCTTCGAGAAGGCGCTGCAGTCCAGCTACACGACGTCCTACGTGCGCTACGAGGGCTTCCGGTCCGCCACCGGGAGCGCGCCCCCCTGGATCGGCCAGTACGGCCTGAGTACCGGGCAGCCGAAGCTGACCCCCGCACCCGCCGCCGGGGAGGCGGAGACCAGTCTGCAGGCCTGGCAGCGGCTGAGCCTCGGGTCCCGTGATCTCGTGCTGCTTGACGTCTCGCAGCAGATGGCTACCCCGGTCGCCCCCGGCGGCCCCACCCTGGAGCAGGTGCTGGCCAAGGCGGCCGGCCTGGGCCTGGCCCAGTTCCCGGACGGCACGCAGATGGGAGTCTGGGCGTTCGCGGCCGGCCTGAACGGCAAGCTTCCGTACAAGCAGATTGTCTCGGTCGGCCCGCTGCCGGCCCCGCTCGGCCTGATCACCCGCCGGCAGCAGATCGTGCAGGAGACCGCGCTGACGAAGCCGGAGCCCGCGCCCGCGGCCCTGTACAGCTCGATCCTGGCGGGCTTCAGGCAGGTGACCAACACCTACCAGGCGCGGTACGACAATGCGGTCCTGGTCATGACCGCGGGAGTGGACAACGCTCCGGGCGACATCTCCGCCCCCGACCTGATCAAGCAGTTGCGCAGCCTGTACAACCCCAGGCGGCGGGTCGAGATCATCATCATCAAGTTCGGCAACGCCGGCGACTTCCAGGCGCTGCAGCGGATCGCGAGCGCCACCAGTGGCCAGGCCTACAACATCACCAACCCGGCGCAGATCAGCAAGGTGTTCTTCAGCGCGATCGCGCGGCGGCTCTGCTCCCCCAACTGCGGGGCTTAACGGGCCCGAGGGCACGGCCGCCGTCCAGCCAAAATTTCTTACGGCTTTATGACAACCCCCCCGGCGAGCGCCGCGTCTTGATTGTGAGGCCCGACGAGAGCGGGGCGTCGGGCCTCACGGTACTTCTCCGGAAGGCGCCGGGCGGCGGTTGCCGCCAGGAAACCGGCCGGAGAGCAGGGCGTGAGGTCCGGCAAGAGCGGGGTGCCGGGCCTCGCGGTAGCCCCCCGGCACGGTCGGCCCGGCGCGAGTTTTCACCGGGCCACTACCCGGGGACGGGACATGAGGTCCGGCAAGAGCGGGGTGCCGGGCCTCATTTCCTTTGCCCGGGTCAGACGCCCTCGTCGAGCAGCCGGTGTGCCCGCTGGATGATCAGCGGGACCGCCGGCCCCTCCTTCTCGAACCCCTCACCCACCGTCTGGTTCAGCAGGAATCTGGCGTGGATGCCCTCGAGCACCACCGCCAGCTTGAAGCAGCCGAAGGCCATGTAATAGCCCAGCGCGCTCACGTCCCGCCCAGTGGCCGCGGCGTAGCGGTCGGCGATCTCAGCGCGGCTCATGAACCCGGGCCCGGTGGTGATCTCCGGGGCCCACTCGACATCCAGTGAGTCGCCGTCGCCTGGCTCCGTCCAGTACACGAGAGCCAGCCCGAGGTCAGCCAGCGGATCGCCCAGGGTGGACATCTCCCAGTCCAGGACGGCCGCGATGGCAGGCCGGCCGGTGCCGGCGGCGTCCAGCCTGACCAGCGTGTTGTCCAGCCGGTAGTCACCGTGCACCAGGGCCCCCGCTGAGGACGGGAGCGCGGACCGGCCGGGCAGGCCCTCCGCGAGCCGCTGGGTGAGCTCGGTGTACCCGGGCACCTCGCGGGTGGCGGACAGCTCCCACTGCCGCTGCCAGCGCGACAGCTGACGTTCCATGTACCCCTCAGCGCGCCCGAAGCTGGCCAGCCCCGTGGCGCCCAGGTCCACCCCGTGGATCGCGGCGAGCATGTCCGTGAAGCTCTCGGACAGCTGCCGCGCCTGGACCGGGGTGAGCCGCTCCCCGTCCTCGGCGCTGCGCAGGACCAGCCCCGCTACGTAGGGCATCAGGTAGAACGGCGCGCCGATCACGTCGGCGTCCGGGCACAGGGCGACCGGCGCGGGCACCGGGACATCGGTACCCGCCAACGCACTGAGGACCCGGTACTCCCGGCTCATGTCGTGCGCGGTCGGCAGCACGTGGCCCAGCGGCGGCCGGCGCAGCACCAGCGGAGCCACCTCCTCCCCCGGCTCCAGCAGGTACGTCAGGTTGGACCGGCCTCCCGCGATCAGCCGCACCCTAGGCGCGGCCTGGGTCGCGGTGATGCCCTTCTCGTGCAGCCACCGGCCGAGCCGCGGGACGTCATCGATCCCGGGGACATCGTCATCCGCCACAGCCCTCACTCCTGTCCCGCGTTCGTGCCGGGGGCCGCCCGCCCGTCCGGTGACCGTGCTGTCCATCGGCCTCTGGACTATTGGGCTGCCCTGGCGTAGGTACTTAAAGGGAGCCAGATCGGCCATAGGTCTAGATCCCTCGGAAGGATCGTAGTGACTGACGCGTGGATGCCGGGGGCCGAGCGACTCACCGCGGCAGCCGACGGCGGCCGCCTGAAAGGCGGCGCCCCGCGGGTGATCTGGCTGGTACTGGACGCCGACCCCGTCATGGTGCCAGCCCGGTCCGCGGCGGAACGCCTCATCGAACTCGGCCGCCCCTCGCATCTGGTGTGGAATCCGCTCTCCGGCGAAGTGACCCAGCTCATCCCGGTGGTCCGCGCCGCACGGGCGCTGGGCTGGGCCGACGGACCGCGCTGGGGGCCGCAGTCAGCTGGCCTGGGCTGGGAACCGGGCCCGGGTACCCGGCAGCCAGACTGGGGCGCCGGCTGCGGCTGGGCGGAGGCACCAGATCATGCGCCGGGATCGGGGGCCGGGGGCCAGGGCTGGGCCGGGGACAGCGACTGGAAGCGGCAGAACGACTGGACGCAGAACCACGAGTGGGCACCGGAGCCAGACTGGGCGCAGGACCCGGACTGGATGCAGAACACCAGCTGGACTCATGGGGCGGACTGGACCCAGGGTGCCGGCTGGACGCATGGTCGTGGCCGGCGCCAACTGGCCGCCACTGCGGGTCGGCCCCCCGGGGAGCCGACCGCGCCCCCGGCCCGGGACGGTCTCGCCGGGGTCAACAACGAGGGCCGGCTCTGCGTGCAGGTCGCCGTGATCGGGCACGCGTGGGCGCCGTTCACCGATGGCCCGGTGGCGGGCGTGCGTGAGATCGTCAGCTGGCTCGACTCGTGGCAGGTGGCCCGCGTCTGGCCCGCGGGGCGCCCCACGCCCTTTCCCGGCCCCATCCGGCCAGGGCAGCAGCGCCGCCGTAACTGGGCCCGGGGCGGCCATTTCGGCGCCTCCCAGGTGCCCGGCTGCAGGGGCGCCGGGCCGGGAGCTATCGATGTGGAACGGCTGACCGGCCCCCTGACCAGTCAGCGCGGGCCGGCGGCGCCACGCGTCCCGGGCAGCCCGGCCACGATCTCCGCGATGACCTGGCCGCCGCGGCTGACCCCGGCCAGGTCGGCCGCGCCATAGCCGAGCACCAGGCCTTCACACGTGGGCGGCCCGGCGAAGTACCGGTCCAGTGTGGCCACGTCGACGCCGCGCTCTCGGGCGGCCGCGGCCACGCTGGCGGCCGTGCCGGGCGGGAGCTCCAGGATCATGTGCATGCCGGCGGTGTCGCCGGTGAGCCCGCGGCCGAGAGCCGCCACCAGGGCTGCGCGGCGCCGGGCGTACTCATGCCGCATCCGCCGCACGTGCCGCTCCAGCTCCCCGCTGGCCAGCAGTTCCGTCACGGCGTGCTGGACCGGACCGGACACCCGCTCACCGAGGTCCGCCGCGGCCGTGGTGAGTACCGGGATGAGGTCCTGCCGGGCGGCTAGCCAGCCCGCGCCGAGCGCCGGGGTAAGGGTCTTGCTGGTGGTCCCCAGGTAGATGACGACGTCCGGCTCGAGGCCGAACAGTGTGGGCAGAGGTGCGACGTCATAGCGGAACTCTCCGTCGTAGTCATCCTCGACGATGAGTGCCCCGGTAGTCCGGGCCCAGGCGGCCAGCGCCTGGCGGCGCGGCACCGGCAGGCGGCCACCCAGCGGGTACTGGTGCGCGGGAGTGGTGTAGACGAGCCGGAGGTCGGCCGGGAGCTCCTCCACCACCAGGCCGTCCGCGTCCACCCGGCACGGCACCAGCCGCGCGCCGCGGGAGCCGAAGACCGCCCGGGCTGCCTGGTAGCCGGGCTCCTCGACGCCGACCCGGTCCCCGGGCCGGAGCAGGGCGGAGGCGACCAGGCCGAGGCCGGCTGACACTCCGCGGGTGATCAGGATCTGGTCCGCGGTGGCGCGCACGCCGCGGCTGCGCCGCAGGTAGCCGGTGAGGGCCTCACGCAGAGTGGCACGGCCGCGGGGATCGGGCTGGGCGAGGACCGGCTCGGTACCCGCGTGACGCCAGGCCCGGCGCCATGCCGCTGGGTCGATGCCAGCCTGCCACGGGATACCGGGACAGAGGTTGACCGCTGCCGCTCCGCCGGGCGGGGGTGGGCCCGGCTGCGGCAGCGCTGTCGGGGGCAGGGCAGGGGGAGCGCTGGTTCCGGGCGGCCCGGCCGTGCCCTGGGCCACGTAGGTCCCCGAACCGTGCCGTCCCTCCAGCCAGCCCTCCGCGAACAGCTGCGTGTAGGCCGCGGTGGTCACGGTCCGGCTTACACCCAGGGCCGCGGCCAGCGCCCGGGTGGACGGCAGGCGTTCCCCGGCGGCCAGCCGGCCGTCGGTGAGGGCCTCCCGCAGCTGCCCTGCGATCTGACCGGTAAGCGGCGCCGAGTGGTGCCGGTCCGCCGCCACTGGCAGCTCGACAGGCACCTCGGCGGACAGCCGCGCAGACGCCTTCCGCGGGGCTGGCCCGGGCCTCCGGCAAAAAGTGGTCATCAGATCTTCCGGTGAAGTGGCTACAGTCAACGGTCCACTTCCTCGGTACCGTAGTGCATCATGAGCACTGAAACTCCGCTAACCAGCACGGGGCGGACCACCCTGCACCGGCACAAGGAGCGCGCCCGGACCGACCGCGAAGACCTGTACGCGGTGCTCGACGCGGGCCTGATCTGCCACCTCGGCGTAAGCATGGACGGCGTCCCGGTCGTCCTGCCGACTGCGTACGGCCGCGAGGGCGACCGGCTCTACCTGCACGGGTCGTCCGCCAACCGGAGCCTGCTGGCCGCCGACGGCCAGGAGGTCTGCGTCACGGTCACTCACCTCGACGGGATCGTCTGCGCCCGGGCGGTATTCAGCCACTCGATGAACTACCGCTGTGCGGTGATCTTCGGCAGGGCGCGGCTGGTCCTCGACGAGGGCGAGCGGATGAACGGGCTGCGGATCATCACCGAGCAGCTGGTGCCAGGCCGCTGGGCGGCCGCGCGGCCACCGTCCCGCAAGGAAATGGCCGCCACCGCGGTCCTCGAGGTCCCGCTCACTGAGGCGTCGGTCAAGGTGCGCACCGGACCACCGGGTGACGACCCGGCGGACTATGGGCTGGACGTCTGGGCAGGCGTGCTGCCTGCGGCCCTTACGTTCGGTGAACAGCAGCCCGACCCCACGCTCGCCCCGGGCATCAGCGTCCCCGAGCACATCCAGGCGCGAGTGAACCGGCCCCACGGCGCTGACCTGGTGGGGGACCCGGGCGAGGGAACTTCGCCGAGGCTCTAGTCTTGTGGGATGACTGACCGGCTCGTCTGGATCGACTGCGAGATGACCGGGCTTGACCTCGCCCGCGACGCCCTTATCGAGATCGCCTGCCTGGTTACGGACGGTAACCTTACTGTCCTCGACGAGGGGGTGGATCTCGTGATCAAACCTCCCGCCGAGGCGGTGGACGGGATGCTCCCCGTCGTCCGGGACATGCACACCACCTCGGGACTTATCGACGAGCTGGGCGCGGGCGTCACCCTGGCCGAGGCCCAGGAGCAGGTGCTGCGGTACGTCCGCAGCCACATCCCGGACGCGCGGAAGGTGCCGCTGTGCGGCAACTCGATCGCCACCGACCGCGCCTTCCTGGCCCGCGACATGCCCGAGCTGGACGCCTTCCTGCACTACCGGATGGTGGACGTGTCGAGCATCAAGGAGCTCGCCCGGCGCTGGTACCCGAGGGCGTATTTCGCCAGCCCGCCTAAGCACGGCGGTCACCGGGCGCTGGCCGACATCCGGGAGAGCATCCAGGAGCTGCGCTACTACCGGGAGGCGATCTTCGTGCCGCTGCCGGGCCCGGACTCGGCCACGGCCCGGGAGATCGCCAGCCGTTACGGTATCGCCCCGGCCGGTCACGCCAGCTCAGCCGGTACCGGCGGCCCGGCCGGTGACGCCGGGAGTGGCCCGGACGCCGGCCTGGCCGGCGCCTAGTCAGGTATCCCGTTCGGACTTCTCCGCCGCCGCCGCTATGCTTCATGCAGCCGCAGGCGATGGTGGGTGTAGCTCAGTTGGTTAGAGCGCCAGGTTGTGGTCCTGGATGTCGTGGGTTCGAATCCCATCACTCACCCCAGGGAAGTAGCAGGCTGAAGTAGCAGAATGCGGTAGCAGTCCAGAGGGCCCGGCCGGGATTCCGGCCGGGCCCTCTGCCGCGCCTGCCCCCTGCCAACCCTGCCCCCTGCCGCGCCGGACCGCCTGTGCCCGCGCCCGCACCGAGTGGCGTGCAAGCGGAATGCAATGAAACCGTCCGGGCCGGCCTCCGAAGCTGGGAGGCGGGCGGGAGGCCCCTGCCCAGGCAGCCCGAGGGAGTCACCGTGACCGTCACCACCGCCGGCCATCCGCCCGTCCTCCGTTTCGATTCCCAGCCGGATGGCGGGCCGCCACCCATTCTCTGCCCGGGCGGCCACGACTATGCCTTCCGTCCCGCTGGCGGGCCGCCCATGCTCGTCGCGCGGCGGCGCCGCGACGTCATCCGCGTCCTCACCGACTCCCGGGACTTCGGCATGGCCGCCGTCACCCGGACGGGAGGGTTGCTCGGCTGTCCGCTCACCGGCGCGGAAATGCAATCCCCGGATGGTGGCCTGCTGAACATGAACGGGCCGCGGCTGCGCTCGTACCGGCAGCGCATCGCCGGACTGTTCACCCGCCGCGCCGCGGAAGCGGCCCGCCCGCTGGCCCAGGCCTTCGCCGGCCGCCTCGCCGACGGGCTGCACGGCCGCGCCACCGCAGACGCCCTCACCGGGTTCGCTGAGCCGTTCACCGCGACCGCGGTCAGCGCGGCCATGGGGACACCGCTGACGGACTGGGACCGGATCCTGGAAGCCTCCCGCATCGCGTTCGCCGTCGTCCCCGGCCCGGACGCCATCGACGACGTGGCCACAGCCTGGGAAGACTTGTACAGCTACTACACCCACGCCGCGGCCCGGCCCGGCGGAGGATTAACCACCCAGCTCGCTGCAGCGCTGCACGGGCACACGGCCGCCCAGGTCGCGCACGTCACTGGCACCGTCTCCAACGGATTCGGCGCGATGCTCCCCATCCTCGCCGTCGCCATCGCCGAAGTCGCCCAGCAGCCGCACGTCATCGCCTCCTGCACGCGGGGGCAACGCACCTGGGAGTCCGTCGCGGCGGAACTGCTGAGCACGCGCACCATGTTCCCCGCCGCCCTCCCGCGCATCGCCCTGGCCGACACGTGGCTCGGCGGACGCCGCATCACCCAGGGCACGACGGTGCTGCCGTCCCTGATCGCCGCGGCGCACGACGGGCCTGCCTCAGCCAGCATCCCGTTCGGACCAGGCCCGCACTACTGCCCCGGGGCCGCACTCGCCCGCGTCTGGCTCTGCGTAGCGCTCGAAGTGTTCTTCGGGACGTTCCCCCGGGCGCGGCTGGCGGGTGATCTGAACTGGCAAGCGGGGACGCTGTCAGTCCCCCGGGAGATAACACTGGCGCTGCGCTAATCCGGCCGCGCTCCCGGCTCGCCGTCCTGTCTCTGAGAGCTGCACATCAGGAATGCTGGGCGAAAAACGCGTGGCTGGCTCATCATGATCACCAGTACGTGGTCACTGTGCCCGGCCTCGGCACGTTTGCGCGCAGCCGCTGAGGCCCAATGGACCTGGGAGGTCCCCATACCATCCCTGAGCGACCTGCTCCAGAAGTGGCGGGCTGAACTGGCTGGCTGGGCCATTCCCGAAGACATCGCGTCCGCCGTGACCGAGTCCCCCTGGGTGCTCCCCCGGGACGTGTTCGCCCGCCGAGCGGACCGGCTGCGCCAGGCGCCGGCCGGCCCGTCCTACGACCGCGAACGGGCCGTGCTCGACCAGCCGGGGAGCGTGCTCGACGTGGGCGCGGGGGCCGGAGCGGCCTGCCTCCCGCTGGCCAGCCAGACCACTGCACTGACCGCGGTGGACAGCGACGACGGGATGCTCGCCCGGCTGGACAGCCGGGCCCGCGCGGCCAGCCTAGAGCCCCGCCTGCTGACGGGCTGCTGGCCGGACGTGGGCAGTCAGGCCGGCCCTGCTGACCTGGTCACCTGCCACCATGTGCTGTACAACGTGCCGGACCTGGTCCCGTTCATCGAGGCCCTGACCCGGCACGCCCGCCGGCAGGTGGTCGTGGAACTCACTGCCGCCCACCCGCTGATTTCCCTCAACCCGCTGTGGCTGCTCTTCCACGGTCTCAGCCGGCCGGAAGGGCCGACCGCAACCGACGTCCTGGCCATCCTGGACGCGATAGGTCTGCGGGCAGGGCACACTGAATGGAATCGTCCGGCTCAGGCCGATTACGCGACAGGAAGTGAGCTGGTGGACACCACCAGGCGCCGGCTATGCCTGCCACCCGAGCGTGCCAGTGACGTGGAAACGGCGCTCCGCGAGGCAGGGCACCTAGGCCAGCCTCGCGACCTCGGCACGTCCGGGCGCTCAGTGGTGACGATCTGGTGGGAGGGTTCCGCGTGAGCGACACGCCTGACGACTGGTTCCGCGATCCCGCGCCGCGGCCACCCGGCGACGGGAGCCGGGGCTCCGTCTGGGAGCCCGCTGGCCAGCAGCCCGCCGGGGCAGGCTACCGCAGCCCGGGCGGTGCCTGGCCCGAGCAGCCCCCCGTGCACGGCGGGAGCGGCGGCGGGCGGGGCGGCAGCCCCGCGCCGCAATATCAGGGCGGCCGCCCGCCGGGATCAGGCCAGGTCTACGGCCGGGGCTCTTCCGGCCGGGGCCGGCGACGGCTGCGCCCGCGCCGGATCCTGGCCATCATCGCCCTGGTCGTCGTGGTCCTCCTGGTGCTGAGCGGGGTCACGTACTTCTACCTGAACTCCAAGCTGACCCGGGCCAACGTGCTCGTCGACTACGCCGGCCGCCCCGCCGCCTCGGCCGGGACGAACTGGCTTATCACCGGGTCGGACAGCCGCCAGGGACTGACCCGCAAGCAGGAGCGCCAGCTGGCCACCGGGGTGGGTATCGGCGGCCATCGCTCGGACACGGTCATGATCCTGCACGTCCCGTCGAACGGCGGCCCGTCCGTGCTGGTCAGCCTGCCCCGTGACTCCTACGTGGACATCCCGGGGTTCGGCATGAACAAGCTGAACGCCGCCTACTCCTTCGGCGGCCCCAAACTGCTGGCCAAGACCGTCCAGAACGCCACCGGGCTGGAGATCAACCACTACATGGGGATCGGCTTCGGTGGCCTGGTCAACGTGGTGAACGCGGTCGGCGGGGTCCGCATGTGCATCCCCCAGAACCTCAACGACCCGGCGTCCGGCCTGCACCTGACGAAGGGCTGCCAGACTCTCAGCGGGGCGCAGGCCCTGGGCTTCGTCCGGACCCGGCACCTGTTCGCCACCCACGACCTGCAGCGGGAGCAGGACCAGCGGGCGTTCATCAAGTCGCTGCTGACCAAGATGACCAGCGTCGGGACGCTGGCCAACCCGTTCGCGGCGTTCCCGGCGGCCAACGGCGCGGCCAGCTCGCTCACCGTGGACAAGGGCACCCAGCTGTACCAGCTCATCCAGGTCGCGTTCGCGCTGCGGCACCCGGAGACCACCACGGTGCCCATCGGCAGCACGCCGCTGCTGGCCGTCGGCGACGTGGTGATCTGGGACAAGGCACAGGCGCTGCGCCTGTTCGACGCGATGAAGAACGACCAGCCCGTCCCCAAGAGACTGCTCACCGGCTCGAAGGTCGGCTGACGGGCCAGGGAGACGGCCCTGCATGGCCCCGGCTGGCCGGCGTATGGCAATCGTGTGCAAGTTGTGCCATTCAGAGCTCTTGCGCTGCGTGTGGCTGCCTCCATACCATGCGTCGCATCCTGTACCGCTGGTAGCCGTGGCCCGGAGGTTAGATGAGGACCGGCAGCATCCCCAGCATGGCCCGTCCGCTCGGCTTGTCGCTGCGCGAAGCCGAGATCATGTCGCTCATCGCCGAGGGTCACTCCAATCGTGAGATCGCGGCCCAGCTGGTGCTCGCCGAGAAGACCGTGAAAAATCACGTGAACCGCATCTACGCCAAACTCGGCGCGCAGTCACGCGCAGCCGCCATCACCCGCTGGGGCGACCGGGACGCGACCTGAACGGTCAGCCGCCTGGGACACAACCGCCAGGTTTCCCCTGATCATCAGGCCGGCCCCAGGCGGCCTTCAGGAAATACTCAGGTTCAGGCCGGAAAATGAAGGCCATGACCATGCCGTCGATGAATGGACGGGCCCAGCCGGCTGCCAGGCTTCTCGTTGTCGAGGACGAGCCCAACATCCTTGAGCTGCTGTCCGCCAGCCTCCGCTACGCCGGGTTCGATGTGCTCACCGCGACCGGCGGTACCGAGGCGGTCCAGGCCGCGCAGCGGCACCGG
>DATCFY010000234.1:0-24656 GCA_036509255.1 Streptosporangiaceae bacterium
CCCGGGCGCCCGCCGGTCATCCCGGGACGTGGGCCAGCGCCGCCGCCACCGCCACCGGGACGGGGGGCGCCTGTGCCGGGACCACCACGGCCGCCGCCACCCGGGCGACCCGCGCCGGCACCGCCGCCGGGACCACCACGGGCGGGACCGCCGGAACCACCGCCGGGACCACCACGGGCGGGCCGCGGCGGCATGCTGCTCGGGCTGGGACGCGGGCCGCCGGGACGGGCCATGTCCGCCGGGCTGGGCCGCCCCGGGCCACCCGGGCCGCGCGGGCCCGCCGGACGGGGACCGCCCGGACGGGGACCACCCTGGCCGGGCGACGCGGGGCCGGCGCTGCCCGGGCCAGGCTGGCCCGGCCGGGCGGGCGCACCACGCGGAGCGGACCCCATGCCGGAGGCGACGGGAGCGTAGGGGTTGTTACCGGGACGCGGGCCAGGCCGCGGGCCACCGCGGCCACCAGGCCGGGGAGCGCCAGGCCGGGCCGCGCCCTGTCCCTGGCCGCCCTGTGCTGGGCCGCCCTGTACTGGGCCGGCCTGTCCTGCACCGGTCCCGCCCTGTCCTGCACCACCGGGTCCTGAGGTACTGGGTGCTGAGCCACCGGGACGCGGCACGCTGGGCCGGGGCCCGGGCACCGGGCCACGACCAGGCTGGGCCGGCGCACCGCCGTCGGAGGGCACCGGGGGAACCGGGGCCCGCGGCGTGGCCGGGGCGGGCGCGCTGGAACCCGCGCTGGCCGGGCGGGTGACCTCGCCCGCGGCGGGTGCCGCCGGGCTGGCCGCCGCCGGGCTCGCGGCTGGCGCGCTGGAAGTCTCTTGCGGAGGAGCACTGGCCTGGAGGTCGGCCGCCGCGGCGGGTGCCTGCGGGCGGGCCGGGCCGGGGCGGGGCACCGGGCGCCCGCCGTTGCCGTCAGCTGGCCGCCCAGCAGCCGGCGCACCCTGACCCTGAGACCTTCTGCCCTGGGCCTTGGGGCCCTGGGACCCAAACTCGTCTTTAAGCCTGCGGACTACCGGCGCCTCAATGGTGGATGACGCCGAACGGACGAACTCGCCCATTTCCTGGAGCTTGGCCATGACAGCCTTGCTCTCTACCCCGAACTCCTTCGCGAGCTCGTATACCCGGACCTTCGCCACTGCGCTCCCTCTGTCGGCCCGGCTCCGCCGGGCCATCGTGGCCGATCCGGGGCAGCGCGTGCTCCGGTCGGCCTCAGCTTCTGGTTCTCATCGCCGAGTGCTCATCGCGCGCTCATCACAACTGATCCCGCTTTCCCGGCACTGCTGCCGTTTTAGCTTCGACCGTCTCACCACGCCGGGTTAAAGTCCTGGGACTCGTCCGGCAGCCCGTGAGAGCCCGTACCATACCGCCCCGCCAGGTATTCCTCGAGCGGGCCGGCACCAAGTGGCGCCGGCTGGCGCAGCGCCCGCGGCAGTGCCCTGCGGCGCTGTGCGAGCTCGAAGCATTCCTGGCTGGGATGCAGATACGCGCCCCGGCCGGGCAGCCGCGCCTGTGGATCAGGGACTATGTCGCCCCCGACCGCCACCAAGCGCAGCAGGTCAGACTTGGCCGTACAGACCCTGCAGCCTACGCAGGTGCGAATCGCGGGCGCGGAACGCACCAGTCGCGGGGACCGTCTGGCCATCGTCGTTGCAAGCTTACCTCGCCGGCGCGTCGGCGCCACCGCGCACATTTCCCGGAGCGCCCGGCTCCTGGCCGGCTCCGCCGTCCGGCTCCCCGTGGCCCGGCTGGCCTCCGGCGCTGTCAGCCGGCTCCGCGGGTGTGTCCGCCACGCCTGCGGCGGGCGCCGGGCGGGACGCGCCGGATGGATTGTCCGGCTGGATATCGATCTTCCATCCGGTGAGCCGGGCCGCCAGGCGGGCGTTCTGCCCTTCCTTGCCGATGGCCAGCGACAGCTGGTAGTCCGGCACGATCACCTGGGCCACCCTGGCCTGCGCGTCCACCACATTGACCCGGAGCACCCGAGCCGGGGACAGCGCGTTGGCGACGAACTGGGCGGACTCGTCGGAGTAGTCGACGATGTCGATCTTCTCCCCATGCAGCTCGGTCATCACGTTGCGCACCCGGCTGCCCATCGGCCCGATGCAGGCGCCCTTGGCGTTCACTCCCGGCTGGTGCGAGCTGACCGCGATCTTCGTCCGGTGACCCGCCTCGCGCGCGATGGCCACGATGTCCACCGCTCCCGAGGCGATCTCCGGCACCTCGAGCGCGAACAGCTTCTTGACCAGGTTGGGGTGGGTACGTGACAGCGTGATCGACGGCCCGCGGTAGCCCTTGCGCACGTGCAGCACGTAACAGCGCAGCCGTTCGCCGTGGGCGTAGCGCTCTCCGGGGACCTGCTCGGTCGGGGGAAGGATGGCCTCGATCTTGCCCAGGTCGACCAGCACCGCCCGCGGGTCCCTGCCCTGCTGGATGACGCCCGCCACGATGTCACCCTCCCGGCCGGCATACTCGCCGAAGGTGAGCTCGTCCTCAGCGTCCCGCAGCCGCTGCAGGATCACCTGGCGCGCGGTGGTCGCGGCGATCCGGCCGAAGCCATCCGGGGTGTCGTCGTACTCCCGGCCCGCTCCGCCGTCCTCGGCGGGCTCACTGGCCCAGACGGTGACGTGACCGCTACCGCGGTCGATCTCCACTCGGGCCGTGGGCGCGGCGCCCGCGGTGGAGTGGTAGGCGCGCAGCAGGGCATCCTCGATGGCCTTGATGGCCAGGTCCATTGAGATGTCCTTCTCGCTCTCCAGGCTGCGCAGGACGCTCAAGTCAATGTCCATCGGGCTCCCCCTCGTCCCCCGGCTGATCGTCGTGGGCGGCGCCCCCGCCGCTGAACTCGACCTGCACCTGGCCGGGTCCCAGTTCCTGGTAGCTGTACTCGCGCTGCTGGCCGGCGATCTCCAGGATCACCCCGTCCGCCCCGGCGGTGATCACCCGGCCTTCGACAGTGCCCGGGTGCCCCGCCGCTCCGCGGGCCAGCGGGACGCGCACCAGCCGGCCCTGGGCGCGGCGCCAGTGCCGCGTCTCGGTGATCGGGCGGTCCACCCCGGGTGAGCTGACCTCCAGCGTGTACGCAGCTTCGCCCATCACTCCCAAGTCGTCCAGTTCCTTGGACAGCGACCGGCTGAGGTCGGCGATGTCATCCAGGCTGGGCCGCTGGTCGGCGTCTACGACGACGCGGAGCAGGCGTCTGCGGCCGGCCGCCGCCACCTTCAGTGATTCCAGGTCCAGGCCCGCCGACCTGACGATGGGCTCGAGCACCCGGCTCAGCCGGGCAGTCTCGGCAGAACCCTCCGCACGGTCCGCTGGACGCGGGCGTGACCGTACGTGACGGGATTCACCACGCATCACGACCTCCTCGTCCGCGACCTGTGCTGTTGTCTGGCGCGATCTAGCCTAACCGTCCCGCGCGGGGGTCTCGCCCTGTCTGCGCCCTGGCTTGCCCGGCAGTTGAGATTTGCCCCGCCCGGCGGCCGGCCCGGAAGTCTGGGACGGCCATCGGGGGTGGCGCCCCGCAGGCACCACCCCGCTGCCCCTACGCTCAGCGTGAGCACCCGGGGACAGGGACTGGAGGAGCGGTGCGGGCAGACCTGAAACGGCGCAGCATGCTCGCCGCGACCGTGATGACGGTGCCGCTGCTGACGGCGGCCTGCAAAGGCGTAGGAGGACTCGGCACCCGCCCGAAAGCCGGGCCCGACGTGGCCATGCTGCAAGGCGCGATCGACACGGAGCAGGCGCTGATCGCCCGGTACCGGTTGGCCATCGCCGGGTCACCGGGACTGGCCAGGACGCTCAGCCCGCTGCTCGCCCAGCACCGCGAGCACCTGGCCCGGCTCACGTCGATGCTCATCGAGCCGGCCAGCCCCAGCGCCACGCCACGGTCCTCGCCGTCATCCTCCGCCCCGGTGGGCAACGGGTCCGATCCGTCGGCCACACTGGCTGGCCTTGAGACGGCCGAGACCGACGCGGCCAGCTCGCTGACGGGCCGACTGGCCCTGGCTCCCCCGGCCCTGGCCCAGCTGCTGGCCAGCATCGCGGCCTCGGAGGCCAGCCACGCTCTGCTGCTGCGAGCACACGGGGCGGGCGGATGACCGCCAGCCCGGGTCCGGCCACCGCGGGTCCCGCCACCACGGGTCCGGCCACCACGGACCCGGCCCCGTCCGGTCTTACTCTCAGCGGAGCCGCCACGGGGGGCACCGCCGCCGCGCTGCAGGCAGCACTCGCCGCGGAGAACGCGGCCATCTACGGCTACGGCGTGGTTGGCGGGCAACTGGGCACCGCGGCCCGGAACCGGGCCCTGCGGGACTGGACCCAGCATGAGGTCGCCCGAGACCAGCTGGAAGCCATGCTGACCTCGCTGGGTGTCAAGCCGGTCGCCGCGCAGCCCGCCTATCAGCTGCCCTTCCCGGTGCACGGCACCAGCGCAGCGATCTCGCTCGCGGGGTACCTGGAGGACCGGGTCGCCGCGGCCTACCTCGGCATCGTCGCCCTGGATAACTCCCGGCTGCGGGTCTGGGCGGCCGCGCAGGCCCGGGCCTGCGCGCTGCGCGCGACGACCTGGCTGGGCCGGACGGCGGCCTTTCCCGGGCTGTCCTCCGGCTCCGGCCGGGCGGCGGCCGCGGGGCCATCAGCCTCGCCATAATTCCGCGGCGCCAGCCCGGCGGCCTCCGGTACATCCCTGGGCCGTGGGCTCCGGCGCCGGACCTCAGCTCTCGTGTGGCGCGGACAGCACGTGCGCGACCCGCTCCGCTGCACTGTCCAGGTCGGTGGCGGCCGCGATCCGCTCGGCCCAGGACCACCAGAACCACCAGCTGCCGTCCTCGCAGCACCCTGCGTAGACGTCCTCAGCGAGGGCCGGTGCGGCGGGATTGACCACCCGCAGGCTGGGCACCCGGCCGGCCGGCGCCATCAGGTTCGTGGTCATCCCCTGTCTGGCCAGCACGGGCGCCAACCTGTCCAGCTGGTCCAGGTAAGCCTGGTCCGGCGGCGACAGGGAACTCACCTGAGGAGCCCCCATAACCATCAAAATCACCTCTCGTAATCGGACGACAGCGAAGCGTTTCTAGACCCAGGATGCCGCCTGTCATTGCTATTTGCAACGCGCATTCAGGACTTCGCCTATTCCGGCCCGGACGCTAGCCGACGATCCGCAGCCCGGCGGCCCGGAACGCAACTGGCAGCGCGCAGGCCGCCGGCCGGATGACCGCCGGCCGCCGCCGGGAGGACGGCCCGAAGCCAATCCGCGGGCCACTCCCCGACGAATGCACTAAAACTGGGCTCACTGTGACTGCCGCCCAGAATCGCTTATGGCCAGGTGGGGGCTCATTTACCGGGAACGCGGCCCCGCTCAGGCTAAGCGGCACGGCAGGCCTGTGACAGGTGCCACACTGATGCCAAGGGCTATACCGGACAGGAGGAGATCCCACGGCCACTCAGCAGAGCCCCACTGTCCGGCGTCGCCGGCTCGCGCTGGAGCTGCGCCGGTTCCGTGATGCGGCCGGCCTTACCTGTGAGGAAGTTGCCGAGCATCTGGAGTGCTCGACGTCCAAGATCAGCCGGATCGAGACCGGCCGGGTATCTGTCTCACCCCGGGACGTCCGCGACATGCTCCAGCTTTACGGCGTGCCCGCGCTACAACAGGACAGCCTGGTGCAACTCGCCCGCGAGTCGCGGCAGAAGGGCTGGTGGCACGCGTACAGCGACGCCATAGCGCCGCGGTTCGCCACCTACATCGGCCTGGAGAGCGCGGCTTCGGAGATCAGGATCTACGAGGTCACGCTGATCCCGGGGCTGCTGCAGACCCAGGATTACGCTCGCGCGGTGATCGCCGCGGGGGCGGTGGACGGGGCGCCGGAGGCGGTGGAGCGCAACGTCGCGGTCCGGATGGCCCGCCAGCCCACCCTGCTCACCGAGGACCCGCCGCAACTATGGGCCGTGCTCGACGAGGCTGCCCTGCACCGCCGCGTCGGCGGATCCGGGCTGATGCGCCTGCAGCTCGAGCACCTGCTGGAGATGAGCGCCCTGCCGAACGTCGCGATCCAGGTGCTGCCGTTCGGGGCCGGGGCGCATCCGGCCATGGGACGGCCGTTCGTGATCCTGGCCTTCCCGGAGCGGGCCGACCCGGACGTCGTCTACCTGGAGGATCTGACCAGCGCCCTCTACGTGGAGAACGTCGAGGAAGTGGATCGCTACAACATGTTCTTCAACCACCTGCGGGCCACCGCGCTGTCCTTCGCGGACTCGGCCCGGCTGATCACCTCGGTGTTCAAGCAGCAGTAGGCAGGCTCAGCCCAGCAGCGCGGGCAGCGGCTCGGTGTGCAGCACGGTGAGCCGGGACACGGCCCGGGTCAGCGCGACGTAGAGCCGGTGCAGGCCGCGGGCCTCCGCCGCGGCGATCCGGCCCGGCTCGACGACGATGACGTGGTCGAACTCCAGGCCCTTGACCAGGGTGACCGGCGCTACTACGAGGCCGCCGCTGGCCAGCCCGTCCACTGACCCGTCGAGCACGCTGTGCGGGATCCCGGCCGCCCGGAGGCCGCGGGCCAGCGTCGGCACCTGGTCATCGGCCGCGATCACCGCGGTGGATCCGGGGTCGTCCTGGGCGGCGGCGCAGGCGGAGGCCACGGTGGCGGGCAGCGAGCCGGCGGGAGCGCGCCGGACGGCCAGCGCGGCCGGGTCCTGGCGCAGCGACCGGGCCGGGGCCAGGCCGGGGGCGAGCTCGCCGAGCAGCCGGTTGGCGTAGTCGAGGATCTGCCGCGGCACCCGGTACCCGATCTCCAGCACGCGCACCTCTCCCCCGGGCTTGCCCAGGTGGGCGAGCAGCCCGGGCCAGCTGCTGGCCGTGGCGGGGGCGGTGCTCTGGGCCAGGTCGCCGAGCACGGTGGCCGACCCGGTCGCGCACCGCCGCCCGATCGCGCGGCACTCCATCGGGGACAGGTCCTGCGCCTCGTCCAGCACCACATGGGCCAGGCTGGGGGTCCGCTCGATCAGGTCGGCGGCTTCGTCGACCAGGACCGCGTCGGCCGGGCTCCAGCGGGCCGAGGCCGGCCCGCGGGGCGGCGGATCCCAGCGGATGGCCTCCTGCTCGGCCTCGTCGAGCAGCCCCTCAGCGGCCTGGGCCAGGAGCTCCCGGTCGGACAGCAGCCGCAGCACCAGCCGTACCGGGTCGGCCCGGGGCCAGACGGCGTCCACCGTGGCGCGCACCGGCCGGGTCCGCCGCACCGCCTCATGGGTCCGGTCGTCACAGGTCTCCCCGGCGGCCTCCATCCGGGTCAGGATGACATGCGCGATCCGGTGGCCCAGCATCTCCCGGCCGGCCGCGTAGCGGACCCCGCGGTCGCGCAGTTCCGCGACGAGCCCCGCCAGTTCCCCCGGGCCGACCCGCCAGCGCCGGGAGCCGCGGACCACCACGACTGACTCGGCGGCCTCACGCAGCCCCGCCCAGAGGGCCCGGTGCAGCACCGCGGCCATCCGGGGGTCGCCCTTGACCTGAGCGGCCCGGGCGGTGTCGCGGGCCCGGGGCGGCACCCGGGCCAGCAGGTCAGCCACGGTCGTCTGGGTGACGTCCACCTCGCCGAGGGCGGGCAGCACGTCGCGGATATAGGACAGGAAGGCACGGTTTGGCCCGATGACCAGGACCCCGCCCCGGGTCATCCGGCCCGGATGGGCGTACAGCAGGTAGGCGATCCGGTGCAGGCCGACCGCGGTCTTCCCGGTCCCGGGCGCGCCCTGGACGCACAGCGTGTGCTCCGGGCCGGCCCGGACGATATCGTCCTGGTCCGGGGCGATGGTGGCCACGATGTCGCGCATCGGCCCGGACCGCGGCCGCTCGATCTCCTGGATGAGGATGCGGCTGACCGAGGTCTCCCGGGCCGCGCCCGGGCCGCCGCTGAGCACCTCGTCCTCGTGCGCGGTGAGCTCGCCGCCGGAGAAGCCGAACCGGCGGCGCAGCTCCAGCCCCATCGGGTCGGCCGGGCTCGCCCGGTAGAACGGACGCGACACGGGGGCCCGCCAGTCGACCACGACCGGATGGCCGTCCGGGTCGTGCACGTGCCGCCGGCCGACGTGGAACTGCTCGCCCGCGAACTCCCCGCCGTCCGCAGCGGGCGCGTAGTCCAGCCGCCCAAAAAACAGGGGCGTGTCCGGCAGGTCGCTGAGCGCTTCCACCCGCCGGTACAGGTCGGCTTTCAGGTACTCCTCGGAGACGGGGTCGCCGCCCAAAGCCCGGAGCGACAGCACATCCTCGCGCATCAGCCGGAGAAACCGCCGCGATTGGCTGAGGTATTCACGTTCCGCAACGAGGACCGCATCGGGGCGGGCGCCGCCGTCCGGGCCGGCGGCGCCCGGGGCCGGGGCCAGGGCCGGAGGTTCAGGCGGCGGGTCGTGCTGGGTCCCGCTGGCCGAGCGCATGGGTGATCACCTCGATGGCGTGGGGTGTGGGCACAAGAGCCCAAGAGCCTAGCAACGCCGCTGGGGCCTGGTCACTCCGTTTTCTCCGTGGGGCCTGTGGAGACGTATTCGCCGGCCTCCGTGCTGAACCGCCTCGGCATGATCAGCAGCGCGGCGGCGAAGGTCAACGCGGCCACGACGGTGAGAGCGGCATAGACGTGGCTGGTGGCGGTGGCGAGCGCGGCCCGCAGGTACTCCTCGGCGGCCCGGCCCAGCGCTTGCTGAGCCGGTGCTTGCTGACCGGGGGCCTGCCGACCGCGGGCCAGCGCCGTGGCGACGCCGCTGACCTGGTCCGGCAGCCGGTGGCGCAGCAGTGCCGGCGCATCGCGCAGCTTCCCGCCCAGTGCCGCGTTGAAGATCGCCCCGAAGATGGCCGCACCGAGGCTCTGGCCGAGGTAGCGGCAGAACATGACGGTCCCGGTCACCACGCCGCGCTGGCCCCAGCCGACGGTGGACTGCGGGCCCACGATCGAGGCCACCGAAAGCAGGCCGAGCCCGGCCCCCAGCACGAAAGTTTCCACGACCGGCTGCCATACCGGGGCGGGATCGGGGGCGAGCAGGAACGAGCCAACTCCCACGAAGCAGATCGCCGCGCCGACCAGCTGGGTGTCGCGGAAGCCGACCCGCAGGAACAGCCGGGCTGACTGGGAGGAGGCCAGCGGCCAGCCGATGCTCATGGCCGCGAGCACGCCCCCTGCGGCCACGGCCCCCAGGCCGAGCACCGACTGCCCGTAGGTAGGCAGGAACGTGGTCGGGCCGATGACCAGGAGGCCGAGACCGAAGGCGGCCACGGCCGACCCGCTGAGCACCCGGCTCCGCCAGAACCACGGCGGCAGGATGGGCTCCGCGGCGCGACTCTCGGCCACCACTGCGAGCACCGCCGCGGTCAGCGCCACTGCGAACACCAGGACGCTCGGGACCGACCACCAGGCCCAGGCCACGCCGCCCTGCAGCAGGCCGAAGACCAGCGCGCCCGCGGCGACGAACATGGCCACCCCGCCGGCCACGTCGATGCGGTGCCGGGTCCGCTGGACGTTCTCGTGCAGGTAGCGCACCAGGAGGCCGATGGCAGCCGCGCCGATCGGCAGGTTGACCAGGAAAATCCACCGCCAGGACGCGTACTGGGCCAGGCTGCCGCCCAGCGCCGGGCCGATCACCGCGGAGATGCCCCACACACTGGACAGCCAGCCCTGCACCCGGCCCCGCTCGGATAGCTCGTACAAGTCGCCGGCCAGCGTGTTCACGGTGGCCTGCACCCCGCCCGCGCCGATTCCCTGCAGCCCGCGGAACAGGATCAGGCTGACCATGGTGGCCGAGGAGGCGCAGAGCGCCGAGCCGGCCAGGAAAATGACGGTGCCCGCGATGAGGACCGGCTTGCGGCCCCACTGGTCAGCCAGCCTGCCCTGCACGGGGATGGTCACCGTCTGGGTCAGCAGGTAGCTGGAGAAAACCCAGCTGAACATGGAGAATCCGCCGAGGTCCCGGACCACCTGCGGGATCGCGGTGGACACGATGGTGGTGTCCATGGCCGCCAGTGCCATCGAGGTCATCAGGGCGATCAGCACCGGGCGGCGGTGCGACAGGCCGGGCTCGGCCGGGCTCGCCGGGTTGGGCCGGCCCGGCTGGACAGAGGCGGTCATCACCCCGCAGCTTATGGCAAACCGGGCGGCTGGCCCGGCGTCAGGCCGTGGCGAAACGGTAGCCGGAACGCGGCTCGGTGATGAACAGCGGCTCGTCCCCGGCCCGCTCGAGCTTGGCCCGTAGCCGCCCGACGTACACCCGGGTGTACTCGGTCTGCGTCTCGTAGCCGGGGCCCCAGACCCGGCGCAGCAGCGTCGCGTGGGTCAGCAGCTCCCCGGGGCTGACTGCGAACTGGCGGAGCAGCGCGAACTCGGTCGGGGTCAGGTGCACCAGGCCCCCTGCCTTGGTGACCCGCCGGCGCTCCAGGTCGATCTCCACGTCCCCGATCCGCACCACGGTCGGCTCCGGCCGGCCGTCCGACGACGGCTTGCTGCGCCGCAGCGTCGCGTTGATCCGGGCCAGGAGTTCCTCGATGCCGAACGGCTTGGTCATGTAGTCGTCGGCGCCCAGGTTGAGCGCGCGGACCTTGTCGGTCTCGGCGCGGCGGGCGGACAGCACGATGATGCCGACCCCGGATTGCTCGCGGATCTCGCGGCACAGATCGAAGCCGTCGCGCCCCGGCAGCATCAGGTCCAGCAGCACCACGTCGAGACCCCGCGCCTGGACGGCTTCGCTGACGCCGGTCCCGTCCTTGGACACGAGCACGTCGTGGCCGCGTGCGGAGAGGTTGGACCGGACCAGGTCGACGATGTTCTGGTCGTCTTCCACGATGAGGACGACCGTCTTGTCAGCCACCACGTTGTCCCTCCGGGACGTCGGGGAGCACGGGAAGCGGGCCGGGGCTCGCGGTGAGCCGGCTGACCTCGAGCACGGCGGACTGATCGCGGGGCTCTGCCGACAGGCTGCAGCAGCTCACCAGTGTCTCCGTCACGACGTACGGCAGACCCGGCCCAGCGCCGGGTTCGGCCGCTCCCTAGCGCACCATCTGGCCGTGGCGGACGGCTGGCCCGTGCCGATGGCCCGGTCAGGATAACGCCGGCCGGGCCGGGAGGCTACTGCCGCGTAACCCGCCGCAGGTGGGAGCCCAGCGCCCGCGCGTCCGGCCAGATGCGTCAGGCTGGTGCGTCAGGCGGGGACGACCACGTACTGCCGCAGGCACAGATCGTGGAAGGTGACCGGGCCGCGCGGGCCGGGCACGTGGTCCACGTTGATGCCCGTCTCCGGCACGCCGCGCAGCTTGAACCCGTCGAGCAGCCGGGTGGTGGCGTTCCAGAAGGCGCCGGTCCCCCGGTAGGCGTCCAGGAACTCCTGGGCCGCGGCAGGATCGGCGGTGACGATGCCGGCCGCGAGGCCGGACGTGCAGTCGTTGGCCAGGCCCGCGGCCGCCGCCGGGCTGTCCGCCGGGGCGATGGTCAGGGTGGCCTCGTGGCCACTGTCCAGCGCCCACTCGTGGCCGAGCGGGTGGTCATGCGGCGGCAGCGAGGGCGTGATGCCCAGCGCGCGGACCGGCCCGAGCACTGTCTCGAGCAGCTGGTCCCACGCCTGCGTGCTGATCAGCAGGAGGTTCAGCCGGTTGCACACGCCCAGCCGGTCCAGGCTCGCGGTAACGATCTCGGTGGCCAGCGCCGGGTCGGCCGCGCGGTCCAGGTAGAGCACGCCACCCCCGTCGGCGTGCGCGAGCGTGCGCACCCCGGCCCGGGCCGCTTCGGCAGCCAGGCTTCGCGTGGTCTCCCCGCTGCCGCGCAGGATGACGAGGGGGATCAGGCCCGGCTGGCGGACCAGCTCGACCGCGGCTTCCCGGTCCGCCGACCGGACCAGCTGCACCACCCGCGGATCCAGCCCGGCGGCCTGCGCGGCGGGGGCGATCACGTGATCGGCGAGGGCCGCGGCGGACCTCAGCGCGGCGCCGCCGGTGCGCAGCACCCCGGCGTTGCGGGACTTGAGCAGCTGTGAGGCGATGTCGATGGTCACGTTGGGCCGGGCCTCGAAATTCGCGCCGATCACCCCGACCGGCACCCGCCGCTCGGCCAGCCGCAGCCGGCTGCCGGACGGACCGCCGGCCAGCTCGCCCAGCGGGGTCAGCGTGGGCGGGAACGGCGCGTCCGCCAGCAGCCCGATCTGCCGGGCCATCTCCTGCATCCGGCCCGGATCGAGCCGGAGCCGGTCTAGCAGTCCCTGGCCCAGGCCCGCGGCCTCGCCGTCGGCCATGTCCTCGGCATTGGCCGCGAGGATCTCCGGGGCCCGCTCCGTGAGCTGCGACGCCATCTCCCGCAGGGCCTGGTTGATGACATCGCCCGTGGCCTGGGCTAGGGTCGCGGCGCTGTCCCGGGCGGCTTCGCCGCCGGCGATTACAGCCTTCTGCGCATCAGACACGCTGCCGATGCTAGAGCATGGCGCAGGCCGGCTCCCAGCGCCAGTGGAAGCCCACCACCGATCGCTCCAGCGACCGGAGGTAGCGGTGCGCCGAGTGCTGGCTGTCCAGGGTGACCTGCTCTTGTTCCAGCACCGGGCCTTCTACACCGTCCCAGACCGCCCACCACACCGCGGTCGGCACCTGGTCGGGGTGGAACTCGATGCGCATGTCGAAGTTCTCCAGGGTGTTCATGACCGCCCGGCGGTACTCCCGCTCCTCCGGATCGGCCGGGTTTCCGTCATAGTGGTAGGAGGTCCAGTACTCGAGGGTCAGCGTCTCGCCGAGGCCGAGCGAGTGGGCCAGCGGGATGTCGGTGACGTAGACCACGTCGCCGATCCGGCGGAACGGGCCGGGTGCGCCCGCACATCCCTGCCCGACTTCCAGCGTGACCGCGTTGGTGTCGTAGAGATACGGGATCCGGTCGAGCCCCTCGACAATGGCCTCGACGACCTGCATGGTCCGGGTCCGGGCCGGCTTGCGGTCGGCGCCGACATAGACGTGATCATGCAGGGAGACGGTCTGATGCCGCCGCGGGCCGAGCACTCCGGCCACCTCGACGGCCGCACCGGAGCGCATCGCCCGCGGCCCGGCCAGGACGGTGATCCGGCCGGTGCCTCGCCAGAGCCGCCAGAGCCGTTCCTGCTCCTGGCTGGAGAACCCGAACGCGGCCACGAACAGGTCGAGCGTGGAACGGCTCAGCAGCCGGCCGGACAGCGCCCGCCCCACGGTGTCCTTGAGCTGATGCGCCAGCACATCGGAATGACCTCCCGCGCGGGGAGAATCCCACAGGTACTGCGCGAGCACGTCAGCGACGGCCAGGTGATTGATCGCACCTGGCCGTGATCGCTGCGCGTGAGATTCCCACAGCTGCCGGTACCGGCCGGGGCGCAGCAGTAACTCACGCAGGTAACGCCCGGCGGCTTCCCGGCCCGCCGCGAGCTGCGGCTCAGTCACGACATGACTCTATCTGCTCTGGTCTTTGCGAACTTAGTGCGATGTACGCGGACTAGGCTACGGTGCAGTTCTCGCCGGGAGGGGATGTTCGGGCTACGGGCGAGACGGCGACAGGGGGACCGGAGGGGACGGCCCGCCTGTCCGGCGCCCGTCCCCTCCGGTCACGGCTTTAGCCCCGGCCAGGCCCCGTACGACCTCGATCCCGCAGGTCAGAAGAGGATTGACGTCAGGGTGGCCTGCTCGGTGAAGCCGACCTTGCGGTACACGGCGCGGGCCGGCGCGTTGAAGTCGTTGACGTAGAGCGACACCACGGGTGCGACGGACCGGAGCGCTTCCTGCACCACCGCGGCCATCCCGGCCACGCCGAGTCCCCGGCCCCTGAGGTCCGGCCGCACCCATACCCCCTGTACCTGGCAGGCATAGGGGGTGACGGCCCCGATCTCGGCCTTGAACATCACCCGGCCATCCTCGATCCGGGCGAACGCCCGTCCCAGTCCGATCAGCTCAGCCACGCGGGCCCGGTAGGCGGCCCCGCCATCCGGCCCGAGCGGGGACACCCCGACTTCCTCGGTGAACATGGCCACCGAGGCGGGCAGCAGCACGTCAAGCTCGCTGGGCCGGACCCGGCGGAGCTCGGGGTCGGGGGTCACCTGCGGCGGCCCGGAGATGGCCATGACCGGCTGGGCTTCCCGGATCTCCCGGGGCTGGCCCCAGTAAGGACGCAGCAGCTCCCACATCTGCCCGACGGTTTCCGACGGGCCCACGATGGACGAGCAGCGGCGGCCCTGGAGCCGGGCCCGGCCAACGAAGGCGGTCGCGGCGGCCGGGGTCGCCCCGACCGGGACCAGGTTGGCCCCCGCGTAACAGGCCGAGGCCAGCTTGCCACCTGGCACGAAGCCCCACATCTGCCCGCCGAGCCGGACCGGATCGAGGCCTGCTTCGTGGACCCGGGAGCTGACGAAGACGTTCACCAGCGGATCGCGGTCGCACAACTGGAGCACGTCGTCGCGATCACGGTCGTTGAGCAGGCGCAACGATGAGGACCGCGACGCCTTAGTGCGCAGCACCCTCCCAGCGTAGCTGTCCCTCATCAGGATTGCCCCCGAGGGAGGTCAGCTGCTCGACGAGGGCGGCGGCAGGGCCGGGCAGGTGGCGTTGACCAGGCCCGGGCGGCTGGGCAGCGCTCCGGTGGCCAGATAACGGTTCAGATAGCCGTCGACACAGGTATTGGGCGGGTCGGCGAGGGACTGGCCGTGATTGCCGCCGCCTTCCACGACCACCATCCGGGCGGTCGGCAGCAGCCGGTGCGCGACCTGCGCGCCCGCGTACGGGGTGGCGGCGTCCAGGGTGCCCTGGAGCATCAGGATGCCGGGCAGGCCGGCCCCCTTGATCTGGAGCGGGTGCGCGGGCCCGCGTACCGGCCAGAACGCGCAGGAGGCGTTGAACCACGCGTTGTCCCAGGCCTGGAACGGCGCGGTCCGGTACACCCGGCGGGTGTCGGAATCCCACTTGGCCCAGTTCCGCGGCCAGTTCACGTCGCTGCACTCCACCGCGTTGTAGACCGCGAACTCGTTCTCGGGCTGCACGCCATCCTGCTGGTACTGGCTGATCAGCTGCCCGGTGGCGCCACTGCGGCTGTATGCGGACAGTGCCGCGGCCAGGCCGGGCCACAGCGCGTTGCTGTACCCGCCCTGCAGAAACGTATCGTCGAAGTCGTCGGCGCCGATCCGGCCGTCGGCCGGGCGGGCCTGCAGCCGGGACCGCGCGCGGTACCAGGCCTGATCCACTGCGGCGCGGGTGCTGCCCAGCCCGTAGGTGGCGTTGTGCGCCGCGACCCACGCGAAGAAGGCCTCCATCCGGCCCTCGAACGCGTAATCCTGGGCGAAGTTGTCGGCGTACCACGCCCCGGCGGGGTCCACGGTGCTGTCCAGGACCATGCGGCGCAGCCGGTGCGGGAACAGCGTGGCGTACACTTGGCCCAGGTACGTCCCGTAGGAGTAGCCGAAATAACTGATCGTGGGGACGCCGAGCGCGGCCCGGATCGAGTTCATGTCCCGGGCCACGTCCTGCGACGTCATGTACGGCAGCAGCCAGCCATAGCGCTTCTGGCAGTCCGCCGCGTACGTCTTGGCCCGGTTGATGAGGGTTTGCTCTGCGGCGGAGCTGGCCGGGATGTAGTCCGGCCGCACCCCGGAGAAGAAGGAGGGTTCGCAGGTCAGCGCAGGGACACTGGAGCCCACGCCGCGAGGGTCGAAACCGATGATGTTGTAGTCGGCCGCCACCTGCGGGTTGAGCCCGGCCGCGACAAATGCCGCGAGGCTGAGTCCGCTGCCGCCTGGGCCGCCCGGGTTGACCAGCAGGTCGCCCTGCTGCTGGCTGGCCGGCGCGGTGGCGGGCACCCGGGACAAGGCCAGGGTGATGCTGCGCCCGCCCGGCCGGGCGTAGTCCAGCGGCACCCTGAGGCTGGCGCACTGCAGGCTGGCACCCCCGGGCGAGCAGGAGTGCCAGCTCAGCGCCGACGCACTCGCCCCCGGGGGGTCGGAGGCCGACGCCGGGCTCGAGGACGAGCCCGTCGTGGCCCCGCCCGGCGCCGTGCAGCCCGCGACGGCCACGAGCGCGGCGGCGGCGATGACCGAGGCCGCCCGCCGGGCCGGGCGCGGGTGTCTCATCCGGCGGGTCCGGTTCATCCAGTGGGGCGTAGGCATGACAGTCACCTTGCCCGATGCCCCGGCCCGGGTCTGGCCAGCGCGGGCCGGGGCGCGGGACCGGCGGGGACCCTCCTGGTCAGGCCGACTTCTCCCGCTCCGCCAGGGCGCGCCGGTACTCCTCGATGACGATGTCGTTCAGCTCCTGGACCGAGGTGTCCTTGGCCAGCTTGTCGAAGGTGATCTCGCCGTGCTGGAGCAGGTTGATCCGGTCGCAGACCTCGAGAGCCTGGCCGTAGTTGTGCATGATCATGATGATCGAGACCTGGCCCTGGCGCTTGAGGTCCTTGACCAGTTCCAGGATCATCGCGCCTTCCTTGGCGCCCATCGCCGCCAGCGGCTCGTCCAGCAGCAGCACCTTGGCGTTCGAGGTCACCGCCCGGGCCACCGCGATGGCCTGGCGCTGCCCGCCGGACAGCTTGGCCACCTCCGCGTCGACCGAGGGAAGGTCCACCCCGATCCGCTCCAGCTGCTCCTTGGCGGTCCGCCGCATACTGCGGTTGTTCAGCAGCGAGAAGCGGGTCCGCTCCCGGTTCAGGAACATGTTGTGGTACACGGTGAGCTCGTTGATCAGGGCCAGGTCCTGGAACACGGTGTCGATGCCGAGCGACCGGGCGTGGTCCACCGACTTCAGCGTGATCTCCTGGCCCTCCAGGACGATCCGGCCCGCGGTCGGGATCTGAAAGCCGCACATGATCTTGATCAGCGTGGACTTGCCCGCACCGTTGTCACCGAGCAGTCCCAGCACCTCGCCCTGGACCAGATGCAGGTTCACATCGTTGAGAGCGCGCACCGCACCGAATCGCTTGCTGATGTGCTCGACCCGGAGCACATCGCCACTGCCGTCAGCCGCCACGGTGGGCGTGGGCTCTGCAGTCATCAGTTCCTCCCTGCGGCCCGCAGCCGGGCCAGCCGGACGTTGACGATCATGGCGAGCAGGATCGCGGCGCCCAGGATGATGTCCAGCGGGTTGGCGCTGATCCCGGCGACGTTGAGCCCGTTGAGCAGGGTGGCCAGCACGATCGAGCCCAGGAACGCACCGAGGATGGTGCCCTGCCCGCCCAGCATCGCGGTGCCGCCGATGACCGCCGCGGTCACCGCATAGAACATCGGCTGGAAGCCGCCCGCGCTCGGGTCGATGGTGTTGGTGTAGAAGGCGTTCTGCAGGCCGACCAGCGCGCCCAGGGTTGCGCAGAGCATGAAGTTGCCGTACTTGATCCGGCCGGTCTTGATGCCGGACTCCCGGGCCCCCAGCTGGTTCCCGCCGGTCGCGATCGTGTACAGGCCCCACTTGGTCCGGGTCAGCACCACGTAGAAGATCGCGGTGAGCGCGACCGCCCAGATGAACTGGGACCACGGCGCGGCGCCGATCCAGCGCCCGATGCCCACCGCGGAGGCGGAGATAGTAGCAGGGTAGGCGTGCGAGGTGGTCAGCGTGAGGCCGAGCAGGATGAAGCCGGTGCCCAGGGTGGTGATGAACGAGGGCAGCCCCATGGTCACGGTCAGGAAGCCGTTGGCCGCACCGACCAGCAAGCCGAACAGCAGCGAGATGATGATCGCCGGTACCACGGGCACGTGGTAGAAGTCGATCAGGTAGTGCATCAGGAACGGCGCGAACGTGTAGACGAACCCGACGGACAGGTCGATCTCCCCGCAGATCAGCAGGAACACCTCGCCGATCGCGATGATCATGATCGGCGACCCGGTCTCCGACAGCAGGTTGGCCAGGTTCGTCTGGCTGACGAACGTCGAGTTGTACTTGATGCCGAAGTAGAGCAGCAGCACCACCGCGACCACGAAGACCGTTGCCTCGCGCTGCCGGGCCAGCAGGTTGAGCGCGCTGCGGAGCGGGCCTGGCACCCTCTTCGCGGGTGGCCCTCCGGGCGGCGATACAGCCTGCGGGCTGCGCTCGGTGATCTCGCTCATGTCGACTCCAGTTTCCCTCAGCTCACCACGTCAACCGGCGGCAGGACAGTCTGGCAGTTAGTAGCCAGTCTGCCCCGCCGCCGGTCATGCCTGCCAGTACCCCTGATATCCGTATATCAGGTGCTGGTGGTGGCAGGCGGGTTGCTGATCGCACCAGACGGGCGCGGGATGTACTTCTGCGCGCTCGTGGAGCCCTGGAACCGGCTGCTGGCCGTGTAGGGCTTGGCGTTGGTCTTGGTGATGAACGTCAGGCCGGTGTCGGTGTCAGGCGGGCTGATCGTGCCACCCGAGATGTTGTACAGGTAGAAGTACAGCGTCGGCAGGAAGCCCTGCAGGTAGGGGTCCTGGTAGATGGTGAAGTCGGTCTTCCCGGCCTGGATGTTGGACAGCGTGGTCGGCGTGGTGTCGAACCCGCCGTTCGGGATGGTCAAGCCACTCGAGGACAGCGCCTGGCCGAGCAGCTCGGTCGAGCCCGCGTCCACCGCGAACGCGCCCTTGAGGGTCTTGTGCCCAGCCAGGAACGCCTTCTCCGCCGACAGCTCCTGCCCGGTCGCTGCCCCGGTCGCGACTTCGTGCACGGTGTAGCTGCTGCCGAGCACGGACACCGCGCCGTCGTAGCGGGGCTGGATGTTGCCGGAGCCGGGCGTGGCGATGAAGATGGCGATATCCCCGCCGCCCGGGATCAGCTGCTTGATCTTGTCGCCCAGCTGCTGCCCGGAGATGTACAGCGCCTGGCCAACATAGGCCAGCCGGTTGGTGCCGATGTCCGCGACGCCCTTCTTGACCAGGCCGTCGGCGTTGTAGCTGAGCACCGGGATGCCCGCCTTCATCGCGTTCGCCACCGGGGTGGTGAACGAGGTGGCGTCAATCCCCGCGTATGCGATCCCGGCCGCCTTGGCGGAGATCGCTGTGTTGAAGTAGCTCACCATCTCCGAGGCCAGCGAGTTCTGCGAGCCGCCCCACTTCGGGGTGGGCAGGCCGAGCAGCGCAGCCGCGTCCTGGAAGCCGTACTGGGTGGGCACGAAGAAGGGGTTCGTGGTGACGTGGTTCACGTACCAGAACTCCCAGGCCGGGGTCTTCGGGAAGTTCCCCGCCGTGCCCGCGGCCGCCTTACTGGCCGTGCTGGACCCGCCGCAGGCGGCGAGCAGGCCAGCGGCCGCCGCCGAGGCACTGACGATCCCAGCACTGCCGAGCAGGCGCCGACGCGTCGGGCCGTCCTTCATGTTGAGAGTCTCGATGGCCTCGTCGACCTTGGGGTCGATGTTCATCTATCTACCTCCAGGAGAAGTTCCTCAGTGCTCGGCGTGCCGCCACAGCGCGGCGCACCGGGAAAGCGGATGGGTGGCCCGCCGCCCGGAGGTCCGGCCCGCGGAAGCCGCCACGGATTCGCGGCAGCTACGCGAAGCGGGGCAGCTTCCGGACGCGGGGAAAGCCACGATTCCAGGCGCCCCGCAGGCTCCGCTGAATGCCGGGGCCCAGGACCGAGCCTGGGCCGCCTTCGCTGCATCGCCTGTCCTCGAATCGTTGTCGTGTTCCGAGGCTGGGCGGCCGCGAAGCTCCGGTGCTCAGCCACACTCGGGGTGCCCGGACCGCTCACTCGGCCCCCAGGTTAGCGCTCTCAATCGGTTCAAGATCGGGAACGACGCGCCCCTTGTTGGAGCCTTAAACTAAAACACACAGACTCGATCGTCAACGCACAAGATATAAAGATCCGGTTCCGGCGTCATCACAGGTCGGCAGCGCACACCGCCGGTCCCGCCTCCGCGGGTAAGGAAGGTCCAGGGATGCTCGCCAGACACCGTCAATCGCTCATCCTGGAAGACATCCGCCGGGCGGGGAGCGCCCGGGTCAGCGATCTCACTCAGCGCCTCGGCGTGTCGGACATGACCATCCGCCGCGACCTGGAGGCCCTGGCCCAGGCCGGGCTGATCGAGAAGGTGCACGGCGGGGCGGTGCTGCCCGGCTCGCCCAGCAGCCACGAGCCCGGCTTCGAGGCCAAGTCAGTGCTGGAAAAGCCGCAGAAAG
Organism: Streptosporangiaceae bacterium; assembly: GCA_036509255.1. Lineage (GTDB taxonomy): Bacteria > Actinomycetota > Actinomycetes > Streptosporangiales > Streptosporangiaceae > RYN-230. Next base: position 20,056 of record DATCFY010000234.1, read on the forward strand.
AGGCCATCGCCCGTGCCGCCGCTGAGCTGGTCACGCCCGGCACCACGATCGCGCTGTCCGCGGGGACCACGACCTTCGCCGTCGCCCAGCAGCTGCTGGACGTGCCCGGGCTGACGATCGTGACCAACTCGGTCCGGGTGGCCAGCATCTTCGGGGCGCCGCGGGCGGCCGGGCCGTTCGGCGCCGCCCGGCAGGTCGTGCTCACCGGCGGGATCCGCACCCCGTCGGACGCGCTGGTCGGGCCGATTGCGGACATCGCGATCCGGTCCCTGCACGTGGACCTGCTCTTCCTGGGCTGTCATGGCATCGACCCGGTCGCGGGCCTGACCACGCCCAACCTCGCGGAAGCGGAGACCAACCGGGCCTTCGTGCACGGGACGCGGCGGGTCACGGTTGTCGCGGATCACACGAAGTGGGGCATCGTCGGGCTGAGCTCGTTCGCCGGGCTGGACGAGGTGGACACGTTCATCACCGACGGCCTGCTCCACGAGGAGGCCCGGACCCTGCTCCGCGAGCGCGTGGGCGAGCTCGTCCTCGCGGACGTCCAGTCCGACGGGGCGGTCGGCTAGGAGAAGTCGGCTGACCGGCCGACCGACGCCCACCTGGCCGCCTCTGCTGCCCGGGTCTGGGCGGATTCGGCGGCGATACGGACCGCGTCCGAGCCGAGCAGCAGCCGCAGCGGCGGCTCCTCCAGGCGGGCTATCTCGGTGATGATCCTCGCGGCGCGGGCCGGGTCACCCGGCTGGCGGCCGTCTGCCGCCCGCCGGTAGCGGTTCATCTCGCCCACGGTCGGCTCGTAGTCGGCGCTGACCGGCAGGATGCGCATGGACGACCCACCCCAGTCGGTGCGCAGCGCCCCGGGCTCGACGATGGTGACCTTGATGCCCAGCGGCCGGACCTCGTTGCTGAGCACCTCGGAAAATCCCTCCACGGCGAATTTGGCCGTCTGGTACCCGCCCATCCCGGGGGTACCGCCGACCCGGCCCCCGATGGACGACACCTGGATGATGTGGCCCGAATGCTGGGCCCGGAGAACCGGCAGGGCGGCCCTGGTCACGTAGACCACGCCGAACAGGTTGGTCTCCAGCTGGGCCCGGAACTCCTCGTCCGGCAGGTCCTCGATGGCCGCGGACGTGGCATAGCCCGCGTTGTTCACCACCACGTCCAGGTGGCCGAATTCGCCCACCGCCGTGTGGACGGCCTCGCGCGCCGCCGCGGGGTCGGTGACGTCGAGGGCCGCCGCCCGGACGCGGCCGCCGTAGCGCGCCACAAGGTCGTCAAGCTGCCCGGGGTGGCGCGCCGTGGCGACCGCCTGGTCCCCGTCCTCCAGGACGGCCTGGGCAAGCTCCCGCCCCAGCCCACGGGAACTGCCGGTGATGAGCCAGGTCCTGGTCATAGAGCCTCCCGACGAGGGGTGGGTGGTCAGGCAACGGGGCAAGTAAGTAACTGACTAGTTGGATATTTCCATGGAAGCGCATCATCTGCGCGCTGTCAACTGAACAGTTAGTTGCTAGTCTGGGCTGATGGCGCGGGACGCGGACCGGACCCGGAGGCGGCTGCTCGCCGCCGCGACCGGGGAGTTCGCGGCCTTTGGCATCGCCGGCGCGCGGATCGACCGTATCGCCGCCGCCGCAGCCTGCAACAAGGCGATGATCTACGCCTACTTCGGCAATAAGGACCAGCTCTTCGAGGCGGCTTTCACCGCCCACGTCTCCGGCTACCTGGAGCAGGTGCCGTTCGACGCGGCCGACCTGCCCGGCTATGCCGGGCGCGTGTTCGATTACTTCGAGGATCATCCGGACGCACTGCGGCTGTCCGTCTGGTACCGGCTGGAGCGCCCGGGCGGGGCGCCGCTGCAGGCTGTCGTCGCCGCCAACCAGTCCCGCCTGGACCAGCTGGCGCAGGCCCAGCGGGCCGGGCTGCTGACCGGCCGGTACGCCCCGGTCGAACTGCTCGCCCTGGTCCAGTCGGTCGCGACCGCATGGGCCTCGATGAACCCGGAGTTCGGCCAGGCCGCCCCGGACCGCAGCGGCCGCCGGGCCACCGTGGTGGACGCGGTGGCCCGGCTGGCCAGCGTGTAGCTGAGGTTAGGAGACGCTGACCTCAGGCGCGGCGGGCGGCAGGTCGCCCGGCATGGCCTCGGCCAGCTTCATGGCCTCCTCGATGAGGGTTTCCACGATCTGAGACTCCGGCACGGTCTTGATGACCTCGCCCTTGACGAAGATCTGCCCCTTGCCATTGCCGGAGGCGACCCCGAGGTCGGCTTCGCGCGCTTCGCCGGGGCCGTTGACGACGCAGCCCATCACCGCCACACGCAGCGGCACCTCCAGGCCCTCCAGGCCCGCGGTGACCTGGTCCGCAAGCGTGTACACATCGACCTGGGCCCGGCCGCAGGACGGGCAGGACACGATTTCCAGGCCGCGATCACGCAGGCCGAGCGACTCCAGGATCGCGGTGCCCACCTTGACCTCCTCGACCGGAGGCGCGGACAGCGAGACCCGGATGGTGTCCCCGATCCCCTCGGCGAGCAGCGCACCGAAGGCGGTCGCCGACTTGACCGTGCCCTGGAAGGCCGGCCCAGCCTCAGTCACCCCGAGGTGCAGCGGGTAGTCGCAGGCCTGGGCCAGCTGCCGGTAAGCGGCGATCATGACCACCGGGTCGTGGTGCTTCACGGAGATCTTGATGTCGGTGAAACCGTGCTCCTCGAACAGGGAGCACTCCCATAGTGCCGACTCCACCAGGGCCGCGGCCGTGGCCCGCCCGTGCTTGGCCAGCAGGCGCTTGTCGAGCGAGCCCGCGTTCACGCCGATCCGGATCGGGGTCCCGGCCGCCGACGCCGCGCGGGCGATCTCCGCGACCTTGTCGTCGAACGCCTTGATGTTGCCAGGGTTGACCCGGACCGCGCCGCAGCCCGCGTCGATGGCGGCGAACACGTACTTCGGCTGGAAGTGAATGTCCGCGATGACCGGGATCTGCGACTTGCGGGCAATTTCCGGCAGCGCGTCCGCGTCGTCCTGCGACGGCACCGCGACCCGGACGATCTGGCAGCCGGACGCGGTCAGCTCCGCGATCTGCTGCAGGGTGGCGTTCACGTCCGCGGTGACCGTGGTGCACATCGACTGCACCGACACCGGTGCACCGCCGCCGACCGCGACCGCGTGCTTCCCCTTGCCCACCATGATCTGGCGCGACTTCCGCCGCGGCGCCAGGGGCTCGGCCGCGGGCTGGGGCATGCCTAGATCAATACTCATGATCCTTTATCCCTCACTGTGTCCTGATCAAAGGTGTGTTAGCCAAAGGGTCGCGGTATCCAGATGTCTGCGTTCGCCACGTCCGTACCACTTGCACCAACCACCGCCCCGGCCGAGAACATCCCGTGCGGGGGCGCCAGTCCGCATCACCCTCACTGAGGTATGTGGACCGGGTTCACGAGATCCGCCATGATCAAGAGCAGGCCAAAGCCGACTAGCAGGGCAAACACCCCGACGCTGACCGGGAGAAGCTTGCGCATGTCCACTAGCCCTGGGTCGGGCCGGCGTCGGAGCCGGGCGATCCAGGACCGGATCTGCTCGTAGATGACCACGGCCAGGTGACCGCCGTCCAGCGGCAGCAGCGGCAGCAGGTTGAACAGGCCGACGAAGATGTTCAGCGAGATGACGATGAACAGCACGATCGAGACCTTGGTCTGCCAGCCGACCTTGGCCGCGAACGCCTCCCCGGTGTACTCCCCCGCGCCGACCACGCTGGTCACGTTGCCGCCCGCGGTGCTGCTCCGGTTCTTGGCGAACAGCTCGGGGATGGCCTTCGGGATGCTGCCGAGGGCCTGCACCGAACCGACCACGATCTGGCCGAATTCGGAACCCGCGTAGGTGACCGCACGGACCGGGTTCACCGTGGTGTACAGCACCGCCGGGGAGATGCCGAGGTAAGCGCCCTTGCGGCCGTGCACCACGGCCATCGAGGGATGCAGGATCACCCGGTGGCCGCTGCGGAGTACGACGACCGCCACCGGGGCGCCCGGCTTCTGCGCGCGGATCGCCGCTCCCAGCTGAGTCCAGTTGCGGACCCGCGTGTTCCCGATCGCGATGATCTTGTCCCCGGTCCGGAGCCCCGCTTTGACCGCGGGCGACGCGGGATCGGACTTGGCACAGCTGGTGGCGGTGATGCTGGTCGGCACGCAGGGGTCGACGAGCCCGACCGTGGAGGAGTTGGTGTCGGACAGGCCGATCCCCCCGGCCAGGATGAACAGCAGCACGAAAGCCAGCGCGAAGTGCATGAACGATCCGGCGGCCAGCACGATCATCCGCTGCCAGGGCGGCTTCCTGCGGAAGGACCGTGGCTCGTCCTCGGGGTCCACATCCTCCAGGGCGGTCATGCCGATGATCTTGACGTAACCGCCCGCGGGGATGGCCTTGACGCCGTACTCGGTCTCGCCCCGGATCGTGGACCAGAGGGTCTGGCCGAAGCCCACGAAGAACTGGGTGACTTTCATCCGGAACTTCTTCGCCGTGACGAAGTGCCCGAACTCGTGCAGCATGATCGAGAAGAGCAGGGCGAAGATGAAGATGATCCAGCCGAGCAGGGTCATCCGGCCGACTCCC